>NZ_JAHLQD010000008.1:0-700649 GCF_018918225.1 Roseburia sp. MSJ-14
TACCTCTTTATAGAGGACCAGTAACAAAGCTTGTGATACCCGCCTTTCAGGCGTGTATGCAATCAGCCCTTTTTAGGGCTAATATTAAACCACCAGTTGAACTGGTGGTTGCTAACTTAAAAAGAAAAAGAGACAGACGTCATAGGATAAAAAGTGATATTATCCTGTGATGTCTGTCTTTTTTGTGCAATAGGAAATTGCGTCCTAGTGCATAAAAATGTTTCGTGTTACATTATTTTAAGTAAGTATCTTTAGCTGCGTTCCATACTTCTTGGAAAGTGGTATTGTGTTCGCGAGCAGCTTTGGCAACGTCATCGTATTCAGGTTTGAACTTGTGTATACCATATCCGGTGCTGACTTTGATAGTGATAGTTCCATATGGTGTAGAAACCTTTTCAAAGGAAGCATCTAAAATACGGCGGTAACAAGGATGAATTCGAATGCCACGAGTAGTAGTGTGTTCTAAAATCAAACGGCTGAAAATGCTTTCCTGTTCCATATTGCAAAGACAGGTCAAAAGAAGTCCGGAACGATTCTTTTTCATATGAACCGGAGTAGTAAAGACATCCAATGCCCCAGCTTCTAGCAACACATCCATAGTATAGGAGATTGCCTCAGGAGTCATATCATCTAAATTGCAGGATAATTCCAAAATCTGGTCCAAGTTGTGAAAACCTTCTGTATAGAAATCCGGATGATTTTCTGAATCAGTAGGTGCCTTTATTGCACTAGAAGGTGATATATGAGGCAACTGACGTTTCGAAGGAACCGGAAGGATGTCCATATCACCAAAAAAGATTCTTAAACAATTAGCAGTAGTAAAGTCTTTTGTTCCCATGCCGTAACCGGTTTTTTGTACAGTCATTGGTGGCATAGGAAGAAATTGTCTAACAAAGTGTTTTAAAAGAGCTGCACCGGTAGGGGTGCATAATTCTCCTGTAATGGTACCGCTATAAATAGGAATTCCCTGCAAAATTTCAGCGGTGGCAGGAGCAGGAACTGGGAGAACACCATGTGCGCAAGAAACAGTACCACTTCCTACATGAACAGGAGAGGCTAAAATTTGTTCTGGTGCAAGGCGTTCTAGTAAAATACAGCATCCTACTACATCCATGACAGCGTCTAATGTGCCAACTTCATGGAAGTGAATTTGTGTAATATCAGTGTGATGGACATAACTTTCTGCATTTCCGATTAAAGTATAGACTTCTTTTGCGTGTTGTTTTACCCAAGAAGAAACTGCAAGAGAGTCAATTTGTGCCAGAATATCAGAATAGCTTGTATGAGCATCGTGGAAAGTATGGGAAGAAGTTTCAGAAAGCGAAGTTTCTTCTGTTTTTCCGTAGATGGAAACATTCATCTTAGTTCCGTAAATGCCGCATTTTTCGCATGGAGTGGCAGTAACAGAAATATTTTTGGAAAGCAGGTGATTCATAGTTTCTAAAAAATCTTCTTGTTGTGGAGGTGTTAAAAGTTCATAAAGCGCCCCCATAAGCATATCCCCGGCAGCTCCCATACTGCAATCAATAAAAAGTGTTTTCATTTTACATACCTCCTCTATGATAATAAATTATATGTTTTAATTAGTTGTCTCTCGGTACTAAATCCAATAGAACAGTGTCAAAATAAGGCCGAAATAAGGAAGTGATAGTTTGGTACTGTTCAATTGCCTGAGAAAACTGTTTACTAGGTAACTGTATTCGTGCTGCATTGTGAAAGATACGGACACGAAAATCTGTAAAATTAAGGGAAAATAGTATTTTTTCACATTCTTCTACCCGCTCTAAGTCAGCCTGTTCAATTGGAGTATTTACAGGGATTCTTGTGGCAAGACATGCATAAGCAGGCTTGTCATGGGTAAAGAGCCCAAGTTCTTTTGAATGTTGGCGAATCTGGGTTTTAGTAAGATTACAGAGTCTTAAAGGAGAATACACCTGTAATTCTGCAAGAGCACGCATGCCGGGTCGGTCAGTTGCATTATCAGAGGCATTTGTTCCATCTAATAATGTAGTATATCCATCTTTTTGAGCTGCTGCTAAAATATTGGAAAAAATCTCTTGTTTACAATAATAGCAACGAAGAGAATCATTTCTAACAACGTCTGGATTTTGACAGACATTTAATGACAAAACGGTGAGCGGAATGTGATACTGCGCACAAAATCTTTGTGCATCTTCCAATTCAAAAGCGGGTTGAAAAGCAGTATTCATATAATAAGCATGAACATCTGTTGCATACTGGGAGGCTTGATAAAGTAAGTAAGAGGAATCACAACCACCAGAAAATGCAATGGCTACGGAAGGATGTTCATTAAAAAAAGTTTCTAAGTTCATAATAAAATTCCTTTCTATTTGAGCCACTTATATTTTAACAGCATATAGTATTTTATGATAAGAAATATTATAGATTCTTATTATAAAATAGTCAAGAAATGGAAAATTATAAAAAATACAAAATTGTATAAATGAATAAAAACATGGCAAAAATAAAAAAAAAACAAATCATTTTGACAATAAAAATAGGAATATTTCTCAATAAGGTGTGAAAAGTGAAATGTTTATATGACAAAAAGTGTATAGTATTTACTTAAAAAACAGTAAAAATTAGCACGTTACCATGGTAAAATTTACCGCAGAAAAGTTGACAAAATGAAAAAAGATGCTATAATCCCTATTGTTTAGTTTGATGGGGGCATGTAGAAAGGATTGAAGAAAATGAATGAAAGAATCATTAAACTGACAGATGCAGAAGAAGTGCAAGATTTTGTGCGTGCAGCTGGGAACTGTGACTTCGACATTGACATATCCTATCAGCGTATTGTAATTGATGCAAAGTCAATTTTAGGAGTTATGGGACTTGGAATGTCTAAGGAATTAACCGTAAAATATGGCGGAGAAGATTTGGAGTTTGAAAACGTATTGAGTAAGTACAGTGTAGCTTAAATTAGGACATGTAAAGATAGACAAAAGAGAAGAAAAGATGCATAATATATTATTATGCATCTTTTTTGTATTATAGTTAGTGCATAGAAATAAAAAAGAGAAGTACGAGGATAAGGAATGGAACAAATCAAGATTTCGGTAAGGAATCTGGTGGAATTTGTCCTGCGGTCAGGTGATATTGATAATCGTAGAGGAAAAAGCGGTCAGAAAGAAGCGATGCAGGAAGGTAGCAGGATTCACCGCAAAATTCAACGAAGAATGGGGGCTTCTTATCAACCGGAAGTTCCTTTAAAGATAGAATTGCAGAAGGAAAAATATCAGCTACTAATCGAAGGAAGAGCAGACGGTATTATAATAGAAGAAACAGGAGTCACCATTGACGAAATAAAGGGTGTTTATATGGATGTACAGGCACTTGAGGCACCAATAGAAGTACATTTGGCGCAGGCAAAGTGTTATGCTTACATTTTTGCAAAGCAACAGGAATTAGAGGAAATTCGTGTACAGATGACATATTGCAACCTGGATACAGAAGAAATTCGCAGATTTCAACAGAGTTATTCTTTTGAAGAAATCAGAGAATGGTTTGAAATGGTGGTAGGCTTATATGAAAAATGGGCAAATTTTCAGTATGAAGCAAGAATAGAGCGAAATACATCCATTGAAAAACTGGAGTTTCCCTATCCGTATCGAGAAGGACAAAAAGAACTTGCAGCTGGAGTATATCGTACCATCAATCGGGAGAAAAATCTTTTTATTCAGGCACCAACAGGAACAGGAAAGACCATTACTACAGTTTTTCCGGCAGTAAAGGCAGTAGGGGAAGAGTTGGCAGATAAAATATTTTATTTGACAGCGAAAACCATTACCAGAACAGTTGCAAAAGAAACCTTTGATTTACTTCGAAAACAGGGATATCTGGGACGAGTTATTACCATTACTGCAAAAGAAAAGTTATGTATGTGTGAAGAAATGGATTGTAATCCGGTGCACTGTCCTTACGCAGAAGGACATTATGATCGTGTAAATGATGCAGTATTTGATTTGATTCAAACAGAACGTGATATTACCAGAGAAGTTTTGATTCAACAGGCGGAAAAGTTTCGGGTGTGTCCGTTTGAATTATGTCTAGATACTACTTTATGGGTGGATGATATTATTTGTGATTATAACTATGTGTTTGACCCGAATGTGTATTTGAAACGATTTTTTGCAGAGGGAGTAAAGGGGGAATATTTATTTTTAATTGATGAGGCACATAATCTGGTAGAACGTGGCAGGGAAATGTATAGTGCAGTTCTTTATAAGGAAGACTTTCTAAAAGTAAAGAAGATTATGAAGGAGCATAGTAGAAAATGCGTAAAAGCATTGGAAAAGTGCAATAGTCATTTGCTGGAATTGAAACGACAGTGCGACAATTATGAGATATTGGACAATCTGGGGGCATTCGTTTTTTTACTGATGCAATTAGGAGCAGCATTAGAAGAGTTTTTCTTAAAGGATATTTCTTTTCCGGAGAAAAAAGAGGTACAGGAGTTTTACTTAGAGTTGCGCCATTTCCTAAATATGTATGAGCGAGTGGATGAAAATTATGTTGTATATACGGAACATGAAGCCGATGGAAGATTCAAGGTAAAACTTTACTGTGTGGATACAGCGGTGAATTTGCAGGAATGTTTGGATAAGGGAAGAAGTACAATCTTTTTTTCGGCAACATTATTACCGATTCAGTATTATAAGAAACTATTGAGTACCAAAGAGGATAATTATGCAGTGTATGCAAAAACGGTGTTTTCAAAGGAACAGCGTTTATTGGTAATTGGTACAGATGTAAGCAGTAAATATACCAGAAGGAATGAACGGGAATTTACTAAGATAGCTCGTTATATTTACGAAACAGCCCAGGGAAGAAAAGGAAACTATATGGCATTTTTTCCTTCTTATAAAATGATGGGGCAGGTATTGGAAAAATTTTATGCTCTGAATTTGGGAGAAATGGACTGTGTTGTACAGGAAAGCGGTATGCGGGAACAGGAAAGAGAAGAATTTTTGGAAGCATTCCGTATGGAAAGAGAAAATACGCTAGTAGGATTTTGTGTTATGGGTGGAATTTTTTCGGAGGGAATTGACTTGAAAAATGAGGCACTGATAGGAGCTGTGATTGTGGGAACGGGATTACCCCAAATCAGTAATGAGCGGGAAATATTGAAAAATTATTATGATAAGCGTTATGGAGAAGGATTTGACTATGCCTTCCGGTATCCGGGGATGAATAAGGTACTGCAATCAGCAGGAAGAGTTATTAGAACGGTGGAGGATAAGGGAGTCATTGTTTTATTGGATGAGCGTTTTTTACAACGGGAATATCTCGGCATGTTTCCAAGAGAATGGGCAGATTATGAGAAAGTAACAGTAGAAAATGTACAGGAAAGAGTAAAAAAATTCTGGAGTAACTGATAGGTTACTCCAGAATTTTATGCATTTACATTTGGTAAAAGTTTTAGAAATTCTTCGGTAGAAGCAGAAACCGGAAGAATTGGATTAATGGCAGCGACCAGTTGACGTTCCGGTAGTTTTTCTTTGGTTTGCAGTACATATAATTCCGGTGTGTCTCTGGAAAGACAATAGTCCGGAATAAAGGCGATTCCAAGACCAATTTTGGCAAGGTCAATAAGCAAGTCATTACTACTTAATTCTACTTCCGGAATCAGTTCTAATTGATGTTGAAGGAAAATATTGTGAAGAAATTCACTGGTGGTACTTTTGCGATCCAACATCAAAATAGGATATTGATTTAATTCGGAAAAAGGAATTTCCTGTTGTCTTAAGTTAAAGTAGGCAGGATTAGCAATAAACACATCTCGGAAAGTGGATACGGTCTTTTGTACATACGAACCATTGAGATGGGAATTAGGATAATTGGTTACAATCAAATCCACTTTACCCTGTTCCAGTAAATCAACACAATTTAAAGAAGTAGCATTTGTTACTTTAATAGGAACGTTTGGAAACTTCTTGTGAAACTGTTTGATATAAGGAACAAGAAAATAACGACAGATCGTGTCGCTGGCACCGATATGAAGCTGACCAAGTCCAAGGGTATTGGCATCCAGTAGCTGATTTTCTCCACGTTGAATCAGATTCATAGCCGGTTCAATGTGTTTTAGTAAAATCTGACCGGCAGGGGTTAACTGTACTTTCTTGGTACTGCGGATAAATAGTGGGTGTTCTAACTTCTTTTCCAAAGTCTTAATAGACTGGCTTACCGCAGATTGTGAAATAAAGAGCTTCTTGGAGGCTTCAGAAAAGCTTAGGGAAGAAGCTACATAGTAAAAAACTTTATATAACTCGTAGTTAATATCCATGGACGTCCCTCTTTTAATAATATCTTTTAATAATAATTATATAATATAGCTATAATAATTATAAGTGGAAATTATAAGTATGTCAATTAGGATTCCTGCTAATAAATATGCGGCAAAAATGAAACAATACTTATAAATGAAATTAAATATATTAATTATACTAATTATATGTGTGTATGATATAATGAATGCAAGTGAGAGGAACATGCTTGTGTGTTCAACGAACGACGAAATTATGGAGTGATAAAATCACGATATAATGAGCGTAGCAATAAGCGGTGAAAAATCTAAGAATGTCAGTTTTCATGTTTGTAGGAAAAGTGGCGGACTGGGTTTTGGTACGGCTAAGTAGATTTGTTTTATTTTATATTATTTCAGGAGGTATTTATGAGCAACGTAAGACGTGTATTTGTGGAAAAGAAACCTGCATTTGCAATTCAGGCAAAAGAGTTGCAGTCTGAAATCAAGAGTTATTTGGGAATTAAGACCGTAACGAATGTGCGCGTATTGATTCGCTATGATATTGAAAATATTTCAGAGGAGACTTACAAGAAGGCATTAATGACTGTTTTTAGTGAGCCACCTGTGGATGATGTATATGAAGAGAACTTTGAACTGGGAAATGCAAAGACTTTTAGCGTAGAATTTTTACCAGGACAGTTTGACCAGCGTGCTGATTCAGCAGAACAGTGTATGAAGTTATTGAATGAAAACGAAGAACCGATTATCCGTTCTGCAACTACCTATGTAATCGAAGGTGAAGTTACAGATGCTCAGTTAGAGGCGATTAAGAATCACTGTATTAATCCGGTAGACTCCAGAGAGACAGACCTTGTAAAACCAGAAACTTTAGTACAGAAGTTTGATGAGCCGGCAGATGTAAAAATATTTGATGGATTTAAAGATATGCCAGAGGCACAGTTAAAAGAATTATATGATTCTTTGGGACTTGCTATGACATTTAAAGACTTTTTACATATTCAGAATTATTTCAAAAACGAAGAGAAGCGTAATCCTTCTATGACAGAGATTCGTGTATTAGATACCTACTGGTCAGACCATTGCCGTCATACTACCTTCTCTACCGAGTTAAAAGATGTAGCATTCGGTGAAGGCTTTTATAAGAAGCCAATGGAAGAAACTTATGCAGATTATGTAAATACCCATAAGGAATTATATAAAGGAAGAGATGACAAGTTTATCTGTTTAATGGACCTTGCTTTGATGGCAATGAAACGTCTGAAAAAAGAAGGAAAATTAGACGATCAGGAAGAATCTGATGAAATCAATGCATGTTCTATTGTTGTTCCGGTAGAAGTAGACGGAAAAACAGAAGAATGGTTAGTAAACTTTAAAAATGAAACACATAACCATCCAACAGAAATTGAACCATTTGGTGGAGCTGCAACTTGTCTTGGTGGAGCAATTCGTGACCCATTGTCAGGACGTACTTATGTATATCAGGCAATGCGTGTAACCGGAGCTGCTGATCCTACTGTATCTGTAAAAGATACTATGGAAGGAAAGTTACCACAGAAGAAGTTAGTTCGTGGAGCTGCACATGGTTATAGTTCTTACGGAAATCAGATTGGTCTTGCTACCGGATATGTGAAGGAAATCTATCATCCGGACTATGTAGCAAAACGTATGGAGATTGGTGCTGTTATGGGAGCTGCTCCTAGACGTGCAGTACAAAGACTTACTTCTGATCCCGGAGATATTATTATTTTATTAGGTGGACGTACCGGACGTGATGGTTGTGGTGGAGCAACCGGTTCTTCTAAGGCTCACAACACCCAGTCTATTGATACCTGTGGTGCAGAAGTTCAAAAAGGTAACCCACCTACAGAGCGTAAGATTCAGCGTTTGTTCCGTAGAGAAGAAGTGGCTCATATTATTAAGAAATGTAATGACTTTGGTGCAGGTGGAGTTTCTGTTGCAATCGGTGAATTAGCAGACGGACTTCGTGTACAGTTAGATAAAGTACCTAAGAAATACGCAGGTCTGGATGGAACAGAAATCGCAATTTCTGAATCTCAGGAGCGTATGGCAGTTGTAATTGCACCGGAAGATGTAGAGCAGTTTTTAAATTATGCAAAAGAAGAAAACTTAGAGGCAGTAGAAGTTGCAGTTGTAACAGAAGAGCCAAGATTGGTATTAGAGTGGAGAGGAAAGGAAATTGTAAATATTTCCAGAGCTTTCTTAGATACCAACGGAGCGCATCAGGAAACAACTGTTGCTGTTGATATTCCTGCAAAAGAAGAGAACTTCTTTGAAAAGAAAGAAATTGCAGGCGTAGAAGAAGCATTAAATGCCGGAGATGTAAAGAAAGCTTGGATGACTACTTTATCCGACTTAAACGGATGCTCTCAGAAGGGCTTAGTAGAAATGTTTGACGGCTCTATCGGAGCAGGAAGTGTATTCATGCCTTATGGTGGACGTTATCAGTTAACAGAGACACAGAGTATGGTTGCAAAACTTCCGGTTATGAATGGAAAATGCGATACCGTAACAATGATGGCTTATGGATTTGACCCATACTTATCTTCCTGGAGTCCATATCATGGAGCTGTATATGCAGTATTAGAGTCTGTAGCAAGAATCGTTGCAGCAGGTGGTGATTATAAGAAGATTCGTTTTACTTTCCAGGAATATTTCCGCAGAATGAGCGAAGAACCACATCGTTGGAGTCAGCCATTTGCAGCATTGTTAGGAGCTTACAATGCACAGATTGGATTTGGACTTCCTTCTATCGGTGGAAAAGACTCCATGTCCGGAACCTTTAACGATATTGATGTACCACCAACTTTGGTTTCCTTTGCAGTTGATATTGCAAAAGAGCAGGATATTATTACACCAGAGCTGAAAAAAGCCGGTAACAAGTTAATGAGTTTCAAGATTGCAAAGGATGCATATGATTTACCGGATTATGCTCAGGTAATGAAATTATATGATGCAATTCATGAATTGATTCAGAAGAAAGCAATTGTATCTGCATACGCATTAGATGGAAAAGGTGTTGCATCTGCTTTAAGTAAGATGGCATTTGGTAATAAATTAGGTGTAACCGTAGATGCAGATGTATGCAAAGATTGCATGTTTGCACCTGGATTCGGTAACTTGGTAGCAGAAGTACCGGCAGATAAAGTGGATATGGTACTTAAGACAATCGCAGACAGCAAAGTAATCGGTGAAGTAAACGATGCGAAGAAGTTTATCTATGGTGATATGGAAATCACAATGGATGAAGCATTAGAGGCATGGACAGGCACTTTGGAAAAAGTATTCCCAACAGTTGCAGTAGAAGGAAAAGAAGAAGTTAAGACAGATGTATTCAAGGCAGACAGTATCTATGTATGCAAGAATAAGGTCGCAAAACCTACAGTATTTATTCCTGTATTCCCGGGAACAAACTGTGAGTATGATAGTGCAAAGGCATTTGAGCGTGCAGGAGCAGATACAATTGTAAAGGTATTTAAGAACTTGAATGCAACAGATATTCGTGATTCTGTAGATGAATTTGTAAAGGCGATTGAACAGTCACAGATTATCATGTTCCCAGGTGGATTCTCTGCCGGAGACGAACCAGAAGGAAGTGCGAAGTTTTTTGCAACAGCATTCCGTAATGCAAAGATGACAGAAGCAGTAAATAAACTGTTACAGGAACGTGACGGATTGATGTTAGGTATTTGTAATGGATTCCAGGCATTGATTAAGTTAGGATTAGTACCATATGGTGAGATTAGACAGCAGACAGCAGATTCCCCTACTTTGACATATAACACCATTGGTCGTCATATTTCTAAGATGGTTTATACAAAGGTAGTAACAAATAAATCCCCATGGTTAGCACAGGCAGAATTAGGAAAGACTTACTGTAATCCTGCTTCTCATGGTGAAGGACGTTTTGTTGCACCAAAAGAATGGTTAGATAAACTCTTTGCTAACGGACAGGTAGCTACTCAGTATGTAAATGAGAACGGACAGCCTACTATGGACGAAGAGTGGAATGTAAACGGTTCTTATATGGCAATCGAAGGTATCACCAGTCCGGATGGACGTATCCTTGGAAAGATGGCACACTCTGAACGTAGAGGAGACAGCGTAGCTGTTAATATCTATGGTGAGCAGGATATGAAGATATTTGAAAGTGGAGTTGCTTACTTTAAGTAGGAAGTGAATAACTAGAAATGTAAAGCCCTTGTAGAGAGGAAAAACTTTCTGCAAGGGCTTTTTCTATGCAATAGGAAATACTGTGTTACATTGAAACGTGAAAGTCATGGCTTTCCTATGATAATTGAAAAGAATGAAACAAAAGATCAAATTGTTCCAACAGCTTTTCTTCTGGATTGGTTTACAACTTTCTACAAATTCATCTTGAATTTGATTTATAACAAAAGCAAAAAAATCATATTTATCTGCAAAGTGCCATATGTGTTTTGATGATTCTCAAATCGGTCTTAATTAACGAAAAAATAGAGGAGCTTACAGGGGAAGGAACGGAAGTAAAATCCTTTGTATCCGATAAGAATACAAAGGTAGATTCCGTATTGTTCGTGATAAAAACTCCGGCAATTCAGGTGCAGGAGGCTGAACATGTAGTAGAAGAAGAGCCGGAAGAAACCGGACTTTGGCAAAAGTTTATAAATTTGTTTAAGTAGTTAAAATCCACCGTTCAATGATAGCAGCCACACCATTGTCATCATTGGACGGTGCAATATCGGTTGCTTGTTCTTTTACATGTTCCGGCGCATTTGACATAGCAATGCCAAGTCCGGCAGCTTTTATAATATCTAGATCATTTTCACTATCTCCGCAGGCAATGGTTTGCTCGATAGGGATGTTAAGATAGTTGCACAAAAAGGATAAACCTTTCGCTTTGGAAATTCCCTTTTTCGTAAATTCAAGGTTACCATACCCTCCAGAAAGATAATAGACATCCGGATAAGTATTTAAAATATTCATGGCCTGATTACGGTAAAGAGGAACACCGTTTTCGTCGGCAGGAAAGTTCAAAGTCACTTTTTGAATATCCTGTTTTTGCTGACGTATTTTATCTGTAAGATTAGGTACCATAGTTCTGGTAGATAAAATATATTCTTTTAATTCCTTTGGAAGTTGATTCATGCTCTCGATAGCTTTTTTGCATATATCAGGGGTGTAGGCACATCCGTTTACAAAAAGGTCTAAATGGATGGGAAGAGTTAATAGCTTATCCACTAATGTAGTAGCTTCTTCCCAGGGCATACAACATTCAAAGAGACATTCACGTTCTGGAACTTTATATACAGCAGCACCGTTAGTAGTAATTGCATATTGAATGCCTAATTCTTTCATGGCTTCTAAGGGAAGCCCGTTGTAAGGTCTTCCGGTTGCAATAACAAAAATTGTACCAGCAGCGGCAGCAGTTTTGATTGCTTTTTTATTTTCATCAGAAATAGAGCTTTTGGAATTAAACAGAGTTCCATCTAAGTCAAGAGCTACAAGTAAAAATTGTTTTTCCATAAGATACCTCCATGTAATTTAGTACATTTCTAGTAGCTAGTATAGCACGAAAAACGGGAAAAATGAAAGAGTTGTTGGAATAAATGAAAAAATTCCAAAAAATTTGAAAAAAGGGGTTGACTTTTGTGTGGTTTTAATTGTATAATAGTCAAGCAGTCGTCAAGAACGACAAACACAAACACATGGGATCTTAGCTCAGCTGGGAGAGCATCTGCCTTACAAGCAGAGGGTCACAGGTTCGAGCCCTGTAGGTCCCATATATATCGAATATGGCGGAATAGCTCAGTTGGCGAGAGCACATGGTTCATACCCATGGTGTCGGGGGTTCAAATCCCTCTTCCGCTACGTCAAGAACCTAGAAGATTCTAGGTTCTATTTTTTTATGCAATAGGAAATTTGTGTTTTATGGAAAACAATAACTGGAAAATATTACCAGTAAACTTTTAACTTTCTTCGTTTTATAATGAAACTATATTAACAGAACGGAGAAAAGAATATGGAAGTTGATATAGAATATCTAAGACAAAGAATTACTGAAACATTAGAAGATATTTTAAATAACGATTATGGAGAAAATAAAAGAATGAGTTTGGAATATCTGGATCATACCATTACCGGTGCATGCGATATATTAAAGATAATTTCTCATTCTCAGGCTGTAGAACTAAGAGAACCTGTGGTAAGAGAATTGGGAAAATACAATAAATAATTTATAATATCACATTATATTAAGATCGAAAATGATATTTAATGAAATTCCCCAAATGACAAGAAAATTTCTTTACCTTATTGAAATTTATATAAAAAGTTGTAGAATGTAAAAAGATTATGGATGAATGAGGAGAGAAAAATGGGAATAACAGAACAGGAAATAAAAAATAATATACGCGATAATGAAGAATTGATAGAGTTATATCAACGTCAGAAAAATGAGATTGAAGAACAAATAAGTAGTCTGGAATGTTTGAAGAATAAATTCATAACATTGCAGACTACTTTTGGTATAAAACAAGATGTAAGAAAAGCGGGATTGGTAGGTATTGTGCCTAAAATGTCACAAATAAAAATTGCATCTCGTTATTATTCCGGAATTGAATGATTTGCTTAACAGCGGAGAATTTAACAATGCATATAATAGCCTGTCAGATGCGAAAGCAATAATTGTAAGAGAACAGGACAGGCTTTATACGCAATTAGATGATGTGACAGGAAAAATATATAGCAGAGAACAACGAATGGAATACTGGAGAAAACAGTTAAGAAATATACGGTATAGATAAGGGAGTGAAAGAGATGGCAGAAAATGAATTAATAATTGATGATGCAGATGAGTATCTTTTTTAGGGAGGGTGTGTTATGGGAAAAATAGATATTGATGTAAATGAATTAGATAGTTCCATTACAGAAATGGAAGCATTAAAGGAAAGTTGGTTAGAGAAAGAGGTAAATGCTCCGGAGGTAGTAGGTGGTGGTGCTACAGTAAGTCAGTTAGAAGAAATTGCAAAATTGTATGTGGGACTGCATATAAGAATGGGAGGATTACTTTCCAGTACAATAACTTTTTTGAAAAATACCAGAGAAAATTATGTGGAAAGCGATGAGGCAGTTGCCACCAAAATAAAGCGAGAGTATTATTCCGTATCAGGAAAATATGATAATAATGCGGACATAGATATTGATTTGGTAATAAGTGATCAAAGATTAAAACTGAAGCAGATTTCACTACCAGGAGAACTTGCTGATGCTATAAAAATTGGTGGAGGATTATTGGACGGGGATGTGGAAGTTTCCGGAGAAACGGATAATGGAAATGTAAAATTTAGTTCGGGTGGAAATCTGGAAATGCAAAGTAAATATAAAGATGGAGATACCACATATGCTATAAAGACGACATTTTCATACGAGAAAGTAGTTTTTGAAGAATCAGTAGCAACAAAAATCGGAGGAGGTACTATTACTTCGGCAATTGGTATAGAAAAGGTAAAAGATAATGGTTGGACACCAACACCGGTGCCGGAATATGAGACCGAGATAGTTGAACTACCGAAGCTGGCAGATATAGATGGTGATTGGCAAGATGTTGCATTTGTAGCAGGTGGGCTTATTTGTATCGGAGGTATCATATTTGCGATACCCACTGGTGGTGCATCTTTGGGATTGTGTGTATTATAGGGAGAAAAAATGAAAAGAAAATATAGAAATAAAGTCGCAATTTTATTAGTAATAGCTGTGTTTAGTACGACTGGTTGTGGTAAGGAGCAGATACAAAATATAGAAAATATAAATAATATAAATAATGACAGAAAAATAGAAAAAACGATCCAGAGCAATGAGGAAGAAATTATCAAAGTAGATTTCAGTCAAAAATTTCTTAATATTTCAGGAAAGTCTGCGGAAGAGACAGTAGAAGAAATTAAAAATGGTGGAAACTGTTTGGATATATACGAAAATGAGGATGGAACAGTAACAGTAGAAATTAATAAAAAACAACAAGTGTATTGGATGAATTCTCGTGGAACAATGATGGAGGAGTTACAGGAACAGCTTCAAGAGTATGGACAAAACTATCGACTGGAACATAATGATTCTTTTACAGAAGTAAATGCATACTATAACTTGAAACTTCCGGCAGATAAGGCAATTGTATATGTAATGTATGCAGAATTCTTGTGCGCATCCTATCAACTTTTTTCAGGTGCTGCTACTAATGATTGGAGAGTAGCTATTAATATTTATAATTCAGACACGGGAAAATTAGTAAAAAGTGGGAGCAGCGATGAAGATTTTGGGTATGAAGATTCAGACTGGGAGGCAAGTAAATAAAAAAATGAGGAGAACATATCGAAATAAAACGATTGTTTTATTAATGGCAATTGTGATTATGATAGCCGGTTGTGGCAAGGAGCAGATACAAAATATAGAAAATATAAATAATGACGGAAAAACAGAAAAAACGATTCAGAACAGTGAGGAAGAAATTATCAAAGTAGATTTCAATCAAAAATTTCTTAACATATCGGGAAAGTCTGCGGAAGAGACAGTAGAAGAAATTAAAAATGGTGGAAACTGCTTGGATATATACGAAAATGAGGATGGAACAGTAACAGTAGAAATTAATAAAAAACAACAAGAGTATTGGATGGATTCCCGTGGAACAATGATGGAGGAGTTACAAGAATAGTTTAAGGAGTATGACCAAAACTATCGACTGGAACATAATGATTCCTTTACGGAAGTAAATGCATACTATAACTTGGAACTCCCGGCAGATAAGGCGATAGTTTATGTGAGATATGCGGAATTTCTATGTGCTTCGTATCAATTATTCTCAGGAGTGAACAGTGATGAATGGAAAGTTGTAATTAACGTTTACAATTCCGATACAGGAAAATTAGTAAAAACAGGGGACAGTGATGTTGATTTAACATATGATAATTCGGACTGGGAGGCAAGTAAATAGAATGGAGCAGATCACATACGAGAATATTTCTGTTAAGTTACCGGATGGATTCAAATCCATGACAGAGGAAGAAGTGAAACTATATTATAACAATGTGAAGTTTGACAGTGTATTTATCCAGCAGGAGAAAAAAGCTGTTTTGGGAATTGTGCAAAATCAAAATAAGTTACTGGCACAGCAGGTTGGAAAAAGAATCGAAGAATATCAAAACAGTTATGCGCGCATGGCACCTGGATTTGCTATGGGAGAATTATTAGAGAAAAAAGGAGAGAAACATAATGCTGCAATTTTAACCTACAAGTCCAATGCGCTTATGCGGGATTTATATAATATCGTAGCAATTATGGATTATGAAGACAGGGAATTATTTCTTACCTTTAGTTGTGGATTGAAGGATGCCCAAACATTTATGTTTGAAGTTTTAAAGATAATTGAAGACATTTTTAAGCAGATAGAGGTAGGTGCCTAGACTTTTTCAGGCACTTACCTCTATCTATTTGTCTCATTATTTGTTACATTATTTTTTTGACATGCTTCTTCATGAGCCAGAATTGTCTCCAAAGTGTCCCCAAGTTGTGTAAAAATAGTGAAAACATTTCAAAGCACCTACCAAACTCTTGGAAGAATGTGGTATAATAGTTTCTGCTTGAAGAGGTGTTTTCAAGCTTAGTAGATATAGGATACTGTTTTGACAGTTAAAAGAAAGGGGACTATATGGAAGAAGAAAAAAGATATGCATTATTGATAGATGCAGATAATGTATCGTCAAAATACATAGATATTGTAACGAAAGAGGCGCAGTCTTTTGGAAATGTAACGATTCGAAGAATTTATGGAGACTGGACTTCCAATTTAAAAAATTCATGGAAAGAGTGTTTGTTAAATAATGCACTTTCACCAATACAGCAATATAGTTATACAACCGGAAAGAATTCTTCGGATTCAGCATTGATTATCGATGCCATGGACATTCTATATATGGACAATGTAGACGGATTTATTCTGGTATCATCAGATAGTGATTTTACCAAGCTTGCAATGCGTTTAAGAGAGTCAGGAAAGCATGTAATAGGTATGGGAGAGAGTAAGACACCAACACCATTTGTGCGTGCCTGTGAACAGTTTAAGACATTGGATGTATTATACAAAAATGCAGTGGAACAGAGAAGGAAACCGGCACAGAAAGTATATGCCAAGAAACGGATTAAGGTAGTTACGAACGAGAATGAGAATATTCAGGAAACAGAACAGGCAGAACCAATTACCAATTTGCAGGCAATTAAGGCAACCGTTGTCTCATTATTAGATGAAAACTCAGATGAAGAAGGATGGATGTATTTATCAGAGCTTGGAAATATGATACAGAAGATGTATTCTGATTTTGACTGCCGTAACTATGGATATACAAAATTTGGGAAGATGATAGAATCTTTTCCGGAACTTCAGACAAGAAAAGACGATTCCAGTAATGGAATTACTAAGATTGTATTAGTACGAAAAAAAGAAGAGAACGAGGGACGATAGCCCAAAAAGCAGGCGTTTAAGCCTGCTTAGTACTAACAATCTCGGTCTGTATGTCGGGTGCTTATCAGATGCCAGATGGTGTCATGCATCCAGCTGATGGTATCATTTAATTTCCGGTTTTCTTCTAGCAAAAGTGTGTTTTCGGATTGCAGTTTTTTTAACAGTTCTGTATCCTTCTTTTCTAATGTACCGCTATAGGACATCTTAATCACCTCAAATATATTATAGCAGAAGTGATGGAAATATGGTGTTAAAAAGGTGCTAAAAGACACGGAGAGTATAAAAAACAGGGCAGAAAAACCACTTGTAGAAGAATTAGAAACAAGGTATACTAGATGTTGTATTTATGAAAATGAAATGATGAGGAAAATAAGATGAAAAAATACGATTATGTCATTGTGGGAGCAGGTTTATTCGGAGCAGTTTTTGCGCAGGAGGTGAAAAAAGCCGGTAAAAAGTGTCTTGTAATTGATAAACGTAACCACATTGCAGGAAATATTTATACGAAAGAAATAGAAGGAATCCAGGTACATGAGTATGGTGCCCATATTTTTCACACCTCTAATAAAGAAGTGTGGGAATATGTAAATCAGTTTGCTGAGTTTAACCGTTACACAAATTCTCCGGTAGCTAATTATAAAGGTGAGATTTATAACATGCCATTTAATATGAATACCTTTAATAAGCTTTGGGGAGTGGTAACACCAAAAGAAGCAAAAGAAAAAATCGAAGCACAAAAGAGAGAATATTCTGTAGAAAATCCAAAGAATTTAGAAGAACAGGCAATTAATCTGGTAGGTCCGGATGTGTATACGAAACTGGTAAAAGGATATACTGAAAAGCAGTGGGGAAAACGTGCAACGGAGCTTCCGGCATTTATCATTAAGCGTTTGCCGGTGCGTTTTACCTATGATAATAACTATTTTAATGATAATTACCAGGGAATCCCAATAGGCGGATATACCAAAATGGTAGAAAAGATGCTGGAAGGAACAGAAGTGCAGTTAGAAGAAGACTTCTTGCAGAATAAGGACAAGTATCTGGAAATGGCAGATAAGATTGTATACACCGGAATGATAGATGAATATTTTGATTATTGTTATGGTGAGTTAGAGTATCGTTCCCTTCGATTTGAAACCGAAGTCTTAGAAGAAGAAAATCATCAGGGAAATGCGGTGGTAAATTACACAGAATATGAAGTTCCATATACAAGAATTATTGAGCATAAGCACTTTGAATACGGAACACAGCCAAAGACTGTTATTACCAGAGAATATCCAAAAACATGGAAAAAGGGTGATGAACCATATTATCCAATGAATGATGAAAAGAATATTGCCCTCTACGAAAAGTACAGTGCCCTTGCGAAAAAAGAAGGAAATGTTATTTTTGGAGGAAGACTTGGACAATATAAATACTATGATATGGATGATACCATAGAAGCAGCATTAAAGTGTGTAAAAGCAGTATTGTAAGTGGCTGTTGCAGTAGTTGACGGATGACGAAAAAGTATATATAATAAACGCTTGGAGGAACAAAAAATGAAGAAATTAGAAGAATATGTAAGAAGTATACCGGATTTTCCAGAACCAGGAATTATCTTTCGTGATATAACCACTATTTTGCAGGATGCAGATGGATTACATCTTGCAATTGATGGAATTTTAGATGCCTTAAAGGGTGTAGAATATGATGTGGTAGTAGGTCCGGAGTCCAGAGGATTTATTTTTGGTGTGCCTGTAGCTTATGCAGCACATAAGAGTTTTGTTCCAGTGCGAAAAAAGGGAAAACTTCCATGTGAGACAATCTCAGCAGAGTACGATTTGGAATATGGTAGTGCAGTGATTGAAATGCATAAGGATTCCATTAAGCCGGGACAGAAAGTAGTTATTGTGGATGACTTAATTGCAACCGGAGGAACCATTGAAGCAATTACCGGATTAATTGAACAATTAGGCGGAGAAGTGGTGAAAATCTGTTTCGTAATGGAACTTGCCGGATTAAAAGGAAGAGAAAAACTGAAAGCGTATGATGTAGAAAGTCTTATTACATATGAAGGAAAGTAAGAAATAAGAAGTAATAAAAAAGGAGCTATACAAAATAGTTCCTTTTTTATGTAATAGGAAATATTATAGAAAGAAAAGAGGTTAGAGGAGAGAAACATGAGAGTAGGAATGGGATATGATGTTCATAAATTAGTAGAAGGCAGAGACTTGATTTTAGGTGGTGTAAAAGTGCCACATACGTTAGGTTTGTTAGGACATTCAGATGCAGACGTGTTGTTACATGCCATTATGGATGCATTGCTTGGTGCAGCAGCATTAGGAGATATCGGAAAACATTTTCCGGATACGGATGAAAGATACAAGGGCATTTCCAGTATGAAACTTTTAGAACATGTAGAAGCATTATTGTCAGAAAAAGGATATATTGTAGGAAATATTGATGCAACCATTATAGCACAAAAGCCGAAACTACGTCCTTTTATAGAAGAAATGGAAGAGAATGTTGCAAGAGTATTGAAAATATCCAAGGAACAGATAAATATCAAGGCAACGACAGAAGAAGGACTTGGATTTACCGGTACAGAAGAAGGAATTTCCGCACAGGCAATCTGCACGATTATGAGTTTTTACGAGGGAAGCATGACAGTAGGCGGTAATGTGGGTGGATGTGCAGGATGCGCAGGATGCCAGAAGAGATAGAAAATCGCAGGAGTGAGAAAATAAAATGGCAGAACAAATACGTTATCTGAAGGAACATGAAAAATACAGTACCAGACAAATGTATGAAACAATTTTTCCAGAGGATTCCCAAGCGTTTGTGGATTATTATTATCAATGGAAGACAAAGGATAACGACATCATAGTGATGGAAGATAAAGAGGGATATGAGGTGATGCTGCACCTGAATCCCTTTTTTATACAAATAAATGAGAATGTGGAAAGAATACCGTATATTGTTGCAGTAGCAACCAGACCGGATTGTCGTCGACAGGGGAAAATGCAGCAGGTAATGGTACAGACATTGAGAGATTTGCAACAAAAGCATTGCCCATTTACGTTTTTACTACCGGCGAATCCAGAATATTATAAAGGTCAGGGATTTGTATTTTCACAATTGAATAAGCAAGGAACAATTATATCACAGGAAGAGAAGAACACAAAACCATATATAGATAACTGTGTTTCCATAAAAAAGCTGGATAGGCAGCAAATAGATCAAATGATAGAAAGTGTTAATACGATCTTAGCGGAAAAATATCAAATGTTTGTATGGAGAGATATTTCCTATTATAAGCGTTTATTGGCGGAAATGGAAAGTGAGCAGGGAGATGTTGTGGTATTAGAAAAAGCAGGAAAAAACGTAGGTGTTCTTGCATATGGCAGAAGAGAGCAGGCAGAGATAAAAGAAGTCATACTATTAGAATCCTTAGAAAAAAATAAAACAGAGATTTGTAATGAAATATTCGGGGTAGATAGATGGACAGAGGAAGAAATGCAATTTATGTTTCGCATTACAGATTTGCAGTCCTGGACAGGAAAATTAAAAGGGGAGAAAGAAGTATGGGAAATAGAAGTAAGTGACGCATTCGTGCCTGCAAACAATGGAAACTGGAGAATTGAATGGAATTTAGTAGGTGGTAATGTGAAAAAACTTTCAAAATCTCAAAATATACAGGAAAAAAGAAGCGTAGATATTGCAGAGTTGACGGAAAAAATATTAGAAAAAATGTCAATTTTTATTCAAGAATGGGTATAAAACTATTGACAAAAATAATTTTTGTGCATAAACTAACATAGGAATAAAGAAAAGGCGTTGAACGGAAAGAGTAGGTTTTTGAAATTTCAAAGAGAGAAACTGTCATTGGCTGGAAGCAGTTTTGAAAGGAAGAAAATTGAAGTGCCTCCGTGAGCTGATCGGAAGAACTAGGAGTATTCCGGTACGAGTTGCACACGTTAAGTGTTTTGAGTGAAATGCATCAGTGCATTTACATAGAGTGGAATCGCGGATAACTTCGTCTCTAAATAGAGACGGAGTTTTTTTATGTAATAGGAAATTACATCCTATTACATAAAAAACGCTCCGCTAAGGAAACGCACCTCGCGGAGAAGAAATTAGTCGTAAACGACACCGCTCGGGCGCGAAAGAGTCCGACAAGCGGACTCTTTGTTCTACAATAGGAAAGTACGTCCTATCATAAGAAATACCATGTTATATTAAAATGTGAAAGTACAGGGCTTTTCATGTGATATAAAAAGATTCTTATATAATAAATAAAAAGTGGCAAAATTAAGGAGGAAGAACAAAATGGGATTTATTAAACATGTAAAAGAAGAGTTTGAAGTGATACAAGAGAGAGACCCATCCATAAAAACTCCTCTGGAGGTATTGTTATATCCGAGCTTTCGTGTTATGTTAAGTTATAGAAAAGCTCATAAGCAATATTTGAAAGGTCATTATTTTCGTGCAAGAAGAATTTCCCAAAAGGCAGCAAGAAAAACCGGGATTGAAATACATCCGGGAGCAGTGATTGGAAAAGGATTTTTCATTGATCACGGAAGCGGGGTAATTATCGGTGAAACTACCATTATCGGAGACAATGTAACCTTGTATCAGGGAGTTACATTGGGAGGAACCGGTAAGGAAACCGGCAAACGTCATCCGACCCTTTGTGACAATGTTATGGTAAGTGCAGGAGCAAAAATTATCGGTTCCTTTACCATTGGCGAGAACAGTAAGATTGGAGCAGGAAGCGTTGTACTCGAGGAAGTTCCGCCAAACTGCACAGTAGTAGGCGTGCCGGGAAGAATTGTGAAGAGAGATAATGTAAAAATCCCACGCAGTGATATGGATCAGTGCCATCTTCCAGATCCGGTTATGGAAGATATTACAATTTTGCAACATGAGAATTCTGCATTATGCAATAAGTTGATTGATTTAGAAAAAGAAGTCAAAGAGCTGCGCTGCAAGAGCTGTGAAGAGTCTAAATAGCGTGGACAGAAATAAGTTAGAAAAAGGAATGGAAAACCTATGGAGAACAAATTTAAATTTTACAATACGCTTAGCAGAAAGGTAGAAACTTTGATTCCAAATGAGGATGGAAAAATCGCAATGTATACTTGTGGACCGACAGTATATCATTTCGCTCATATTGGAAATCTCAGAAGCTACATTATGGAAGATGTACTGGAAAAAACATTACGTTATTTAGGATATGACGTAAAGAGAGTTATGAATATTACCGATGTAGGACATTTATCCAGTGACGCAGATACTGGAGAAGATAAGATGTTAAAGGGTGCCAAAAGAGAGCATAAAACGGTAATGGAAATAGCAAAATTCTATACTGATAAGTTCTTTGAAGATTGTGAAAAGTTAAATGTAAAAAGACCGGATGTAGTAGAACCGGCAACAAACTGTATAGACGATTTCATTCATATGATAGAGGTACTTTTAGAAAAAGGTTATGCATATCAGGCAGGAGGAAACGTATATTTTGATACCTCCAAGCTAAAGGATTACTATGTATTTTCCACTCAAAGCGAAAAAGAGCTGTTGGTAGGAGTTCGTGATGATGTGCAGGAAGATACCAATAAGAAGAATAAAAACGACTTTGTACTGTGGTTTACAAAATCAAAGTTTGAAGATCAGGCATTAAAATGGGATAGTCCATGGGGCGTGGGATATCCGGGCTGGCATATAGAGTGTTCCTGCATCAGCATGAAGCACTTAGGCGAATATATGGATATTCATTGTGGTGGTGTAGATAATATTTTCCCACATCATACCAATGAAATTGCACAGTCAGAAAGCTATACCGGACATAAGTGGTGCAATTATTGGTTCCATGTACAGTATTTAAATGATAAGTCTGGAAAAATGAGTAAGTCCAAGGGTGACTTTTTAACCGTATCATTATTAGAAGAAAAGGGA
Source organism: Roseburia sp. MSJ-14 (assembly GCF_018918225.1). Classification (NCBI taxonomy): domain Bacteria; kingdom Bacillati; phylum Bacillota; class Clostridia; order Lachnospirales; family Lachnospiraceae; genus Roseburia; species Roseburia sp. MSJ-14. The sequence continues at coordinate 22,734 of NZ_JAHLQD010000008.1, forward strand.
TATGATCCAATCGTATATCGTATGTTCTGCTTACAGTCACACTATCGTAAACCATTGGAATTTTCCTACGAAGCATTGGACAATATCAAGTCAGCTTATGTAAAATTAGTGAAACGTATTCAGGAATTAAAAGAAGACGGAGCAGTAGAGCAGGAAAAGTTTCAGGAATATAAAGAACGATTTGAAAATGAGCTTTGCAATGATTTGAACACTTCTATGGCAATTACCGTTGTTTATGACTTGTTAAAAGCAGATATGAATGATGCTACGAAACGTGCGTTAATTCAGGACTTTGACCAGGTACTTTCCTTGAATTTACTTACAGCAGTCGTAGAAGATACAAGTGCTGGCGTGGATGAAGAGATGGAAGCGTATATTCTTCAAATGATAGAAGAAAGAAAGGCTGCCAAAAAGGAAAAGAACTTTGCACGGGCAGATGAAATTCGTGATACACTGTTAGAAAAAGGCATTATATTGGAAGATACCAGAGAAGGGGTAAAATGGAAAAAGGCTTAAATGAATATATATTAAGAAAATTTGGCATGGAGCATGTAGATATCCGAAGTTATTCTCCGTTAGCATTAGCGTATATAGGAGATGGAATCTATGACTTAGTGATTCGTTCCATGATTGTTGGAAAAGGAAATACCCATGCTAACCAATTACATCGCCAGACCAGTCAGTTAGTGAAGGCACAGACACAGTCTGATATGATAGAGATATTAAAACCACAACTAACGGAAAAAGAAATGGCGGTATATAAGCGCGGAAGAAATGCAAAATCACCTACAATGGCAAAAAATGCCTCTATGTCCGATTATCGAAGGGCAACGGGATTTGAAGCATTAATGGGCTACCTTTATCTGGAAAATCAGATGGAGCGAATGATGGAACTAATAAAAATAGGACTAATAGGAATTGGAAAGGAACCATAGTGAGATACGAAGAATTAACCATAGAAGGAAGAAATGCAGTTATGGAGGCGTTTCGTTCCGGAAAAACCATAGACAAGATATTTGTATTGGATGGCTGTCAGGATGGACCGATTCGCTCAATTACCAGAGAAGCGAGAAAGCATGACACCATTATTAATTATGTAAGCAAGGAAAGATTAGACCAGCTTTCCGAAACAAAAAAACATCAGGGTGTAATTGCTTTTGCAGCAGCCTATGAATATGCAGAAGTAGAGGATATTTTAAAGCTGGCAGAAGAAAAGGGCGAGCCACCGTTTATTATTTTGTTGGATAATATCGAAGATCCACACAATTTAGGTGCGATTATCCGTACAGCAAATCTGGCAGGAGCACATGGAGTCATTATCCCAAAACGTCGGGCAGTAGGATTAACTGCAACCGTTGCCAAAACTTCAGCGGGAGCAATTAACTATACTCCGGTTGCCAAAGTAACAAATCTTTCCAATACCATTAAAGAATTGAAAGATAAGGGCTTATGGTTTGTTTGCGCAGATATGGGCGGAACCAATATGTACCAATTAGATTTAAAGGGTCCGATAGGATTAGTAATCGGAAGTGAAGGGGAAGGCGTTAGCAAATTGGTAAGGGAAAATTGCGACTTTATTGCATCCATTCCTATGAAGGGAGATATTGATTCCTTAAATGCATCTGTTGCAGCAGGTGTACTGGCATATGAAATCGTAAGACAGAGAATGCAGTAAAAGAGGAGCATAAGGGAGAAGAATGCAAAAGTTTGACGAGTATAAAAATGATTCAGATGAAGAACTGATAGAGCAGTTGCGAAATGGGAAGAAGGACATCATAGATTATATTATGGACAAGTATAAGTACCTGGTTCGAAAGCGGGCAAATGCCATGTTTTTGATTGGTGGAGATACAGATGACTTGATTCAAGAGGGAATGATTGGACTTTTTAAGGCAGTCAGAGACTATAATAGAGAAAAAGATGCATCATTTTCCCATTTTGCGGATATTTGTATTGCAAGACAGATTTATAGTGCAGTAGAAGCTTCTCAACGAAAAAAACATCAGCCTTTGAATAGTTATATTTCTTTGAACAGCGAAGCGGGTACCGAAGGAAATGATTCCTTTTTGGATTTGATGGAATCCTTTGAAAATGGAAATCCGGAGCAGTTGTTGATTGATAGAGAAAATGTAATGGCGATTCAAGAAAAAGCCAAGAAAGCATTAAGCAAGATGGAATGGGAAGTATTAGAATATCACTTGCAAGGGTTGAATTATCGGCAGATTGCAGAATGTATGGAACGAGAGCCTAAGGCAATCGATAATGCACTTCAGCGAATCCGTAGTAAACTATCATTGGATTGCAAAGAATAAAGAAAAAGTAAAAAATATCTTGACAATAGCCACAACATATAGTATATTAGTCAAGTCGGTTACAGATGTAATCGTGATGCTGGCGTGGCACAGTCGGTAGCGCACCTCATTGGTAGTGAGGAGGTCACGGGTTCGATTCCCGTCGCTAGCTCTTATAAGCACTAAGATTTCGAAAGAGATTTTAGTGTTTTTTTGTGCATAAAAATACTAGTATTTCCAGAGCGTTTCTGCTACAATAAATTATATGGACAATCGGGATTCCTTACAATGGAATCCTTTTAGAAAATAGAAGTGAAGGAGTGTTAAAAATGGCAGAATCTATGGAAGACTACAAGGAAGAATTAGAGGCATCTTTTCGTAAAATCCAAGAGGGAGATATCATTACCGGAACTGTTATCGATGTAAAAGAAGATGAAGTAACACTGGATTTGAAATATTATGCACAGGGCGTGATTAAGAAAGAAGATTTAAGCAATGATCCAAACTTTCAGGTAATGGAAGAAATACATGTGGGTGATGAATTAGAGGCAACTGTAGTAAGTAACGATGATGGACAGGGAAACATCCGACTTTCCAAAAAAGAAGCCAATGAGGTGTTAGCTTGGGAAAAATTGAACGAATATAAGGAAGAAGAGACAATTCTTTCTGTAAAGATTGCAGGAATTGTACCAAGTGGTGTAGTAGCATATGTAGAAGGAATTCGCGGATTTATTCCGGCATCCCAATTAGCACTTTCTTATGTAGAAGCAACCGAAGAATGGTTGGGAAAAACAGTGGATGTTCGTGTAATTGATGTGGATGAGGCAAAGAAAAAACTGGTACTTTCCGCCAAGGTCATCTTAAAAGAAAAGGAACAGGAAGAACATAATCATAAGATTGCTATGTTGGTTCCGGGAAGTATCTTAGAAGGAACGGTAGAAAATCTTATGCCTTATGGTGCATTTATAGATTTAGGAGACGGTATCAGTGGATTAGTGCACATTTCACAGATTTCTCAAAAAAGAATCGGAAAGCCATCAGAAGTCTTAAAAGAAGGACAGAAGGTAAAAGTTAAAGTATTAAACACCAATGATAATAAAGTAAGTCTTAGTATGAAAGCGTTAGAGGAAGAAATGATAGATACACAGCAGACAGAGTCTGTAGAAGAATATGTTTCAAATGAGAGTGCATCTACAAGTCTGGGAGATTTATTGTCTAAACTGAAACTGTAGAAAGTACAAGCGGAAGGAGTAAGAGTAATGAGAGTAAATGCAATTCAAGGAACGGATACCAATACAGCGGTAGAACAGAATCGCGCTGTGAATAGTATAGAAAACTTTTCATCTTATTTGCAAACAACAGCATCTTTAGAAGAAATTTTTACAGAAGCATCAGAACGATACAATGTGCCAAAGGATTTAATTAAGGCGATTGCAAAGACAGAGTCTGATTTTAATCCAAATGCAACCTCAGGTTCAGGTGCTCAGGGACTGATGCAGTTGATGCCGGCAACAGCCAGAGAATTGGGGGTAGAGGACGCATATGACCCGTATCAGAACGTCATGGGCGGAACAAAGTATATCAGTCAGTTGTTGAATAAATATAATGGCGATGTAAAGCTTGCACTGGCAGCCTATAATGCCGGAAGTGGAAATGTAGCAAAATACGGTGGAATCCCACCATTTAAAGAAACACAAAATTATGTGGTAAAAGTTACAAATTATATGAATGGTGGCGTTCAGGTACCGGAGGCTTATTATTCTACTTCAGGAGCGAACGGAACAACCGGTGCCAACAACAGTACCGGAACAGTGGCAGCGGCTTCCGTAGAAGAAGCAGAGGATAATTATTTTAAAGATACACTAAATCAGTTATTTTCCTATGATGATTATCTCAGATTTATAGATTTGTATACAAAAGTACAGCAGGAACAAAAGGAAAAAGAGAAGGAAGAGGAAGAAAAACAACCGGGAATTTCAGATTCTTATTATTCTTATCAGGAAATTAAATACAATCCGGCAGTGCTTGGAATTATAAACAGTAACAATTAAGCAGGAGACAGAAATGGAAACAATTAAAATTAAATATTTTACCGAAGAAATTGACAAACTCACCTATATTGACGGAAAGTCTGACTGGATTGATTTAAGAGCCAGTGAGACCGTAGAGTTAAAGGCAGGAGAATTCAAGTTAATTCCATTAGGAGTAGCAATGGAGTTGCCAAAAGGTTATGAGGCACATGTAGTACCGAGAAGTTCCACTTTTAAAAATTATGGGGTTTTACAGGTGAACAGTTGCGGTATTATAGACGGAAGCTATTGCGGCGATGATGACATGTGGAGAATGCCGGTATATGCAACAAGAGATACTGTTATTCAGAAAAATGACAGAATCTGTCAGTTCCGCATTGTGGAAAATCAGCCGAAAATAGAATTTCAGCAGGTAGCTTCTCTGGAAAATGCAAATCGAGGAGGGTTTGGAAGTACCGGTAAAAATTAATAGCTGACGTAAGGCGGGAGGGATTACTATGGAGAAACGTATGGTAAAGTTTTACGCAAAGGACAGTAATAAGGTAGCAATTCATGCGGTGCCGGGGCATTTTTCAACAGGGCATTCGCATATTAATTACTACATTAATATTACAAGTCTGAAAAGTCGTGTGAGTGAAGCACGAGAGTTAGCAAAGCTATTGGCAGCAAAGTTTACAAGCAATATTACCATTGATACGATTGTTTGTATGGATGGAATGGAAGTAGTTGGAGCTTTTTTAGCGGAAGAGCTGGAAAAACGTGACGTTATGACCATTACCAATTTGCACGAAACGGTATATGTAGTTCCACCGGAGTTTAATGCAAGTAATCAAATGATTTTCCGAGATAACTCCATCCCTGCAATTCAGGGAAAACATGTGTTGTTACTATTAGCAACTACAACGACAGGCGTCACTATTCGACAGAGCTTAGAATGTATTCGTTATTATGGTGGAACTGTAGTTGGTGTGGTTTCGGCATTTAGTACGGTAAAAGAAGTAGAAGGATTTACCGTAGAGTGTGCTTTCAACGAGGAAGATGTTCCGGGATATGCGGCATATCCAGTAGAGGAATGCCCATTTTGTAAAAAGGGACATCGTGTAGAAGCTATGGTAAATGGATTCGGATATTCCAAATTATAAAGACGGATTCGTTAAACTGTACAGAAAAGAGAACAAAATTCGTTAAAGTGACGAAGAAGTAAAAAAACCACATGCTTTCTTGGCGGAAATGACAAGAAAGCATGTGGTTTTTTGTGGATATAACAGATGCAATTTTCCATAGGATTTGGTACCATTAGTTCAGAAAATAAATTCTGCGAGGCAGAATAAAACACAGGAGGTAATTCAAAAATGGCAAGTTTATCATTAAAGAACATTTGTAAAGTATATCCAAACGGATTTGAAGCAGTAAAAGACTTCAACCTTGAAGTTGCAGACAAGGAATTCATCATCTTCGTAGGACCATCAGGATGTGGTAAATCTACTACACTTCGTATGATCGCTGGTTTGGAAGAAATTTCTTCCGGAGAGCTTTCTATCGATGGAAAGATTGTAAATGACGTAGAACCTAAGGACAGAGATATCGCAATGGTATTCCAGAACTATGCTTTGTATCCACATATGACTGTATTTGATAATATGGCATTCGGATTAAAGTTAAGAAAAGTTCCAAAGGCTGAAATCAAACAGAAAGTAGAAGAAGCAGCAAGAATCCTTGACCTTGAAAAATTATTAGATCGTAAACCAAAGGCTTTATCCGGTGGACAGAGACAGCGTGTTGCTATGGGTCGTGCAATCGTTCGTGAGCCTAAGGTATTCTTAATGGACGAACCTTTATCTAACTTGGATGCTAAGTTAAGAGTTCAGATGCGTTCTGAAATCGCTGCATTACATCAGAGATTAGGTGCTACAATCATCTATGTAACACATGATCAGACAGAAGCTATGACATTAGGAACCAGAATCGTTGTATTAAAAGATGGTATCATCCAGCAGGTAGATTCTCCACAAAAATTATACAATGAGCCAGATAACTTATTCGTAGCTGGATTCATCGGATCTCCTCAGATGAACTTCATCGATGCAAAATGTGCTGTAGAAGGAGATAAGGCTACATTATCCTTCGGTGAAACTACTATTACATTACCACCAGCAAAATCTAAGAAACTTGCAGATGGCGGATATAATGGAAAGACTGTTGTACTTGGTATTCGTCCAGAAGATGTAGACGATTCCCAGATTGCAATCGAAACACATAAAGAAAGCTCATTCTCAACAACAGTAACAGGATACGAATTACTTGGTTCTGAAGTATTATTATACTTCAACGTAGAAGGAACAAGCATGACTGCAAAGGTTGATTCTAGAACACCTGCACGTCTTGGAGATAACATCCGTTTAGCTATTGATGTAGAGAAGATTCATGTATTCGATAAGGAAACAGAATTGACAATTACTCACTAATTCGGTAATATAATTTCATACACTATGCATGATTTGGGAGTAACACATGAGTGTGTTACTCCTTTTTTTCGTGAGTAGCGAGGAAATGTTATTTATAATTTGTGAAAGTTTGAAGGCGATTTGTAGTATAATATGTCCAAAGCCCATCGCTAAATGCGATGGGAGTAATTGCGTAGAAATTGCACTTGGAAAACAAGTTTTCCGGATGCAATTTTAACGCAATCTGTCCTTGCTGCTGTGCAGCATGACCTTTGAACATGTTATAGTTATACAATCTCTTCCAAACATACAAAGTAAGAAAGGAATACGAATGTTATGTTATCAAATCATAAATTGCAGGTTACTTTAGAGGAAATTAAGGAAATTTCCAGAATAGATCTTGCTCTTTATAGTGATAAAGGAAAGCTTTTAGCATCTACTTATGAAGAAGAGGATATGGAAGAGGCCATTCGCTTTTTTGCAGATTCCATGGCTGAAAGTCAGATGTTATCTGGATGTCATTTTTTTAAAATACTAATAGAAAATGAGTTAGAATATATTCTTTTGGCAAAAGCGACCAGTGAAGAGGCCTATATGATAGGAAGACTTGCAGTATGTCAAATAAGAAATATGGTAAGCGCATATCGTGAACAGTTTGACCGCAACAGCTTTATGCAGAATGTGGTATTGGGAAATATGCTGGTTGTGGATATGTATAACAAAGCAAAAAAGTTACATATAGAACCTGCACAACGTGTCGTTTTTATTATAGAGGTATCAGGGAAAAAAGATGGTATTGTAATGGAAACGGTAAAAAATCTGTTTGTTTCCACTACGAGAGACTTTGTAACAGAGGTAGACGAGAAATCGGTAATATTGGTAAAAGATGTTAGAGATATGCCGGAAGATGAAGAACTGGTAGAATTAGCTAAAATGTTAGTGGACAACCTTCATACAGAAGCAATGGTAAAGGTTCGAGTGGGATTTGGTAATAGAGTAGATTTACTCCAGGATATTACCCGTTCTTATCAGGAAGCAAGAATGGCATTAGAGGTAGGAAGTATTTTCTATGCGGAAAGCGACACCGTGTCTTATAGTAAACTGGGAATCGGGCGTTTGATTTATCAGTTGCCTACAAGTCTGTGTGAGATGTTTTTGAAGGAAGTATTTGGGGAAAAGGTGCCGGATGGATTTGACGAAGAAACAACGGTAACTATTCAGAAGTTCTTTGAGAATAATCTGAACATATCAGAGACTGCACGACAGTTGTATGTTCATAGAAATACTTTGGTATATCGTTTGGAGCGAATTGAAAAAATGCTGGGACTGGATATTCGTACCTTTGAGGATGCAATGTTATTTAAAATTGCATTAATGGTAATTTCCAATATGAATTATCAAAAGAGCCTGATAGAAATAAAAGAAGAAGAATAAGTGGGAAATAAAATAGACAGAGGTGAGAAAATATGAAAATTTCGACAAAAGGTAGATATGCATTACGCCTTATGCTGGATCTGGCATTGGAAAATAATCAGGTTGTCAAGTTAAAAGATGTGGCAGAGCGTCAGGAGATTTCTGTAAAATATTTGGAGCAGATTATATCTGTGTTGCAAAAATGCGGATATGTAACAAGTATGAGAGGTCCGGGTGGCGGATATAAGTTAAGTAAAAAACCGGAAGATTATACGGTTGGGATGATTTTAAGACAGATAGAAGGCAGCCTTGCACCGGTAGCCTGTCTGGAGGAAGAAGTGAATTCCTGTGAAAGAAGTAGTAGCTGTGTAACCTTACGATTATGGCAGATGTTATATGATGCGATTAACGGAGTTGTAGATAAGGTAACACTGGCGGATTTAGTTGCATGGCAAAGAGAAATAGATGATAACATGGAATATGTTATCTAACTATAAAGATAAAATGGGAGGCGGGGAAGATGCAGGGGTCTGCATTTTATAATGTTATTATAAATATTAGCTTATTAGTTACATTAGCAACATTATTGGTAAGTACACCGTTTTTTCAAAAAATTTTATTACATCCCGGAACGTTAAGGATTCGGGAGCAAGTTGCCCTGGGAGCTGTTTTCGGGGTTTTTTGCGTTATGTCAAATCTTGTGGGAATACAAGTAGAAGGTGCGCTTTTAAATGCGAGAGTTATTGGTGCATTGGCAGCAGGTTTACTAGGAGGACCCATATCCGGAATTTTAGCGGCAGTGATTGGTGTCTGTCATCGATATTTTATCGATCCGCATGGTTTGACCACCTTTGCCTGTTGTCTTTCCACGATGATACAAGGTGTTGGCGGTGCTGTTATATGGAAGATATATTATCAGAAAAATCGACGTTATAGTGGTGCATTTTTATTTACGGTTACAGCAGCTTTTGAAACGGTCCATATGATATTGACACTATTTTTGTCAGGACCTGTAGGGCAAATGGTAGATATAGTCAGAATAATAGCAGTTCCAATGATATCCTTAAATGCAGCAGGAATGGTAATATTGTTTCGAGTTATCACAAGTGTATACAAAATGCAAGACAGAAATATTGCACAAAAGTTGTTTCTTACCTTTCGTATCGCAGATCGTGCCCTTCCATACTTAAGAAAAATTGAAAAAGAACCGGAAAATTTCCAAAAGATTGTGGATATTCTCATGGAAGAAAATGGAGATTGTATCGGTGCTGCTGTATTGAATTTAAATCAATATTACGGCAAAAGCAGTATGTTTCGTCGAATTACATGGAACGAAGAACATCCCCCGGTAATTGTGAAAAGTGTCTTAGAACAAGACAGGGTGCTAAGTTGGGAGTATGCAGGGTACCAAGATCCCTTTGAACCATTGTTTCACCGAAATGTAGTATTAGGAGCACCATTAAAAATAAATGAAAAATCAATTGCGTGTTTGGTGATGGTAGTGAGAAAAAGAGACTTTTCTTCAGAAGAAGATAGTAGTTTCGTAGAAGGATTGGCAACACTTTGTTCTACACAAATGGGACTGGCACAGTTAGAAGAACAGAAAAAACTTCTTAGAAAAGCAGAATTGCAGGCATTGCAATCGCAGATTAATCCTCATTTTTTATTTAATGCGCTGAATACAATTTCTTGTTTTTGTAGAGAAAAACCAGAAAGAGCCAGAGAGTTGTTGCTGGCACTCAGTACTTATTTTCGCAATTCCTTGAAAAATACAGATTATATGGTAACGCTTCGAGAAGAGATTCAGCATGTTGGAGCTTACTTAGAACTGGAAAAGGCGCGATTTGAAGAACGTCTTCAAGTAGAATATAATATTGCAAAAGAAGCAGAAGGAGTTCTGGTGCCAAACTTGATTTTACAGCCATTAGTAGAAAATGCAGTAAAACACGGTGCAATGAAACAACCACAGGGAATTGTCAGAATTGAAGCGGAATATAAGAAAGATAGAGTCATAGTTCGCGTACGAGACAATGGAAATGGAATTCCCAAGGAAGTAAGTGAAGGACTAAAGAGTCATCAGAAGGTATCAGAAGGAATCGGACTATGGAATGTAAATGAAAGATTACATAGTATATATCCGGAAAGTGAAGGAGTGCAGATAGATACCGGAGCGTGGGGAAGTGAAGTAAGTATGGAAATACCAGTTGCATAAGAAGGGATGGAGATACGAATGAAGATTGTAATTGTAGATGATGAACGACCGGCTAGAAGTGAATTAAAATATTTATTAGAACAGTGCAGACCGGAATGGAAACTTATAGAGGCATCTAATTGTGAAGAAATGATGCAAGTGATGGAAAAAGAACATCCAGATGGAGGATTTGTGGATATTCAACTTGGAGACATGAATGGTACCACATTGGCATCTATGTTACTTAATAAAAATCCGGAATTTGCATTGGTATTTGCAACCGCATATCAGGAGTATGCAGTAAAGGCGTTTGAATTGGGTGCACTGGATTATTTGTTAAAACCATATTCGGTAGAACAGGTAGAACGGGCAGCAAAACGAATAGAAGAGCGAGTAGCAGGAAGAAGAGAAAAGCATGAAGAAGAACTTTCCAAACTTACCATTGTAGGCTCTACCGGAGTAGAATTGATAGATATTTCCGATATTATCTATATTAGTACCGAAGATCGTGGATGCAATATTCATTTACAGGATAAAAGTTTTTTTCAAAATCAGTCATTAAATTATTATGAAGAACGTTTGGAACGTTATCATTTCTTTCGGATTTACAAAAGTTTTTTAATTAATTTAGACTATATTGAAAAGTTTGTACCGTCCTACAACAATGGATATGGAGTCTGTCTAAAGTATATAGAAAAGGAAATTTTCCCAATCGGAAGAGCACAGTGTAAAGAATTGCGAAAAATGTTTGAATTTTAGCAGTTAATACAGAAAAATTAACAGTTCATGCAAAAATGATTGCAATAATACAAAAAAGGATTATTATAAAAGTATAAAAAATATCTAAAAGTCATAAATAAATTGTGAAAAATGTATAAAGACTTTTAGGCGGAGGAGGTATTTTTATGGTATCATTTTTTGTATCACTGGCAATTTTAATTGTAGGCTACATTGTGTACGGCGCCATTGTGGAAAAAGTATTTAAACCTGATGACCGTCCGACTCCTTGTATGGAACATCCAGATGGAGTGGATTATGTGCCAATGTCATCCGGAAGAGCTTTCCTGATTCAGCTATTGAACATTGCAGGATTGGGACCGATTTTCGGAGCATTATCAGGAGCAATCTGGGGACCAAGCGTATATCTTTGGATTGTATTTGGTACGATTTTTGCAGGTGGTGTTCATGATTTCTTAAGTGGTATGTTATCCATAAGAAATGATGGAGCAAGTATTTCAGAAATCGTTGGAAAATATTTAGGACCGGTTATGAAAAATATCATGCGTGTATTTTCCGTAGTATTGCTGGTTATGGTTGGCGTTGTATTTATGGTGGGACCTGCAGGACTATTGGCAAAATTAACACCAAATGTATTAGATGTTAAATTCTGGACAATTGTTGTATTGATTTACTATTTCTTAGCAACATTACTTCCAATTGACAAGATTATCGGAAAGTTGTATCCAATCTTCGGTGCATGTTTGATTATCATGGCAGTTGGTATTGGTGGAGCAACTATTTTAAGAAGCGGAAGTCATCCAATGATGGAAATGACCTTAAAGAACTTACATCCAGATGGAAAACCAATTTGGCCATTAATGTTTATCACAGTAGCATGTGGTGCAATTTCCGGTTTCCATGCAACACAGTCACCAATGGTTGCAAGATGTTTGAAAACAGAGAAAGATGGTAGAAAGATTTTCTATGGAGCTATGGTTGCTGAAGGTATTATCGCTTTGATTTGGGCATCTGCCGGTATTGCATTCTATAATGGAACAGGCGGATTGCTTGCAATGAACGGTGGTAATTCAGAAACAGTATATGATATGTCAATCGGTTTATTAGGAACAGTTGGTGGTGTACTTGCAATGATTGGTGTTATTGCATGTCCTATTACTTCTGGTGATACAGCATTCCGTAGTGCACGTTTAACTATTGCAGACTGGTTTAAGATTGATCAGAAGGATATGAAGAAGAGATTAACATTATCCATTCCGTTACTGGTTGTTGGATATTTGATTTCCTTGATTGATTATCAGGTAGTATGGAGATACTTCTCTTGGTCAAACCAGACCTTAGCTATGATGGCTCTTTGGGCAGGCGCAGTATATCTGGCAGGACATGTTAGTGCACCGGCAAGCCTTATGGCAGCACTTCCGGCAACCTTTATGTCAGCAGTCAGCATGACCTATATCTTATATGCTGATGAAGGATTTAAGCTTAGTACCAAGATTGCATACCCGGTAGGAATTGTTTTTGCAGTTCTTTGTGCAGCACTCTTTGTTTGGAGAAGCTTTGTACCGGCAATGCAGGGAAAACGAGCTAAAGATTAAAAAGGGAAAACCAGACAATAAAACAGAGTAAATAAAGAAAGGTTACTGTAGATATAACAGAGGTTGTGTTGTATCTATGGTAGCCTTTTCTTTTATTAATTGCCGTGATGAATGTTTTTCTATGCTTCATAAATTTTTTTTGGATTTAAGTTTTGTGCAGAAAAGCCGATAAATTATATAAGGAATTTGAGACGAAAACCAAGGCAAAAGGGAAGGATAAAGTTATGAAGATTAATAATACAGCAGGAAATGATAGTATAGTTAAGAATGGTTATATACAGAATCGCATGGATGGTGGTGCAAAGAGTGGCGAGGCTGTTAAAGTGGAAAATGGCACCATTAATGCTTCCGGGCTCGGAATCTTTCAGGATGATATTGCTAATAAAAAACAAAAGGCAATGCAAAATGCCATGCAGTTTGTAAAGGAGCAGTTTAAAGCAGATAGCAAAGTAGATGATACATTGGATGCATGTCGTGCACGGTCAAAAGAGAGCCGGGAAAGTTTAAAAGAAGCGCAGAGGGAATTAAATGCATTAGAAGAGGAAAAAAATAAAATAAAAGAAGAATACGGCGAGGATAGCGAGGACTACAAAATCGCCGCCGAAGAATATGATAAGATGGCAGAGCCGTGGTTGACTCAAAAAGCGGCTGCACAGAAGGATATTGCAATGCAGTCGGGGATGCTTCGTGGAATGAAGTTAGAGATGTTAAAAAATCATGCAATTATTGATGCTGAGAATGCAAAGAACTTAACCTTGGAGGCAGCAGGAAAAGAAGTTATGGGTATGCTTTTTGATGAAGCAAAAGAAAAAATCGACAAGGATATTAAAGATGCAGTGGACAAGGGAAAAGACCAGAAGGAAGAAGCAGAAAAGACGAAAGAGGAGTTAGAAAAAGTTCAGGAAGAACAAAAAAAGAAGGCACAGGATGCGGAGGAAGAGTCTAAAGAAAGCCATGTCAATAGCAAAAAAAATTCTGCTTCTGCAGTAGATGCGATACAAGATATTAATGAAAAATACAAAAAAGTAGTTGAAAATACAGAAAAAATTGCAGCAGAGCAAAAGGTATTGGTGGATGAATTAAAAGGGGGCTCCGTAGATGTTACATTATAAATAGACAGTAGGATTTTAAAGTTTATTGTGCATAAAAATAGTAAGAATAGGAAGAAAAATTGAGATATAATATTAAAATTTCTAAAAAAACAGAAAATAATCAAAAAAACGCACAAAAACATTGAAAAATATTAATAAAAATAGTATAATATTAACAAGATAGATAAAAGAAAAGACGGAGAAATGGGAGGACACAATTATGTTTGGAAATTTGAAGGTACGGACAAAATTAATTTTATTGGTAATATTGGCGGTAGTATCCATGAGTGTAATGGAGGTTGTAAATCTTTTACGAATGCAGATTTCATATAATAAATCTGTTGCAACTACCAAGGAGGTACTTTATAGTGATTATGATGAACAGATTAAAGATGAAGTAGGTAGCGTTATATCATTATTAGATGAGATTTATGCAAAACAACAGGAAGGAGAATATACAGAAGAGGAAGCTAAGAAGTTGGCAGCAGATATGGTGCGAAATCTTCGTTATGGTGAGAGTGGATATTTTTGGATTGATACCTATGAGGGTGACAATGTAGTTTTATTGGGAAGTGATACAGAAGGAACAAACCGTATGGATACAGAAGATGTAAATGGCTATAAGATGGTACAAGATATTATCAAGAATGGTCAGAAAAAGGATGGAGGATTTACAGAGTATTATTTTCCAAAAGAAGGAGGAACAGAGGCATTTCCAAAACGTGCTTATAGTAAATCATTTGAACCATACAAATGGGTAATAGGAACTGGTAATTATGTAGATGAGCTAGAACAATTAGCAGTAGAAAATAATGCTTCACAAAAGGCTATGTTCCAAAGAACAAAAGTTACAGTGATAATATCACTTGTTGCGATAATGGTTATATTAGTTGCAGTTGCTTTGGTGATTGTAAGAGATATTACATCATCTTTGAAACTGTCTATGAAATATATGAATTATATGGCAGCAGGTAATTATACACAGGAATTTCCTAAAAAGTATCGAGAGCGTAAGGATGACTTTGGCGAACTTGCAAAGTGTATTGATGATATGAAAAAGGCTACGGTATTATTAATTAGTAGGGTACGTGATGAATCCGAAGCAATTAATGAAGTAGTAGGCACAGTAAATGAGCGTTTTATGGAATTAAATGGAGATATTGAGGATGTATCTGCTACAACCGAAGAATTGTCAGCAAGCATGGAGGAAACAGCAGCTACAACCACTGTAGTAAATGAATCTTCACAGGAAATGCATGCTGCTGTACAAAATATTGCACAACGTTCTCAAGATGGTGCACAGAAGGCTGCAGAAATTAATGACAGAGCTGAGCAAACAAAACAGAAAGTAGAGGATGCAAAGAAAAAAACTTCTACATTGAGAATGGAAATACAGCAAAATTTGGAGGGTGCTTTAGAGCATGTAAAAGTAGTAGAACAGATATATGAATTGGCAGATGCAATTATGGAAATTACTTCTCAAACCAATCTTTTAGCATTAAATGCGTCTATTGAGGCAGCAAGAGCTGGTGAAGCTGGAAAGGGATTTGCCGTAGTGGCTGGGGAAATTGGACATCTTGCAGAACAGTCCAGAGATACAGTAATGAAGATTCAAAATGTTACGCAGGGAGTTACGGAGGCAGTGGAAAATCTGTCTGATAACGCAAAAAAACTATTAGACTTTGTAGTTACGGATGTGGCAGGAGATTACGAAGACTTCCAAAATATCGGAGAACAATACAGTCAGGATGCAAATTATATTGATCAATTGGTAAGTGATTTTAGTGCAACGGCACAGGAATTATTTGCTAATATGGAAGGTATTCGAACTTCAATGGAGGATATCTCTAAGGCAGCAGATGAAGGTGCAGTAGGTACCACGGAAATTGCACAGAAATCGGCTGATATCGTGGAAGAATCTGAAAAAGTATTGCAACAGGTAACTAGAACAAGACAGAGTGCAGAGACGCTAAAAGGAGAAATAGAAAAATTTAATATTTAGTGATTCGTGTATAGGGCACAGGAATAGTAGTATGTAGGTTCTTGTGCCCTTTTTGTACATTTTTGTCAGCATAATTCTAACAGATAGAATATAAGCGCAAAAAAGAAAAGGAATTGTTATTATGAGAAAGAAAAAAATATGGATAATTATTTGGAGTATCTGCCTGGCGTTATTGTTAGGGTGTGATGGAATAAACAATTTGCAATTTAGCTCAGGAAAAACTTCAACGAAAGTTACAGAAGGAAATTTAGAAGTACACTTTATTGATGTAGGTCAGGGGGATGCAACACTGATTAAACAGGGAGAACATGCTATGCTGATTGATGCAGGAGATAATAGTAAAGGTACTGCGGTGCAAGCATATCTGCAAAGTCAAAACATTAAGTCGTTGGATTATGTCATTGGAACACATCCGGATTCAGATCATATCGGCGGATTAGACGTAGTGTTATATAAGTTTGAGTGGGATACGGTAATGATGCCGGATTTAGAGAAAGATACCAGAACTTATGAGGATGTAAAAAGGGTAATTCAGGATAAAAATCAAAAGATTACAGTGCCAAAGGCCGGAGATACCTATACATTAGGGGAGGCGGAATTTACCATTGTGTGTCCTCAGAAATCAGATTATGGTGACAATAGTAACAACTATTCCATAGGATTGCGATTGACATATGGAGAAAATCATTTCCTGTTTACGGGAGATGCAGAAGAAGAATCAGAACAGGATATGTTAGCAAGTGGAATGGATTTGTCCGCAGATGTATTTAAGGCGGCACATCATGGAAGTGATACAGCCAATACAGAGGAATTTTTAAAGAGCGTAAATCCAGAATCTGTAGTGATTAGTTGTGGAGCAGGAAACAGTTATGGACATCCACGGGCGGCAGTTATGAATGAGCTTCGGCAAATGGGAATAGATGTCTATCGAACAGATGAGCAAGGAACCATTGTAGCATATTCCGATGGAAAAAACATAGCATGGAATTGCAGTCCAAGTGATAGTTGGAAAGCAGGAGAACCAACCGGCAGTAGTGGAAGTAAAGATACACAGGTAAAACAGGAATCCACGAAAGCAAAAGAGCCTACGGAAACAAAAGAGTCAGAAGAAACGCAGGAACAAGAAGAAATTCAAACTGTAGAATCAAGTGGTACCTATGTAATAAATGCCAATACTAAGAAATTTCACAAACCCTCTTGTAGCAGCGTAAAACAGATGTCAGAGGATAATCGACAATATACGGAAGAAAGTAGGGAAAAGCTAATAGAAGAGGGATATGAGCCTTGTAAGAGGTGTCAGCCATAGGTTATAAAATTCATAGAACGCAATAGAAAGCAATTTCCTATTACATAAAAAAAGAATGCACATCAGTATGATACTCATGTGCATTCTTTTTTGTTTTAAATATTAGTTTAATGGTGTATCTTCAACTTCACCGGAAATATTTTCTTCTGAAGTTTCATCAGCAGCTTCTGCATCATTTAAAATCTCAGAATCCTCAGTAGTAGTTCCGGTAGTAGTATCTTCAATCACTTCCGGTTTATCAAAGCTTACCTCGTTAGAACTTCTAAATACGGTTTCAGAGGAACCCATCTGATTTACCATAATACTGTTTGTTCCTTCGTCTAAAGAATTCAAAGAAATCTTTAGATGTGTTCCATCAATATAGGTTGTAGAAACTTTTTCGCCGTTTACAAATACCTTACTCCAACGAGTGAAGTTTTGTCCGGTCAGATATAAGATATTGCCGTCAACCGATAAATTATCAATTACAACATCCTGCACACCCATTACTAAGTTAGAAGCAGGGTAGAGGTCTTTCTGACCGTATGCATATCGATTACCATAAAGAATGTCATATTGTAATAACTCCATATCATCGGTGTAATTATCGATATCCTGGAAGTTGTTGTTCTGGTGAAGACGGAACATAGTACCTTCATGGATTCCAAGCTGGTCGGTTACAGCTGCAAGTAACTGAGAAGAAGTAATGTCTCTGTCAATTTTTTCCATGCCAAAGTTATTCCATGTTACATATCTTGTTTTGAAAATGCTTCCGCTCTTCATATCGCTGTCTTCTAATCCCATAGTAGGAAGGTGGTCACCGAAGAAAACAACAACTGTTTTTTCATCTCTTTGAGATAACATAGTAGTTAAATTAGCAATGAACTTATCTACTTCATGAATTTCGTTTACATAATATTCCCATTCATTATTTGCTTCTTCACTATCAGCACCGGTTACAGAAATCTCCGGATTTTCAATTACTTTGTCAGTTGGATATGCACCGTGACCCTGAACAGTAATGGTATAGATGAAATCCTGTTGAGGGGTAGCATCCAAAGCCTTTGCAACTTCATTTACTAAAATATCATCTGTTGGCCAGGTGCCAAGTGGAGTATATTCTGTAATATCCATCATTTCTTTGCTGGTAAAGTTATCAAATCCCATCTGTGAGAAAGCATTTGCACGGCTGTAGAAGTTACCACCGTTATTGTGAACAACTGCGGTACCATAACCAAGGTTTTTAAGGTCATCTGCAATACTTTCACAGGAGTTTGTTTTTAAAATAGTTTTGTAAGGATATTCGCCTAAGCCGAAATATCTCATTCCCATACCGGTTAATACTTCAAATTCTGTATTGGCAGTACCGGCACCAACCACAGGAACAGTAAGATAACCGGAAGAATAATTAGCGGCTAAGTTCTCAAAGTTTGGAACCGGGTTTTTGGAACATTCCAAAAAGTTAACTTCATTTGGATCAACAAAGGATTCCAGTAATACACAAATAATATTTGGTTTCTCAACAGAAGCATCCGTAGTAGGTACCGTAACCTTATCTAAAGCTGCCTGAACTGTTTTATCAGAATAGTTATCAGGGGCTTTCATACCGCGGTCAACAACGCTGGCAGAGAAGCTGTATACAAATCCGTAATCTTTGTAACCCTGTGCAATGTTTTCAAAATAGCTTGCTAAAATGTTATTACTTACAGCAGCCTGTGTTACCATAGGAATAAAGAGTGCAAAAGCACCAACTGCTAAAATACTTGCAACGCGGTGTTGTTTTCCGGTGTATTTTGGACCCTTTTTCCATAAAATACCAATAAAAGCAATAACTGCGGCAACAAGAACGATAACTGCAATAGCTTCTCCCTGGGAGAAATAGTTGCTCTGCATCGTAAATAAATCATTTACAAGTTTTAAATCTGTATAACTAAATGGTGTTACACGTTTTAAAAGTACGCATCCGTTAATGGTTCCGAGGAAGAGCCAAATAACACTAATAAGTGTACGCATCAAAGCTCTTCTGCGGAAGAAGTAAACTAAATGCAATGATGTAAAGACAATCAAAGAGTTGTATAGGAATACAAGACTTCGGTCAAACATAAATGAAAATGCATCCAGGAAAGAATGTCTGGAAATTACTTCAATGAAAAAACAGACCAGACAGGCTAACAAGTAGTGAAACACCAGTGAGTAACGATTTAGTATGTAAAGCAATCGTTCTCTTTGCTCCGGTTTGAGCAGATGCTTTTTCTCTCTGGTTGCACGTTTTTCTTTCCAGGACTTGTAATTCGTGTAAAATTTGTGTAAAGTTTCTTTTATACTATTGTACATATTTTCCTCATCCTCTATTATTATATGTGGTTAAATTGATTTGTAAACTATTTGTGAACAAACTGTAAATACTCTGTTTATCCTAGCAAAGATTAGCGCAAAATAAGGGAAAAGTCAACTAGGAAGGGGCAAAATTTACGTTTATTATAATAAAAATTAAGAAAGTCTTTAAAAATTGGTGAAAATGATAAGTAAAGGGCGTGTAAAAAGATGGAAAAATACAAGATATTGAGCAAAAAAGAGACAGATGACTACATAAGGGAAATAGATAAGAAAGGCAGTATTTTAGGATTAGAGAGTATTCGAGAGCTGATGAAAGAATTAGCAGATGTGCAGGATGCCTTAAAAATTATTCATGTAGCAGGAACCAATGGAAAGGGTTCTGTATGTGCAATGTTAGAATCCGTTCTTATAGGGGCAGGTTATCGGGTAGGAAAATACACTTCTCCGGCAGTATTTACCGAGGCAGAACGTTACCGGGTGAATGGTGAGAATATTACAGAAGAGGAATTTGCTAAGAGTATCAGTCAGGTGAAGGCAGTTTGTGAACGAATGTTGGATAAAGGTTTGAGCCAGCCTACCAGATTTGAAGTAGAGACAGCGGCAGCCTTTTTATATTTTTATCAGAAAAAGTGTGATATTGTTATTTTAGAAACAGGAATGGGCGGGGCAACGGATGCGACTAATATAATAAGGAAGTCTTTGGTGAGTATCTTAACATCTATCAGTCGAGATCATATGGGATTTTTAGGTGATACCATAGAAGAAATTGCAGTGGTGAAGGCTGGAATTATCAAGAAACATGGAAAAGTAGTAGCGATGTGTCCGGAAATGGGAGTGAGAAAGGTAATCGATGCAGCTTGTGAAAAACAAGAGGCAGAGGTAGTGTATACGAATCCAGAGCAGGTAAGAGAAGTTCGGATAACCAATCACAGGCTTTGTTTCTTACATGAAGAGCTGGGAGAAATAAAGCTAAAAATGATGGGAAAGTATCAAGTGCAAAATGCGTTGTGCGTTATAGAGGCAGTAAAACAATTGGAAAAACAGGGGTATGCTATCTCGAAAGAACAGTTAAAGCAAGGGCTGGAGAAGGCAGAATGGGAAGGAAGATTTTCTATTCTAAACGAACAGCCGCTTCTGGTAATAGATGGGGCACATAACGAAGATGCAGCAAAAAAATTAAGGGAAACTCTGGAAATGGGTTTTACAAAATACAAAATTATATATATAATAGGGGTACTTGCAGATAAAGAGCATGAAAAAATGTTAAAACAGATGCTTCCGTTAGCAGAAAAGGTGTTTACGGTAACACCACATAATCCAAGAGCGATGGATGGAAAAGAATTGGCGAAGGAAGCATTGAAATATCATAAAGACGTTACCTTTGTTCCGGAAATAAAAGAAGCAGTAGATATGGCAATGAAGGAAGCAAAAGAAGAGCAGAAAATGATACTTGCCTTTGGCTCTTTATCCTATCTGGGTGAAGTAAAAAAAGCTCTTAAGGAGATAAAAATACATGATTGATAAGAAAAAAATTGAAGCAGGCGTAAAACTTCTTCTGGAAGGCATGGGAGAAGAGGTAAATCGAGAGGGACTGATAGAAACACCACAACGGATTGCCAGGATGTATGAAGAAATTTTTGGCGGATTGGGACAGACTCCGGAGAAACATTTGTCAAAAACATTTTCAGTAAATGATAATAATATGGTACTGGAAAAGGATATCGTATTTTATTCTACCTGTGAACATCATTTATTGCCCTTTTACGGAAAGGCACATGTGGCATACATACCGGATGGAAAAGTGGTAGGATTGAGTAAATTAGCAAGGACAGTGGAAGTGTATGCAAAACGCCCACAGCTTCAGGAACAGTTGACAGCCCAAATAGCAGATGCACTGATGGAGTATTTAAAACCGCAAGGAGCAATGGTAGTGATAGAAGCAGAGCATATGTGTATGACTATGCGTGGAATCAAAAAGCCGGGAGCCCAGACAGTGACCTGTGTCACAAGGGGCGTTTTTGCGGAAAATGAAAAACTCCAGAATACGTTTTGGCATATGTTGGAACGATAGATGGGAGAAAACATGAAGCAGGAAAGTGGTATAAAAACGTGTAACCAGATGGAGTACTTAAGAAGATTGATACAGGAAACAGATTATCTGGAACGAATGAAAGAACTAGAAACGCTGGAACAGGATCGAAAGTTTTGCCGTCATGGGTTGCAACATGTGTTAGATGTGGCACGTCTTGCGTGGATAAAAGTATTAGAAGAGCAACATCCGGTGGAAAAGGAGCAATTGTATCTTACAGCGTTGTTGCATGATATGGGAAGAATTGCAGAATACCGGCAAGGGATTCCTCATCATGAGGCAGGAATTATTATGGCGAGAAATTATTTACAACAAATCGGTTATCCACAGGAAAAGTGTGAATTGATTTTTAAAGCCATTCAGGAACATCGAAACAAAGAAAAGTTAAATAAAGATTTTATAAGTATTATAAAGCAGGCAGATAATCAGTCCAGAAATTGTTTCTTTTGCGAGGCAGGAAAAGAATGTAAATGGAGCGAAGAACGAAAAAATTATACGGTGGTATCATAAGAAAAATGCAAACATTTGGCACATACCGTATATAGCACATATCATACATAGTAAGAGGAGACAGAAGATGAAAATAGGCAATAAAAACTTTGAAACAGACAAGCATACATATATCATGGGAATATTGAATGTAACACCGGATTCTTTTTCCGATGGAGGAAAGTTTAACGAGACGGAGGCTGCATTGGTACATACCCAGCAGATGATAGAAGATGGAGCAGACATCATTGATATTGGTGGAGAATCTACCAGACCGGGGCATATACAGATTACAGAAGAGGAAGAAATCGAACGTACCGCGCCTATAATAGAAAAAATTAAATCAACATTTGATATACCAGTATCTATTGACACATACAAAGCTAAGGTGGCACAGGCAGCAGTAGAGGCAGGAGCAGATCTTGTAAATGATATCTGGGGACTTAAGTATGATGAGAAAATAGCAGAAGTGATAGCAGCTTCTAATGTGGCATGTTGTTTAATGCATAATCGGGATAACCATGATTATCAGAATTATATGGCAGAGGTAAAACAGGACCTACAGGAAACTATTGCCTTAGCAAAAAAAGCAGGAATTGCAGATGAAAAGATTATGTTAGATCCGGGAGTAGGATTTGGAAAGACCTATGAAAATAATCTGGAGATTATTTATAAGATGGAGGAATTAGAGGAACTGGGCTATCCGTTATTACTTGGAACTTCCAGAAAGTCTGTCATAGGATTGACCTTAGATCTGCCGGTTACAGAACGTGTGGAAGGAACACTGGTTACCACTGTATTAGCCGTTATGAAACACTATTCCTTTGTGCGAGTACATGATGTAAAGGAAAACAAACGTGTCATTCAGATGGCAGAAGCAATCCGGGAGGGATGGAAATAGTGGAAAAGGAAAGTTTGGATAAGATTCACATTAAGAATCTGGAGGTTTTTGGAAATCATGGAGTTTTTCCGGAAGAGAACAAATTAGGACAAAAGTTTCTGGTGAATGCGGTGCTTTATACCAGTACCAGAGAAGCCGGAAAAACGGATGACTTAACAAAGTCCATTCATTATGGGGAAGTATCCCATTTTATTACAAAATATATGATGGAGCATACATTTCAACTAATTGAATCAGTGGCAGAACAGTTAGCAGAGGCATTGTTGCTTCAATTTGAACATTTAAAGTGGATTGATTTGGAGATACAAAAGCCATGGGCACCGATTGGACTTCCACTTGAGTCAGTGTCGGTAGAAATCAGTCGTGGATGGCATGAGGCTTTTATTGCCACAGGTTCCAACCTGGGAGACCGGGGAGAATATATTCGAAAAGGAATCGAGGCATTAGCAGCATGCAAGGAATGTGTAGTGGAAAAAGAATCACAGTTGATTGTAACAGAACCGTATGGAGTAACGGATCAACCGGAATTCTTAAATGGAATGTTACAGGTAAGAACATTATTAAGTCCCGTTGAACTGCTTCATAAGTTAAATGAAATAGAAGCAGCGGCGCATCGAAAAAGAAAGATACATTGGGGACCACGCACCTTGGACTTGGATATCATTTTTTATGACAATCAGATTATTGATACACCACAGCTTACCGTTCCCCATGTAGATATGCAGAATCGTCAGTTTGTTTTAAAACCTTTGGCAGAATTGGCACCATGGTATCGACATCCAATTCTAGGAAAAACAGTAAAAGAACTGCTTATTTCGCTTGAAAATGAAAATTAACAGAAAATATTAAAGTATTTCGCAAAAATACCGATAAAATAGATATAAGAAACCAGTAGTACAGATTCCATCCAGGGAAGGAGGAATAGGTATGAGAGAATTCTATTTTGTTGTAAGTCCTGTGGAAAAACATCAGGAGAGAGAAATACGGGTTTTTGGTGTAGAAAAGGGAAGAAGGCAGGAGGCAAGTTATCAGGAAGCGGAAAGACAGGCAGAATACGAAATGCCCATTCATAAAAAACAGCAGGTAACGGACTATCAAACGCCTGTTTCCGAAAGTGTCCAAAGACCACATATTTGTACCAACTTATCTTCGCAAATGGAAATGATGAAGGGATGCAATATTTCCATAGAGGAGCGGCAGGAGAAGATTGCCTTTCAGAAGAAAGCACAGGAAAACAGAAATAAACGACGTCAGATGGCAACGGCTTATGGAAGAGAATAGAGTAGGAATTTAGAAATGGAACAGCAGAAGTTTGCATATGAACAAATAGAAAATGGAATCCGAATTTTACGCTGCTATGGAAATAGCGGATGTGTAAAAATACCGGAACAGATAGAAGGACAGCCCGTTACTGAGCTTGCTGCCTATACATTTGCAAAGGAAATGGATAGCGAGCCGGAAAATACCAGTGGGCTGTCCTGTATTTGTGGAGAAGATTTACAAGAACTGCATTTACCAAGAACCATAAAACGTCTGGGACGCTATATTTTCTATAATTGTATTCAATTTGAAAAGTTTTTCTTTTACAGCAATATTTCTTATATGGGAGCAGGTGCATTTACCGGATGTGAGAAGTTGTCTTACTTGAATATGCAGGAAGTGCCGGAAGAAAAATCCTGCTTACGAGAAATTCTTTCAGATTTGAAACAGAAGGTTCAGGTAAAAGTATTGTTAGAAGAAAAGTGTAAATATGAACTGGTCTATCCGGAATTTTTTGAAGAAGCAGAGGAAAACACCCCTGCGCGTATTATTAACACGGTTACCCATGGAATGGGAATTCAATATCGCAATGCTTTTCGAGATACCAAGGTTATCTTTCGGGAATATGATAAATTACTTGAAACAGGAAAATATAATGTAGATTTAACAACCAGAGTTGAGATGGCAGCAGCAAGACTATCCTACCCAATTGAGTTAGAAGAAAATGCAAAGAAAGATTACATCCTGTTTTTGAAGAAACATTTAGAACAGGCAGCAAATATTTTCTTACAAAGTGAAGAACAGGAAAAACTGCGTTGGTTAGCAGAAACATTTGTTACCACAAAAGAAGAAATGGATATTTTGTTAAAACAGGCGGCGAGTCAGGAACAAGCAGAGAAAGTCAGTATGTTGATGGATATCAAACATCAGAGATTTTCTCAAAAGAAGAAAAAGTTTTCTCTTTAAAAAGGAGTTTCTATGTTTGAAGAACAACTGTTAGAAAAAGTAAATATCTGTCAGGAAATTTTACAGGACAGTAAAAATGAACTGTATCTGAATATGCGTTTTTTGGATGTGGCACTAAATACCTTTCAGTTGCAGGCAACAATGGAGCGGGAACGAACAGCTACAGATGGTATGAACTATTATTTTAATCCGGAGTACATCATGGAGCAGTATAAGAGTAGCAGTCAGAGCATGAATCGTTGCTATCTGCATAGTGTGTTGCATTGTCTGTTTGGGCATCCATGGCATATGCCGGTTGTAAAAGAAGGCAGTCAGACGGAAAAGGAAACACTGTGGAATCTTGCATGCGATATTACCGTAGAGCATATTATGGACAGCTTATATTATCGTTGCCTGAGGCTATCTGCCAATCCTTATCGAAAGCTGGTATACCGTAATTTGCTAGAACATATGCCGGTAATTAACGCAGAGGCAGTATTTCATGTGTTAGAGAAAAATCCCATGGATCCCAGAGCACAAGCAAGAATGTTGTTAGAATTTAGGATAGATGGCCATGATTTGTGGGAAAGACAGGAAAATGCACCCAATGCTCCCATGGAACAGCAAAATCAGTGGAAAGATATTCGCGACAAGATGGAAACAGAATTGGAGACTTTTTCAAAGGAAGCGGCGGAGGATTCTAAAAGTCTGGTAGAACAGTTAAAAGTAGAAAATCGGAAACGATACGATTATCGTACTTTTTTGAAAAAGTTTTGTGTTTTGAAAGAAGAAATGCAAGTAGATATGGACAGCTTTGATTATATTTTTTATAATTACGGCATGGAAATGTATGGAAACATGCCTCTTATTGAACCCCAGGAAACAAAGGAAGTTAAGAAAATCGAGGACTTTGTGATTGTGATTGATACCTCAATGTCTTGCAAAGCACAGCTGGTACAAAAGTTTTTAGAAGAGACATATAGTATTTTAAGTCAGGCGGAATCCTTTTACCGTCGGTTTCGTATTCATATTATCCAGTGTGATGAGCGGGTACAGTCTGATGCAGTGATTGAAAAAGCAGAACAATTGCGCACCTATATGGAACAGTTTGAAGTAAAAGGACTGGGTGGGACAGATTTTCGCCCGGCATTTGAATATGTAAATCGTTTATTAGCAGAAAAAGCATTTCAAAAATTGCGGGGATTGCTTTATTTTACCGATGGATATGGAACATTTCCGCTGAAAAAGCCCATGTACGATACCGCATTTGTGTTTTTCAAGGAAGATTATCTGGATGTAGATGTGCCAACATGGGCGATAAAACTTATTTTAAGTGAAGAAGATATTGGAAATGCAGTGGAGGAAAGTAGAATATGAATATAAAACGAACCAAGGAAGAGATAAAAAATACCATTTCCGCCTATCTTTTGAAGGATGAATTGGGAAATTATGAAATTCCGTCCATTCGGCAACGTCCGATTTTCCTGTTGGGTTCTCCGGGAATTGGAAAAACACAGATTATGGAGCAGATTTCTAAAGAATGCGGAATCGGGTTAGTGGCATATACCATTACACATCATACAAGGCAAAGTGCAATCGGATTGCCATTTATTTCAAAAAAACAGTATGGTGATAAGGAATATGCAGTAACAGAATATACCATGAGTGAAATTGTAGGTTCTATTTATGATAAAATGGAACAGACAGGATTGAAAGAGGGAATCCTTTTTATTGATGAAATTAACTGTGTGTCAGAGACCCTTGCCCCAGCTATGTTGCAGTTTTTACAATGCAAGTCTTTTGGAAACCATAAAATCCCCGAAGGCTGGGTCATTGTAGCAGCGGGAAATCCACCGGAATACAACAAATCTGTGCGGGAGTTTGATGTAGTTACCATGGACCGAGTAAAGAAAATTCAAGTAGAAGCGGATTTTACTGTCTGGAAAGAATATGCATATGCGCACCAACTTCATGGTGCAGTTATTTCTTACCTGAATACCAGAAAACAGAATTTTTATCAGATGGAAACAACCGTAGACGGCATGCATTTTGCAACGCCGCGTGGATGGGAAGATTTGTCAAATATCATTCAGGTATATGAAAAGTTAGGAAAAAGCGTAGACCGGGAAGTAGTAGAGCAGTATATTCAATTTCCAAAGATTGCAAAAGACTTTGCAAACTATTTAGAACTGTATTACAAATATCAGACCGATTATCAGTTAGAAGCAGTATTTGAAGGAAAACTAGATGAAATATTGCTGAAGAAAGTAGCACATGCTTCATTTGACGAAAAGCTCAGTGTTGTGGGACTGATGTTATCAAAGGTAAATGAAGCTCTTGGAAATGCAGTAAGAAAAGAAGCATATATGGAATTATTGCAATCCTATTTGGCAGAATATAAACAAGTCACAGAAGAAGTGACGGAAGGGCTAGACGGACAGCAACTCTTTTTTAATATCTGTCAAAAAGCGTCTGTGGAATATAGACAAAAGAAACAGGCAGAATTGTTGACAAGAGAAGAAGAATATCGTTATCGCCAGGTAATGAAAATCTTAGAAGAAATATTACAGAAAATGAAACTGTTATCGCTAAACGATGGAAAGGCTTGTTTTCAAAAGGCAAAAGAAGCCTTTGAAAAGGAAAATGAATTATATGAAAAAGTCTGGAAAGAGGCAGAACAAAAGTTAGAATATGCATTTGATTTTATGGAAGGCGCATTTGGGAACAGTCAGGAAATGGTAATGTTTATTACAGAGTTGAATTCCAATGCCAACAGCGTCGCTTTTTTACAGGAAACAGAATGTGAGCGATATTATCAATATAATAAGGAATTGTTGTTTGAGGATAAACGAAAGAAATTGTTAGAACGCATGGAATAAAAAGAGGCATAAGAAATAGAAAGAGGAGCATTATGAAAAAGAACATTATATTATTTGACCTGGATGGCACATTGTTAAATACGGAGGAGGGGATTTCAAAGTGTGTAAGACATGCACTTGAAAAGTTCGGAATTCAGGAGGAGGATCAGAAAAAGATAAGACGCTTTATAGGACCGCCATTGTTTGATTCTTTTCAGCGAGAATATGGTTTTTCAGAAGAAGATTCCTGGAAAGCTGTTGCCTATTATCGAGAAAGATATGATGACATAGGCGTTTGGGAATGCAAGCTTTACCCACAAGTAGAAGAAACATTGCAAAAACTTTCGGAACGGGGGTATCGAATTGGTGTGGCATCTTCAAAGCCGGAGAAATTTTGTCCATTACTGATGAAACACTTTGGAATTGATAAATATTTTGAAGTGATAGGAGGAGCTACTTCCGATGGAAAGGCAGGTTCCAAAGCAGCAGTTTTAGAGGATGTACTAAAGCGTTTTGGGGTTACAGACAAAAACGAAGTGGTTTTAATAGGAGATACCAGATACGATGCGTTAGGTGCCAAAGAAGTTGGTATTGATTGTATTGGAATCACTTACGGATTTGAACAGGATATGGATTCCATGAGGAAAGCCGGAGCACATATTTGCGATACACTGGAAGAAGTAGTGGCGTATTTGGAAGAATAAGGTAAATATTTTTAGAAAATAACCGATATAAATAATAGCTACGGATGGCACTTATTCCTATAAAGGATATGAGTGCCATTTTATATGTGATAAAAAAGAGGAGGAAAATGATGTTATTAGATAAGCTGAATGCCTCGAGGGGCGGATTTGGAACAGATTTAGGTGAAACAAGAGGGAAAACCATAGGTGAGTTTTCTAACGATGAATGGGAAAAACTTTTGGGAAAAGTAGACAATGCCATCGAAGATTACAAAGAGGACTTAAAAGAGCGAGAAGAGGACGCAAAGGAAAAACAAAAAAAACAGGCAGAAGAGAATGTATATAACGCGCGGAATAAGAGTGATTATGAGTATGAACAAACGGTAATGCGTGGTGGAGCCTTATATAGTATGCGCTTTCAAAAAATAAATAGCGGAATGTTCTCGGCAGAAGAAACGAAAGCGGAAAAGCCGGATGTAGAGGATTCTGTGTCAGATTTTATTTCACAGGAGGCAATTCAAAAGATTGTAGGTAATCGTGGAAAAATGCCATATGCATCTTTAGCAGATGAGAATGGAATTATTGAATACAATGGAGTCAGGTTTGTAGGAGATTTGGAAAATAATGCGCTGTGTTTAGGAGATATGACAGATTATAATAATATACTGAATATACCGTTATCCCAAGGTGGAGTTTTAAAAGTAAATATCAATAGTCTGGAAGAATTATCCAAGGCAATCGGAATGTTTTCACCGGAGGATCAGAATCGTATTATGCGGGCAATTGCACAGTATAATAGAATCCAGCAGATAAAACAACAAATAGATGATGAAACCAGCGGATTAGAAGTGCTGGAAAAAAATGATGACGTAACATATTTTGCATAAGTAAGGAGACAACATGAATCAGAAAAGTAACGGTTTTAACTCACTAATGAAGTCCTGCAATGTGGTATATCCCATTTTGATTTACTTTTTAGTAATGTCATTGGCAATGAACATTATTGCAGCGATAACGGTAAAGATGGGAGGAGATATCGATAAGCAATATATGATGTTGCAGACTATAGTAGCCATCATTACCTTTCCATTTATTTATCGTTTTTATCGAAAAGATAAGCAGTATCCTACCGTTTTTCATATGCATTTGGAAGAAGTGTTACAGAAAAAGGATAAGAAACAAAGAATTGTAAATGGTGTATTGATGTTTCTGTGTGGTGCTACAGCAGGAATTATGATGAATAATGTCATGGCATTTACAACATTAGAAGAAAAGTCAATTGCCTACCAGGAAGTGACAGCCAGCTTTTTCGCAGGTGGAATCCTGTTTGAAATATTAGGGCCATGTCTTATCATTCCTTTATTAGAAGAGCTTCTTTACCGAAGTGTGGTATATGGAAGACTTTCGGATTTGCTAGTATTGAAAGTGGATGCAGAATCCAAAGAGGAGGCAGCACGACAGAAAAAGTACCGCTGGTATGCGATTTTATTTACTTCCCTTATTTTCGGAGTAATGCATATGAATATCGTACAGTTTATCTATGCAACCATACTGGGAATTATGCTTTCCTGGTTTGTAGAAAAGTCAGGACATCTCTATGGAGCAGTAGTGGCGCACATAGGAGCAAACCTGATGTCGGTACTTCGTATGGAAACAGGTTTGTTTCGTTGGATGGAAACCGGAAAAAGTATTTTCATAATAGCAACAGTTATATTTGGAATCGTAACAATAGGGTTAGTGGTTCTTATTTGGAAAAATAACACAAAAGAAGTATAGAACAATTTGAAAACAATTCAAAATAAGTAGAAGAAAAAGTGGCTTGCTGAAAAATAATTTCAAAAAGTTTTTACCAAAACCGGATGAAATTGTTTCTGCAAGCCACTTTTGATATGAAAAAAAGATAAAAAGACAGAATAAAGACCGATAAAAAACAAAGTATTCAAATTATCTGACAATAGAATAAAAAAAGTTGTTTACAACGGGAAAAAATAGGTGTATATTTATTTCAACACAATACTTTAGCGATATACAGTGGAAAAAGTATTATGAAGAAAGGATGAGACGATGCAGGAAAAAGACAGAACAGCAGTAGGTATGTATGACCCACGGTTTGAACATGATAACTGTGGTATTGGAGCTGTTGTAAACATTAAGGGTATTAAGACCCATGAAACCGTAGAAAATGCATTGAAGATTGTTGAAAACCTGAAGCATAGAGCAGGTAAGGATGCAGAGGGAAAGACCGGAGACGGTGTTGGTATTCTGTTACAGATTTCCCATAAGTTTTTCAGTAAGGCTGCAAAAGAAGCAGGTATTGAAATCGGAGAAGAAAGAGATTATGGTATTGGAATGTTTTTCTTCCCTCAGGACGAATTGAAGCGTAATCAGGCAAAGAAAATGTTTGAAGTAATTGTGGAAAAAGAAGGTATGGAATTCTTAGGATGGAGAGAAGTACCGATTGATCCCAAAAAACTGGGACAGAAGGCAGTAGATTGTATGCCATATATTATGCAGGGATTTGTAAAACGTCCAAAGAATGTAAATAAGGGATTGGATTTCGACCGAAAACTATATGTAGCACGACGTGTATTTGAACAGTCTAATGATGATACCTATGTAGTGTCTTTATCCAGCAGAACAATTGTATACAAGGGAATGTTCTTAGTAGAACAGTTACGTTTGTTTTTCGCAGATTTACAGGATAAGGATTATGAATCTGCAATTGCAACGGTACACTCCAGATTCTCTACAAACACCAATCCAAGTTGGGAACGTGCACATCCAAACCGTTTTATTGTACATAATGGTGAGATTAACACCATTCGCGGTAATGCCGATAAGATGTTAGCTCGTGAAGAGACCATGGAATCAGAACACTTAAAGGGAGAACTTCAAAAGGTACTTCCGGTGGTAAATACAGAGGGATCTGACTCAGCTATGTTAGATAATACCTTGGAATTCCTGGTAATGAGTGGTATGGAATTGCCATTGGCAGTTATGATTACAATTCCGGAACCATGGGCAAACAATGCGATTATGAGTCAGAAGAAGAAAGACTTCTATCAATATTATGCAACAATGATGGAGCCATGGGATGGTCCGGCTTCTATCGTATTTAGTGATGGAGATATTATGGGAGCAGTCTTAGACCGTAACGGACTTCGTCCTTCCCGTTATTATATTACCAATGATGATTATTTAGTACTTTCTTCTGAAGTTGGTGTACTGGACATTGACCCAACCAAGATTTTGGTAAAAGAACGTCTTCGTCCGGGAAAAATGCTTTTAGTAGATACCGTTCAGGGAAGAGTGATTGACGATGATGAGTTAAAAGAAAGATATGCAGACCGTCAGCCATATGGTGAGTGGTTAGACCGCAACCTGATTAATTTGGAAGAGTTAAAGATTCCAAATCAGCGTGTACCGGAATATACCAAGGAAGAACGCCAGAGAATGCAGAAAGCATTTGGATATACTTATGAATCTTTAAAAGAAGCAATTCTTCCAATGGCAAAGAATGGTGCAGAAAGTACCGCAGCTATGGGTATTGATACTCCCCTTGCAGCATTGGCAGGAGATCATCAGCCATTATTTAACTACTTCAAACAGTTATTTGCACAGGTAACAAACCCACCAATCGACTCCATTCGTGAAGAGGTAGTAACATCTACCACCGTATATATTGGAGAAGACGGTAACCTCTTAGAGGAAAAAGCAATCAACTGTCAGGTATTGAAAGTAAATAATCCAATTTTAACCAATACCGATTTGATGAAGATTAAAAACATGAAAGTGGAAGGCTTTAAAGTTGTAGAACTTCCTATTATATATTACAAGAACACCAGTTTAGAGAAAGCAATCGAACATTTATATGTAGAAGCAGACCGTGCATACCGTGATGGAGCAAACATTTTGATTCTTTCTGACCGTGGTGTCGATGAAAATCATGTACCAATTCCTTCTTTATTAGCAGTGTCCGCATTACAGCAGCATTTAATTAAGACAAAGAAGAGAACTGCGGTAGCGATGATTTTAGAGTCCGGTGAACCAAGAGAGGTACATCACTTTGCAACATTGTTAGGATATGGAGCCTGTGCAATTAACCCATATTTAGCTCAGGATACGGTAAAACAGTTAATCGATGAACATATGTTGGACAAGGATTATTATGCAGCAGTTTCCGATTACAACAATGCAATCCTTCACGGAATTGTTAAGATTGCAGCAAAAATGGGTATTTCCACAATTCAGTCTTATCAAGGTTCTAAGATTTTTGAAGCAATTGGAATTGACTCAGATGTAATTAACAAGTATTTCACAGATACCGTAAGCCGTATCGGTGGAATCACTATGAAAGATATTGAAAATGACGTAAATGCATTACATTCCAGCGCATATGACCCATTGGGATTAGAGACAGACTTAACACTGGAAAGCCGTGGCCGTCATAAGATGAGAAGTGGCGCAGATAGTCATTTGTACAATCCAAAGACCATTCATCTGTTACAGGAAGCAACCAGACGTGGTGACTATGAGTTGTTCAAACAATATACCGATGCGGTAAATGCAGAAGAAAAGAATTCTAATATCCGCGGTATGTTAGACTTTAAGTTCCCGAAAAAGGGAATTCCACTGGAAGAAGTAGAAAGTGTAGATTCCATTGTAACACGTTTTAAAACAGGTGCGATGTCCTACGGTTCTATTTCCCAGGAAGCACATGAGACACTGGCAATTGCCATGAATAAGCTTCATGGTAAGTCAAACAGTGGTGAAGGTGGAGAAAATCCGGAACGTTTAACTGTTGGAAAAGATGGATTGAATCGTTGTTCAGCAATTAAACAGGTAGCATCCGGAAGATTCGGAGTTACCAGCCGTTATTTGGTAAGTGCAAAGGAAATTCAGATTAAAATGGCACAGGGAGCAAAACCGGGAGAAGGTGGACATCTTCCAGGAAAGAAAGTATATCCTTGGATTGCAAAGACCAGACTTTCTACTCCGGGTGTAGCATTGATTTCCCCACCACCACATCATGATATTTACTCTATCGAAGACTTAGAGCAGTTAATCTATGACTTAAAGAATTCCAATAAAGATGCCAGAATTTCCGTAAAATTGGTATCTGAAGCCGGAGTTGGTACTGTAGCAGCCGGTGTTGCAAAGGCAGGTGCACAGGTAGTATTGATTTCAGGTTATGATGGAGGAACCGGTGCGGCACCGGGAAGCTCTATCCACAATGCAGGACTTCCTTGGGAGTTAGGACTTTCTGAAACACATCAGACTTTGATTATGAATGGACTTCGTAATAAAGTAAGAATTGAAACAGATGGTAAGTTAATGACCGGACGTGATGTAGCAGTAGCAGCAATGTTAGGAGCAGAAGAATTTGGATTTGCAACTGCTCCATTGGTAACACTTGGATGTGTAATGATGCGTGTATGTAATCTGGATACCTGTCCGGCAGGTATTGCAACTCAGAATCCGGAACTTAGAAAACGTTTCAGCGGAAAACCAGAATACGTTATGAACTTCATGAAGTTTATTGCAGAAGACTTAAGAGAGTATATGGCAAGACTGGGTGTTCGTACAGTAGACGAGCTGGTTGGAAGAGGAGATCTCTTAAAAGTACGCGAGGATTTAACAGAGCGTGAAAAGGAATTGGATTTATCCAAGATTATCAATAATCCTTTTGCTGGTCCAAAGGAAAAAGTTACTTTTGATCCAAAACAGGTATATGACTTTGAATTGGAAAAGACAAAGGATGAAACTGTTTTGATGAAACAGTTAAAGACAGCATTAGAGAATAAGCAGAAACGAAGCATTGATGTAGAAGTAACCAATACAGACCGTTCCTTTGGTACAATCTTCGGTTCTGAAATTACAAAACGATATGATGATACCTTAGAGGAAGATACCTTTATTGTAAAATGTACCGGAGCCGGTGGACAGAGCTTTGGAGCATTTATTCCAAAGGGATTAACCTTAGAGCTTGTAGGTGACAGCAACGACTACTTCGGTAAGGGACTCTCCGGTGGTAAATTAGTAGTATATCCACCAACAGGTGTAAACTACAAACAGGATGAAAATATCATTATCGGTAACGTTGCAATGTATGGAGCAACCAGTGGTAAAGCATTTATTAATGGTGTTGCCGGTGAACGTTTCTGTGTTCGTAACTCTGGAGCCAATGCAGTAGTAGAAGGTGTTGGTGACCACGGATGTGAGTACATGACAGGCGGACGTGTAGTTGTTCTTGGTAAAACAGGAAAGAACTTTGCAGCTGGTATGAGCGGTGGAATTGCTTATGTACTGGATGAAGACAATGACTTGTATACAAGAATTAACAAAGAAATGGTATTTTCAGAAGAAATTACATCTAAATATGATGTTATGGAATTAAAGGATATGATTAAAGAACATGTATCTCTTACAAATTCCATAAAAGGAAAAGAGATTCTGGATAACTTCAGTGAATATCTGCCGAAGTTTAAGAAAATCGTACCTTATGATTATAACCGAATGATGATGGCAATTGTTCAGATGGAAGAAAAAGGATTGAGCTCTGAACAGGCACAGATTGAAGCATTTTACGCAAATACAAAGAATTAAGGAGGGAACGCAAAATGGGAAAACCAACAGGATTTATGGAATATGAAAGACAGACATCAGAGGCGGTAGCACCAAAAGAGCGTATCAAGAACTTTAACGAGTTCCATACCCCTCTGTCAATGGAAGAACAACGTAAACAGGGCGCACGCTGCATGGCATGCGGTGTGCCGTTCTGTCAGGCGGGCATGGAGATTATGGGAATGACCTC
The DNA here is from genome assembly GCF_018918225.1 of Roseburia sp. MSJ-14. Lineage (NCBI taxonomy): Bacteria > Bacillati > Bacillota > Clostridia > Lachnospirales > Lachnospiraceae > Roseburia > Roseburia sp. MSJ-14. The sequence continues at coordinate 58,190 of NZ_JAHLQD010000008.1, forward strand.
CGGTTGCCCACTGCACAATCTGGTACCGGAATGGAACGATTTGGTATACACCGGGAACTGGGAACAGGCATACAATCGTTTGACAAAAACCAATAACTTCCCGGAGTTCACTTCAAGAGTTTGCCCGGCACTTTGTGAAGCTGCTTGTACTTGCGGACATTACGGAGAACCGGTTTCTGTAAAGGAAAATGAGCACGGAATTATTGAGTATGCATATGAAAATGGATTTGCGGCAGCAAAACCACCAAAGGTAAGAACCGGTAAAAAGGTAGCAGTAATCGGTTCAGGTCCGGCAGGACTTGCGGCAGCAGATCAGTTAAATAAACGTGGACATTTGGTAACTGTATATGAAAGAGATGACCGTGTGGGTGGACTTTTAATGTATGGTATTCCGAATATGAAACTGGAAAAACAGATTATTGATCGTAAAATCGGTGTAATGAAAGAAGAAGGCGTCGAATTTATTACAGGTGTAAATGTGGGAAAAGATATCAAGCCTGCAAAACTGTTAAAGGATTATGACCGTGTGATTTTGGCATGTGGCGCAAAGAATCCAAGAGATATCAAGGCACCGGGAAGAGATGCCAAAGGAATTTATTTTGCAGTTGATTTCTTATCAGCAACCACAAAGAGCCTGCTGGATTCCGGCTTAAAGGATAATAAGTACATTTCTGCAAAAGGCAAAAAAGTTGTTATCATCGGTGGTGGTGATACCGGAAATGACTGTGTTGGAACTTCCATTCGTCATGGGGCAGCCTCTGTGGTACAGTTAGAAATGATGCCAAAAGCTCCGGATACCCGTGCAGAGAACAATCCATGGCCGGAGTGGCCGAAAGTCTGCAAAACAGATTACGGTCAGGAAGAAGCCATTGCCGTATTCGGTAATGATCCGAGAATTTACCAGACAACCGTAAAAGAGTTCTTAAAGGATAAGAACGGTAATTTAAGCGGTCTTACCGTTGTAAAACTTGAAAGTAAGAAGGACGAAAAAACCGGTCGTATGATGATGGTAGAAGTACCGGGCTCCGAAAGCAAAATGGAAGCAGATATGGTACTGATTGCAGCAGGTTTCTTGGGAACTGAAAAGTATGTTGCAGATGCATTTGGATTGAAATTAAACGAAAGAACCAATGTAGAAACAGCAAAAGGTCAGTATGAGACAAATGTAAAGAATGTATTTACCGCAGGTGATATGCATAGAGGACAGTCCTTAGTTGTATGGGCAATTCATGAAGGACGCGAAGTGGCAAGAGAAGTAGATGCCAGTCTGATGGGATATACAAATTTGAAAGCGTAAGAATGATAAAATAGGTAAAAAGCTTCGGCAAAACAAAATGGTTTTGTCGAAGTTTTTTCTATGCAATAGGAATTTACGTCCTATTACATTAAAAACGCTCCGCTAAAGTATATCAATGTGTGATAAAATTTTTAGGGAAAAATAAGAGTAAAAATGATGTATCTGTGGCAGAATTAATGAAAAATATGATATAATGAGCGAAAGTGAGAGGAACGCACTTGTGTGTTCAGCGAACGGTGAAATTATTGAGTGATGAAATCACGATACAATAAGTAAGTACTTTGATAGATGGAGAGGACAACATATGAAAAAAGCAGTATTTTTTGACATTGACGGAACACTTTGGGATAACAAACAGCAAATACCGGACAGTACCAGAAAGGCGCTTTTGCAGTTAAAAAAGAACGGTCATTATTTGTTTATTTGTAGTGGAAGAACCAGAGTGTTTATTCCGGATGAAGCCTTGATGCCACTGGGATTTGATGGAATTGTGGCGGGGTGCGGTACCTACGGAGAGTTTCAGGGAAAAACAGAGTTTTATCACCAAATTGAATTAGAACAGATTAAAAAAGATAGTGAATATCTTAACAAACTAAAGGCTGCATATATATTAGAAGGACGTTATGCACTTTATATAGATGAGGGACGCTTTGAAGATGAGTTTTACAATGAAATGCAGAAAACCTTAGGCGACAATTTATTACGAGTTACCGGAAATGAAAATCAGTTTGAAGTAAGTAAGTTCTGCGTAAATTATATGCAGGAACATCAACAGGAATTAGAGCAGGAATTGGAAAAACGCTATGATATTATTCATAGAGACGGTGGATTTATGGAGATTGTTCCAAAAGGATTTAATAAGGCAACCGGTATTCAACAAATGTGTGAGATTTTAGGTATAGCACATGAAGATACTTATGCATTCGGTGATAGTACCAATGATTTGGACATGCTTAAGTATGTGGCGCATTCCGTTGCAATGGGAGACGGTATGCAGCAGGCAAAGGATGCAGCAGAATATGTGACTACTCCATTATGGGAAGATGGAATTTATAATGGTTTGAAACATTATGGATTGATTTAAACGGATTGATTTAAAAAGTTTATATTGTTTATAAAAAGTTTAGAATTTTTTAGAATTGCCCTTGTTGACAAATAGTCAGCAGGGGCATATTATATTATCTTGTAAATAGATAACAATGTTAAATATTTACAGAGTAAAAAGAAACACGAAGGGGATGAGACTATGGAAGATGCGAACCTGGCGAACTTAGAATTCAGCCATACCAGATTAGTGCAGGCATTTCATCGGATTCGGAAAGTAAATATCAGTGTGATGATGGATGATGTATCACAGAGTGAGTATTTTGCATTACTGTGTATCTCAAAAGACCAGAGAGAAAATCCGGAACGAGAAGGTATTTTCGTATCTGAATTGGCAGAAAAACTTCGAATTGCACCATCTCAGGCATCTAGAACGTTACGCAATTTAGAGAAACGTAAATTGGTCGGCAGGAGTGTTGATACCAAAGATCGAAGAAATACATATGTGTATTTAACGGAGGAAGGTCAACAGATCTGTGAACGTACAAGAAAACGAATAAGAGCGTATGTTAATAAGGTTTATGATGACATCGGTGGAAATCGAATCGAAGAATTAATTCAGATATGCAATGAACTGGCAGATGCAATGGAACGTGAACTGGAAACCTACACTAAAAATGATTAAGAAAGGATGGAACCCATGGGAAAGATATTCAGATACTTGAAAGAGTGTAAGGGAATGGTAGTGTGTATTGTATTACTATTAATAATACAGGCATACTGCGATCTGTCTTTACCACAGTATATGTCGGATATTGTGGATGTCGGAATTCAACAGGGAGGAATTGAACATGTAGCTCCAGAAGAGATGCGAGAGGAAACATTTGAAAACCTCTGTGTCTTTTTAGCAGATGATGATGTAGAGACAGTAAAAGATGCATATAAGAAAAATGCAGACGGAAACTATGAGCTTACATTAAAGAAAAAGGATGATATAGAACAATTAGACGATATTCTTGGCATGCCAATGCTTGTTATGTCAAATATGAGCGAGCAGGAAGGCATGGATATGGATACGATTAAGGCTGCACTTGCAAGTGGAATGATGACAAAGGAACAGATTTTACAGCAGGAAGATGCAGTAAGGGAACAACTGGGAGATATGAGTGATACCATTATTACTCAGAAAGCGTTGTTAGTAGTAAAGGCAGAATACGAGGCATTAGGATGGGATATGGGAGATTACCAGAACAGTTACATGCTTCGTACTGGTGGAAAGATGGTTTTGATGTCGGTGGTTATGATGGCAACAGCAATCCTAGCAGGAATGTTGGCTTCTTATGCATCAGCAGGTGTAGGTATGCGACTACGAGACCGTGTATTTAAAAAGGTAGTATCTTTTTCCAATAGTGAAATCGAACAGTTCTCTACTGCTTCGTTGATTACCAGAAGTACCAATGATATTCAGCAAATTCAAATGGTAGAAGTAATGCTTCTTAGAATGGTAGTTTATGCACCGATTATTGGAATTGGCGGTATTATCAAGGTAATGGGAACAAAAACCGGAATGAGCTGGATTATTGCTGCGGCAGTAATTACAATTATCGTAGTAGTAGGTTTACTTATGAAGGTTACCCTTCCAAAGTTTAAAATGATGCAGACATTGGTAGACCGTTTGAATCTGGTATCCAGAGAAATTTTAACGGGAGTTCCTGTAATTCGTGCTTTTTCCAGAGAAAAATTTGAGGAAAAGCGTTTTGACGGTGCAAATAGTGATTTGATGAAAACACAGTTATTTACCAGCCGTGTGATGTCCATGATGATGCCGGTTATGATGATGATTATGAACTGTATCACCGTAGCAATTGTCTGGTTTGGTTCTAAAGGCGTAGATTTTGGAAATATGCAGGTTGGTGATATGATGGCATTTATCACTTATACCATGCAGATTGTTATGGCATTCTTAATGATTACCATGGTATCCATTATGCTTCCAAGAGCCGGAGTTGCTGCAAGCCGTATTGATGAAGTGTTAAATACAGAGGCTGGAATTCTTGATCCGAAACAACCACAGGATGACAGCAAAAATCAGTGGAAGGGTGAAGTTGCTTTTGAAGATGTAGCGTTTAAATATCCGGGAGCGGATGAAGATGCAATTGCAAATATTTCCTTTACAGCAGAGCCGGGAAAAACTACGGCAATTATCGGAAGTACCGGATGTGGTAAGTCTACATTATTGAATCTGATTCCAAGATTTTATGATGTAAGTGAAGGAAAGATTACCGTAGACGGTGTGGATATCCGCGATATCACCCAACATAAGTTAAGAAGTCTCATTGGATATGTACCACAAAAGGGTGTGTTGTTCTCGGGTACCATTGCATCAAATATTGGATTTGCAGGTGAGGTATCGGAAGAAAAGATAGAAGAAGCTGCAAAAATTGCACAGGCAGAAGAATTTATCACACAAAAAGAAGACGGATATGAAAGTGCCATTGCACAAGGCGGAACCAATGTATCCGGAGGTCAGAAACAGCGTCTTTCTATTGCAAGAGCAATTGCAAAAAATCCAAAAGTATTCTTGTTTGATGACAGTTTTTCAGCATTGGATTATAAAACCGATGTAGTACTGCGAAAAGCATTAAATGAAAAGATTTCAGATGCTACAGTTATTATTGTAGCCCAGCGAATCAGTACAATTTTGCATGCAGATCAGATTATTGTATTAGAAGAAGGAAAGATTGTAGGAAAGGGAACACATGAGGAATTGATGCAGTCATGTGAAACTTATCAGGAAATTGCGAAATCACAGTTATCTGAAAAAGAGTTGAAAGGAGGTCTTGCATAATGAGTGAACAAAAAAGACGTCCAATAAGACGAGGACCGGGTGCAGGAATGGTACCGGGAGAAAAGGCAAAGAACTTTAAAGGAACGGTAGGACAGCTCATAAAATATATGGGCAGATACAAGATAGGTGTACTGGTTGTTTTGATATTTGCAGTTGCCTCAACAGTATTTAGTATTGCAGGACCAAAGATTTTAGGAAAAGCAACAACAGAATTATTTAATGGTCTGGTGGCAAAGGTTTCAGGTTCCGGAAGTATTAATTTTGATAAAATCGGTAAGATACTGTTATTCTTACTTGGAGTTTACTTATTAAGTGCAGCCTGCTCATTTATTCAGGGATGGATTATGAGTGGAATAACTCAGAAAGTATGCTTTAGATTCCGTGAGGATATTTCTAAGAAAATCAATCGTATGCCGATGAAATATTTTGAGTCCAGAACGGTAGGCGAAGTATTATCCAGAATTACCAATGATGTGGATACCTTAGGGCAGGGATTGAATCAGAGTGTAACGCAGTTGATTACATCTGTAACAACTTTAATCGGTATTTTGATTATGATGTTAACCATTAGTCCGTTGATGACTTTGATTGCATTAGTGATTCTTCCGGTTTCCGGTATATTGATTGGATTGGTAGTAAAAGCTTCACAAAAATACTTTGTGGCACAGCAGAAATATTTAGGAAAAATTAATGGCCAGGTAGAAGAAGTATATAGCGGACATAATATTGTAAAAGCATTTAACAAAGAAGAGGATATGCAAAAAGAGTTTGACGAAACTAACGCAGTTTTATTCCAGTCTGCATGGAAATCACAGTTTTTATCCGGTATGATGATGCCGATTATGACATTTGTAGGAAATCTTGGTTATGTGGCAGTGGCAGTTGTAGGTGGTATGCAGGTAATTAGCGGTAATATTGAAGTAGGAGATATTCAATCTTTTATTCAGTATGTAAAGAGCTTTACCCAGCCAATTACACAGGTGGCTCAGGTATCTAACATGCTTCAGTCTACTGCAGCAGCCGCAGAACGTGTTTTTGAATTCCTCGGAGAAGAGGAGGAAGACTTAACAGTAGAGCATCCGGTAAAATTAGAACATGTAGAAGGAAGTGTATCCTTTGAACATGTAAAATTCGGATATGATCCGGAAAAAATCATTGTAAATGACTTTAACTGTAAGGTAGAACCGGGACAGATGGTTGCGATTGTGGGACCAACTGGAGCAGGAAAAACAACAATGGTAAAATTGTTAATGCGTTTCTATGATGTAAATTCCGGAAGTATTAAGGTGGATGGACATGATTTGAGAGACTTCAATCGTGCAGATTTACGAGAAAACTTTGGAATGGTATTGCAGGATACCTGGTTATTTAAAGGTACCATTATGGAAAACATTCGTTATGGACGTTTGGATGCAACCGATGAAGAGGTAATTGCAGCGGCAAAGGCAGCACATGCACATCACTTTATCAGTACTTTGCCGGGTGGCTATCAGATGGAATTAAATGAGGATGCAAGCAATGTATCACAGGGACAGAAACAGTTACTTACCATTGCAAGAGCCATATTAGCAGATAATCCGGTTTTGATTCTGGATGAAGCAACCTCTTCTGTGGATACTCGTACAGAAGAACGAATTCAAAAAGCTATGAATAATCTGATGAAAGGAAGAACAAGTTTTGTAATTGCCCATCGTCTATCTACGATCAAGGATGCAGATATTATTCTGGTTATGAAAGACGGAGATATTATCGAACAGGGTAATCACGAAGAACTTCTTGCCAAAGGCGGATTTTATGCAGATTTGTATAATTCTCAGTTTGAAGAGGCAACTGCATAAGAAGAAAATCAGCAGAGCTTAAAAACAGAAACGAAAAACTGTTGACTGCGAAAAACTTTTTAGGTATAATAAATATTGCTCACACGGAGGGTAAGTTATTCATTGGAAATGACGAGCTGGATAAGGTGATAAGCTGAAATGCTTATTGTTTTATTCAGCTCTTTTTGTATACAGTAGGAAATTATGTCCTATTGCATACAAAACACTCAGCTAATGAGGCGCACCTCGCGGATAAGAAGTTAGTCGCAAGCGACACCGCTCGGGCGCGAAAGAGTCCAGCGAGCGGACTCTTTATTCTACAATAGGAAAGGAAGAGAAGAATGGATTTATTAAATGGAAATATAAAATCGTTATACTTTAAATATTTCGGTGCGGCGATAGGAAGTTCTATGATAATGTCAATTTATAGCATTGTAGACACCATTTGCATTGGGCAATATGAAGGACCAAATGGAACAGCGGCAGTTGCATGTTTTTTTCCACTGTGGACACTGATATTTGCTTTAGGGCTCTTATTTGGCATCGGGGGTTCTGTCATTATGGCACAGAAACGTGGCGCAGGCGATAAAAAAGAAGGGGACAAGTATTTTAGTGTGGGACTGATTATTTCCGTAGTGGTATCATTAGTGATATTAGTGCTCTATAATGTATGTCAGAAAGCGTTGCTTTCTATGTGCGGAGCCAGTGGGGAGATTCTGGAATTATCTGCAAAGTATGCATTTTGGATTGCAATTTTTTCTCCACTATTTCTTATAGGTCAATATTTGATTCCCTTTATTCGAAATGATGGGGCACCATTGTATACCACAATAGCAGCCATATCCGGTGGCATTTTTAATATATTTGGAGATATATTTTTCGTATTTGGTTTGGATATGGGAATTTACGGAGCAGGACTTGCAACTGCATTGGGACAATGTATCTCCTTTGCAGTTTTAATATCTTATTTATTTAAAAAGCAATGTACTTTGAAATTTACCAGGGAAAATCTGGGGTTTGGAACAAAATTAAAAAGAATTGTAGCCATGGGAAGTAGTAATTTTGCCATAGATATTGCTATGGGAGTGCTGGCAGTGATATTTAATAAGCAGATAATGGTGTATATTGGTGCGACTGCATTGTCAGTATACGGTGTGATTTCTAATATATCTACCACAGTTCAGACTTTCGGATATGCAGTAGGAGAGTCGGCACAGGCACTTATTTCTGTAAACTATGGAGCAGGAAAACCGGAACGAATCAGGCAAACGGTAAAATATGCGGGGATTTCTGCATTTGTAATAGGAAGTGTTTGTTGCTTGATTGGAATGATAATACCGATTCCGTTGGTTCGGTTTTATATGTCCACAACACCGGAGATTATTAAGATAGCACCGGCAATTTTGCGCGCTTATTTTCTTGCATTTATCTTGTTGGTATTTAACGTGTTTTCAACTTATTATTTTCAGGCAATTAATAAACCTATGTCGGCAATGGTTGTGTCTTTGCTAAGGGGTGTTGTTTTAAGCGGCATCCTGCTTATAATATTGCCGGCAGTTTTTGGTGGAAGTGCGTTGTGGTTTGCAGTTCCTGTTGCAGAGCTAATTGTTTTCCTATATGTGGGAATCAATATGAAAAGAAATCTCAATAGCAAACCTTAAATGCAAGAAAACAAGCAATCAGCTGGAAATTGTCATAAAAAGTTTTGAAAAATATTATCAATGTGATTTCTTGACAAAGAGTATAACAGTGTTATATTTTTGCAATGACTTGAGAAATTTGTAAAATGTGTTTCTCATAGTTGATGAGGAGTGCGCGCATGCCGAAAGAAGAAAACGTAATATTAAAAAGGATACAGGAAGTAGCAATTAAAGAATTTTTGGAGAAGGGATTTTTCGTTTGATTTTACAATCTTCAGCTGGAACGAAGTATGAAAACTATATCCATCAGATGGTAGAAATTGAGATTCGCTCTACCGAAGAGTATGTTGCAAGAATGAGGAAAGAAGGGTATGACATTGTAATGCCCAATCTTCAGTTAGCCCATGCCATTATGAGTGGAATACTGTCAGCATTGTCAGAATTAATTGTACATGATTTATCGAAGGAAGAGATAAAGAGTTGTGTGAAACAAGTAGGGGAATTCATGGAGGCAGGCAAAAAGTAATGGGATTTTAGAAAAGCGAAACTGACAAGTTAGTTTCGTCTCATTTTTGCTCAAAGGTTAGAAGTGACTAACTAAAAGTGTAAAAAGGCATGGTCTATTTTATAGAATAATAGAAACAGGAGGAAGTTATGAAACAGAAATCAACCACACAATGGATTGCAGAATTTGCCAGTATTCATAAAAGACATATGTAATGTCAGTAGTTTTGGCAGTACTGGGCGTATTCTGCGGATTAGCACCATATTTTCTCATAGGAAATATGGTAAAAGAATTATTGAAAGGAAATCAGGAGTTTTCCTTTTACTTAACACAGTGTTTATGGATGGCAGGATGTGCCGATTGTTATTTTGGATGAGGCTACAGCCAGTGTAGATACAGATAACGAGAGTTATATTCAGCAGGCAATTAATGAACTTTGCAAAGGAAAAACACTTCTTGTGATTGCGCATCGCTTAAATACCATACGAAATGCAAATCAGATTATGGTAATTGCAGACGGAAGAATCGCAGAGAGTGGTACTCATGAAGAATTACTGCAAAAAAATGGTATTTATCATAATTTTGTAACTGTTAGAGAGAATACCAAAGGCTGGTATACGAAAAAGTGAGAAATCCTATCATTTTAAATCCTTGATTTTAGAATCAAAATCAATTATGATAAACAAGGTTAGACAAAGCTAACTAAACGAGTGTAAATCATAAAGACTCCTCAGAAAACAATTAGAATTGTATTCACCGGAAGGCTGACTCCCTTCCGGGAGGTTTGTCTTAAAAGAGAGTTGGAAGGAGATTTCAAGAAATGGATTATTTACAGATTGAAAAAGTAATCGGAAGAGAGATTTTGGATTCCAGAGGAAATCCTACGGTAGAAGCAGAAGTAATTCTTGTTGATGGAACAGTAGGAAGAGGAACAGCACCAAGTGGTGCATCTACCGGAGAGTTTGAGGCTCTGGAGCTTCGCGATGGCGATAAAGGAAGATACCTTGGAAAAGGTGTTACCAAGGCAGTAGAAAATATCAACACAATCATTAGCGATGCAGTTGTAGGAATGGATGCATCTGATATTTATGCAATTGATAAAGCAATGATCGATGCAGATGGAACAAAAGACAAGTCTAAACTTGGCGCAAATGCAATCTTGGCAGTTTCTATTGCAGCAGCAAGAGCAGCTTCTATTGCATTAGATATTCCACTATATCGTTTCCTTGGAGGAATTTCCGGTAATCGTTTACCGGTTCCTATGATGAACATTTTAAATGGTGGTGCTCACGCAGCAAATACCGTAGACGTACAGGAATTTATGATTATGCCTGTAGGTGCTCCAAGCTTCAAAGAAGCACTTCGTTGGTGTGCAGAGGTATTCCATGCATTAGCAGCATTATTAAAGAGCAAAGGATTAGCAACTTCTGTTGGTGATGAAGGTGGATTTGCTCCTGACCTTGCATCTGATGAAGAAGCAATTCAGTATATTTTAGAAGCAGTAAAGAATGCAGGATACGAGCCAGGTAAGGACTTCATGATTGCTATGGACGCAGCTTCAAGTGAATGGAAAGGTTCTAAGAAGGGTGAATACATATTACCAAAGGCTGGTACAAAATTCACTTCTGAAGAGTTGATTGCTCATTGGAAAGGATTAGTAGAAAAATATCCAATCATTTCTATCGAAGATGCTTTGGATGAAGAAGATTGGGAAGGATGGCAGAAACTGACTGCTGAATTAGGAGATAAGGTTCAGTTGGTAGGAGATGACTTATTTGTAACCAATACAGAGAGATTATCTAAGGGCATTGAATTAGGATGCGGAAATGCAATTTTAATTAAATTGAATCAGATTGGTTCTGTATCTGAAACTTTAGAAGCAATCAAAATGGCACATAAGGCAGGATATACTGCAATTTCTTCACATCGTTCCGGTGAAACAGCAGATACTACGATTGCAGACCTTGCAGTGGCTTTGAATACTTGCCAGATTAAGACTGGTGCACCAAGCAGAAGCGAACGTGTTGCAAAATACAATCAGTTATTGAGAATTGAAGAACAGTTAGGTAATGCAGCTGTTTACCCGGGAATGGGAGCATTTAACGTAAAAAGAAAATAATTAAATAATAATATAACACCCCTAGAACTGTCATGAAGTATGAAAATGCCTCATGACAGTTTTTTTACGCGAGTAGCGATGAAAATGCTGTGCTTGCACTGGTATTTGAAGAGCACCGCGATAACTTGAGAAACTCGCAGAGCGTGTTTCTCATAGTTTCATAGGAAACACCGCGTTACTTTAAAGTACGAAAGGTCAAAAATTCCTATAAAATAGAAAATGATAAATTTTACCAATAAGCAATATTGACGAAAAGTTTGCGACGACTATAATAAGAAAAAGAGAGTTAGACAGGACTAACAAAAGATAGAGGAGGAAGACAAGTGAGTCGAACGATTGTAGAATTTAAAGATGTTGTAAAGACCTATGGAAAGGGCGAAGGAATGCAGGTCGCTGTCAATCATGTAGATTTTACCATAGAAGAAGGTGAGTTCGTGGTGATTTTAGGACAGTCCGGTGCAGGAAAGTCCACTATATTGAATATGCTTGGAGGGATGGATCAGCCTACTTCAGGAAAAGTTTTTATTGATGGAATGGAAGTATCTGCTATGAATGACAGACAATTATCCGATTATAGGGCAAAAACAGTTGGATTCATTTTTCAGTTTTATAATTTACTTCCCAGTCTTACTGCTTATGAAAATGTGGCACTTACTAAAAGCATAGTAAAAAATGCCTTGAATCCAATGGAAATGTTAAATGCAGTAGGACTGGCAGAGCACAAAGACAAGTTTCCGTCTCAAATGTCCGGTGGAGAGCAGCAGAGGGTTTCCATTGCAAGAGCTTTGGCAAAGAATCCCAAAATTATTTTGGGAGATGAACCTACCGGAGCATTGGATTCAGAAACCGGAGTCATTGTATTGGAACTGTTGCAGAACGCATGCAGAAAGAACCACAATACAGTAATTTTAGTAACACATAATGCGGATATTGCTCAGTGTGCAGATAAAGTAATTCGTATGAAAAACGGAAAGATTCGTGAAATTAAGATAAACGAGCATCCGGTTCCGGTAAAGGAGGTAACCTGGTAATGTTGACAAGAAAGATGTTTCGTGATATGAAAGGAAACTTTGGACAGTTCTTTTCGATTTTTATTTTGTCTGCATTAGCAATCATGATGTTTACCACTTTTCAGAGTAGTACTCTTGGAGCGGCAAATGCGATGCAAACGTTCAATCATAAGAGTAATCTTGCAGATGTTTGGATGTACGGAGAGAATTTTACCCAAGAAAATCTAGAAGCAGTGAAGAATTTAAAAGAGGTCAAAGATGCACAGCTTCGTATGATGGTAACAGGAAAATCAGTAAAACAAGGCAATGCACAGGTAGATGTTTACTTAGAAGATGAGAATATAGTGACAAAACCATATGTGGAAGAAGGAGCAGAATTTGATCCTGCGGATACGAAAGGTTTGTGGCTTTCAGAAAAGTTTGCCGATTATTGGAAGATAAAAGTAGGGGATGAATTTTCAGTAGCTTATAATGGAATAACCATAACCGGAACAGTAAGGGGATTGATTTCCACACCGGAATATGAATATATGTGTGCCGATACAGACTTAGATACGGATGTATCAAATATTGCTTATGTCTATATGTCTTATCGGGGATTTCCGGTGCGGGATTATGTGAACCATTTAATATCCGATGACGTTATTTCTATTTCAGATATATTGAAAAATACCCATGCATTAGATGAGGCAATGGAAAAATTGCATGAGGCAGGAATGACAGAAAATGATATTACAAAAGAAATGTTACTGGAAATGATAGAAAATTTCAGTGATGAAAAATTATTTTCCTTTATGCCATACACACAGCTTATTTTTACAACAGATGTAAAAGATGTGTTTTCCCTAGAAAAGAAAGTAGCAAATGCAATTGATAACAACTATGCGGTTTATCTGGATAAGAGTTCCATTCCGGGACTTAAAGTGTTTGCAGATGAAATGGCACAGCACAAACAGTTTTCTTATGCGTTTTCTATTATTTTTGTATTGATTGCCATATTAGTAATAGTTACTTCTATGAAACGTATCGTAGAGCAACAAAGAACACAGATTGGAACCATGAATGCCATGGGAGTAAAACGCTTTAAAATTGCATTTCATTATGTTAGCTATAGTCTGGTAGTTTCCTTGCTGGGAGCATTGGTAGGACTTTTTGTGGGACCAATGGTAGTAGGACAAGAGCTGATAGATGTTTTCTTGGGCTGGTATACCTTACCAGGATGGAAACCGGCATACTCATGGAAGTTTATTGCTATGACGTTTGTAATTGTATTAGTGTGTGCGGGAACCTCATACCTAAGCTGTCGAAAATTGATGCATGTGGCTCCATCCGAAGCACTTCGTCCGGCACCGCCAAAGGCAGGAAAAAAGTGTATTTTTGAAAAATTACCATTTTGGAACAAACTTGGATTTCAGGCACAATATAATTTGCGTGATATTTCCAGAAGTAAATTACGGGCATTTATGTGTGTGTTTGGAACGGCTTGTGGTATGATGCTTATCTGTTGTGGATTCGGATGTGACGATACATTGAAAAATGTAAAAGAGTGGATGTTTGATAAGATGCAAAACTACCAGTATCAAGTAATGCTAAAAGATGGAATTAGTACTTCACAGGCAGATAAGCTGGAAGAAGAATATAGTGGTGAACTTGTTATGACAGACAGCATTGAGGTTGCAACGAAAAAGAATGCACTTCATAAGGACAAGGCAACGGCAAGTGTGGTAGTAACAGAAGGAAAAGGCTACTATAATATTACAGATGTAAATCAAAATGTGGTGGAGGTTGAACCGGGAACAGTTGCCCTTACTTCTAAGCTGGCAAAAAAAATAGGAGTAAAGGTAGGAGATACCGTTTATTGGCATATTTATGCCAAAAATGAATGGTATGGAACAAAGGTGAGTGTAATCAGTCGAAATCCAAGTATAACCGGAATCACTATATTGCGAGAAGATTTTGAAAAACTTGGTGGAAAATTCACACCATATATGTTAGTAACAGATAATAAAGTAACGAAAGAAGCAGATAAAAATATTACCGTAGTACATAATCAGGATGCAATGTTATCCTCCTATAAAGATACCATGGAGCTAATGTATGTTATGGTATATATTATGGTAATGTTTTCTGCACTTTTAGTAGTAATTGTATTATACAATTCAGGAAATCTTTCCTTTAATGAGAGGGTAAAGGAATTTGCAACATTAAAAGTAATGGGATTTCAGAGTAAACGAATCCGTCGTTTGATTTCTATGCAGAATTTGTGTTTATCTGTCATCGGTGTATTAGTAGGTGCACCATTTGGAAGAATGGTATTGCAAAGCATGTTTGACAGTAATGGAGATTCCTTTGATTATCAGGCAGTGATAGGTATGCCGTATTATATTTTATCAGGGGCTTTCGTTCTGCTTGTATCCTGTTTGGTAAGCTTCATGTTTTCGAAACGTATTAAGAAATTGGATATGGTGGAAGTATTAAAAGGAATGGAATAGGAAGAAAAATATATAGTGAGAGATTTTACCGATAAGGGTTATTGACAATCGTTCAATAATCCTTATTCTATTATATAGAGTTAGTCACAACTAACACAAGCAAGGAAGGAAGAGTGAAATGTCAGAAAAACCAGATGTTTTAAGGTTGCGGGTATTGTTGTCGTTGATGAAAGAGGATTCAGAGACATGTACGGTTACCGGAATAGCCAAAACACTGGGGGAGGAAAAATATACAGTCAGTCGAATACTGACCGGATTAGAAAAAGAAGGACTTTTAGATCGTAGTGATACAAGGCATCCTACATTGACAGAAGAAGGAAGAAAAGCTGCTCAGGTATATGGAGAAAAGATAAGGATTACAATGAACCATTTGATTTATGAAGGGGTGGATGTTGAGAATGCAAAAAGTGATGCTTATAGCTGGGCACTTTATAATACAGAGCAGACCATTTTTCATTTTCTTATTAAGGAGGCAAAGCAGAAGTATGCCTGAAGAGATTTTTAAGATGGACCATCTTTCTTTTAGCTTATGGAAAACAAGAGGTGCTAAATACAACTGAGGAAAATATCGTATACGATGCATATAATGATCCGGAATCCTCCTAGGTATTGATTGGTATTAGATGTAACACCAATGACAATAGAAGGTGAGACAGAAAAAGGTGTACTTCCGGAAGGCTATGATGCACAGAATCTGGTAATGTATCGAATCAATGATGATGGAACCAAGACCCTGATAAAGGGTGGTGTAGAAGATGGCTATTATAAGATTGCAACAAAGCACTTTAGTTATTATGCACTAGTAGAAAAAGGAAGTACCATCACAGATGCAGAGAATACCGCTCAGATAGAGGCAAATAAAAATACACCGGTGGTAAGTTCAGGGGTGAATAATGGAAATGGACAGACTGCAAACGTTTCAGCAGGAAACAATACCACAGTAACAAGTCCGAAAACAGGTGAAAATATAGCAATGGAATATGTAGAAGCAATCGCGTTGTTAGCAGCAATAATTCTGGTTTTATCAGTTGCAAAAAGTGGAAAAAAGCACTATTGATAAAAAGTCATCAGTAATGCCATTTCCTTTCTCAGCCAGGGTGCTATAATAAACACAGATGGATTAGATATGGCTAACCCGAAAGCAGAAAAGAAAGGATGCGTATTATGGGAAGATATTATCATTTATCAAAGAAACTGACAGAAGCACAGTCAGAGGAGATTGAAAGGGAAATGGAAGAACTGGAAGATGTGGCAAGCGTAGAAATCACGAAAAACCACGACTTTATGAAGGTTATTACCAAGGACAACCAGTTTGCAGAAGTGATGGGAGCGGCAGTAAACATTTGTAGCAGAGTGGCAGAAGGTGCTCAGCTTACTTTTGCGAGATTCGCCTTTGATGATAAAATTTTTCAACAAGCATAAAAAACATGGAAAATTCACAGACATGGATGTACAATAACCTGTATACAAAAAGAAGAAACCATTAGGAGGTACCATTTATGTTGGGATTTTTGAAAAAATTTGATGTAAAGAAAACCGGTTTATTTGCAGCAGGAGTATTATTTGGCACAGCTGGCGTGAAAGTATTAGGCAGCAAAGATGCAAAGAAATTATACACTAACTGCACAGCAGCAGTTTTGCGTGCAAAAGAATGTGTCATGAAGACTGCAACAAATATTCAGGAAAACGCAGAAGATATTTATGCAGAGGCACAGCAGATTAACGAAGATAGAGCAACTCAGGAAGCAGCATATGAAGATGCAGCTGAGACTGAAGCAGAAGCACCAGTAGCTGACGAAGCAGAATAGAAGAATACCAGAGGGGTTGCCGCATGAAAGTGCGGTGACTCCTTTTTGCGACGAAAGAAGGTTTTAAAGTGAGATTTGTAATAAAACACGAAATCAGAGGCAGAATTCGTATTCATGTACTGCAGAGCCGGATGACCGATGAACAGGCAGATACACTTCAATATTATTTAAGCAGACAGAAATTTGTAACGGCAGCAAAAGTACAGGAACGTATGCAGGATGCGGTAATTTGCTATGTAGGAAACCGTGAAGATATTATTCAGGTGTTACAGAAGTTTCAATATGAGCAAGTAGAAGTACCGGATGTCTTTTTACAGAATTCCGGAAGAGAGCTAAATCGGGAATATTGGGACAAGCTGGTTAATAAAGTAGTATTACATATGGGCAATAAACTGTTTTTGCCTTATCCGTTAAGGGCGGGAATTGCAGCAGTAAAATCCATAAAATATTTGTGGTCTGGAATTACTACATTAGCTAAAGGCAAGATAGAAGTACCGGTTCTGGATGCAACAGCAATCGGTGTATCTATGCTTCGCAAGGATATTAAGACCGCAAGCTCCATTATGTTCTTATTAGGCATCGGAGAAATATTAGAAGAGTGGACGCATAAGAAGTCCGTAGATGATTTAGCAAGAAGCATGTCTTTGAATGTGAACAAGGTATGGCTGTGTAATGGCGAACAAGAGGTACTGGTTTCAGCATCTGACATTAAGGAAGGTGACCAGGTAAGAGTTCATATGGGAAATGTAATTCCATTTGACGGAACCGTAATCGCCGGAGAAGCTATGGTAAATCAAGCATCTCTTACAGGTGAGTCTATGCCTATTAGAAAGAATGCGGAAGGAACGGTATACGCAGGTACCGTAGTAGAAGAAGGAGAATTGACCATTCGGGTAAAAGAGGTCAATGGTTCCAGCAAGTTTGAAAAAATTGTAACCATGATAGAAGAATCCGAAAAATTAAAGTCATCCTTAGAAAGCAAAGCAGAACATCTTGCAGATAAATTAGTTCCATATACACTTGCAGGAACAGGGATTACTTATTTACTTACAAGAAATGCAACAAAGGCACTATCTGTATTAATGGTAGATTTTTCTTGTGCCCTGAAGCTGGCAATGCCGATTTCCGTATTATCTGCAATTCGCGAAGCAAGTGCTTATAATATTACCGTAAAAGGCGGAAAATATTTAGAGGCAATCGCAGAAGCAGATACCATAGTATTTGATAAGACAGGTACTCTTACCAAGGCACAGCCCACTGTGGTAGATGTGGTTTCCTTCAATGGAGAATCAGCAGATGAACTTTTGCGTATTGCAGCATGTTTAGAAGAACATTTTCCACATTCCATGGCAAAAGCAGTAGTGGATGCAGCCATGACTAAGAATTTGGTACATGAAGAGCTTCATTCAAAGGTAGAATATATTGTAGCACACGGTATTTCCAGTACGATAAATGATAAAAAAGTGGTAATCGGAAGTTATCACTTTGTATTTGAAGATGAAGGATGCCGGATTCCGGAAGAACAAAAGCAGCGGTTTAATGAACTTCCGCCGGAATATTCTCATTTGTATATGGCAATTGAAAATAAACTGGCAGCCGTTATTTGTATTGAAGATCCGGTAAGAGAAGAAGCAGCCGCAGTAGTAAATTCTCTGAAAAAAGCAGGCATCAGCAAAGTGGTTATGATGACCGGAGACAGTGAGCGTACTGCAAAGGCAATCGCAGCCAAAGTTGGCGTAGACGAGTACTATTCCGAGGTACTTCCGGAGGATAAGGCTGAATTTGTGGAAAAAGAAAAAGCAGCGGGCAGAAAAGTCATCATGATAGGAGACGGCATTAATGATTCACCTGCACTTTCCGCAGCAAATGTAGGAATAGCAATCAGCGATGGAGCAGAAATTGCCAGAGAAATTGCCGACATTACCGTTGGCGCAGATGACTTATATGAGATAGTCACATTAAAGGCAATCAGTAATGCACTAATGAAACGAATCAATAAAAATTATCGATTTATTGTAGGATTTAATACAGGATTGATTTTGCTTGGTGTAGGAGGAATCATACCGCCTACCACATCCGCATTACTCCATAATACTTCAACCTTAGTAATTGGATTAAAAAGTATGGAAAACTTAATTTCATAAGAAAAGTAAGAACAAGAAGCACAGATAAGATTGGTCTGTGCTTCTTTTATATTATAGGAAATGCGGTGTTACATTAAAGCACGAAAAAGTCCGGTGAGCGAACTCTTTTTTTATTAAGAGATTCCTGAGAAATTATATCAGCAATTCATATTGACATTTTCCTGAAAAAATATTATAGTGTTCCTAAAAAGTACCACTATGCAAAGGGAGGAATCCATGGATACAAAAAATCTGATTGAACATCTGGTGGCATTCGGCTTAACAGGTCAGGAAGCTCTTGTATATCTGGAACTGTTTCGTTCTGGAAAGAGTACCGGATATGAGATTTCCAAACTAACCGGTATTTCACGGTCTAATGCATATAAGGCATTGGATGGATTGACAGCGAAAGGAGCAGCCTGCGTCACTCAGGGAAATGTGAAAAAGTATGCCCCGGTTGGAATCGAAGAATTTTGCCAAAATAAGATAAGAAACTTATCAGAACGCAGAGAATATCTAATAGAACATATGCCAAAGGAAAAGGAAGAAGAAGAAGGCTATATTACCATTCGTTCTGATGAAAATATATTAGATAAGGTAAAAAATATGCTGGAAAGGGCAGAAAAACGTGTTTATATCTCCATGTGTAAAAATCTGTTACAGCAGATAGAGCCGGAACTTCAAAAACTTGCTGAACGAAAGATTAAAATTGTGATTTTAACGGATAAGAGCAGTTCTGTTCCCAATGCGAAGATTTACCAGACACAAAATAAAAAAAATCAGATTGGAATCATTACAGATTCCAGTTATGTATTAACCGGAGAACTAGGGAAAGACAAGGAAAGTACCTGCCTTTATTCCGGACAAGCGAACTTTGTACAGGTATTTAAAGATTCTATGAAAAATGAAATACGTTTGATAGAGTTAGGCGTAAAAGATAGAAAATAAAGATGAAGGAGAATTGATATGAAAAAGGAACCATTTGTAACCTATGAGCAGTTAAAAGAGATTGTAAAGGAATATCCAACCCCATTTCATTTATATGATGAAAAAGGAATTCGTGCCAATGCACAGGCAGTAAAAGAGGCATTTTCATGGAATAAAGGATTCAAAGAATATTTTGCGGTAAAGGCAACTCCAAATCCATTTTTAATCAATATTTTAAAAGAATACGGTTGTGGATGCGATTGTTCTTCTATGACAGAATTAATGATGGCAAATGCATTACATTTTGACGGAAAAGATATTATGTTTTCCTCTAATGATACCCCTGCATCTGAATTTAAGTATGCAGATGAAATCGGAGCAATCATCAACTTAGATGATTTCACACATATTGATTTCCTGGAAAAAACTATCGGACATATTCCGGAAACTATCAGTTGTCGTTACAATCCGGGTGGAGTATTTAAAATCAGTAACAGCATCATGGACAACCCAGGGGATGCAAAATACGGATTTACCACAGAACAGTTATTTGAAGGCTTTAAAGTATTAAAAGAAAAAGGTGCAAAGCACTTTGGAATTCATGCATTTTTAGCAAGTAACACAGTAACCAACGAATACTATCCGATGCTTGCAAAAGAATTATTCCGGGTAGCAGTAAAATTAAAAGAAGAAACAGGCGCAGACATTCGCTTCATTAACCTGTCTGGTGGAGTAGGAATTCCTTATAAACCAGATCAGGAACCAAATGATATTCGTGCAATTGGCGAAGGCGTACGCAAAGTATACGAAGAGGTTCTTGTTCCGGCAGGAATGGGTGATGTTGCGATTTATACAGAAATGGGACGTTTTATGATGGGACCTTACGGATGCTTAGTAACAACCGCTATCCATGAAAAACATACGCATAAAGAATACATTGGTGTAGATGCTTGTGCAGTAAACTTAATGCGCCCTGCCATGTATGGAGCATATCATCATATTACCGTTATGGGAAAAGACAACAGCGTTTGCGACCATAAGTATGATATTACAGGTTCTCTTTGCGAAAACAATGATAAGTTTGCAATTGACAGAATGCTTCCAAAGATTGATATGGGAGATTTATTAGTAATTCACGATACCGGAGCACATGGATTTGCAATGGGATACAACTATAACGGAAAATTAAAATCAGCAGAAGTATTGTTAAAAGAAGATGGAACAACACAGCTGATTCGTCGTGCAGAGACACCAAAAGATTACTTTGCAACCTTTGATTGCTTTGATATTTTAAAAGATATGAAGTTTTAGTGAAACATATTTAAAGGATGGATATTTCATGATTAAAAGAGCAGATATATTAGGAATTCCATATTTAAAAAAGACTACATTTACCGGAAGCCATGAAGGAATGCGCTTCCGGTTTGCTTTGGTAAAAACAGAAGAAGAGGAGTACTTAGAGGTGAGTGCCTGGGAAGCACCCTATGCCTTTGATTTTACTTCGGAAGAGAAAAAACAAAGTACCAAAGTAGCCTTTAGTGAAGAAGGAATTTGTGAGGGCGTGGATTGGCTGAACGAAGTTTGGCAAAAAGAACCGGAACGTTGGAAAAAAGCAAAAACGAACTGGTAAAAAAGCAAAAAAAGCAAAAAACGACATTAAACACAACAAAAACACAACAAAAATTCGACAAATAATTGAAAAAATCATACGAAAAGAGTATAATAGAAATAACTAAAAATGATTAGGGGTGATCATAATGAAAGACAAAGTGGCAGTAGGAGGCAAACAGGGAAAAGGAACCAAGAGTCTTGCGACAATAGTAATTTTGGTCATATTCTCTCTGATTGCAGTAACAACAATTTTTCTGAGCGGATTAGGTGTACATTTTCTAAAACAGTCCATGGAGAAAACGACGAAGGAATATGAAAATGCCAAAGATGAAGGATACCGGATGGAAATAAAATCCGAAGTACAATCAGCGATTGCAGTAGTACAGGGATATTATGAACAGTATAAGAACGGTGACCTATCTGAAAAAGAAGCACAGGAATTGGCAAAAGAAGCGGTAAGGGCAATGCGTTATCGTGACGATGATTCAGGGTATATGTGGATTGATGGAACAGATTATACGTTGATTATGCATCCGATTCTTGCAGACCAGGAGGGCAATAACAGATATGATTTGACCGATCAAAATGGCGTTAAAATCATACAGAATATTATGAAGTCCGCTGATGCAGGTGGTGGTTATAACGAGTTCTATTTTACCAAGGCAGATGGTGTCACGGTAGCTCCTAAGGTAGCTTATTCGGAAAAGTTTGAGCCATGGGATTGGGTAATTACAACAGGTAATTATGTAGATGATATGAATGCCGAGATGAAAGAAACAGAAAACAACATGGATAAAGAATTTACCACCATGATTACTTCTTTTGTCATTTCAGGTGTTATCATTTTGATAATTGCCATGGTAATAGCTTTTATCTTCGGTAAGAGACTTACATTAGGAATCAAAAAGGTAGAAGGCCACTTGCAGAAAACAGCAAGTGGAAACCTTAGCTTTGAAATTGATTCAAAATTATTGGGACGGGCAGACGAAATCGGAAGTATTGCACGTTCTTTAAATGAAGTAAAAGAATCACTGGCAAGCATGATTGGTAGTGTGTCAACAGCAGGTGATAAATTGATGGACAGCAGTGAGAAGTTCAGTCAGAAATTTGCAAATATTACGGAAAGCATTCAAAATGCAAACACTGCCATTGAAGAGCTGGCACAAGGGGCAACCAGCCAGGCTTCAGAAACAGAGATTGTAAATAATAAGATTGCAGAGCTTGGAAATGTAATTGGCGTAGAAAAAGAGGATGTAGGAAGACTTGGAGAATCTGTTTCCGCTATGATGGAATATTCTACCGGAGCTTCTGAAAGCATACAGACCTTATATAAAATTACAGAAGTTACAACCAATGCGATTGAAATAGTCTATGACCAGACAAACAAAAATAATGAATCAGCAGCTAACATTAATAAAGCAGTTGAGATTATTAAAGAATTAGCAGAGCAGACCAATCTGTTATCTTTGAATGCAAGTATTGAAGCAGCAAGGGCAGGAGAAGCAGGAAAAGGATTTGCAGTTGTTGCAGAAGAAATTCGTAACCTTGCAGAAGAATCATCTAATAGTGCTGCAGAAATTGAAGGAATTGTAAAGGATTTAACCGGAAATATTGAAATTTCTGTAAATAAGATGCACGAAGTATCTAAAAATGTACAAGAGCAGGGAAGCCGATTAGAAGAGACAAAAGAGGCGTTCTCACATTTGTACAAAGAAATTCAAATCGTAGAGAATGCTGCTAAGGAAATTGGTGGACAGACAGAAATTTTGGATTCACTCAAACAGGTAGTAGCAGATGCCGTTAATAGTCTGGCAAGTGTAGTACAGGAAAATGCAGCATCAACAGAAGAAACAAGTGCAAGTATGCAATTGTTAGCAGATGCAATTGAAGAATGTACAAAAGATACACAGGCATTAGTAGAAATGAGTCAGCAACAAAACCAGGAAACAAGTAAGTTCCAATTATAGGATAACAAGAAAACTGAATAATGAAAAAGAGCTATACACTAAGTATGATATGTCTTTGTCAAGTAGACAGAAAAAGTATCAACATGGTGTGTAGCTCTTTTTTATGTAATTTCCTATTGCAAAAAAACCTCTAGCAAATGCTAGAGGTTTAACTGCCGGCGATGGGACTTGAACCCATACGATGTTGCCATCGCCAGATTTTGAGTCTGGTGCGTCTGCCATTCCGCCACGCCGGCGTATCGAATGTAATCACTCGAACGAATAATATAATATCATAGATGAAAAAGAAAAGCAAGTACTTTTTGCAATAAGATTTCATAAGATTATTGAACCAAAGAGAGGAACATGTTACAATAAGTAACAGTGAAATGATAATAATAAGAAGAAAAGAGGAAATAGATATGAAAAAAACAATTAACGCACCAAAAGCACCAGCAGCAGTAGGACCATATGTACATGCAGTAGAGGCAAATGGATTGATTTTTACTTCCGGACAGATTGGATTAATTCCGGAGACCGGAGAATTACAGAATGGAATTGAGGCACAGACACACCAGGTATTTAAGAATCTTCAGGCAGTATTAGAAGCAGCAGGTTCTGATTTGGATTGCGCAGTAAAAACAAGTGTATTTTTGGATGATATCAATGATTTTGGAAAAGTAAATGAGATTTATGCAGAGTATTTTAAAGGTGAAACACCGGCACGTTCCTGCGTAGAAGTAGCAAAACTTCCAAAGGGAGCTTTAGTTGAAATCGAAGTGATAGCAGTAAAGAAAGAAGCATAAGAAAAGCATAAGGAGACTTGAAAATGATAGCAGAAAGAATCGAAGCCTTACGGGCAGAGATGAAAAAGAGAAATATTGATATGTATATCATTCCTACTTCAGATTTTCATGAGTCTGAGTATGTAGGGGATTATTTTAAAGCAAGAAAATACATTACAGGTTTTACAGGATCAGCAGGAGTAGCGGTAGTTACCATGACAGAGGCTGGACTGTGGACAGATGGAAGATACTTCATTCAGGCAGAAAAGCAACTTGCGGGAACACCGGTTACACTTTTTAAAATGGGTGAAGAGGGAGTTCCGACAGTTCGAGAATATGTAGAAAAGAACTTAAAAGAGGGCGCATGTCTGGGATTTGACGGAAGAGTTATCAATGCCGCAGATGGTGCCAGATATGAAGAAATTGTTGCCAAGAAAAATGGTTCATTATATGTAACAGAAGATTTGGTAGGAATCATTTGGAAGGAGCGTCCGCAGCTTCCAATGAATCCGGTGTATATATTAGAAGAAAAATATGCAGGAGAAAGTGCCAAGAGCAAACTTACAAGAGTAAGAGAAAAAATGAAAGAAAGTCAGGCAGATATTCACATCCTGACCTCTCTTTATGATATTGCATGGCTTTTTAATATTCGTGGTGGTGATATTGAATGCGTGCCGGTAGTGTTATCATTTGCCGCAGTTACCATGGAAGAGACTTATTGGTTTATCCACGAAGAAGTATTGGATGATAAATTAAAAGCATATTGCAAAGAAAATAACATTATCATTCGTCCTTACGAAGATATCTATTCTTATGCAGAAGAAATTCCGGCAGGAAAGACGGTAATGTTAGATAAAAGCATTGTAAACTATAGAATCTGTCATAGCTTAAAGCCGGAAGTGAATGTAGTGGTTAAGAGTAACCCAACAGAACTTATGAAGGCGATAAAAAATGAGACAGAGCTTAAAAATATCAGAAATGCGCATATTAAGGATGGAGTAGCTGTTACAAAGTTCTTATATTGGTTGAAAACCAATATCGGAAAACAAAAAATTACTGAAATTTCCGCTTCTGATTATCTGGAAGCAAGAAGAAGAGAACAGGATTTATTTGTAGACTTAAGTTTCGGAACAATCAGTGCATATGGCGCAAATGCAGCAATGATGCATTACAGCGCAACACCGGAATCTGATACAGAACTGAAACCGGAAGGATTCTTATTAGTAGATTCTGGCGGACATTATTTAGATGGAAGTACAGATATCACCAGAACCATTGCACTTGGAAAATTAACCGAAGAAGAAAAATTCCATTTTACAACGGTGTGCCGTTCTAATTTGAATCTTGCAGCAGCAAAGTTCTTATATGGATGCCGTGGAATTAATCTTGATATTTTAGCCAGAGGACCATTGTGGAATTTAGGCTTGGATTATAAGTGCGGAACCGGACATGGAATCGGATATTTATTAAATGTTCACGAAGGACCAAATGGTTTTCGTTGGAAAATCGTTCCGGAGCGCAATGACAGTTGCGAGTTAGAAGAAGGTATGGTTACTACCGATGAACCGGGTGTATATTTAGAAGGCAAGTACGGAATCCGTACTGAGAATGAACTGATTTGTAAAAAGGCAGAAAAGAACGAATATGGACAATTCATGGAATTTGAGACCATAACCTATGCACCGATTGACTTGGATGCAATTATTCCGGAAGAAATGACGGGCACAGAGCGTAAGCTTTTAAATGATTATCATAAGATGGTATATGAAAAAGTATCTCCTTATCTGAATGAAGAAGAAAAGGAATGGCTGAAGAAGTATACCAGAGCAATATAGAAAAAGGAAAACAGAATCTGAATGAGTGAAAAAATAGTTTTAATAGATGGACACAGTATTTTAAACAGGGCATTTTTTGGAATTCCCGACCTTACCAACGCAGAAGGACTTCATACCAATGCAGTGTATGGATTTTTAAATATTTTATTTAAAATATTAGAAGAAGAAAAGCCGGAATATTTAACGGTGGCATTTGACGTACATGCGCCTACATTTCGACATAAAATGTATGAGGCATACAAGGGAACCAGAAAGCCAATGGCAGATGAACTGCGTCAACAGGTTCCGGTAATGAAGGAAGTTTTACAGTCAATGGGCGTTGTTATCGTAGAACAAGAAGGATATGAGGCAGACGATATATTAGGAACATTGGCAAAACAAAGTGAAGCCAAGGGAATGGAAGTATCCCTGGTATCGGGAGACCGTGATTTGTTGCAGCTTGCCAGTGAACATATTAAGATAAGAATTCCAAAGACAAAGAGAACCGGAACGGAAATCGAAGACTATTATGCAAAAGATGTGAAGGAAAAGTATCAGGTAACACCAATGGAATTTATTGATGTGAAAGCATTAATGGGTGATACTGCCGACAATATACCGGGAGTTCCGGGAATTGGTGAGAAAACGGCAACTGCCTTGATTGTACAGTACGGAAGCATTGAAAATGCATACGCTCATGTGGATGAAATAAAGCCACCAAGGGCACAGAATAATTTACGCGAGCACTACGATATGGCAAAAATGAGTAAAACACTTGCCACGATCGAAGTGAATGCACCTGTTTCCTATGAGATAGAAGATGCGAAAATCGGAGATTTATTTACGCCGGAGGCATATGTCTGGATGAAAAAACTGGAATTTAAAAATATGCTGAATCGTTTCCAAATAGAAGCACCGGTGAATCCGGTAGAGCAATATTTCAGGAAAATTACTCAGAAAAAAGAAGCGGATAAAGTGTTTGCTGAGGCAGGAAAGGCAGCGTATAGAGGATTTTGGTTAAGTACAGACCCCAAGGCAGAACAACCGGAAGGACAGTTGACGTTAGATAGCTTCTTACAACAGGCAAACGGTGAAACAGACAAGTGTGAATCGAAAGTAGCACAAAAAGTACTTGGCTTAGGAGTTTCCTGTGGTAGAGAAAAAATATTTTTCTTAAAGGCGGGAGAAGAACTGACAGGAGAATATCTGTTAGAACAGTTGCAGAAATTATTAGAACAACCGGGAAAAACAGCATGTTTCGACTTGAAGTCACAGTTACCTTATCTTACGCCAAGACAGGAAGACAGAGAGCGCATAGATGATGTTTTAATCGGTGCATATCTCTTGAATCCATTAAAGAATGATTATGCAATTGATGATGTAGCCAAAGAGCATTTAGAACTTTTAGTTCCGTCCAGACAAGATTTGCTTGGAAAGTTAACAGATGGACAGGCAGTTGCTGAAAAAGAAGAAGCATTTATGTCCTATTTGTGCTTTGGCGCATATACTTGTTTTGCGTCTGCGGAAATTTTAGAGAATAAACTGCGTGAAACGGGCATGGAACAGTTATATCGTGAAATAGAAATGCCATTGGTATATACGTTGTTTGATATGGAACGTGCCGGAGTATTGGTAGATGCAAAGGCATTAAAAGAATACGGAACTGCATTGCAGGGAAAAATTGTAGAACTGGAACAGGAGATATACCAAGATGCAGGAGAAGAATTTAACATAAATTCTCCCAAACAGCTCGGGGTAATTCTCTTTGAAAAATTGCAGATGCCCAATGGAAAAAAGACAAAAACAGGATATTCTACGAAGGCGGAGGTTTTGGAGAAGTTAGCACCGGAGTACCCAATCGTATCTAAGATATTAGAGTACCGTCAGTTGACAAAGCTGAAATCCACATATGCAGATGGATTGGCAAACTATATTGAAGAGGATGGAAGAATTCATTCTAACTTCAATCAGACTATTACCGCAACAGGAAGAATCAGCAGTACGGAGCCAAACTTACAGAACATTCCGATTCGTATGGAACTTGGAAGACAGATACGAAAAGTTTTTATTCCAAAAGAGGGATGTGTCTTAATAGATGCGGACTATTCTCAGATAGAGTTGCGTGTATTGGCACATATGTCCGGAGATCAGAACTTGATTACCGCATATCGGGAAGCACAGGATATTCATAGAATGACAGCTTCTCAGGTATTTCATGTACCATTTGACGAAGTAACCGCATTACAAAGAAGAAATGCGAAAGCCGTCAACTTTGGTATTGTATATGGAATCAGTTCCTTTGGATTAAGTCAGGACCTTAGTATCACGAAAAAAGAGGCTTCTGAATATATCGACAGATATTTTGAAACTTATCCGGGCATAAAGACATTCTTAGACGGCTTAGTGGCACAAGGAAAAGAACAGGGTTATGTCACTACGATGTTTGGAAGAAGACGTCCGATTCCGGAGTTGTCATCCAGCAATTTTATGCAACGAGCTTTTGGAGAACGTGTAGCTATGAATTCACCGATTCAGGGAACTGCGGCAGATATTATTAAAATCGCTATGATACGCGTGAATGAAGGACTAAAAAGTCAGGGATTGAAGTCCAGATTGATATTGCAGGTACATGACGAACTTTTGATTGAAGCATGGAAAGAAGAACTAGAACAGGTAGAGGCTTTGCTAAAAAAAGAAATGGAACATGCGGCAGATTTAGCTGTAAGACTGGAAATAGATATGAAACATGGAAAAGACTGGTATGAAGCACATTAAAGAGAAGGAGTATCGCCTATGCAGGTAATCGGAATTACCGGCGGAGTAGGAGCAGGGAAGTCCGCCATTTTAGAATATTTAGAAAAAAATTATAAAGCGAAAAATCTTATAGCAGATGAAATTGCACATGATTTAATGGAGCCGGGAACAGAATGCTATGAAAAACTACTTCGGATTCTTCCGGCGGAAGTGTATCAGGAAGATCATGAGCATATTGACAGAAAAGCATTGGCAAAAGAACTTTTTGCTTCCGGGGAATTACGGGAAGAAGTAAATAGAATCGTACATCCGGCGGTGAAAGATTTTATTCGAGGAGAAATAGCAGAACAAAGAAAGATGGAATCCTTGGATTATCTGATTATCGAGGCGGCTCTTTTAATTGAAGATCATTATGATGAAATATGTGATGAATTGTGGTATATTTATACTACCGAAGAAAATAGAAAAGCCCGTTTGATGGAAACCAGAGGATATTCCGAAGAAAAGGTAGAACAGATATTCAAAAGCCAGCTTTCGGAGGAAGTTTACCGTCAAAAATGTCAGGTAGTCATTGACAATAATGGGACAAAAGAGGAAAGTTTTTACCAAATTGCACAGGTAATGAAGGACAAGGGAGAGACAAAGCAGATGGAACAACAGTTAAACGGTGTACCATTGGTGTTCGGACTGGATATTGGAACAAGAAATGTAGTAGGAACCGTGGGATATAAACAAGAAAATGAATTTATTGTAGCAGCACAGTTTATAAAGCAGCATGAAACACGTTCCATGTTAGACGGTCAGATTCACGATATTCGAAGAGTTGGTCGAACCATTCATGGTGTAAAACGCCAGTTGGAAGAACAGCTTCATATAAAATTAGAAGAAACCTGTATTGCGGCTGCGGGTCGTGTATTAAAAACAGTAAATACAACGGTAGAATATGAATATCCGGAAGAAACCGTAGTAACCGGAGAAGATATTCATACCTTGGATTTGTTAGGAGTAGAGAAAGCACAGCAAATTTTAAATGAAAACAATGATACCAAGTTTAAGTTTTACTGTGTAGGTTACTCTACTGTAAAATACTATTTAAACGGTGAAGTGATTTCCAATCTGGAAGGACATAAGGCAGATGTTATCAGCGAAGATATTATTGCTACATTCTTACCGGAAGATGTAGTAGACGGATTGTATTCCGCAGTAGAGTTTGCAGGAATGAAGGTGGCAAATCTTACTTTGGAGCCTATTGCCGCAATCAACGTAGCCATTCCGGAAGCATTCCGTATGTTGAACATTGCATTAGTGGATGTAGGAGCAGGCACCAGCGATATTTCCATTACCAGAGATGGCAGCATTATTGCATACGGCATGATACCAAGTGCCGGTGATGAAATTACCGAGGCAATTGTACAGCATTATCTGGTAGATTTTAAAACAGCAGAGCATATCAAGTTAGCATCTACGACAGAAGAAACCATTGATTACCAGGATATTATGATGATTCAGCATACCGTTCCGGCAACGGAAGTATGGGAATTGGTGGCACCACTGGTAGACAAACTTACCAAGGATATTGCTGATAAGATTAAAGAATTAAATGGCGGCAATACAGTAAGTGCTACCTTTGTAGTTGGTGGTGGCGGTAAAGTGCATGGATTTGTGGAAAATCTTGCAGAAGAGTTGGAACTGCCAAAGGAACGTGTGGCTCTTCGTGGAGAAGAAGTGTTGCAGGAAATTCACTTTGAACAGCCCGAAATTAAGAAAGATCCGCTTTTAGTTACACCAATTGGAATCTGTCTGAATTATTATGACCAGAAGAACAATTTTATCTTCGTACGTTTTAACGGGGAAAGAATTAAGTTATATGACAATAGCAGGCTTACCGTGGTGGATGCTGCATTACAGGCAGGATTTCCAAAGGAAGAACTTTTTCCGAGAAGAGGAAGAGAAATTAATTTTATTGTAAATGGAAGAAAGCGTATAGCAAGAGGAGATGCAGGAGAGGCTGCAATCATTTTGGTAAATGGAAGACCGGGAAATATCAATACACCACTGGAACCGAACATGGAAATTGTGATTGAGCCATCCACAGCAGGAGAAGCGGCTGTTTATCGTCTAGAACAGTTAGAGGAATATGGAACATCCACACTTACTTTTGAAGTAAATGGAAAAAAAGTGTCTTGTCCAAAGTTTGCAGAAGTAAACGGTAGCCTTGAACCACCATATTATGAGATACAGGAAAATGATGATGTGGAAATGCGTGGATTTTATACCGTGGGTCAGGTTATGGAATTTATGGATGTGGAAATAGACATGGATCAGGAAATTCTGGTAAACAATAAGCCGGCAGACTTAGGCACATTAGTCTATGAGAACTTTTCTATTGATTGGACTGTGTTAGCTTATCGAACTCCATTAGAAGAGATACAGCAAGCAGATGAAGCAGAACAAGAGATAGACGAAACAGAAAAGAATGTAACAGATGAACCGGAGAATGTAGAACAGATAGAGACAGAAGCAGAGGCTCAAAATACAGATAGTGCGGATAGTACGGATGGTACAGTAACAGACAATACTTCCGAGTTAGAGCCTGAACCGAAAGAAGAACAGCGGGAGCTGACACAGGAAGAATTAGAGGCAAAGTATTTAGAGTCACAACGAGCAGCAGAAAACGATATTCGTCCTACCATTCAGAAAAAAACAGAGGTACAGGTAAAAGTACCGGAGCAAGCAGCAAAAACCATCAGTGTTATGGTGAACGGAGCACCTGTAACTATGAGCGGAAAATCTTCTTACATTTTTGTAGAAGTATTTGATAAAATTAACTTCAACTTGAATGAGGCAAAAGGAAGAGCAATTGTTACCAAGTTAAATGGTGAGATACCGGCTTATACAGCAGAATTAAACGATGGAGATGTCATCGAGATATACTGGGAGAATGAAACTTTATGAAATTGTGCAGCATTGCAAGCGGAAGTAGCGGAAACTGCATTTTTGCAGGGTCCGAAACCACAAGCCTGATGATAGATACGGGAATCAGTGGAAAACGGATAGAAGAAGGACTTAACTTTATTGGTCATACTACCAAAGAAATGGATGGAATATTAGTGACACATGAACATTCCGATCATATTAGTGGTCTGGGAGTTGTGTCAAGAAAATATGGAATTCCCATTTATGCAACCAAGGGAACCAAAGAAGCAATTTTAAATACAAAAAGTGTAGGAAAGATACCGGAAGATTTATTTGTGGAAATTGAGCCTGACGTGGACTTTACCATTGGAGATATTACGGTAAGTCCTGTGGCGATTTCCCATGATGCAGCACAACCTACCGCATATATTTTGCGACAACCGGGAAAGTCCATGGCAGTTATGACAGACCTTGGAAAGTATGATGATTATATCGTACAAAAGCTTCAGAATCTGGATGTGTTGTTGCTAGAAGCAAATCACGATGTACATATGCTTCAGGTGGGAAGTTATCCATATTACTTAAAACAACGTATCTTGGGGGATAAAGGACATTTATCAAATGAGTTATCCGGACAGTTATTAAGCGAAGTACTTCACGATAATTTTAAAACTGTTATATTAGGACATTTAAGTAAAGAAAATAATTACGAGAAACTTGCTTATGAAACGGTGAGATTAGAAGTAGATATGGCGGACAACCAATATAAAGCATCCGATTTCCCTATTCAGGTAGCCAAAAGAGACAGCGTATCAGAGATGATAGAAATATAATTACATTTACAAAAAGTAATAAAATACTTGCAAGTTTTGAAAACATACTTTAGTATAGTAAAAAGAAAAAGAAGAAAAAGAGGAGAACATCATGGAAAAAAGAGCAGACAAAACCATTATTACTGTAGTTGGAAAAGATACTGTAGGAATCATTGCAAAGGTATGTACTTACCTTTCTGAGAATGAAATCAACGTACTGGACATCAGTCAGACAATTGTACAGGATTTCTTTAATATGATGATGATTGCAGATTTCAAAAAGGCAACAAAATCCTTTGATCAGGTTTCTAAAGATTTGGAACAGTTGGGCGATGAAATAGGCGTAAACATCAAATGTCAGAAAGAAGAAATTTTTAACAAAATGCACAGAATTTAAGGAGTGGTACAGACATGATAAATAGATGGGAAGTAAATGAAACCAATAAAATGATCGAGCAGGAGAATCTGGATGTGCGTACCATTACCATTGGTATCAGTCTGTTGGACTGCATTGATTCTGATTTGAAAAAATTAAATGAAAATATTTATAATAAGATTACAACAGTAGCAAAGGATTTAGTATCTGTTGGAACAACTATTGAAAATGAATTCGGTATTCCGATTGTAAATAAGCGTATTTCCGTTACTCCAATTGCATTAGTTGGTGGAGCTGCATGTAAGACCTCTGAGGACTTTGCAACGATTGCAGATACATTAGATGCAGCAGCAAAAGCGGTAGGAGTTAACTTAATCGGTGGTTATTCTGCATTGGTATCTAAAGGAATGACAAAGGCAGACGAGTTATTAATTCGTTCTATTCCAATGGCACTTTGTCGTACAGAACGTGTATGTAGTTCTGTAAATCTTGCCTCTACTAAGACCGGTATCAACATGGACGGTGTAAGATTGATGGGAGAGATTCTTTTAGAGTTAGCAGAACTTTCAAAAGACAGAGATTCCGTAGATTGTATGAAGCTGGTTGTATTCTGCAATGCACCAGACGATAACCCATTTATGGCAGGTGCATTCCATGGTGTAACAGAAGCAGATGCTATCATTAATGTAGGTGTTAGCGGACCGGGTGTTGTTAAGACTGCATTAGAGCAGGTGCGTGGAGAAAGCTTTGAAGTATTATGTGAGACTATCAAAAAGACAGCATTCAAAGTAACCCGTGTAGGTCAGTTAGTAGCACAGGAAGCTTCCAGATTACTTGGAATTCCATTTGGAATCATAGACTTGTCCTTAGCACCAACTCCGGCAATCGGTGATAGTGTTGCAGACTGCTTATGCGAAATCGGTTTAGAGTTTGCAGGAGCACCGGGAACAACAGCAGCACTTGCATTATTAAATGACCAGGTGAAAAAGGGCGGTGTTATGGCATCTTCCTATGTAGGCGGATTAAGTGGAGCATTTATTCCTGTCAGCGAAGATCAGGGAATGATTAATGCAGTAGAAGCTGGTGCGATTACATTAGAAAAATTAGAGGCTATGACTTGTGTATGCTCCGTAGGACTTGATATGATTGCAATTCCGGGAGATACGAAAGCAACTACAATTT
The DNA here is from genome assembly GCF_018918225.1 of Roseburia sp. MSJ-14. NCBI lineage: Bacteria > Bacillati > Bacillota > Clostridia > Lachnospirales > Lachnospiraceae > Roseburia > Roseburia sp. MSJ-14. The sequence goes on from NZ_JAHLQD010000008.1 coordinate 92,016, forward strand.
CCGGTATTATTGCAGACGAGATGGCATTAGGAATGGTAAATCAGAAAACAACAGCAGCACGTTTGATTCCGGTTATCGGAAAAGGTGTAGGTGATACCGTAGAATTTGGTGGATTATTTGGATATGCACCAATTATGCCGGTAAATCAGTATTCATGTGCTGATTTTGTAAATAGAAAAGGTAGAATTCCTGCACCAATTCATAGTTTTAAGAATTGATTGTGTAATATTTTAGTGTATGTTACAATATTGTCAGAGAATATTTATCGGAGGTGGGGCAGTTGAGTGAAAGAGAAGAATATCTGGACGACTTGCTAAAAGAGATGGACGATAAAAAAGGACAAAGAGAAAACATCAGGGAGGATGGAACAGTGGATAAATACGAAAAGGATTTAGAAGGAATCAACGAAGAAGATTTTTTGAAAGAATTTGAAAAAACACTGGGAGAAACCTCTGATACCGATATAGAAGCGGAGATTTCAAAAGACAGTAAGAGTGACAGCGAATTAGAACAGGAATTAGGATTAGACCAAAGTGACAGTCCATCAGACTTTATGGATAGTATCGGTTCAATTGTGAATGATGTCAAATCGAGTAATACAGAGGACACTTTAGGTGATGGAGATTTGCCGATAGACGAATCTTTGAAAAATTTTGCTGAGGAAGATCCTGACTTAGACGGAATTGGTCAAGAGTTCAATTTATCAGACGGATTGGATGATTTGAATGATATATCAGAGAAAACGGAAAGTGGTGAAACAGAGGATATCTCAGAAGCAGAACGGCTTGCAAGGGAAATCGAAGGATTGAACTTGGATATGGGAGAAGAACCTGTACAGAAGGCGACTAATGAGGTATCGGAAAAATCAGAAGAACCGCAGAAAACAGAAGAAAAAGGAAAGAAAAAGGGATTTTTCGCAAGGTTTTCTGCTATCTTGTTTGGCGAAGAGGAAGAAGAGGGCAAGAAGCCGAAAGCAGAGCCGTTAGCACCGGCTGATATTGAAAATTTATCAGAAGAAGAGCTAAGCGCATTGCGTGAATTAGAAGGTCAGACAACTGTTTCAGAAGAAGATGAAGAAGCGAAAAAGAAACAGGAAAAGGCGGAACAAAAAAAGGCTGAAAAAGAGCAAAAAGCGCAGGAAAAAGCAGAAAAGAAGGCAGAAAAAAAAGCCGCAAAAGAGCAAAAAGCAAAAGAAAAGGCAGAAAAGAAGGCTTTAAAATTACAGAATCAGGAACCTGTAGTAAAATCAAAGCCATTGCCGAAAAAACCGGTAATACTAATCGTATTGTGTTGCCTGTCAATTGTTGTTTTAATAAACCTTTTAAGCGGACTTTCCGGTTACAATGCAGCAATTTCAGATGCGAAAGATTATTATCAGCAAGGTGAATATGTATCTGCTTTTAATTGTCTGGATGGAAAAGAAATGAAGAAGGCAGACAAAGAGTTTTACGAAAAAGCAAAACTGAATGCATATTTACAACAGCAGATTGAAAGTTATAATACATATCAAAGCCAGAGTATGTACAATGAAGCATTAGCAGCATTGATATGCGGTGTTGGCAGATATGATCGTTTTATTGCAGAGGCAACAACTGCCGGAGTAGATAAAGAATATAATAAAATGCTTCAGAGTATTGAAGAACAATTAAATAGTAATTATCAGATGTCCGTAGATGATGCAAGAGCTGTATATGCATTAGATGATAAGAAAGAATTTACATATGCGGTAGCTGATGTGATTAACAAGTTAGGACTAGAGAAAGTAGAGCAGTAGGACAGGAGAGACAAAGCATGATAGCAATTGTGGATTATGATGCAGGAAACCTCAAAAGTGTAGAAAAAGCATTGAAGTTTCTTGGACAGGAAAGTGTAGTAACCCGTGACCGAAAAGAGATTCTTAGTGCTGATAAGGTGATTTTACCGGGTGTAGGTGCATTTGGAGTTGCAATGGAGAATCTGAAAAAATATGAGCTGGACAAGGTTATCCGAGAAGTGACAGAAAATAAGACACCATTTTTGGGAATTTGTCTGGGGCTTCAGTTATTGTTTGAAGGAAGCGAAGAAAGCAGTGGCGTAGAAGGACTTCATATTTTAGATGGAGAAATTGTAAAGATTCCAGAAGAACCGGGGCTTAAGATTCCACATATTGGGTGGAATTCCTTGAAATTGCAGAATCATGGCAGATTATTTGAAGGAATTCCAGAAGATGCATTTGTCTATTTTGTTCATTCCTACTATTTGAAAGCCAAGGAAGAAAGCATTGTAAAGGCGGTAACAGAGTATGGTGTGAATATTCATGCATCCGTAGAAAAAGAAAATGTATTTGCATGCCAGTTCCATCCGGAAAAGAGCAGCAGTGTAGGACTTAAAATTTTAGAGAATTTTGCAAAGATAGGGGAGGTATAAAGATGTTTACAAAAAGAATCATTCCCTGTCTTGATGTAAATAACGGACGGGTAGTAAAAGGCGTAAATTTTGTGAATCTTCGTGATGCAGGTAATCCGGTAGAGATTGCAGCAGCTTACGACAAAGCAGGTGCTGACGAAGTGGTATTTTTAGACATAACAGCATCCTCCGATGCCAGAAATACCGTAGTAGATATGGTGCGAAAGGTGGCTGAAAAGGTCTTTATTCCATTCACCGTTGGCGGCGGAATTCGTACCGTAGAAGATTTTAAAGTGTTGTTGCGTGAAGGAGCAGATAAAATATCGATTAATTCTTCTGCGATTAATACACCAAGACTCATCAGTGATGCCGCAGACAAGTTTGGCAGTCAGTGTGTAGTGGTTGCCATTGATGCCAGAAGACGTGAGGACGGAAAAGGCTGGAACGTATATAAAAATGGCGGTAGAATTGATACCGGACTAGATGCAGTAGAATGGGCTATAAAGGCTAATCAACTGGGCGCAGGAGAGATTCTGTTGACAAGTATGGATTGTGACGGTACCAAAGCGGGATATGATTTGGAATTGACCAGAACCATTGCAGAGAATGTTTCCATACCGGTAATCGCATCCGGTGGAGCAGGCACCATGGAACATTTTAAAGAAGCCCTTACGGTAGGAAAGGCAGATGCAGCATTGGCAGCATCCTTATTCCATTATAAGGAATTAGAGATTATGGAATTAAAAAATTATTTAGCAGAATGTAAAATACCGGTAAGAAGATAGAAGGCAGATATATGGGAATGATAGAAAATGACTGGTTGCAGGCGGTTGGTGGTGAATTTAAAAAGCCTTACTATGCCCAGTTGTATAAGTTTATAAAAGAAGAATATAATACAAAAGTGATTTATCCACCGGCAGATGATATTTTTAATGCATTACATCTTACACCATTAAGTAAGGTAAAAGTGTTAATCTTAGGACAAGACCCGTATCATAACGAAGGACAGGCACATGGACTTTGTTTTTCCGTAAAGCCGGAGGTAGATATTCCACCATCCTTAGAAAATATTTATAAAGAACTCAAGGACGATTTGGGATGTAAAATCCCAAATAATGGTTACTTGGTAAAGTGGGCAGAACAGGGAGTGCTGATGCTTAATACAGTATTAACAGTGCGAGCTCATCAGGCGAATTCTCATCAGGGAAGAGGATGGGAGCAGTTTACGGATGCAATTATTAATGCAGTAAATGCGCAGGATCGTCCTATTGTGTATATGCTTTGGGGAAGACCGGCACAGAGCAAAATTCCCATGTTGACTAATCCGAAACACTTGATATTAAAGGCTCCACATCCAAGTCCATTATCTGCATATCGAGGATTTTTCGGATGCAAGCATTTTAGTCAGGCAAATGCGTTTTTGGAGAAAAACGGAATAGAACCAATTGATTGGCAAATAGAAGATAGATAATTTGCGTAAAAAGAAAAGGAATCTATAACGATTCCTTTTTTTGTCTATTAATGAGGAGTGCCCCAGTATCTCACGACACTAGGGCTATTATGAAAAATTTATCTGTAAAAAAACATGAAATCAATTTACTTGCTTTTTTAACTGTCTTTATTGTAACAATTAAATATGAATAAAGTGTGAATAAAACATAAAAATATTGTAAAATACATAAAAAAGCACAAAAAAAGAAAAAATATTTAGTAAAAATACATAAAAGCCAGAAACGTTGCAAAAAAGAAAAGTTGGTGATATAATAAAATATAGTAAAAAGGTAACGTAGACAGGGAAGTCGCCAGTAAGTCAAAGGAGTGGTACGATGTCATATTTTGGATTATCAAATATTAATGCAGTAAATACATTGTTTTCCAGTTTAGGTGGAAACGGATCTAAGACAGGAAGTGTAAGCACAGGAAGTAATGTTTTAGCAGACTATGCCAGCATTCGTAGCGGAAGTTACCATAAGCTGTTGAAGTCTTATTATAATAAAGATAAAGAAGCAGTTACGGATGCCGTAAAGAACTCTGTCACATCAACCTCTGTTGCAAAAGACTCCACCAAGGAGTTGACACGCATGGAGAAGGCAGGAGAAAATTTGAAAAAGTCCGTGGATGAACTGATTACCCAGGGAACGAAGAGTGTGTTCAAACAGGAGAGTGTGAAGAACTCGGATGGAACCTTTACAAAGAAGTATGATACAGATGCCATTTACAAGAAAGTAAATGCATTTGTAGAAAACTACAATACTGTAATTGAAGAGACAGAAGATGCCAATACAAAGCGAATTGCTAGAACTTCTGAACAGATGACAACATTGACTAACGCGTATAAGAATCAGTTGAATAAAATTGGTATTACAGTAAAGAGTGATAATACCTTAAGTATTGACAAGGATACTTTTGAAAAGGCAGATATGGACACTGTGAAGAATTTATTTAACGGTACAGGTTCCTATGCTTATAGTGTAGGAGTAAAGGCATCTATGATAGATTATTACGCTCAGAATGAGGCGTCCAAGTCTAATACATATGCCGAAACTGGATATTATAATTTTAATTATAACTATGGAAGCAACTACAGCAATTATATTTAAAAAGTAATCAAGAATGATAAGATAGAAGAGTCCGAACTTTAAATGGTTCGGATTCTTTTTTGCAGAGTGCAGGTTTATGGTTGCAAAAAATATAGTGAAATGCTACAATAGAACCAATAATGCGCTACTGCGATTAAATAAAGGGGGCTGGGTTGTGGAAAATTTTTTTAAGAAAATCACTAAGAGGAAATACAGACCCAAAAAGCAGGAATCTGAAAGAGAAAGGACAAGAGATACGGTGCAGAAAGAAGATTTTTTACTGAAACAAATTGACGAATTCAAAGAGAAGGCAAGACAGCTTCAGGGTTTGTTAAGTTCAAGGGAAGATAAAGTCGAAGAGCTTCAGGAAATCGTGCAAGAACGCGAAGAAAAGGCAAAGCAGCTTCAGTCTGTGTTAGAGGAACGACAGATAGAAGCGGACAAGCTGGTAAAAAGTGTAGAAACACAGGTAAATGCAGCTGTTTCTCGCATGGATGCCCAAATTAAAGTGGTAGATGAAACTTTTAGTTCTGAGATGGATACCTTGGATGAGCGTATTTCTGAGCAGGTAGCTGAAATCAATCAAAATGCAAGACAACAGCTTGCTGAAATTGATAAAAAAGTAGAGATTGCAACCGAGTTTATGGAAAAGCAATCAGAAGCTCAGACAGAAACAATAAAAGAGACATTAGAGGGAGTATCCAATAAGCTGGAATCTGTTAAGGATGAAGTATCAGAAAAGCTTGGCGATGTGGATAAAGTTGTGTCAGAAAAATTGGAGAGTGTAAAGGGGGAAGTGTTCGAAAAGATTCACAGCGAAGATGTGAAGTGTTACCGAAATATCCAGACACTGGTGGAAGAACTTGAAAAGAAACTGGAGCGGGTAGAAATCGGTGAACAGAGCATGAAGACCATGAAAGGGTATATGCGGGCAATGATTATACTTGCAATTGTAAATATTGTAGGAATTGCCGGGGTTCTGGCTTTTGTGGCAGGACTCATATAGGACAAGAAGTAATATTGACAGAATAATAAGAAATAGTTAGAGGTAGCAGAGATGGAACAGGAAAAAAAGGTATGGGTAATCGGACATAAGAATCCGGATACAGACTCTATTTGTTCAGCAATTGCCTATGCAGACTTAAAGAGCAAAATTGGAGATAAGAATTACGAAGCAAAATGTGCAGGACAGCCAAATGAAGAAACAAAGTATGTATTAGAGCACTTCAAGGTAGATGCACCAAAATATGTGGGAGATGTAGGAGCACAGGTAAAGGATATTGAAATCCGTAAAACGCCGGGTGTTAGTTGCCAGATTTCCTTAAAAACAGCATGGGAAATGATGAAAGCACAAAATGTAGCCACACTTCCAATTGTTCGTGATAACGGAACATTACAGGGACTCATTATTACAGGTGATATTGCTACATCTTATATGGATGTATATGATAGCAAGATTTTAGCTACAGCAAGAACACAGTATAGAAGTATTGCACAGACATTAGAAGGCGAAGTAATCGTAGGAAATGAGCATGGATACTTTGTAAAAGGCAAGGTTGTAGTAGCGGCAGGAAGCCCGGATTTAATGAAAGAATATATCGAGGATGATGACCTTGTAATTTTAGGCGATCGTCCTGAGGCACAGACATGTGCATTAGAAATGAATGCAAGCTGTTTGGTTGTGGTTTCTGATTCCGGAGTTTCAGAGGATATTCAGAAGTTAGCAGAGGAAAAAGGATGTGTTATTATCACAACTCCTTATGACTCTTATACAGCATCACGTCTTATTAATCAAAGTATGCCAATCAAATACTTTATGCGTAGAGATAACCTGATTACATTTGAAACAGAAGAATATGTAGAAGATGTACAGAAGGTTATGTCTAAGGAACGTCATCGTGATTTCCCGGTTATTGACGAAGAAGGAAAATATGTAGGTATGATTTCTCGTCGTAATTTGTTGGATATGAGACGTAAACAACTGATTTTAGTAGACCATAATGAAAAATCTCAGGCAGTAGACGGAATTGATGGAGCAGAAATCTTAGAGATTATTGACCATCATAAGCTTGGTGATATTGAGACGATTGCACCGGTATTCTTCCGTAACCAGCCGGTGGGATGTACCGGAACGATTATTTATCAGATGTATCATGAATATGGCATCGATATTAATAGAAAAATTGCAGGTTTACTGTGTTCTGCTATTATATCAGATACTTTGATGTTCCGTTCTCCAACTTGTACAGAAGCAGACAAAAAGGCAGCAGAAGCATTGGCAGAACGTGCAGGAATCTCAATCGAAGAACATGCGAAAAACATGTTTAAGGCAGGAAGTAACTTTGCATCTAAAACCGCAGAGGAAATCTTCTATCAGGATTTCAAGGAATTTAATGCAGGAGATAAGAAGTTCGGTGTAGGCCAGTTAAGTGCTATGAGCGATGAAGAACTTCAGGAAGTAAAGGAAAAGTTAATGTCTTATATGCCAAAGGTATTAGAAGAACGCAAATTGGATATGATATATATTATGTTAACCAATATCTTAGAGGAAAGTTCCGAATTGATTTATGTAGGTACAGAAGCAAGAGACATTGCAGAAGCTGCATTCCGAGGACATTTTGAACCAAGAGAAGATTCTGTATGGCTTAAGGGTGTTGTATCTCGTAAGAAACAGGTAATTCCTTCTTTTATGGCAGTATTATAGGAAAATAATACATGAATAGAAAAAAGAAAAATAAAAAAGTAACTGGTAGAAGGCAAGAAAGCAGGCCGGAAAGAAAAGTTACTCCTGAAATGAAAAAGCAGGAATGGAAACCGGGGAATATGATATACCCGGTTCCTGCTGTTATGGTGACCGTATCGGATCAGCAGGGAAACGACAATATTATCACAGTAGCATGGACTGGAACGGTTTGTACAAACCCGCCTATGGCTTATATATCAGTCAGACCGGAACGTTACTCTTATCATATGATAAAAGAGACAGGCGAATTCGTAATCAATTTGACAACGAAAGAACTTGCATATGCTACAGATTACTGTGGAGTAAAGTCCGGAAGAGATGTAGATAAATTTAAGGAATTAAAGCTTACCAGACAAAAAGGCTCAAAAGTGTCAGCTCCTCTGATTGGAGAAAGTCCGGTAAATATCGAATGTAAGGTGACAGAATGTAAGGAACTTGGTTCACATCATATGTTTCTTGCAGAAGTAGTGGCAGTACATGTGGATGAAAGTTATCTGAATGAGACAGGTAAATTTCAGTTAGAAAAGGCAGAACCCATTGTATATTCTCATGGAACGTATTTTGATTTAAAACATTCCCTGGGAACATTTGGATATAGTGTAAAGAAGAGGTCGTAGACATAAAATCTATGACTTCTTTTTTATATCATAAGTAATATCGCTCGGGAGGGAAAGAGTCCGACAAACGGAGGCTTTATTCCTAAAATTATCAGTTTTTAGTAGACGTTTCTGTAGTAAAATGGTACAATAATACTAATAAGTAGGAAGAAGGGAGCGTTTTGTATGGAACAAGTATCATTATTTGAGAATTTAAAGTTTTGCTCCATATGTCGAAGACCGTTGCCCCTTGATTATGAAAAGGAAATGTGTCCTCAATGCATTGAAAATCAGTTATTTAATGAAGTGAAGGAATATATTCGTTCCCGAGATGTAACCGAGTATCAGGTAGCGGAACACTTTAAAATTCCTCATTATAAGGTGAAACGTTGGATAGACGAAGGCAGAATTGAGTATAAAGAGCAAGATAATAAGATTATGAATCAGCATTGCTCTAAATGTGGAGCGCCGATTAGCTTTGGTAATCTGTGTCAAAAGTGTTATAAAGAAAAGTATAATACAAAAGTAGGATATGCTCCATTGAAATCAAAAGATGGAGATAATGAGAAGATACGTTTCTTAGATTAAAAAGAGCTTATGAAGTAGAAGATAAAAACTTCTTCCTTCATAAGCTTTTTTGTTCTTTAACGTAAAAGTAAATCCATAAGATATCCGTAGACTTCTTCGTCTTGCTTTTGCCAATTTGCGCAAATAGCCTCTGCCTGTCCTTTTGATTTTACTGCAATCGTTAAGTCTAAAAGAGAACGTTCTTTTTCGCGAATTTGGCACCGAACAGCAAAGTCCTGACCAGTAGTTTTATAGTAGTCAGCAATAACGGAAATTTCCTGCTTTAATTCCATTTTGTTTTCTGCAAAATAGGAGAGAACATCTTCCTTAATAGCAGAAGAAATTTTATCCGGAAAGTAGGAAAGTGTTTCTCGTCCTGCGGGGGTAATATAATAGTGGGTGTTATTGTGTGTAGATTCCGTACGAATCAGTTCTGCACTAATAAGTTCACTGATTGCCTGCTGTATGGTAAAATAAGTAGTATATTCTTTTTCCAATACAAAGTTCGAAATTTGTGTGTTAGTCAGTGGAAAATCCACATGATCTAACATGTATAAAACAATTAATTTGTATTGAGTCAAAGCTTCAGCCATGTTACATTCCTCCTTAAATTTTGCTGTAAAAGTCAGTTGTGGTAAGGATAATTTTTTCCTTGCCAAATATCCTGGTCTTTTAATGTTTTATGAATCTGATTTAATACGCTGCGTTTCGCACTACTCCACAGAGGTCCTATTAAAAGGTCTTTGGGACCGTCACCGGTAAGTCGGTGAATGGTAACATCAGGTGATAAAATAGCCAGGCAGTCGCAAATCATTTGACAATATTCATCTTGTGAAAACAGTGGAAATGGATGTTCCTTGTATAAAATTCCCAAGTCTGTATCAGATAATACATGGAGCAGTTGCAACTTGATTCCAAATACATGGAGAGCTCCTACATGGGCAACCGTTTCTAACATATCTGCTTTGGTTTCTCCGGGAAGACCAAGTATGACGTGAACAATTACCGGAATAGAAAGGGCATTTAAATGTTCTACAGCTTCATGAAAACAAGATAAAGTAAATCCACTTCGAATAAAAGTACTGGTTTTTGGGTGAATCGTTTGCAGACCAAGTTCAATCCAAACGGGTTTTATTTGATTTAATTCATCTAACAATTCCAATACTTCCCGGGAAAGACAATCGGGACGGGTAGCAATGGATAAAATAACCACATCAGGGTCCATGATTGCTTTCATAAAAATAGAGCGGAGATAATCCACCGGGGCATAAGTATTGGTATATGCTTGAAAGTAGGCTATGAATTTATTGCAGTTGCGCTTGCTGCGTATTTGTTCCTTAGCATCCTCTAGTTGCTGTGTAATAGATTCCTGGGCATTTTGGGCGAAGTCACCACTACCGGCAGCACTGCAAAAAATACAACCTCTGGTATCAAGGGTTCCGTCACGATTTGGACAGGTCATACCGCCATTTAAAGAAAGGCGGTATACCTTTTCACCGAAAGTGTGCTTTAAGTAATAATCTACGGAGTAATACCGTTTATCATCCCAAAACATATTACTTTTGAATATGAGACTTTACAGCCTCGCTGACAACCTGCGCTACACGAGGGTCAAAAGCTTCCGGCATAATAAAATCTTCATTTAATTCTTCGTCAGATACCAATCCTGCAAGGGCATTGGCAGCGGCTAGTTTCATTTCTTCTGTAATCTGAGTCGCACGTCCTTCCAAAGCACCCTTGAAGATACCAGGGAAAGCAACCACATTGTTAATCTGGTTTGGAAAATCACTTCGACCTGTTCCCACAACCTTAGCACCGGCAGCCTTGGCAACGTCAGGCATAATTTCAGGGACCGGATTTGCCATAGCAAAGAGGATAGCATCTTTGTTCATGGAAGATACCATTTCCGCAGAAACGATGTTTGGAGCGGAAACTCCAACAAAAATATCTGCACCTTTTAAAGCATCCGCAAGGCTTCCGGATTTGTTTTCCAAGTTTGTTACTTCGGTCATTTTTTTCTGCATCCAGTTCAAATCAGGATAATCTTTGTTAATCATACCCAGACGGTCACACATGGTAACATGTTTAAATCCGTAAGTTAAAAGTAATTTTGTAATAGCAATTCCGGCAGAACCGGCACCGTTTACCACTACTTTACAATCTTCTTTTACCTTTCCTGTTACCTTTAAGGCATTGATGATTCCGGCAAGTACAACAATAGCAGTACCATGTTGGTCATCGTGAAATACAGGGATAGAAAGCTTTTCTTTTAAACGTTCTTCGATTTCAAAACAACGTGGAGCTGAAATATCCTCCAGATTGATTCCGCCGAATCCTGGCGCAAGATAAGTAACTGCTTTGATGATTTCCTCTGTATCCTGTGTATCTAAGCAAATCGGTACGGCATTGACACCACCGAATTCTTTAAACAGAACACATTTTCCTTCCATAACAGGCATAGCAGCATAAGGTCCGATGTTTCCTAAACCAAGGACTGCGCTTCCGTCAGAGACTACAGCTACCGTATTTGCCTTCATAGTGTATACATAAGCATCTTCTGGATTTTCTGCAATTTTTCTGCAAGGTTCTGCCACACCTGGGGTGTATGCAATGGATAAATCATCACGGGATTTTACCGGTGCCTTTGAGACAGTTTCTAATTTACCATTCCATTCTTTATGCAAAAGTAAAGCTTTTTCGTTGGTTGTCATGTGTATTCGCTCCTTATTCATTAATAATATGTAATCAAACTTTAATAAGCATAACATGAAAAAAAAAACAAATCAAGAAAAAGGACTTCCTATTTAGAAAAAGATAGTGTATAATACCATTTATTGTATATGGTTAAAATCGGTGTCGTATCTGACAATTTATTCCCGTAATAACAGCCAAAGGAGATTAGGTATGAGAGAAAAGTATGAAAGTTTATCAGTAACAGTATTAAGAGAGGTGGCAAAGGCAAGGGGACTGAAAGGTCTTTCTGGGTTAAAGAAGAGTGAATTGGTGGAATTAATGCTTAAGGAAGATGAAAAAGTTGCCAAAGAGGAGAGTGCAAAGAAGGCTGCCCAGGAAGAAAGTCAGGAAAAGACAGTAAAAGTCAAAAAGAAAAAAGATAAGAAAATAGAAAAAGAAAAAACAGATAAGTCAGACAGAAACGAGAAAAGAGAAGAGAGACACGAGGAAAAACGTGAAGAACATTATGAAGAACGAAAAGAAAAGTCTCCAAACAAAGTAGTAACCAAAGATGGAATAGAAATAGAAAATCCGGAATTAGATAGTGGAATCAGTGCTAAGGGAATTTTAGAAGTCATGGGGGATGGATTTGGATTCATTCGTAGTGAGAATTATCTTCCGGGAGAGAATGATGTATATGTTTCTCCTGCTCAAATTCGCAGATTTGGATTAAAAACGGGTGATGTAATCTGTGGAAATACCAAGATTAAGACGCAGCAGGAAAAGTTTAGTGCATTGCTTTATATTAAGAGCATTAATGGATGTCATCCATCCGTTATTTTGAAACGACCAAATTTTGAAGACCTGACACCAATTTTCCCAAATGAAAGAATACGCTTAGAAAACGAAAAGGGCGGTGTAGCAATGCGTATTATGGATTTGGTATCTCCAATCGGAAAAGGACAGCGTGGTATGATTGTATCTCCGCCAAAGGCAGGTAAAACAACCTTGTTAAAGCAGGTAGCACGTTCCGTAACGAGAAATAATCCGGATATGCATTTGATTATTCTATTAATTGATGAACGACCGGAAGAAGTAACAGATATTAAAGAGGCTATCCGCGGAAAAAATGTAGAAGTTATTTATTCTACTTTCGATGAGTTGCCGGAACATCATAAACGTGTATCGGAAATGGTAATTGAACGAGGAAGACGTTTAGTGGAGCAGGGCAAGGATGTTATGATTCTTTTAGACAGTATTACACGTCTTGCAAGAGCATACAACCTTATTGTGCCGCCAAGCGGAAGAACCTTATCCGGTGGTATTGACCCGGCTGCATTACATATGCCAAAGAGATTTTTCGGTGCAGCAAGAAATATGCGAGAAGGTGGAAGTATCACTATTCTTGCTACTGCATTGGTAGAGACAGGAAGCCGTATGGATGATGTAGTTTACGAAGAATTTAAGGGAACCGGTAACATGGAAATTATTTTGGATAGAAAACTTTCTGAGCGAAGAGTGTTCCCGGCAGTGGATATTGTAAAATCAGGAACTCGAAGAGAAGATCTGTTACTGAATCAGGAAGAAAAAGAAGCCGTAGAGATTATGCGTAGAGCAATCAATGGCATGAAAGCAGACGAAGCAGTAGAAAGTATATTGAACATGTTTGTTCGTACACAGAACAATCATGAGTTCTGCCAGATGGTGAAAAGAACAAAACTTATTTAGCTAAATTTGAAAAAAAACTTGCATATCGTAGAAATATGTGCTACACTAATAAAGCTGTTGTACAGACAGCAATGTAAATTATGAAAATCGATGAACAAGATTGAAAATATAGTATGAAGAGGTGAAATCATGAGAGAAGGAATCCATCCAGAATATTATCAGGCAACTGTAACATGTAACTGTGGAAATACTTTTGTTACAGGTTCAACAAAAGAGGATATCCATGTTGAAATCTGTTCCAAGTGCCATCCGTTCTACACTGGACAGCAGAAGGCTGCACAGGCTCGTGGACGTATTGATAAGTTTAATAAGAAGTATGGCATGAACAATCAGTAATGAACCACACAAAAAGAGGATGTCTTTTTACTTGGACATCCTCTATTTTTTACGTGAGTAGCGATGAAAAAGCTATGAGTGCATGAAAATTTGATAGGAGTTGTTATAATATGGCATACTCGGGAATTGGTGGGCAGGCTGTTATGGAAGGAGTCATGATGAAAAATCAGGACTACTATGCAGTTGCAGTACGAAAGCCTGACCATGAGATTGTGGTTGAGAAAAAAGAATATAAGGGAATTTGTCCGAATAAGACTATAAAGAAAATACCATTTATTCGTGGTGTAATTAACTTTATCGATTCTTTGGTTCTTGGAATGTCTACGTTGACGTTTTCAGCGTCCTTCTATGAAGAGGAAGAAGAAAAAGAAAAGAAGCCAAAGTCTGAGAAAAAGGAAAAGGCAGAGATGGGGATTACCGTTGCAATTTCAGTATTAGTGGCGGTGGTTGTTTTTATGATGTTACCGTTTTATGCATCCTTGCTTTTTCAAAAATTTATAAAGTCAGAAACAGTAATTATTTTAATTGAAAGTATATTGCGAATTGCAATTTTTATTGGTTATATTCTCCTGATATCTAAGATGGAAGAGATTCATCGTGTATTTATGTATCACGGAGCAGAACATAAGTGTATTAACTGTATTGAACATGGTTTAGAGTTAAATGTGGAAAATGTGAAAAAAAGTTCCAGAGAACATAAACGTTGTGGAACAAGTTTCTTATTTTTTATTTTAATTATAACGATTATACTTACGATGTTTATTCGAGTGGATTCAAGAATTCTTAGAATGGTATTACGACTTGCCATTATTCCGGTAGTAGCAGGTATTTCTTATGAAATATTGCGATTAGCCGGAAGAAGTGAAAATGTGATTGTTAATTTAGTAAGTAAGCCGGGATTGTGGTTACAGAAATTAACTACCGCAGAACCAGACGAAGAAATGATTGAAGTAGGAATTGCTTCGGTTGAGGCGGTATTTGATTGGCGCGAATATATTAAAAACCTCAAGGAAGAAGAGAGATAGCTATTCTCAAAAGAAAAAATAAACAGGAGGATAGTTATGACATTAGAAGAGGCATTAAACAAAGGAAAAGAGATTCTTAAGGAAGCAGAAGTATTGGATTATGAATTGGATGCATGGTATCTGATGGAATACGTCTGCAAAATAGAAAAAAGCCAGTATTACCTTAAGGGTAGAGAAGAAATGGAGCCGGAAAAGTGGCAGGAATATGAGGTGCTTTTAAGAAAGCGTGCAGAGCATATTCCATTACAATATATTACAGGAAGTCAGGAATTTATGGGACTGGAGTTTAAAGTAAACTCTCAGGTCTTGATTCCAAGGCAAGATACAGAAACTTTGGTGGAAGAGGCTTTGAAGGTACTAGAGCCGGGAATGAACGTGTTAGATTTGTGTACAGGTTCCGGGTGCATTATTGTTAGTTTAATGAAGTACAAAGAAGGGCTGACAGGAACAGCAAGTGATATTTCTAAGCAGGCTATTTTGGTAGCAAAGGAAAATGCAAAGCAAAATCAGGTAGAGGTGGAATTTGTAAGTAGTGATTTGTTTAAAAGTATCACAGGAACTTATGATATGATTATTTCCAATCCACCATATATTCCAACCGAAGTAATTGGTGGCCTGATGCCGGAAGTAAAGAATTTTGAGCCTATGGAAGCATTAGACGGTAAGGAAGACGGACTTTATTTCTATCGGGAAATTGCAAGTGAGGCAGGCAATTTTCTTAATTCAAATGGATATTTGTATTTTGAAATTGGTCATGATCAAGGTGGAAAAGTGGCGGCCATTATGGAAAGTAATGGATACCGTAACGTAAGAGTAGTAAAAGACCTTGCGGGAAATGACCGTGTTGTTATGGGAAATCTGCCAGCAGTACAGTAGAAAGGAAGAAAGAAATGTTTGATAAGTTAGAAGATATTCTGATTCGTTACGAAGAAATCATGAATCAGTTAAGTGAGCCGGATGTAGCAAATGATACAAATCGGTTTCGTAAGTTAATGAAAGAACAGAGTGATTTAGCTCCTATTGTAGAGGCATATAAGGAATATAAGCAGGCAAAACAGAATATAGAGGATTCTCTTGCAATGTTAGACGAAGAAAGCGATGAGGAACTTCGTGAGCTTGCAAAGGAAGAATTGAATGAGTCTAAGGCAAAAGTAGAAGAATTAGAAAATCAGTTAAAAATTTTATTATTGCCAAAAGACCCTAATGATGATAAAAACGTTATCGTGGAAATTCGTGCAGGTGCAGGTGGAGATGAAGCTGCATTGTTTGCAGCAGAAATCTATCGTATGTATGTCCATTATGCAGAAAGCCGTAACTGGAAAGTAGAAACATTAGAGTGTGAAGAAATCGGAATCGGCGGCATGAAAAATGTTACCTTTATGATTACCGGACAGGGTGCATATTCTGTAATGAAATATGAGTCTGGTGTACACCGTGTACAGCGTGTGCCAGAAACAGAATCCGGCGGACGTATTCATACCTCTACAATTACCGTTGCAGTAATGCCGGAGGCAGAGGAAGTAGATGTTCACATTGACGAAAAAGATATTCGTATTGATGTTATGCGTGCTTCCGGAAATGGTGGACAGTGTGTCAATACTACAGACTCAGCGGTTCGTTTGACCCATTATCCTACCGGAATTGTTATTTACAGCCAGACAGAAAAGTCACAGCTTCAAAATAAGGATAAGGCATTTGCATTGTTGCGTGCAAAACTGTATGATTTGGAATGTCAGAAAGCGAAAGATGCAGAGGCTGAAGCAAGAAGAAGCCAGATTGGTACTGGGGACCGTTCAGAGAAGATTAGAACCTATAACTTCCCACAGGGACGTGTAACAGACCACAGAATCAATCTTACTTTGTATAAGTTAGATAAGATTATGAATGGAGACATTCAAGAGATTTTGGATGCATTGATTGCAGCCGACCAGGCAGCCAAGTTGGCGAATATGAATGATAACTAAGACGGATAATAGTAGTCTTTGTGAGAAATTCAGTTGTAATAAAGAAAGTTAAGATATGAAAAGAAAGTATCCCATGTTAGTCTTGGTAGCTGATATGGGGTATTTTGGTATAGAGAGTGTGCCAGTATTAGGGAAACTATTATAGGAAAATGAGGAGTATATTGTAATTAATATAAATGAACCTTTATGGAGGAAAAGAAAATGCGTTTTGGATTAGCATCGTATGAATTTAGAAACAACGATATTAGTTTCAATTTATCTCAAATTGAAAAAGCAATAAAAGAAGCAAAAGAAAAAGATGTTCAATTGTTGTGTTTTGGAGAAACTTTTTTACAAGGATTTGAATCCTTGAAGTGGAAGTATGAGGATGATAAACAGGTGGCTGTTAGCTTGGATTCAGACGAAATATATTACATAAAAGAACTGTCAAGAAAATATGAAATCGACTTGTTTGTTGGTTACGTTGAGCTAGAGCCAGCAGATGAAAAATTGTATTCTTCGTATGTATTGATTGAAGGCGGAAAAGTGAAATATAATTATCGAAGAATATCAAAAAACTGGAAAGAATATGAAAAGACAGACGAACACTATTGTGAAGGTGATGAGGTAGAAGATATTGCATATAGAGGAATAAAATTAAGTACAGGGTTATGTGGAGATTTATGGATTTTCCCTGAAAGGTTTAAAACGGATAGTATACTTATTTGGCCTGTTTTTGTTGATTTTTCATTAGAAGAGTGGAAGACAGAAATGTTAGATTATGCACAGCAAGCAAACTTGATTTCCAAAAACGTTTTGATGGTAAATTCTATATGCAAAGACGAGATATGTGTTTCGCATGGAGGAGCATTTTATTTAAAAAATGGAGAGATAATGGATAAGACAAAGTTTGATAATGAACAAGTGTTAGTTGTTGAGATATAAAAATCCCTAATACTAATCATAAAATTTAGGAGATAACCATGATATATTTAACACAGTTCAAATTTCCGGATGTAGAAAGAGAATATGATTTCCTCATGGGAATGAGAAGAACCTGTTATGACAGTTTCTATCCGTTTCAGGTATTAACTAAAAATAACTTGCAGGTTTTAGACTTCGAACCGATTACAATTTTATATGGTGGAAATGGTTCTGGAAAGTCTACTGCATTGAATGTTATAGCAGAAAAATTACAATTAGATAGAGATACATTATTTAATCGATCTAATTTTTTTGAGGATTATACACAAATGTGTGAATTTGAAGTAGCGCAGGAAATTCCAGTGAACAGTCGTATTGTCACCAGTGATGATGTGTTTGATTTTATGTTGAACTTGCGTACCATCAATGATGGTATTAACGTTAAAAGAGAGGATTTATTTCAAGAGTACCTGGATGTAAAATATGCAAAATTTCAAATGAAGTCTTTAGCAGATTATGAGCAGCTAAAAAAGGTAAATATGGCAAGGAGTAAAACACAATCAAAGTACATAAGAAATAATCTTATGGATAATGTGCGGGAACATTCTAATGGAGAGAGTGCTTTTATCTATTTTGCAGACAAGATAAAAGAAAGTGGATTGTATCTGCTAGACGAGCCGGAAAATAGTTTATCACCGGAAAGACAGCAGGAATTACTTCAATTTATAGAGGATTCGGCACGATTTTTCGGTTGTCAATTTGTAATTGCGACACATTCTCCGTTTTTGCTTTCCCTAAAGGGGGCAAAGATTTATGATTTGGATGAAAATCCGGTGGATGTGAAAAAATGGACAGAATTGGAAAGTGTGCGAGTTTACTATGAATTTTTTAAGAAACATGAAAGAGAGTTTGATTTCTAAGAAAGTGTGAGATGTGAGCTGACAACGTATAAAATTATTCTGGAATAACGATGTCTAATTTGTTAGTTAGGAAATGTAGAAATTACCGATTTCCTAACTGCCAGAAAGCAACTGCACTTGCCGCAGCAACATTTAATGAGTCTACACCATGAGACATGGGGATACAGACGGTATAGTCACAGTCTGCAATGGTAGAAGTAGCCAGACCATCCCCTTCTGTGCCTAAAATAATAGCCAGCTTGCTTTCTGACATAAGATTTGGGTCATCAATACTGACAGATTTTTCGCACAATGCCATAGCAGCAGTTTTAAAGCCGAGTCTATGAAGTTGTTCGATACCATGAGTTGCCCAATTTTCTGATTTATCACCAATAAATGTCCAGGGAATCTGAAATACGGTTCCCATACTGACACGAATAGAACGTCGATATAGTGGATTACTGCAGGCAGGAGTAAGTAATACTGCATCAATATTTAGTGCAGCAGCACTGCGAAAAATTGCTCCCACATTTGTTGGGTTCATAACATTTTCTAAGATAGCAATTCGTTTTGCATTTTTGCAAATATCTTCTACAGATGGTAACTTTGGACGATACATAGCACAAAGTGCTCCACGGGTCAACGCAAAGCCGGTAAGTTGAGTAAGTATATCAAACTCTGCGGTGTAGACAGGAACATTGCCACAGCGGGTGATGATATTTTTTGCTTGTCCTTCGATATGCTTTTTTTCCAATAATAGAGAAACAGGAACACATCCTGCATCTAAGGCGCGGTCAATTACTTTAGGACTTTCTGCAATAAAGAGTCCTTTTTCCGGTTCGTGGCGGTTTAGGAGTTGATTCTCGGTAAGACGAGCATAGATATCAAGTTCAGGTGCATTAAAATCAGTTATCTCTATAATGTTTGGCATGTTTGTCTCCTTGCAGTTAAAATGTTGAAAAACGTAATTTACTACCATATTATAAAGGGGATGTAAGACGGTGTCAATTGAAAGGCAAGTGGGGGATGACAAGAAGTTGGTTGAGGACATCACTGTTCGTGGTGGGGTAAAATTATGCAGAGAATATATGCAATACTTGAAAGAAGAAAATGAGAGATTAAAAAAAGAAAATGAACTTAAAAATTATTATCTTAAAAAGGTGTCAAAGGGATAGGAAAGAAAAGTGAGAAAAACTTGTACAATTAGATTTTAGAAAGGAAAATCACCGTGAAAAAAGGCGATAAAATAGGCATTGTATGTTGTTCTAATGGACAACCGCAGACAGCGAGACAACAAATAGAAATATTGAAAGAGACACTGATAGAGCTAGGATTAGTCCCTGTATTTAGTAAATATATTTTTGATAAAGGAGCAGGATTCAGTGGTTCGGCGAAAGAGCGGGCAGAGTCTTTGATGGAGTTTTATAAAGATACTGAAATCAAAGCAATTTTTGATATTTCCGGTGGTGATATTGCAAATGAGATATTGCCCTATTTAGACTTTAAAGTAATTGGCAACAGTAAAAAGCAGTTTTGGGGATATAGTGATTTAACTACAATCTTGAATGCAATTTATGCACAGACAGGAAATACTTCTGTGTTGTATCAGATTCGTAATCTCATTTATGATAATGGAGAAAAGCAACAGAAAGATTTTGCAGCCACCATTTTTGAGAAAAATAACAGTTTGTTTTCGTTTCCATACGAGTTTGTACAGGGAGAAACATTGCAGGGAAGTGTAATAGGTGGAAATATCAGATGCTTTTTGAAATTGGCAGGAACGCCGTATTTTCCGGATGTAGAAGGAAAAGTGTTATTGTTAGAAGCATGGGGCGGAGGTGTTCCGCAAATGACCACTTATTTGAGCCAATTACAACAAATGGGAGTATTTGAAAAAGTCAGTGGCATTTTGTTAGGAACATTTACCAAAATGGAAGAGGCGGGCTGTGTTCCTGATATGGTGGAACTGGTAAAAAGATATGCAGGGGAACTGCCTGTGGTAAAGACCGGCAAAATAGGACACGGAACAGATGCAAAAGGAATTATAATCGGAAAAGAGATATTCCTGGTAAGACAGAAGTAGAAAAAGATTGTAAACCTGAAATAAAAACAGGTTGACAATTAGCGCTCTTTCTTTTATACTACTAACAGATAAAAGGAGGAGCTTACTTATGAAAAAATCAAAATTATCTGTACAGGATATGTGTATGATAGGAATGTCTGCTGCAATTATTGCAATTATGGCACAGATTTCTATTCCTATGCCATATGGTGTACCAATGACTATGCAGACATTTGCAATTACACTTGTAGCAATTGTATTAGGCGCAAAGAACAGTACTATTGCTTCATTAGTATATGTACTACTTGGAGCAGTAGGAGTACCGGTATTTGCAAATCTCAGTGGAGGATATGACAAAGTTATCGGTCCAACCGGAGGATTTCTAATGTCCTTTCCAATTATGGCATTGTTAATAGGTTTAGGAATGGACATACATACCAAGAATAAAACAATGTCCGTGATTGCAATGGTAATTGGAATTGTAGCAGGAACAGTTGTGAACTATATTGCAGGAATTTTATGGTTCTGTTTTGCAATGAAGAGCAGTTTCTTAGTAGGATTTGAAGCATGTGTACTTCCGTTTATTCCTACAGCCATTATTAAGGCAATTTTTGCGGTAATTATTGGGCTTCCGGTGCGAAAGGTAGTGAGAAAAGCAGCATGTCGATAAAACTACGTCCCCATCATTTATTGTGTACACAAGGGTATTCAGGTAAAGGATATAGTAATGAATTTGTAGAAAATATGAATGAAGTTGTGAGAAGATTACGAACAGAAGAAGTAACAGAAGTAACCATTGTATATTCTACAGATGATTTATGTGAGCATTGTCCAAGTAAACAGGGAACAGATATATGCAGTACACAGGAAAAGGTAAAATCTTTTGACCGGAAAACAGCAGAGTATTTCGGAATAGAAGAAAAGACTTATATCTATCAGGAAATTATTCAAGAAATTGATAATCAGATGACATCTGAGCGAATGGATGATATTTGTCAAGGGTGCAAATGGTATCCGATTAGTTCTTGTAAAAAGAATATTTTAGCGAAAAAGACAGTGTAAGCTGTCTTTTTTTGTGCAATAGGAAATAGAAGAGATTTCCGATATTATTATAAAGTGTGTAAGGTTTTAAGAAAAAGAATCACCCGAAAGGATAATTGATGCAGAAAAGAAAATACGATAAAATGAATATAATATTTCATGGAAAATAAAGGAGAGATTATGTTCAAAAATACACCAATTATCGGAATTATGCCTTTATATGATAAGGAAAAGGACAGTTATTGGATGATTCCCGGATATATGAAATCCTTAGAAGAAGCAGGAGCAATTCCAATGATGCTTCCGTTGACAGAGAGGGTAGAAGAGCTAAATTACTTTTTAGAAACTTGTGACGGATTCCTTCTAACCGGTGGACAAGATGTAACGCCGGAGCTTTACGGAGAAGAAAGAAAGCCAGTGTGTGGAGAGACATCTGCTTTGCGGGATAGCATGGATAAATATATTTTTACGCATGCAGTACATGAGAATAAAGCAGTACTTGGAATTTGTCGAGGAATCCAGATTATGAACGCAGTATCAGGTGGAACCTTGTATCAGGATTTACCCAGTGAACTTGAAAGTGACATCGAACATCACATGCAGCCACCGTATGACAGAACTGCCCATATGGTAGATTTGGTGAGAGATACCCCGATTTTTCAACTATTGCAGGAAGAAAAAATACCGGTAAACAGTTACCATCATCAAGGGGTAAAAGTAATCGGAAAGGGATTTCAGAAGATGGCAGTTGCTCCCGACGGGCTGGTAGAGGGAATCTATATGCCGGATAAGAAATTTGTCTGGGGGATTCAGTGGCATCCGGAATTTTCCTATAAAAAGAGCAGTTATAGTCAGAAAATAATAGAGGAGTTCGTAACAAAGGCGAAAGAATCGTAAGGAGAAGGTGAAGGGAAAATGACAAAAAGAGAACGAGAAATCACAGATATTCAGGAAATTTTAGCAATACTAGATAAATGCAAAGTGGTGCATATCGGATTGGTGGACAAGGATCAGCCATATATTGTGCCAATGAATTATGGATATACTTACGAAAATGGTCAACTTACCCTTTATCTGCATGGAGCAAAAAAGGGATATAAATATGATTTAATTCAGGCAAATCCAAAAGTGTGCTTTGAAATGGAATGTGATACTATGCCATTTGAAGGAAAAGTAGCATGTCAGTACGGAATGGTTTATTCCAGTGTTATGGGGAAGGGAACTGCCGAGATTGTGGAGGATGTAGAAGAAAAAATCGAAGCAATGGCAATTTTAATGAAAACACAGACGGGAAAAGATTTTTCATTTAATGAACAATTAGTTTCTATTGTAAATGTAATAAAAATCCATGTAACAGAATTTACCGCTAAGAAAAGACCGATGCCGGAAGGAATGAAAAAATAATGTGTGTTCGGATATAGCACGGTGTTTTCTACGATGTAAAAGGTAAGACTAGCTTAGGCTGGTCTTATTTTTATACATGACAAATGAACAATTACATGCTATGATATAGTGCGTGATAATACTTATTAAGTTGAAGTCTACCCAGGTGGAGGCTATCAGCGGAAAGAAGAGGAAAAGTTATGAATAAGTCAAAATCTTATGAATTGGTTCTAACAGCACTGTTTACTGCCATTATCATTGTGATGGCATTCACACCATTGGGGTATATCCCATTAGTGGTTATTAATGCAACGATTATACATATTCCGGTTATTCTGGGAGCAATCTTTTGTGGACCGAAAAAGGGTGCATTTCTTGGATTTGTGTTTGGTTTAACCAGTTTTATTAAAAATACAATTATGCCTACTTCCATGTCAGCATTTGTTTTTTCACCGATTCTGGCAAGCAGTTTCGTAGGTCCATCCGGTATCGTGAAAAGTACCATTATTTGTTTTGTACCAAGAATTTTAGTAGGTATTGTACCTTACTTTGTATACAAGGGAATTGTAAAATTAGTTTCCGGTGAAAGAGAAAAAGCAGGAAAGGTTGTCTGTAATCTGGTAATCAGTGCACTGTTATTAGTAGCAGTTCATGCGTTTATCGGAAAAGGAATCGAAATGAAAAATGCAAATACAATCGGATGGATTGTAGGAGCAGTAGTTGCAGTTATTTTCTTTGTAGTTGCACAGGTTGGTATCAAGGCAAAAGAAGGTGCATTTTTGGGATATTTGTATGCAGGTGTAAGCGGTGCCTTGGTAAATACATTATTAGTAATGCCAATGATTTATATTTTTTACAAAGAAGACTATGCAAAAGCGTTAAAAGTAAGTGCAAATGCAGTAACAGGCGTTATTTTAGGTGTTATTAGTTTTAACGGAATTATTGAAGCAGTAGTAGCTGCAATTTTAGTAGCAGCTATTGGAATGGTACTTCGCAAAATCAGCAGGAGGTAGTTATGTTAAAAGGAAAGCATGTATTACTTGGAGTAACCGGAAGTATTGCAGCATATAAGATTGCCAACTTAGCGAGCATGCTGGTAAAGCTTAATGCAGATGTTCATGTAATTATGACAAAGAATGCAGAACAGTTTATTTCACCGGTTACCTTTGAAACATTAACAGGAAATAAAGTAATTGATGATACCTTTGAGCGAAATAGCGGATATCATGTAGCACATATTGCCATGGCTGCGGAGGCAGATATTGTAATGATTGCACCGGCTACAGCCAATGTAATTGCAAAGTTAGCACACGGAATAGCAGATGATATGCTGACATCCACCATGTTGGCATGTACTGCACCGATTTTGTTATCTCCCGCCATGAATACACATATGTACGACAATCCTGTAACGCAGGAAAATATGAGAAAATTAGAAAGTCTGGGCTATCAGTTGATAGAACCGGCAGCAGGACATTTGGCATGTGGTGATACCGGAAAAGGAAAAATGCCGGAGCCGGAGATGTTATTAGATTGCATTTTACAGGAAATTGCCTGTGAAAAAGATATGGTAGGAAAAAAGGTGCTTGTTACTGCCGGACCTACCAGAGAATCTTTAGACCCGGTACGATATATTACCAATCATTCTACCGGAAAAATGGGATATGCTATTGCAGAAAATGCAGCAAGGCGTGGAGCAGAGGTTACATTAGTAAGTGGACCGACACAGTTGAAAAGACCACGTTTTATGAAGGTAATAGACGTTACAACAGCAGAGGAAATGTTTCAGGCAGTAAACGATGCATTTGATACACAGGATATTATACTGATGGCAGCAGCAGTGGCAGATTATCGACCTACCACTGTGGCAGACCATAAGATTAAAAAGTCAGATGGTGAAATGAACATTCCATTGGAACGCACAACCGATATTATTGGAACATTAACACAGAGGAAAAAACAGCAGTTTATTTGTGGATTTTCCATGGAAACCCAGAATATGTTGGAGAATTCCAGAGCAAAGTTGGCGAAAAAGAATCTGGACATGATTGTTGCTAATAATCTAAAAGTAGCCGGAGCCGGATTTGGAACGGATACCAATATTGTTACAGTGATTACAAAAGATGCTTGTGAAGAACTTCCGATAATGAAAAAAGAAGAAGTAGCAGGAGCACTGTTTGACCGGATTTTAAGCCAGTTATAGTGAGAAAATTATGAAATTTTATTTAGCACCATTAGAAGGAATTACCGGATATATTTATCGAAATGCTTACGAGAAATACTTTCATAATGTAGAGAAATATTTTACACCATTTATTAGTCCCCATACCAAGCGATGTTTGAACAGCAGAGAAGAAAAGGATATTCTTCCAGAGCATAATCAGGGAATGAAGGTAGTGCCACAGATATTGACCAATAATGCCACAGATTTCATTCGCATAGGAAAGACACTTCAAGAGTATGGATATGAGGAAATCAACCTGAATCTGGGGTGTCCTTCCGGAACAGTGGTATCCAAGGGACGTGGGTCAGGATTTTTAGCTTATCTGGAACAGTTAGATGCTTTTTTAGAGGAAGTTTTTGAAAATCTGCATATGAAGATTTCCATAAAGACCAGAATCGGAAAAGAAGATGCAGAAGAGTGGAACAGGTTGCTTTCCATTTATAATCAATATCCAATGGAAGAATTGATTGTGCATCCAAGGATTCAGACAGATTTTTATAAAAATAAGCCTGATTGGCAGGCATACGAATATGCAGTAAAGGAAAGCAAAAATCCATTATGTTACAATGGAGATATTTTTACCAAGTCCGATTATGAACAATTGTTGAAAGAGTTTCCAAACACAGAAAAAGTGATGCTAGGAAGAGGAATTATTTCCAATCCACAGCTAATAGATATGTTTGAATCACAAGAAACTAAGCTAGATAAGAAGAAATTGAAGGCATTCCATGATGAAATATGTAATGGATATGAAGAGATATTTTCCGGGGACAGAAATGTTTTGTTTAAAATGAAAGAGCTGTGGTTTTATATGGGAAACCTTTTTCAAAATAGCGAAAAGGATATGAAACAGATTAAAAAATGTCAGAGTCTCGCCCAATATCGTAGTATAGTAGATAGAATTTTTGCATAATAACTTAAAAATACATTGTATTTTTAGATATTTCAGGATATAATAGGTATATAGTACTGGAAACGATGCATGTAGGAGGAGGGGCTTTTTATGACGAAGTATAAGAGAAGTTCTTTTGAAGTAGAAGCAGAGTTATATGAAGTTGGAAAGGGTTTGGAAGATGGTTTTATGCCATGGACTTCCGTGGTGACAAATGGTTGGATTGTCACAGATAAGTTGGTGAAGATAAGAAGAGAAGATGGCGTAGTGGTGTGTCCTTTTATTCAAAATCGACGGGGACTTATTTTTGTTCGTGAAGGAGACTATATTATCAAGGAAAAAAACGATGAACGCCATGTATGTGGTTCTGATAAGTTTGCAGAACGATTTCAACCAATTTAAGACAGTGAAGTAAGTATAAAGGCTGTGCGCTAAGGTAGCGTACAGCCTTTTGTTATGCTATAATAATGTCTGCAATAGATAAAAGATGTGGCTGCTTGCAGTCTAAGGATTTTATCTATTAGCTGACTAAACAGACATGAGCAAGTAGGGCGAATAGCCCGAATTGTGAGTGGATGTTAGCAGTTTCGAAAGCTTGAAAAGCGGAGAAACTGCGTTATTATTATATGAATAGCCAGTAAATATAGAAAGAGGTTAGCAAAATGGCATTGCAAATGGTATTTGGAGGTTCCGGCAGCGGAAAGTCCAGTTATGTATATGAAAAAGTATTAGCACAGGCAAAGGAACAACCGGATAAAATGTTTTTTGTAGTAGTTCCGGAACAGTTTACCATGCAGACCCAAAGGGAACTGGTGAGCCGTCAGGAACAGCATAGCATAATGAATGTAGATGTGGTGAGCTTTCCACGTTTAGCATATCGTATCTTTGATGAACTTGGTCTTGGAAATATAAAGATATTAGAAGAAACAGGAAAGAATCTGGTACTTCGCCGCGTGGCAGAAGAGAAACAGGATAACTTGAAATTGATAAAAGCAAGTATGAAAAAGACAGGATATATTACAGAGGTAAAGTCTGTGATTTCTGAGTTGACACAGTACCGAATTTTGCCGGAGCAGTTAGATACCTTTGTGGAGGATGAACGTCAGACTCCATTGTTTCGCTATAAAATTGCAGATATTCAGACCATGTATCGGGGATTTCAGGAGTTCTTGAAAGATCGGTTTATCACAGCAGAGGAATTGTTAGAAGTATTAGCAGAAGAAGCACATCGTTCCAAACTTTTGAAAAATGCAGTTTTTGTATTGGATGGATTTACCGGATTTACCCCAGTGCAGTATTATCTGTTGGAGGAATTAATGAAAATAGCAGATGAGATTCTAGTGACGGCAGCATTGGATGAACGAGAGGATCCATATCAATGTGATGGAATCCAGGATTTATTCTATATGACAAAAAAGACGGTAGAGAACCTTGGAAAAATTGCAGAGAGAACCCATACAGAAGTATTGGAGCCTTATTGGACACATCATGGAAATCATACCAGATTTCGGGAGTCTGAGGCATTGTTGTGCTTAGAGCAGAATCTGTTTCGACAAAATCCAATACCTTTTTCTAAGAAAACGAAAGATATTTCTATGTTTTCTCTATTGAGTCCAAGACAGGAGCTTCATTTTATTGCACGAGAAATGAAGCGTTTAGTGCGTGAGGAAAATTATCGTTATAAGGATATGGCAGTGGTATGCGGTGACGTAGAAATGTACGGCAATTATGTACGAGAAATTTTTGAACGATATGATATCCCTGTTTTCCTGGACACTAAGAAAAATATTGTGTTCCATCCCATGACGGAATTTTTAAAGAGAGCATTACAGGTACTGGAACAGGATTTTTCTTATGAATCAGTAATTGGTTATCTGAGAAGTGGATTATCTGGTTTTAACATGGAAGAAACAGATTTATTGGAAAACTATCTTTTGGCAGGTGGAATCCGTGGATGGAACAAGTGGCAACGAAAATGGGTGCGCCGCGCGGGTACAAATAATGAGGAAGAACTAGAGCAGGTAAATGCTTTACGTGAACGTCTGATAGAACAGTTTACTTCCATGAGAGAAGTGTTTCAAAAGAAAACAAATATTACTGAGAAATCAAAAGCATTTTATCAGTTTATGGTGAATCTGCAAATTGAGGAACAGTTGCAGGAGTTCAGTAAACGTTTTGAAGAAGAGGGCGAAACTGCACTGGCAAAGGAATATGTACAGATATATCGAATTGTCATGGATTTATTAGATAAAATGGTAGAGCTGTTAGGAGAAGAACAGTTGACGCTTCGAGAATATCGAGAAATTCTGGAGGCAGGTATAGAAGCAGCGGCAGTAGGAATTATCCCACCGGGATATGACAGAGTGATTTTTGGAGATATTGAACGAAGCCGTTTATCTGACATTAAAGTGCTGTTTTTTGTAGGAGTAAATGATGGAATCATTCCAAAAGCAACGGAACACGGTGGAATTATTTCACAGTCTGATAGAGAATGGTTTGCGCAAAATGAAATGGAGCTTGCACCTACCGACAGAGAACGAAGCTTTATACAAAAGTTTTATTTGTATTTGAATCTTACAAAACCATCACAGAAGTTATATGTTACATGGTTTCGGGTAAATTCAGAAGGAAAAGAAACAAGAAAGTCCTATTTAGTAGGAATACTGCGAAAAATGTTTCCAAAAGTACAACCGGTAAAGGTGGAACAGGTTAGTGGCATGGAACAGATTGTAACACCGGAAAGTAGTATGGACTTTTTTGTGCAAGGACTTCGCATGGCAAAGCACGGAGATGTTTTGCCGGAATGGAGGGAATTATATCAATGGTATGCAGCCAGGGATGAGTGGAGTCAAAAAGCAGCGGACTTTTTGGCGGCGGCTTTTTATCAATATCATCCAATGCGTATGGGAAAAGAAATCACTCGTGCTTTGTATGGAAAAGTTTTGGAAAACAGTGTTACCCGATTGGAACAGTTTTCTACCTGTGCGTATAGTCATTTCTTACAGTATGGCTTGAAGTTAGAGGAGCGTAACTTAGGCGAGTTTGCGGCAGTAGACATGGGAAGTATGTTCCATGAGGCTTTACAACGATATTCCGTGGCAATGGAAAAGGCAGGCTATCATTGGTTTGATGTGCCAAAAGAGGCGCAGGAAAAGTTGATACAGCAGGCTGTGGAAGAAACCGTAAGTATGGCGGCAGACACTGTGCTATTAAATGATGCCAGAACAGCATATTTGGTGGAAAGAATCCGAAGAATTTTAAAACGAACCATAGAAACCATAGCAAATCAGATTGAAACAAGTCATTTTTCACCGGAGGGGTACGAGATTTCCTTCTCCTTTGCAGAAGATTTGCAGGCAGTAAACTTCTCCCTAAATGATGAAGAAAAAATGCGGCTAAAGGGAAGAATCGACCGTGTAGATACCCAAAAGACGGATCAGCAGGTTTATGTGAAGGTAGTGGATTATAAATCAGGAAATCGGGATTTTCAGTTGTTATCCCTATATCATGGCTTGCAGTTACAGTTGGTAGTTTACATGAACTCTGCATTAGAGCTTTTGAAAAAGAAGTATCCGGACAAAGAAGTAGTTCCGGGTGGAATGTATTACTATCATTTAGATGACCCGGTGGTAGAAGGAACCAGCAATCAGACAGAAATTGAGATTAAAGAAAAGATTTTAGAAGAATTAAAATTAAAAGGTGTTGCTGCGGAAGAAGCAGATGACAGTGTAAGTAAAAAATCACAGAAAGCGGAAAAAGAAGAGTTTCAAGTGCTTTCTAATTTTGTAAATCACAAAATACGAGACATCGGACAAAAGATTTTTGATGGAGATATCGAAACAAATCCATATCAATTAGGCGACAAGACGGGATGTGATTATTGTCCTTATGCGGGAGTTTGCGGATTTGAAACGGATATGCCGGGGCGGGAATACCATAAGCTTGAAAATATCAAGGATAAAGAAGAAATTTTAGCACGGATGCGAAAGGAGATATAAGATGGGATGGACAACAGAACAACAACAGGTAATTGACTTAAGAAACCGCAATCTCCTTGTATCTGCGGCGGCAGGTTCCGGGAAAACAGCCGTATTGGTAGAACGTATTATTCAAAAGATATTAGATAAGCGGCATCCGGTAGATATTGACCGTCTTTTAATTGTGACCTTTACCAATGCAGCAGCGGCAGAAATGCGAGAGCGTATCGGCGCAGCCATTGAAAAAGCATTAGAGCAGGAGCCGGAAAATGTACATTTGCAAAAGCAACAGACCTTACTTCATAATGCACAGATTACTACCATTCACAGTTTTTGTCTCTATGTGATACGAAATTATTTTCATCGTATCGAGTTAGATCCGGATTTTCGTGTTGCGGAAGAGGGAGAGTTAAAACTGTTAAAAAGTGATGTCTTAGATGCTGTATTAGAATCTTATTATGAACAGGGAAAGCCGGAATTTTTAGCACTTTCTGAAACCATTGCCACAGGGAAAACAGACGAACCGTTAAAGGAAGCCATTTTAAAACTGTATGAATTTGCCATGAGTTATCCATGGGTAGAACAGTGGTTAGAAGACTGTAAAGCACCTTATCAGGTGAAAAGTTTAGAAGAATTTGAGACACTTCCCTTGGCAAAAGAGTTAGAAATCTATCTAGGGGAACTGGCAGGACAGTGGAAGGCACAAATGGAAAAATGCCGTAATATCAGTATGGAATCGGATGGACCACAGATGTATACTCCATTGTTAGAGCAGGAAGCAGCGGCAATGGGGCAGGCGGTATCATGCAGCACTTATCAACAGTATTATGAGGCAATTCGGGGTATTTCCTTTGGAAGACTTCCGGGAGCAAGGAAGTTTGAGGGAGATGTACAAAAAAAGGATCAGGTACAAAAACTGCGTAATGAAGTAAAAGCCTCTGTGAAGAAAATTACAGAGCAATTCTTTTTTCAGGCACCGGAGATGATAGTAGAAGAACTGGGCAAAAATGAACCTATCGTTGCAATGCTAATCGAAGTAACGCTTACCTTTGAAAAGGCTTTTTCCGAAA
Organism: Roseburia sp. MSJ-14; assembly: GCF_018918225.1. Lineage (NCBI taxonomy): Bacteria > Bacillati > Bacillota > Clostridia > Lachnospirales > Lachnospiraceae > Roseburia > Roseburia sp. MSJ-14. Next base: position 123,063 of record NZ_JAHLQD010000008.1, read on the forward strand.
AGAAACGGGAAAAGAATATGTTAGACTTTAATGATTTAGAACATTTTGCGTTGCAGATTCTAGTGGATAAAGAGAACAAAGAGCCTACCAAAACAGCAGTAGAATTGCAGAAAAACTACGAAGAAATCATGATAGACGAATATCAGGATTCAAATTATGTGCAAGAAACGATTTTAAAATCCGTAGCAGGAGAAGCCCAGAATTGTAACAATATGTTTATGGTAGGAGATGTGAAGCAAAGTATTTATCGATTCCGTATGGCAAGACCGGAGCTTTTTATGGAAAAATATCATACTTATACCTCCAAGGAAAGCGACAATCAAAAGATTGACTTGCACAAGAACTTCCGAAGTCGTCCACAGGTATTAGAGACAGTCAATGATGTGTTTTATAAGATTATGAAAGAAGACATTGGAAACATTACTTATGACCCACAGGCAGCATTATATCCGGGGGCACAATTTAAAGAGGCAGAACCGGGAATGTTTGATACAGAGGTTTTGGTAATAGAGCCGGACTCAGAAAATCAGGACACAAAAGAGCGGGAGCTTGAGGCAAAGGCAGTTGGAAATAATATCCGAAAGCTTATGAGACATCAGTTGGTGACAGATAAAGAAACCGGAGAGCTTCGTAGTGTAAGGTATTCGGATATGGTGATTTTACTTCGTAGTCTGAACGGTTGGTCAGATACTTTTGTGAAAATATTAGGTGAAATGGGGATTCCGGTAAAGGCAACTACTGGAACCGGATATTTTTCGGCAATGGAAGTGCAGACAGCATTGAATTTATTGCGCGTACTGGATAATCCAAGGCAGGATATTCCAATGGCGGCGGTACTGGCATCGCCTATCGTAGGGCTTAACGGAGAAGAACTTGCGATTATTCGAACTGAATTTCCAAAGCAGAAGTTTTATGAAGCAGTTATGCAATATCGTTTGGAAGAAGATTCTCAGGAGAAAAAGACTGCACTTTCCGAAGAAAAGCAAAAGCGGCTAATAAAGTTTTTAGAATTGCTGGAAAAGTATCGTTTTAAAATCAGTTATACACCAATTCATGATTTGTTGTATCAGGTGTTAGAGGAAACCGGATATATGGCGTATGTGTACGCGTTGCCGGGAGGAGAAGTAAAGAAGGCAAATCTTGAAATGTTAATGGAAAAAGCCATTGCTTATGAAAATACCAGTTATCGAGGTTTATTTCACTTTATCCGTTATATGGAACAACTGCAAAAATATGAGGTGGATTTTGCACTGGCAGATGTTGGCGAGCAGGAAAATGTAGTGCAGATAATGAGTATTCATAAAAGTAAGGGATTGGAGTTTCCGGTGGTGTTTGTATCGGGACTTGGAAAAATGTTTAATACCCAGGATATCCGGGAAAAAATTGTACTTCATCCACAGCTTGGAATCGGCATGGATTACTTAGATGTGAAACGCAGAGTAAAGACACCGGGAATTACCAGACAGTTTTTAGCAAGAAAAACCGGAATGGAAAATACCGGAGAAGAACTGCGAGTGCTCTATGTGGCAATGACTCGTGCAAAGGAAAAGTTGATTTTAACAGGAACCATGAAAAAGGCAGAAGAAAAACTGGCAGGAATGATGTCCGTAGAGATGGCAGATGGATTCTTGAGCTTTTTAACCCGACTGGGAACGAATACCTTTTTAAGTTTTCTGCTTCAGGCGTTTTTCTGTTATGGAGAAAAATATCCAATTACCATATTGAAACAAGCGGAGCTGGAAAAAGAGGAAGAAAAGCAGGTAGTAACAGATACATTAACGCAGTTAGAGGTATTAGCCCAGTTGCAGCAAAGAGATGAAATTCAGGCAGAACAAATAGAACGGCGTCTTTCCTATGAATATCCTTTTGCAGAAGAAGAGGATATGAAAACAAAGGTATCCGTGTCGGAGATTAAGCATCGCGCAATGGATCGAATTATGGCGGAGGAAACCATGGAGCCAGAACAGAAGTCAGAAAAAGAATTTGAACACTACATTCCTGCATTTATGGAAGGAGTGCAGGAAGAAAATCTAGGAGCAAAGAGAGGAACTGCAACGCATCGAATTTTAGAATGTTATGATTTCACAAAAGAACCAGAGGAACTGGCAAGCCAATTAGAGCAAATGGTGGAAGAAAAGTTAGTAGAGCCGGAAATGGTAGAATTGGTAGATAAGAAGAAACTGAAAAAGTTCTTAGAAAGTCCTTTGGCAAGAAGGATGCAGCAGGCAGCTAAAAATGGAAAACTTTATCGAGAAAAACCATTTGTTATGGGAGAAACTGCAAAAGATGTGTTAGTAGATTCTAAAAGTCAAGAAATGGTATTGATACAGGGAATCATTGATGTATTTTTTGAAGAAGAGGGAGAAATGGTGCTCTTAGATTACAAGACAGACCGAATCAGGACAGGAAAAGAGTTGGCAGAGCGTTATCGGGCACAGATTCAGTTATATAAGAGTGCTATCGAAAGAGCCACCGGAAAAAAAGTAAAGGAACAGCTATTGTATTCCTTCTGTTTAAGTGAGGTAGTAGAATTATAAAGAAACTGTAAATGAAAATTACAGAAAATAGCAAAAGGAAGATAGAAATAAAATAGAAACAGAAAATAAAAGAAAAACAGAAAAATAAAATAGAAACAGAAAAGTAAAAGAGAAACAGAGGAAGATAGAAGAGAAATGAAAAGTAGATTGATATTAGCATCCGGTTCTCCACGCAGAAAAGAATTATTAGAACAGATTGGGGCGGAATTTGAGATTATTCCTGCAAAGGGAGAAGAGGTCATTACCAGTGATATTCCATCTCAGGTAGTGATGGAACTTTCCACGCAAAAGGCAGAAGAAGTGGCAGGAAGATATAAGGAAGAATTAGGAGAAGGAAAAGGAAGTGGAGAAGAAAGAGGGAGCGTAGAACCCAAAGACACCGTGGTAATATTAGGTGCAGATACCGTTGTGGCATATGAGAATAAGATTCTTGGAAAGCCCAAGGATGAAGCAGATGCTGTTAGAATGTTGCAGATGTTAGCAGGGAATACCCACAGTGTATTTACGGGTGTTACCCTTATCATAGAAAAAGCAGGGAAAGTAGAAAAGAAAACTTTTTTTGCAGAAACAAAAGTAACAATGTATCCAATGTCAAAAGAGGAGATTCAGGCATATGTGGCAACAGAGGAACCAATGGATAAAGCAGGTTCTTATGGAATTCAGGGAAGATGTGCGGCATATATTGAACGAATTGAGGGAGATTACAATAATGTGGTAGGACTTCCGGTGGCTTTGGTGTACCAAACACTGAAAAAAATAATTGACTTTAATACGGTGGTGCACTAAAATGTAAGAAAACAAATTTTGGGTGAGTATAAGTAATTAAGTAAGAGGAAATTTCAAATATCTGCCAGTCGGCAGAGTGCTGATTCAGTAGAAGAATCCAAGGAAAGATATATTTGAATATAGTTACAATTCGCCTGAAATTGTGAAAACAGAAGGAAGGAGTAAAAAATCAGGTGACGATTTGCCAGTTACAGAATAAAATAAAAAGTTTGAAAAGAAAGATTACAGAACACGAAAGTGAAATGGCATCTTGCAGATATCAAATAGAATTACATGAGTGTGTGCTGGAACGTGTGCAGAATACCCGAAACCAGTTTGAAGAAGTTCTGTGTACCAGAAAAAATAAAGTCAAAGGTATGCAAGATAAATTCAGTCATATGTCATTTGTTGCCGGATATCAGCAAGATTTGGCAGGTTTCATGGAAGGAACGGAATATCAGCAGGCAATGGAAGGATATTGTCAGGCAGAGTGGAGTATCAGAAATAGCCTGAATCATTTAATCTGCCACGAAAATGATTTAAAATATGAAATTCATATAAAAGAGGAAGAAGTAGAACAACTGGAAAGAAAAGTAAGACAGATGGAGGGGATAAGATGAAAGCCGGAGAAACATTGGGTTATGATCTGATTGTTGAAGAAGAGGAATTACAGACACAGCTGCAAAGGATAAAAGTACAGGCGGAAAGTTATGAAGAAACCATAGGACAGTACATAGAAATGCTAAAGAATACTGTAAGTGTTTCGGTAACAGAAGGAAATACAGCCCAAAATCTGAAAGCCTTTTATCTGGAGACACTTGGTCTGAAAGGGGAAATCCAAGAGATTATCAATATGATAAATGGGCTTACCATGTCTTATCAAATCAGTCTGGATGAGGCAGACAGTTATTTATATTAGGAGAACAGAATGAAAAAGATACAGATTGACAAGCACAGGCTGAGATATGATATTGAAAGAATGCAGAGTCTGCAACAGACATTCGGGACAACTTTATCACAGTCAGCCCAGGCGCAGGAGCAGGAAAGCAAGGGAAAGATGCCACAACAGGTGCAGGATGCGGAAACAAATCTGAAAACAGTCTCGGATAACCTGAATCAGCTGATGATAAAAACAGTGGAGGCATTAAAGAAAGTAGAAACAAGAATGGAGAATGCAGATAAGGCAGCGGCACGCGCTTTTGAAACAACAAAATAGTCGGGAGGAAAAATGAAAAGGGATTTTTCGCAGGAAAAGATAGAAGAATTGTGGTCGGAAGCCACGGAGTCATGCAGTGTTTATCTAAAAAGTCTGGCAAATATTACAGATTTGGAGGAACTGGGACTGCCGGAAGTTGTTGTTAATATCAAAATCAGTGAGCGGTATGTAGAACAACTGGAAGAAAAGGAAGTTCTAACCATAAATAAGCTGGCAGAGATTATTACAAATGTAAAAGAGGTAGATAAGACATATGCTGGATATCTGAAAACACTGAATGAACAGTTAGAAGCGTATGGAAGAAAAGTACAGGCACTAACAGAAATGTTACAGCCGGAGAAACTTTCCATGAGTAATGGTTCCTATATGCGGGAACTACTTGCCATAGGAAGAGAATATCAGGAGGCAGCCAATAACAGTGAACTGATTAAGGTAGAGATATGGCTAACTCCCGGACATAAAATGAGTGAAGAAGAAATCGCGGAGGCACAGGAGGTATTAGACCGGTATTTTGCAGAAGGAACAGAAGCAGAAAGAAGGTTTTTTGCAGATGAATACACATTGATGGAAGAACTTGCAGAAGATGATTGGTCAGATGCAGAATGGCGAAGGTATCAGTTAATGTCTGCATTGTATACCAAACTGGATAGTATCAGAAGTGTTACTACAGGTGCAATAGAAGGAGTTCCTTTTTGCGGAAATCTGTTTGAATGGTCAGCAAGAACACAGGCAAGGGTTCGTGGGTATCAGTTTGAAGAATTATGTTCCATGGAAAATATTTTTATAAACAGTCATACACAGCACCCTTATGCTACATTTGTAGGAAATATGACAGGAGGTCTGCTGACCTATAACATGGCATCAAGTGTGGCAGGACATATACCGGGACTGGCACAGAGAATAGGAGGTTGGTCGGAAAGACTGTCTACCTTTCCCATTCTAAGGCGAATAGGACAAGACCACTTGAGTAATATCATAGGAGCTACCATTGTAGATACCGGAGCATTTACAGTGCCAAAGGCGATAATAGATATCTATAACGGAGAAAGTTCAGAGACGGTATTTCGAAATGCGGGGGTAGACATAGGGCGAAATGTATTGTTTAATATATTTGGTGAAGCGGTTAGCGGAGCTGTAGGGAGAGTAGTGCAGAGGTTTAATGGTGGCTTAAATTCTGTAGATGATATATTTATAGAAGGGAAGAAAGCATTCAATAATTTTGACATTGATAATGCGTATGTAAAGCCTAAACACTTATCAACAACAGGAGGAAATGGTCAAAAATTTATTGGAGCGAGTAAAGCAGAGGCTGAATGTATTTTGAAAGATGCATTATCAAATGGTAAAATTGTTTCGATAACTGATAATGGTTTGACTAAGTCAGGAAATGTAAGTTATGAAATTGTAATAGATGCATTAAAGACAGTAGGAACCAAAGGTGAGCATTTGGTGAAAATCGTAATTTCAAGTGATGGAGGAATGCTAAGTGCATACCCAATAAAATAATAAACAGGAAGGAAAAATATATGGACGTATTAAATAAATTTTTGCAGGCAGAAATAAATTCAAAAGAGTATTATAATAGTATTACAAATTTCATTAATCTATATGAGATAAGAAAGGGTGAATTTGAAGGAAATGAGTATATTATTATGAAGGTGGATAGAGATAATTTTATAATATTCCCTGAGTATGATGATGGAGAAGCTGGAATACAAATTCCGTTTTCATTCTCAATATATAAAGATAGATTGTTGGATGCGATTAATAGTTATGCTCAAGAGAAGGGAATTATATAATTAGGGTTAGATTTCGAAAGATGAACTATCAAAACATTTGAGATAGAGGTTAATGGAGAAAAGATTACTCAAGGTAATTGGAAATTTATATTTGCTCAGCCAAGACAAACAGGACAGTTGCCGGTAATAAAACATGCACAGTTTAATGGATGGCATTAGGAAGTACAAGAATATGCAAAACATAATAAATATGAAATTAGAAGAATATATTCCTTTGAAGATTATATTTACTAAGGATGAGGAAGCGGTTGAATATATTTCATATTCAAAAGATAAAACTTTTTCATTGGAATTTACAGTGGTATAAAGAGTAGGTTATTAAAAAGAATAACGCTACTACTTTGCAAGGATTTTGATAGTAGTATGTTAGAAGTAATAAGTAAATTATTTGGAGAGTAGGTGAAATAATGGAAGGGATAACACAATTTATAAATGATTGGGACTCTATTGGATTTTTTCCAATGGCTCCCCAAGATGAATACATTAATGAAATAAAAAAGATAAATGAATTTATTTGCTCTAATTACAGTTTACAAGTTCATACATTGGCACAAGAAATAAATAAAATATTTGCAGAAACATTTGGAACAGATGTTTATGATGAAGACTTAGAACAATGTGCAATAATTGCAAAAAAAATACTAATGGTGGAGATGTAATAGCGTTATTTGGCGAATTAGGGTGGAAATATTATGATTTGGAAAATAATATTGAATATTTGCCTTTAGGAGATAATGATAATTTTGATTGGCAAAAAAGAGTTATTTCAGATAGTGAATTAAAGGAAATAATTAATAATAAGCAAGAAAAATCTGAACAAATAGGTCTTAATTTGTATTATCAAAATTCTGGTGTAGGTATAACATTGTTAGCTAAAAATACCAAAGAACTAGTAATTGGTTTAAGTATTAATAGAAGAACAGTTGAGAATAGTCGTGACTCAATTACTGATGTAGGATGGTACTTTAAGCATATAATACAAGAGTTAAATAAAAAAGGGTGTCCTATTGACAATGTCAAATTCGAAGAATATGTAGATTAATATGTTTATTAAATTTAGAATGAGGTTCTGAGCAAGTAAAAGATGTGTTTGAAAAGTATGAAAGGGAATACAATATGGTTTGCTGAAAAACAAATTATATTTCAATGAAAAGATAGCAGAGATTGTAGAATTTGAAAAATGTGTGGTAATAAGAAATAAGTATTCCAATGAAAATCCTACAAATAATTTAGTTGCATTTGATTTTGATGGAAATAAAATATGGGAAAGTGATGATATCATTAAGCCTTTGGCACCTAAAACTATTGTTTCAATCGGAAAAAAAGATTGCAAGTGTATAAGTATAATTACATTTACAGGATTGAATTTGTTGATTGAAGTAGAAACGGGTAAAATTATGGATAAAAAAATAACAAAATAAAAGCACAATTTTTATGAGTAATGCGGTATATCATAGAGGATATTTTGGAGATGAAGTAGAAATGATTATAGATAATGATGAAGAAACTTGTTGGAAAATATGTTTTTCATTTTGCCACAAAGTATCGTATGAAACAGATGCTAATAAAAGAAAGATTGCTAAGGTAAATATGAAAAAATCACAACTTGGTTATTTTGGGCGAAATATTTCTGTTTGTGAAAGTAAAAATGCCAACTTCTTTCAACAAAAGGGGCAATGTATCGTAGATTTATAGAAAGTGTTGGCATAACAAGAAGACCTAATGCTAGACCATAGGAGAAAAGTTTATGTATGGAATTGATATTTTTGAAAATATAAATATGCTGATGCAATATTCATCTATTAATTCCCGAAACTTAAGAAATCAAGCATTGAATTTTTCTGCAAATCATATTATGATGAAATAAGTGAGTTTTGTCTCATAAAAAGACAAATAAAAGGAGAAAAATCCATGAATCAGTATGATAAAACATGTGTTACATATTTTTTTGAACATCAATCTCAACTTTTTGGGAAAAATATATTAGAAGATATAGAAGAGGCAGAAGAATTTTTAGAGGATTGCATGGCAGTGGTATGTAAGAATCTTAAAGAAGTCAGAGCTTTTTTTGAAGAAGAAGGAGCTGATATTGCAGAAATGAATAACGAGGAGCTAAAGGACGCAGCAGAAGTATTTACGTTGCCGGATGGAAGATTTCTAGTAGTAGAAGGATAGGTGAATCGGAATGAACGAGTATGATGTGATTATTATTGGTGCAGGACCTTCAGGAATTTTTTGCGCATACGAGTTGATTAATAAAAGACCGGATATGAAGGTCTTGTTAATTGAAAAGGGAAGAAGAATTGAAGAGCGTCAATGTCCAAAACGTAAGACAAAGGTTTGTGTGGGATGCCAGCCGTGTTCCATTACAACCGGATTTGCAGGTGCTGGAGCATTTTCAGATGGAAAATTATCTTTGTCACCGGATGTAGGTGGAAATTTACCGGAGATTTTAGGATACGAAGAAACCGTAGCATTGATTCATGAGTCTGATGATATTTATCTGAAATTTGGAGCAGATTCTAAGGTCTATGGTGTGGATAAGGAAAAAGAAATCCGTGAGATTCGCAGAGAAGCAATCAATGCGAACTTAAAATTAATTGAATGTCCAATCCGTCATCTTGGTACAGAAGAGGGATATAAAATATATAGCAGACTTCAGGAGTATCTGTTAGAACATGGCGTAGAAATGAAGTTTCGTACCATGGTAGAGCAGTTGATAGTGGAAAATGGCGAAGCGAAAGGTGTAGTTACGGAACAGGGAGAAACCTATCTGGCAAATGAAATTGTGTGTGCAGTAGGAAGAGAAGGTGCAGACTGGTTTAGTCATGTCTGTAAAGAGCAGGAAATTGAAACACAGGTGGGAACGGTAGATATCGGAGTGCGTGTAGAGGTGCGTGATGAAGTCATGGATTTCCTGAATAAAAACCTCTATGAGGCAAAGCTGGTATACCATACACCGACCTTTGATGATAAAGTGCGAACATTTTGTACCAATCCTTCCGGAGAAGTAGCTACCGAGTATTACGATAATGGTTTAGCAGTTGTAAATGGTCATGCGTATAAGTCAAAGGATTTGAAAACAAATAATACCAACTTTGCATTGTTGGTATCTAAGAACTTTACAAAACCATTTAAAACACCAATCGAATACGGCAAGCAGATAGCACAGTTATCCAATATGCTTTGTGATGGAAAAATTATGGTACAGACTTTTGGAGACTTTAAAAGAGGAAGACGTACTACAGAAGAAAGACTTTGTCGTAACAACTTGATACCTACCTTAAAAGATGCAGTACCGGGAGACTTATCTCTGGTATTCCCACATCGAATCATGGTGGATATTGAAGAAATGATTATGGCATTGGATAAGGTAACTCCGGGAATTGCCAGTGATGAAACTCTTTTGTATGGAGTAGAAGTTAAGTTTTATTCTAATAAGGTAGTAGTAAACAAAGATTTTGAAACAAATATCAGAGGACTTCGGGCAATTGGCGATGGAGCTTCTGTTACCAGAGGTTTGCAGCAGGCATCAGCAAACGGAATCAGTGTGGCGAGAAGCATTTTGGCAAAAATGGAAAAGTAGATAAAATAGGAGAGGCGAATGAAAAGAAATAAAGTAAGAGCAATGGCGGCAGCCCTTCTTATGAGTATAGCAGTTAGCGGTTGCAAAATAGGAAATACACAAATAGAAGTAAGTTCAGGATTTACCGGAAGTGAAGTGTTCAAGATAAAAGATGAAGTGTGTACTCTTTCGGAAGCAAAAGTATTTCTTACCAATTATCAAAATATTTATGCGGATATGTATGGAGTGAATCTTTGGAAACATAAATTTAAAGATAATGAATTAGAAAAGTATGTGAAAGATATCACAGTGTCTCAGTTGGCACAGATTATGGCAATGGATTTTCTGGCAGAGGAAAAGGACATTTCACTAACCGAAGAAGAACAAGGGAAAATTAAGGAGGCAGCGAAAGCCTACTATGACTCCTTAAACGATACAGAAAAAGAATATATGCATGTATCAGAGGGGGACATTGAAAAGTTGTATGAACGGTATGGCTTGGCAAATAAGTTATACACACAGTTAACCGGTGACGTGAATGCAGAGGTTAGTGATGATGACGCAAGAGTCATGGAAGCAGACTGGATTTATGTTACAGATGAAAATGTTGCCAATGAAGTTCAAAATCAGTTAAATAATGGTGCAGACTTTATTTCTGTAGCAGGAACATATAACGAAGCAGCAGAAATAGAAGTTTCTTTTGGACGAAACGATGTTCCAAAAGAGGTGGAACAGGTAGCATTTTCCTTAGAAAACAATCAGGTAAGTGGAATGATTCCTGTGGATAATGGCTGGTATTTCATAAAATGTATCAACAATTACAACCAGGAATTGACGGATGCTAATAAATCCGTGATTTTAGATCAACGAAGAAAAGAAGCCTTTGATGATGTCTATAGTGAATTTTTAAAAAAGCTCCCATCTAAATTTAATGACGATGTATGGAAAGAAGTAAAAATAGAGACAGATAAGAAAATCACTACAGATAGTTTTTTTAAAACCTACGAAAAATACTGCAATTGGTAGTATAAAAAGATGAAAGAATGCGAAAGGTTAGACATTTTTTCATCTTTTTTTAATTTTTTCCTAACCAAGTGAAAAAAACACCGACTATATATATGAAAAAACGTTTTTAGGAAGAATGAGTATGCATACAAAAGAGTTATTAGAACAATTAAACCAAGAGTTGTTGGACAAACTCTATGGTTTTTCTTATCCTAGATGTCAGAATCAGCATGAGGCAGAGGATTTATGTTCAGAAATCATGGTACAATTAGTAAAATCCATTCAACGGGGAATTCAAGTTGAAAAATTTGAACCCTTTTGTTGGAAAGTTGCACGAAATGTGTATGCTGATTTCTGTGAAAAAAGAAAAAAACAGCAGATGTTGGTAGTAACCCAAGAGGAGTTTGAACAACTACCGATGGTGCAGGTAAATCCAGTAGAAGATTACCTGACCGATAATCAGGAAAAAGAGCAAATGGAAGAAATCATGCATCAGATAGCATTTCTCGGAAAGATGTATCGGGAGGTTATGGTGCAATATTATCTGGAAGAAAAGAAAGTTTCAGAAATAGCCCAAAATCTTGGAATTTCAGAGACTACAGTAAAACAAAGATTGTTTGCAGCCAGAAATACCATAAAAAATGAAATGGAACAAGGAAGGAAAAAGAAGATGCCGGTATTATTAAAACCTATTTATATGTTCTTTGAGGGAACCGGAAATCCGGTGGGAAACGACCCAACAACAAAGGCAGAGCGGGTATTGTCTCAGATGGTACTTTATTTATGTCGAAAAGAAGAACAGAAAGCTTCCGATATTGCAAAAAAGTTAGGAATTCCTTTGATTTATATTGAAGATGAACTGGAAATTCTATGCAAAGGGGAAAACGGAACGTATGGATTACTTCGTAAGGTGGGAAAAGATAAGTACCTATCCAATATTATTGTATTAGAAAAAGCAGAATGTCAGGAAATACGAGAAAGTGTATCAGGAGAAATATATGAACTGATTGAACAACTTAAAGTATTTCTTAAGGTACATGGAGAACAAATTTTGGGATTGACTTATTACGGAACAGAATTTGAACTGCCATATATTTTTTGGACAATGGTTGTGGTGTTGGTCTGGAATATGATTCAGCCGGAGTATTTAGAAATTATGGAAAAAGAATACTTCCCCAATGTTTCGGCTCCGGACAGACCGTATACGTCAATCGCAATTATAGGAGGAGAAAATATAGAAGAAGAAATGCGAGAACTTTTCTATGGTGCAGATGGGATTGATGCTAAAAATATCTGTGGTTATCAAAAGGTATCATTTTATAATACCTATGGAAAGCGAGTAGAGGCAAAATTTCATTGCGGAGAAAATATTGCCTTAAATCAAAAGCTATTATTGACAATTCGTTCTGCTAAGGGACTTGCCATAGATAGTCTTACGGAAGAAGAAAAAGAGTATGTAGCTAAGGCAATTGCAGATGGATATATCATAAAAAAAGAAAATATGTTATATCCGGGAATTGTAACGGTACCGGGAAAAACCCATGATGAAATGGTTAAAATAGCTCAGACATTTATTGGGGAAAATATAGACATTTTGAAAAAAATGTATGGAAATCTTGCAAAGAAGATAAAAAAAGTAGTACCGAAACATTTAATCCCGGAGTATAAGATGTTAATAGCAATGGTAAGTTCTCAAATGACAGAAATGGTAATAGAAGAAGGAATTCGACAGGGAATCTTAAGTACACCGGTAGTGAATGGAAATGAAGGAACTCTATTGGTAATAGAAGAGTAAAAGAATAGAAACAGAAAAGCAGGAGGAATTTATGGAAGAAAAGAAGTATAAGACCCTTCCGATGGTAAAACGTTTAATGGTAAATACCGCAGAAAGGGACAAAAAGCAATTTGGGCGCATTGCAGTGTTTACCATTGCAGCAGCTATTTATCCATTTTTAGGAGTATTTTTACCTAAGATTGCCATTGGAATTTTAGAGCAAAATAAAAAAGATGCCGGAAAAACATTGCTTTTGGCAATGGCGGTTTATTTTGTAGTGGCAGGAATACTGGGATTTACCGTTAGTTATCTTCGTCAGGTGATTTCGGTACACAACATGCGAATTCGCATTCACTATTTAGGAGATACTTTCCGAAAACTAACTACCATGGATTATAAATATACCGAGAATGCAAAGTTTTTTGAGGAAAATGAGAGAGCATTAAATGCAGCGAATAACAATGAGGAGGGAATAGAAGGTGTTTCTAACCGACTGTTTCAATTACCGGCAAAAATAATTACCATTGTGGGAATGTTTGTATTGGCAGGAACCTTGAATCCCTGGATTTTGCTGGTATTGATTCTTCATGTATTTGTTACCATGTGGGTGTCTCGTATGAGTCATAATTACAGTTATTCTAAAAAGGAAGAGGAGGCAAAGGCATCTCGTAAGATAAATTATTATTATAGAACAACCCATGATTTTTCTTTTGGAAAAGATATTCGTATCTATAATTTTCGTGACCGTATTTTGAAAAATTATCAGGAAGAAATTAAAGCATTGACGGTTTTAAGAGGAAAGATTGCAGGACGAGAATATTTACTTGGATTTGCAGGGATTTTCACATTGTTACTTACCAACGTAGTGATGTATGGAATATTGATTTATCAGGCATATTACGGAATGCCGATTAGTTCCTTTACCATGTACATTTCTACCATCACAACCCTTATGGCATCTATGTTAGAACTAGGAACAGATGTTACATTTGTTATTAATCAGGGACAATATGTAGGGGACTTTTTCCGTCTTATGGATGAATCATTGATAGACGAAGGTGGAAGTGCTACAAAGCCAAATGAAACATTGGAAATTGTATTTGACCATGTAAGCTTTCGTTATCCCAATACAGATACCAATGTATTTACGGATTTGAACTTTACCATACATAAAGGAGAACGTCTTGCCATTGTTGGAGTAAATGGTGCCGGAAAGTCTACCTTAGTAAAACTGATGACAGGATTGTTTGAACCAACCGAAGGACATATTTATATTAATGGTACCGATATTGGAAATTACAGGAAAAAAGAACTGTATAGTCTGTATTCTGCTGTATTTCAGGATGTAAATATTCTGGCATTTACATTGCGTGAAAATGTAGCATGTAAGTCAGAAAATGTAGATGATGAGCGAGTAAAAACCGCCTTAGAAAAGGTAGGATTGTGGAAGAAAGTAGAAAGTTTTGAAAAAGGATTAGACCAGATGATGTTAAAGGTAATTGATGAAAACGGAACAGATTTTTCCGGTGGAGAACGTCAGAAATTGTCTATTGCCAGAGGGCTTTATAAGGATGCACCAATGGTTATTATGGATGAGCCAACAGCAGCACTGGATGCGTTAGCAGAAGCAGAGATTTATGAAAACTTCAGCAGTCTGGTAGAGGGAAAGACAGCCGTATATATTTCTCACCGTTTGGCAAGTACCAGATTCTGTGACAAAATTGCATTGTTTGACCATGACGGGTTAAAGGAGTATGGAACGCATGATGAATTGATGGAGCGTCATGGAAGTTATTATGAGATGTTTACCGTACAGGGAAAATACTATCAGGAGGAGGCAGAAGCAGTATGAAAAAACTAATACATTTCTTTAAAAGTGTGTGGAGTGTATCTCCGGGATATATTTTTCTTTTGGTAATCTCAGCACTGACAGATGGAGCAAAATTATTTTTGAATGTAATACTGCCAAAATATCTGGTAGATGAATTATTGGGAAACAGAGATGTAAATACCTTATGTTTCTTTGCAATTTTAATTGTTGCAAATAACGTAGGAATGACGTTGTTAGCCAATACCTGGAAATGTTTGATGGCAAAAAAAGAAACCTATGTGAAATACAGCATGAACAAAGTAATGGCAGAAAAAATTATGAATTTGGAATATTCTTACCTGGAAGATCCGTATTATCTGGATTTAAAGGAAAGAGCAGTATTTGCCATTGATAATCAGAATGCCATTGCCATGTTGATTCAGAGTTTCTCAGAGGCATTTAGCGGATTTGTAACGCTGATTGGTTTGATAGCAATTATGGCAACTCTTGGACCTGTATTACTTATTATTCTTGCAATTGGAATTGTAGCAATGCTTTTGATTTCTTCCGGACTTTCTAAGTATTATGTAAAAATGACACAGGAATTGATTCCCATTAACCGCAGATTTGGTTATTATCTGAATCTTGCATGGGATAAGCCATGTCAAAAGGATATCAGACTTTATGATATGGAAAATATGATGGAAGAACGATTGCGTGGATATACCGATGAGACTTGTGACTTATTTGAAAAAATATTCAAAAAAATGGGTTCTACTTCTGGTGGATTAAGTGTTATCAACGATGCAATAGCAGCCATTTGTTATGCTTATGTGGGAATAAGAACCATTTCTACCACATTTGGACCAAAGATTTCCATTGGTTCTCTTACCATGTATGTGTCTGCGGCAATTAACTTTTCTACCTCTGTCATGGCATTTGGACAAAGTGTCATTAGTACCATGCAGCATCTTTCCTTTTTAGATCCATATATGGAATTTATGTCTCTTGAAGAAGAAACTATGGACAAGGGAAAAGAGAAGTTTGAAGGACCGGTAGAAACCATTGAATTTGAGCATGTAACTTTTACCTATCCAAAAGCAGAAAAGCCGGTACTTCATGATATTTCTTTTTCTGTAAAGCGTGGAGAGAAGATTTCCATTGTGGGATTAAACGGTGCCGGAAAGTCTACCTTGGTAAAACTTATTTGTCGTATGTATCAGGCAGACAGCGGTGTTATTCGCATCAACGGAAAAAATATTTACGATTACGATTATCTGTCTTATATGAAGTGTATTGCAGCAGTTTTTCAAGATTATCGCTTATTTAACTTTACCATCGCAGAGAATATTTCCTGCCAGGAAAAGAATGCAGATTTGGAGAAAATCAATCATCTCATTGATGAAGTAGGATTACGTCAGAAAATAGATAACTTAAAAGACGGTGTGCAAAGTCGTTTTGGAAAAGAATATGATGAGAATGGTATTGAAATGTCAGGCGGAGAAGGACAAAAGATTGCTATTGCAAGAGCTTTATATAAGGAATCGTCCTTAGTTATCTTAGATGAGCCTGCCAGTGCCTTAGACCCCATTGCAGAGGCAGAAATCTATGAGAAATTTAACAATTTAGTAGAAGATAAGACGGCAATTTACATTTCTCACCGTATGTCATCTTCTATATTCTGCGATAAAATATTAATTATTGACGGTGGAACAGTAGCGGACTTTGATACACACGAAAATCTGATGAAGAAAAAGGAAAGCTTGTATTATAAGTTATTCCATTCACAGGCAGAAAATTATAAGTTAGAAGAAGTGTGATTCTTAACAGAATAGTATAATTTTTAGAATAGAAAAGAGCGGTAGTATTTCAGAATATCTCGGAAATGCTACCGCTCTTTGGGGGTTATTTTGCTAACAGCATCATAATTTCATTGCTTCGTGCAATGAATTTTGCCATAGCATCTGGAGTTAATGGCTGATTGCCTAACAGAGCTAAGTCATAAAGCTGTTCACAGAACATAGGAACATGTTCGGAGTCCTTATGCTCTAAGATGTATTTTACTAAGTCATTATTGGCATTTAAGACTAATGTGCAATCATTAGCACCAAAGTCCATACCTGCCATACCGTACATCTTCATCATATCCTGCATACGACGACCTTCTTCAGAAAGGGTGATGACAGAAGAGATAGAAGCATTCTTCAGTTTTTCTACAGAAATCTTTAAGTTATCATTCTGCAATGCCTTATGGAAGATTTCGGTTAAGGTTTCGTTTGCTTCTTTTAATTCATCTTCGGAAGTTTCCTCTTTCATCGAGTCTGTTACATCAGCATCGATACGAACAAACTTAATCTTTTCATTTCTACGCTCTAACTGTGTAATGAAAGAAGTATCAATGTTGTGGTCTAAGATAACAGCGTCCATACCTTGCTCTTTGAACATATTGATGTACTGTCCCTGCTGTTTGGTATCTGTTACATAGTAGATAGGTTTTCTGGTATCTTTTTCTTCCGCATTTTCATTTGATTCAGCGTTTGTATTTTCTGCATCTTTGTTCTCAGTGTCTTTATTTTCGGTATCTTCTTCTACCTTCAAGCACTCTGGAAGAGTAAGGTACTTATTATCTAAGTTTTTGAAAAGAATGTAGTCATTCATCTTGTCACAGAATTTTTCATCCTTTAAGCAGCCAAACTTGATGAATGGGCTGATGTCATCCCAGTATTTCTCATAAGTTTCTTTTTCTGTTTTGCACATACCGGTCAGTTTATCAGCAACTTTCTTGGTAATGTAATCAGAAATTTTCTTTACGAATCCATCATTCTGCAAAGCACTTCTGGATACATTCAAAGGTAAGTCCGGGCAGTCGATGACACCTTTTAACAACATTAAGAATTCCGGAATAACTTCCTTGATGTTATCGGCAATAAACACCTGATTGTTATATAACTTAATAGTTCCCTCAATAGAATCGTACTCTGTATTGATTTTCGGGAAGTATAAGATACCTTTTAAGTTAAATGGATAGTCCATATTTAAATGAATCCAGAACAAAGGCTCTTTGTAATCCTGAAATACCTTACGATAGAATGCCTTGTAGTCATCATCGCTACATTCATTTGGATGTTTTGTCCAAAGTGGAGCAGTATCATTTAAGGCAACCGGGCGTTTCAAGATTTTTGCCTTTTCCTGACGAGGAGAAACTTCTACCTGTTCTTTGGTTCCGTCTTCCTTTTCTTTTTCTTCGTATTTTGCTTCTTCTACAATATTTTCAATTACAGTATCTTTTTCAGTTACCTGATCGGCAGGAATGGTTTCATATTCCGGTTCTGCATTTTCTTTCTTTAAAAAGATTGGGGTAGGCATGAAAGAGCAGTATTTTTCAATGACTTCTCTTGCACGATACTCATTGGCAAATTCCAGACAATCTTCATTTAAGAAAAGAGTTATGGTAGTACCAACGGTATCTTTGTTACCATCCTGCATATCAAATTCCGTACCGCCGTCACATTCCCAGTGAACAGGAGCAGCGTCTTTCTTATAAGAAAGAGTGTCAATGTGTACTTCGTCAGCTACCATAAAAGCAGAGTAGAATCCCAATCCGAAATGACCGATAATCTGTTCATCGCTTGCTTTGTCCTTATATTTTTCTAGGAAATCAGTTGCTCCGGAAAATGCAATCTGGTTGATATATTCTTCTACTTCATCAGCAGTCATACCAATACCATTATCTACGAATTTTAACGTTTTTTCTTCTGGATTTACGAGTACCTGAATCTTAGGTTCATAGTCCTGAGGAAGTTCGTATTCGCCCATCATATCCAGTTTCTTTAATTTAGTGATAGCATCGCAACCGTTTGAAATCAATTCACGGTAGAAAATGTCGTGGTCAGAATACAACCATTTTTTTATAATAGGAAAAATATTGTCACTGTTAATGGAAAGGCTTCCATGTTTGTTACTCATTTGTCAACACTCCTTTGGGTTAATTGTTTTTTTATTGTTATGCTTATTACGATTTACAGAGTTTCCACGAACCAAAAATAACTATAAATCATAACTCTCTGAAAAAAATTGTAATACTGCATTTTGTAAAAGTCAATAGAAAATTAGCACTCTTTTACAATGAGTGCTAACAAAATGGCGGAAAGCCAGGAAACTAGCGGGATTATGAAATTATTAAAAGTTTATAAAGTGGAAAAGAGTTGACCGAAAAGCGTTGAGATAGTAAAATAAGAAACGGTTGGTTAGAGTTAGAAAGAGAGGCAGAAAGAGGAGAAAATGGAAAATCAGTTAAAAGGAAGTATGGTAACAGGTAATCCAACAAAGGCATTAATCGCATTTACACTGCCAATGGTAGGAGGAAATCTGTTTCAGCAGTTTTATAATATTGTAGATTCAATTATTGTAGGAAATGTAGTAGGGGAGGATGCGTTAGCGGCAGTTGGAGCATCTACGGCAATTACCATGTTATTTGTTATGGTAGCTATTGGAACAGGAATCGGGTGTTCGGTTGTGGTTTCCCAGTTGTTTGGTGCAAATCAACTTGCCAAGATGAAAACAGCTATTTCAACAGCCCTATTATCCATTCTTGGATTTAGTATTTTGTTAAGTATTCTGGGAATGGCAATTAACAAAGGGATATTAAGACTGATGGGAACACCGGATAATATTTTCCCAGAGGCATCGGCATATTTACAGATTTATTTTTACGGTTTTGTATTCTTGTTCTTGTATAATGCATTTTCCGCTATTTTTAATGCATTGGGAGATTCCACAAAGCCACTGTTGTTTTTAATGTTTTCTTCTATATTAAATATCGGATTAGATTTATTTTTTGTGGCGAAACTTCACATGGGAGTTGCAGGAGCTGCTTGGGCAACCTTGATTTCACAGGCAATTTCAGCAGTACTTTCCTTTGGATTTCTAATGAGTAAGTTAAAAGGAATAGAGACAGAGTACTTTGCAAAGTATGATGTTGGTATGTTAAAACGTATGGTAACAGTAGCAATTCCTACCATTGTTCAGCAGTCTATTGTGTCTGTGGGGATGCTTTTAATACAGTCCGTGGTAAATCGCTTTGGTTCTACTTTTATTGCAGGATATACGGCAGCAGTTAAGATTGATGGGATTGCCATTACACCAATGGTAGCAGTTGGAAATGCAGCATCTACCTATGTGGCACAAAACATGGGAGCAAGAAAACCGGAAAGAATCAGTCAGGGGTACCGAATTTGCCTTACCATGGCAGCGGGAATCGGACTTTTTATTGCAGTAGTATTGCATTTCGCAGGCGAAGAGGTTGTTGGGTTATTTATGGATTCTGCTAACAGTGCAGGAGCAATTTCTATTGGAGCAGAATACTTGAGTATTGTTTCGCTATTCTATTTCATTATGGGAATTATGAACGTAAGCAGTGGAATACTGCGTGGGGCAGCAGATATGAAGTGGTTCTTGGCATGCAGTCTGTGTAATCTGGCTACCCGTGTGGTTCTGTCCTATGCGTTGGCTGGAATAACAGCAGGAAAAATTATTATGTGGGCAAATCCAATCGGATGGTCTGTAGGATTGATAATAGCAGTATTCCGTTACTTCCAGGGGGGCTGGAAAAAGAGAGTGCTGATATAGAAAAAGTTGGTATGGAAAATCGTTATAGTAAAGTGATTCACACAGGAGGTTTGAAAACATGAAGGAAAAGGACAATTCTAAAAAGATAATAACTATTCCAAATGTGTTAAGTTTATTTCGGTTGATATTAGCAGTTGTTTTTCTGGTAGTATATTTACAGGTAAAAGACCAAAAAGGATATTATATTGCATTTGGTATTCTGGTATTATCGGCAATTACAGATGTAATAGATGGAAAAATAGCCAGACATTTTCATATGGTAAGTGATTTTGGTAAGATTTTAGATCCCTTTGCAGACAAGCTGACACAGGGATTCGTTATGCTGGCATTAGTTAGCAGATATCCGGCGATGGTAATAGAAGTGGGGATTTTTGTAATGAAGGAAGCTTACATGTCTTTCATGGAACTTAAGGTCATAAGTACAACCGGAAAAAATAATGGGGCGTTGTGGTTTGGAAAATTAAACACAGTGATTTTATATGGAACATCTATGATATTGATTTTGTTCTATAACATCCCGGTTGTGTTAGCAAATATTTTAATTGGTGTATGTTGTATTTCTATTTTGTTTTGCTTTTATAAATACCATAGGGAGTTTTTACGAATCTTAGCAGAACATGCAAAAAACAAGGAACAGTAAGGAGAAAAGGTATGGGAAAAACGATTAATTGGGCAATCTTAGGAACCGGTGTAGTAGCAAATGAAATGGCACAGGCTTTGAAAAATGCAGGAAAAAAAGTGTATGCAGTAGGAAATAGAACGCATGAAAAAGCCATAGCATTTGCAGAAAAGTATGGAATTGAAAAAGTATATGATGATTTTCATGAGATGTTTTCCGATGAGGAAGTAGATGTAATCTATATTGCGACACCACATAATACACATATAGATTTTATGACAGAAGCATTTTCTTACGGAAAGCATATATTGTGTGAAAAAGCCATTACGTTAAATCGTGAGGAATTAGAAAAGGCAGAAAAACTTGCAAAAGAAAAGCAGGTAGTGCTTGCAGAAGCCATGACTATATATCATATGCCGCTTCACAAAAAGCTGCGTAAAATGGTAGCAGATGGTACGATTGGTGATGTGGAAATGATTCAGATTAACTTTGGAAGCTTCAAAGAATATAATATGGAAAATCGTTTCTTTAACCCAAATCTTGCAGGAGGCGCTTTGTTAGATATTGGTGTGTATGCCATATCTTTAGCAAGATGCTATTTGAAATCCAAGCCTAGTAAGGTGATTTCCATGATGAGAAAAGCACCGAGTGGTGTAGATGAAATGTCCGGTATTGTGATGCAGAATGATGAAGGACAGATGGTAGTAATTTCCTTATCCTTACATACAAAGCAGCCAAAGCGTTGTAACATATGTGGAGAAAAAGGCTATATTGAAATATATGATTATCCAAGAGCAGAAGAGGCTAAGATTGTTTATACAGAAAGTGGAGCGGTTGAAACCATAAAAGAGGGAGAAATGAGCCGTGCACTTCAGTATGAAATGGAGGATATGGAAAAGGCAATTACAGGAAATGACGAAGATATTTTGCTGGACTATACAAGGGATGTCATGGAGCTTATGACAGATTTGCGAAAAGAATGGGAGATGTATTATCCGGAAGAATTACAGGAAAAATAGAAGAGAAGAAAGAATGTGGCTATCGGACTGAGTGATGATTTTCATCAGTGCGATAGCCACATTTGTTATATTAAATGCAAAGTATTCAGTTTGATTTACATGTGCAAACTTATAAATCTAGCATATATAGAAAACTGTTTCTATCAGGATAGACATATGAAATCGGCAAATCTATAGTGTCAATTTTACGAAATCTGGCATTTTCGTAGAACTTGTGTGTTGCATGAGCAACGGAAGGGGTATCCAAAATGATGTGCTCTACGTTTGCTGCTTTAGCAAATGCAATCAGTTTTCGATATAAAGCCAGCCCTACTTTTTGTGAACGAGTTTCTATTTGCATGGGAAAAACCTTCACAATTTTCAATTATTGCTACTTGCATTTTACAGTTTGTAATATACTCCTGTCAAGAAAGTAGTTTTGTTCTTCCAAGTCTGGATGGAAGATTGATAAGTAGAAAACAATGGAAGATATAGGAAAAAAACTAGGAAAACCTTATAATTAGAATAAATGAGATATTTGTCAACTTGATTACATGAGACATTTGTATATAATAAAAATAAGATTTCTTAATGGGAGAGAAGAAACAAATGAAGAAAAGTGTAGATGGGAAACGAATATGGGGAATCATAGAATTAGCTCTGTTTAATTTTATATTTTTAGGAACAGAATATATGTTTGATAATATGATAGCCTACACAACCAATTCAAAAGACGTAGTGTTGGCACAAAGTTATATTCTGGGAATCAGCGTGTTAGGATTTGTTCTTTATCCGGTGATACGAAAGATTTTAGCAAAACGGGCAAAGGAGATTGGCTTTTTTCTTATTTCCACCATTAGTATTGTGTGTATCTTTGTCATGCAGTGTCATACTTCTTACGGGATGACATTGACAGCAGGGTGTATAGGATTTGTATTATTGGGAGTTGTTGGAAGTGCCGTGCATTATTTATTGGCAGTTATTCTTCAAAATGATGAAAATCTGGCAAAGACAGTGGGAATAGCCTATGCAGTGGGATTGTTACTTCAGTTTCTTAATAATAATTTAGTACATAATGATACTGTTGAAGCCATTGTTCTATCAGTGTTTTGGGTAATATTCATTCTGATATTATTAAGACTGGATGACCATGAGCAAATAATGGTAAAAGAGGCAAAAAAAACGTTAAAAAATCCTACAATAGCAGGTGTTATTTTAATAGTAGGAGTAGTGTTGATGACTTGTATATTTGCAACATTAGATAATGCAGTAACGTTGATACATGCAGCGGGAAATGTAGATATTGAACAGTGGCCACGATTACTCTTAGCTGTAAGTGGACTGATAGCAGGAGTATTATTTGATATAAAAAAACGGCGTTACATGAATATCATTATGTATTGTGTCACACTGTTGTCTACCATATGTGTGTTGATTATTGTATCAGGCGGAACATTTTTAATTGGGCTAATAGTATTTTATCTTTCTGCGGGATTTTTTGTTGTGTTTTTTACGACGGGATTTATGGAATTATCTTCTTATATGAAAGTACCACAACTTTGGGCAGGAATGGGACGTGCAATTAATAATATCTGTGCAGGAATTATAGGTACAGCATCTATTTCGCTAATCCAATCTGGAAATAGTATGTTTATAAGTATGATAGCACTTGTTCTATTTGCACTAATTAGTGTGACTATGTTTTTATATGCAGGACAGTTGGAAAAAGAGGATTATCAGGAAGAAAAAACAGAAGTACAAGAGGAAAATGAGAAAGAAAAACTTTGGAAATTTTCCAAAGAGTTTGGACTTACGGTACGGGAGCAAGAAGTACTTCAAGTATTGCTTACCTCAGATGATAGTGTGCAGGAAATTGCAGAGCAACTTTTTATATCAAGGGCAGCATTATATCGACATATTGCAATATTGAATAAAAAAACAGAAACAAAGTCCAGAATAGGGTTAATGCAATTTTATTATGCCTGGAAAAATAAAAAATGATAGGAGATGGTTTTATGAAACAAAAAAGAAGGAGAATGGCGTGGATACTTTCTATGGTTATGATATGCTCTCTGTTTATGGGAAGTGTTCAGCTAAAGGCAGTAGCAAAAGGTGTGGGGACAACATTTACAGTAAACATAACGGATACCACAAATACATCAGGAAATCTGGTAGAGTATATGCTTGATGGAGAAGCGGATTGGAAAACGGCAACTTCTGGAACTTCAATTGATATTAGTGATAAGTCGAATATAACTGTAAAAGTTACCAAAGCAGAAGGAGTTCGAGTATCGGCTACCAGTACAACTTGGGTAGATTGCATGGGTGTGACAGGAAGTGTTGGCCAGAGATTTGATTTAGAAGATGGACAGTCTTATACATTGGGGATTGCATTTACAAAGGATGGTGGAAATAATCCGAATCCAGGAGAAAATCCGGAGCCGAATCCCAATCCACAGACTACCGGATTGAATTTTAGACTTTCTTATCAAAATCAGGCAACTGGAGAAGTTATTTATAAGTTGTCAAATGATGGAATTAATTGGACAAATGAAGAAAAATTAACAAAAAGTAAGGAAAATATTGATTTTGTAACAGATGGTTATAAATATATCTCTATTAGAGTTACAGGAGATTTTTTTGATGGGTACTTTAGAGAGAATGATAGGGGATTAAATATTGACTATAAAGCATTAATTAGCGAAAACGGTCAACAATTTGAATTAAACCCACAGTCTGTATATGAATTTCAGATAGACTTTGACAAGAAAAAGACGATTGTTTGGAGTGAAGATAGTAACTTTGGAGATGATGCTGTTGTAGCAAATGGAACAGTAGATATTTTAAAAATTAATGGTCAGGCTTGCAAGAATGAACAGAATGGAAATGGTGGGTATGTGCAACTTCTGCCGGGAGATGTTGTTACCATTCAGTTAAAACCAAACTATGGATATCAATTAAAAGAAGCATCTTTAAACGGAACAACCATCGTTGCCCAAAATGAGGTTAGCACATTTACATTTACTATGCCAGATACTAATTTGCATTTAGCAGCATTATTTGTAAAAACAGAAGATCAGGTAGATTGTTCTAAGAGTCAAGTGGTACAGAATGTGTCTATTACAAATGGGAAAAATGCGGCAGATAGCGGAAATTTAAAAATGACGGTAGCTGATAACAGTAATTATGCAATCGATGTAACAAGCGCAGTAAATGGAAATTCAGTTACGAAAGTGGCATCCGTAGATCTCACATTGGATAATGTGGTGAGCAAGGGAAATGATACTTATTGGGAAAATAATATTACCGAATTTCAGGACGATATTACTGTAGGTTTAAAATTAGATTCGGCTTCTCTTGCAGATGGAGAGACATATAGTGTAGTCAGAGATCATAATGGTAGTTTGACGGAACTTCCGGTAATATATGATGATTCCACAGGCACTTTATCCTTTGCAACCAATCAGTTTTCTACTTATACGATTGTGAAAAAGCAGGCAACGAAAACGACAATGCCTGGCACAGAAAGGAAAAATAGTGCTGGAATGAAAGCAGTAAAATCCGCACAGGCACCTAAGACAGGAGAGACAACTATTCCATATATGTGGTTTGTTATAGCAGTTTTAAGTGGAGTAGGAGCAGTATATTTTGGTAAGAAGAAAAAGATAGTGAAATAAAATGGAATAGGAATAAAGAAACTCCTCTGGATGTGTTATGTTAATGATAATGAACACATTCAGAGGAGTTTTATATTATCTGAGTTTATACATCTGCTTCTTCTTGTATTTTAGCTAAGTTCTTCTGTGCAGTAGAAAGCATTAACTTAATACGGTTCAACTGGTTTACTTCAGAAGCACCCGGGTCATAGTCAATGGCTACGATATTTGACAGCGGATACTGATGACGTAACTCCTTGATAACACCCTTTCCAACAATGTGGTTTGGCAGACACGCAAATGGCTGTGTACAAACAATGTTGTTGGTTCCTGTATGAATCAATTCTAACATTTCTCCGGTTAAGAACCAGCCTTCACCTGTTTGGTTTCCGTGAGAAACGATTGGTGCAGCATACTTTGCCAGTGTTTCAATATGAGCTGGTGGATCAAAATGTTTACTCTTTTCAAATTCGTCTCTGGCAGCACTTCTTAACCACTCAATTGCCTTAATTCCGAGGTTTGCAGTACGGGCAGAAGATTTCTTCATACCTAAGTTCTCTGCTTTGAAATTGGTGTTGTAGAAGCAGTAGAGGAAGAAGTCTGTAAGGTCAGGAACAACTGCTTCAGCACCTTCTGCTTCCAGTAATTCTACCAGATAATTGTTTGCAGCTGGTAAGAATTTAACCAGAATCTCACCTACCACACCGACTCTTGGTTTTTGAATATCCAGCATAGGAAGATTGTCAAAGTCACGAATGATTTCACGACAGTAACGTTTAAACTTCCGATGAGAAAGCATTTTTGTGGTAGATACAAAGTCAATACATTTCTTTTTCCATTTTTCATGAAGAGCATTAGCAGTACCAGGAACAGCCTCGTAAGGGCGAGTACGGTACAGGCAACGCATGAAAATATCACCAAATACTAAAGCATAAAGACCATGCTGAATCAATGGGATAGTGAGCTTGAATCCCGGGTTATCTTCCAAACCACTTAAGTTAATGGAGATAACAGGAATATCCGGGTATCCGGCTTTTTCCAATGCACGGCGGATAAATCCAATATAGTTAGAAGCACGACATCCACCACCGGTCTGGGAAATGATAATCGCGGTTTTGGTTAAATCATATTTGCCGGATAATACTGCATCCATAATCTGTCCAACGACCATTAAGGACGGATAGCAGGCATCATTGTTAACGTAACGTAAACCGATGTTGACAGCATCTCTACCATCATTGTCAAGCACCTCCAGATTGTAACCGGCAGCCTGGAAGGCAGGTTGAATCAATTCAAAGTGAATTGGAGACATCTGTGGGCAGAGAATGGTATAATTTTTTCTCATTTCTTCGGTAAATACTACACGGTTGTAGTTAGAAGGAACAATGGTACGCTTGGTATGTTGTTTTTCCTTTACACGAATAGCGGAAAGGAGAGAACGAATACGAATGCGCGCAGCTCCTAAGTTATTTACTTCGTCGATTTTCAGGCAAGTGTAAATCTTTCCTGATTTGGATAAAATATCATTTACCTGATCCGTAGTAACAGCGTCTAATCCACAACCAAATGAGTTAAGCTGAATTAAGTCTAAGTCATCTCTTGTTTTTACAAAATTAGCAGCAGCATAAAGTCTGGAATGATACATCCACTGGTCCATAACAATCAAAGGGCGTTCCACTTTCTGTAAGTGGGAAACCGAGTCTTCTGTTAAAACTGCAATACCATAAGAAGTAATAAGTTCCGGAATACCATGATTGATTTCTGGGTCTACATGATAAGGACGTCCTGCTAAAACGATTCCTCTGTGTCCGGTTTCTTCCATGTATTTTAAGGTTTCTTCTCCCTTACGGCGAATATCTTCGCGCATATCTGCCAGTTCCTGCCATCCGGCATCTACAGCAGCCTTTACCTCGGCAGCCGGAATAGAGAATTCTTTTTCAAAAACAAGCTGTAACTGTTTGGTTAATGCATCCTTATTACCAAAGGACATAAATGGATTCAGAAAACGCATTTGACCGGAAGTAATCTCATCTACATTGTTCTTAATATTTTCTGCATAAGAAGTTACAATCGGACAGTTATAGTGGTTGTTTGAGTCAGGAAACTCATTTCGCTCATAAGGAATACATGGATAGAAAATAAAGTCTGCATGATTCTGTATAAGCCAGGATACATGTCCGTGTGCCAATTTTGCAGGATAACATTCAGATTCACTAGGAATGGATTCAATACCCATTTCGTAAATCTTTCGTGTAGACTGCGGAGAGAGCAGTGTACGGAATTTTAAGTGTTTAAAGAAAACAGCCCAGAAAGGATAGTTTTCATACATATTTAACACTCTTGGAATACCAACAGTTCCACGGACTGCTTCCGTTTCAGATAACGGTTCATAATCAAAAATACGTTTATTCTTGTATTCAAACAAGTTTGGAATCTGTTCTTTGTTCTTTTCTTTGCCAAGACCACGTTCACAACGGTTACCGGTGATAAACTGACGATTACCGGAGAAACGGTTGATAGTCAAAAGACAGTGGTTGGTACATCCCTGACAACGTACTAATTTTGTATCTACTTCCAGATTTTCGATTTCCTCAATAGAAAGCATAGTAGTAGCAGGATTATCTTCAAAACGTTCTCGTGCGATAAGTGCGGCTCCAAAAGCTCCCATGATACCGGCAATATCCGGTCTTACGGCTTCACAACCGGAAATTTTTTCAAAACTTCTAAGTACGGCATCATTATAAAAAGTACCACCCTGTACTACAATGTGTTTTCCAAGGTCACTGGCATCTGCTACTTTAATAACCTTAAATAAAGCATTCTTAATAACAGAGTAAGCAAGTCCCGCAGAGATATCGGAAACCTCAGCTCCTTCTTTCTGTGCCTGTTTTACCTTAGAGTTCATAAATACAGTACAACGGGTTCCGAGGTCGATAGGATTTTTCGCAAATAAGGCTGCCTGTGCAAAATCTTCTACGGAGTAGTTCAAAGACTTGGCAAAAGTCTCGATGAAAGAACCACATCCGGAAGAACAGGCTTCATTTAACTGAACACTGTCTACGGTCTGATTTTTAATCTTAATACATTTCATATCCTGACCACCAATATCCAGGATACAATCTACATCCGGATTGAAGAATGCAGCAGCATAGTAGTGTGCAACGGTTTCAACTTCGCCATCATCCAGCATAAAGGCTGCCTTTAATAAAGCTTCACCATAACCAGTGGAGCAAGAATGGACAATATGAGCCTTTTCCGGTAATAAGTCGTAAATCTCACGAATGGCAGTTGTTGCGGTAGCAAGTGGATTTCCGTTATTACTGCTATAAAAAGAATAGAGTAAAGAACCGTCTTCCCCAACTAATGCAACTTTGGTAGTGGTAGAACCAGCATCAATTCCAAGGTAACAGTTGCCTTCATAAGTAGAAAGGTCACCGGTTACTACATGATGTTTGCCATGGCGTTTGGAAAAACTGTCATACTCTTCTTGAGAAGCAAACAGTGGTTCCATACGTTCTACTTCAAATTCCATATGAATATCAGAGGAAAGTTTGTCCAGAATCTCATCTAATTCCATAGTAACTTCCGGCTTGCAGTTTAAGGCAGAACCGATAGCAGCAAAAAGATGGGAGTGGTCCGGTGCAATTACATGTTCATCATCCAAATTTAAAGTACGGATAAAAGCCTTCTTCAATTCAGAAAGAAAGTGAAGAGGACCACCAAGGAAAGCAACATGTCCACGAATTGGTTTTCCGCAGGCAAGACCGGAAATGGTCTGGTTTACCACGGCTTGAAAGATAGAAGCAGACAAATCTTCCTTAGAAGCACCTTCATTAATCAATGGCTGAATATCTGTTTTGGCAAATACACCACAACGCGCAGCGATTGGGTAGAGTGCCTTATAATCTTTTGCATATGTATTAAGTCCAGGCGCATCTGTCTGAAGCAGGGATGCCATCTGATCGATAAAAGAACCGGTACCACCTGCACAGATACCATTCATACGTTGTTCTACATTACCACCTTCAAAGTAAATAATCTTGGCATCTTCTCCACCAAGCTCAATGGCAACGTCTGTCTGAGGAGCATAGTCCTGTAATGCTGTTGAGACAGAAATAACTTCCTGTACAAATGGAATTCCAAGGTGTTTTGCTAAGGTAAGTCCGCCGGAACCGGTAATTACCGGAGCTAAACGTAGATTACCAACTGCCTCCTTCGCCTTAGACAGTAAGTCAGAAAGTGTTTCGCGAATATTAGCAAAGTGTCGCTCATAATCAGCAAACAACATTTCATTTTGTTCGTTTAAAACAGCAATTTTTACGGTAGTAGAGCCAATATCAATGCCCAACTTGTGTAAATTTTGATTTTCCATAATATAACCTCCAACACTCAAACTGGCAAGAATATGCAGTTGAGCTATGTTTACAAAGTGTAAAAATATCATGTTTCTACCTATTTATATATCATAGTAGAAATCAAACAAAGTTTATTATACGACAGGAACTTACAAAAAACAATTTATTTCGTATTTTTTTATAGAATGTTTAGATTTTCTCTTGTCCAATATATGCAGTATATGCGAACATAGAACCGTTTTGGAGAAACAGAATATAATATGCTAAAAAGAAAAGTGGAGAATGTTATGGCAAGAGAAACTGGAAATATTCCAATTGGTCCGATTTATATGGGAAGAACCTGTAGGGGAATGGTACATGTAATTGAAGATGGAGATACACTTTATAATTTAGGGAAAAAATATCATGTAAGTGTAACGCAACTGATGTTTGCAAATCCCTATGTAAATGTATATAACCTTCAGGTAGGGGATGAATTGTGCATCCCAACCCGCATGCAACCAAGAAACGATATGCAACCAAGAAATGATATACAGTCAAGAAATGATATGCAGTCAAGAAATGATAATGATATGCGCACAAGACAGAATATGCAGCCGGAAGATGAAAGACGAATGAGAGACGAGGAACGCATGAGAGAAGATATGCGCATGAGAGAAGATATGCGCATGAGACAGAATATGCAGCCGGAAATAAATTCATATGAAGAAGGGGAAGAGTGAATTTATAAACTTTTTATGAAACAGTAATCGGTTTCGTTGACAAAGTTTTTGGCAAAACCTATAATAATACCTATATGAAAAATGAATGAAAAGACAAATGAGGTGTATTATGAAATTCTTAAATAAAATGGAGCGAAAATTCGGAAAGTATGCCATCCAGAATTTGACATTTTGGTTGATTGGATTTTATGTTTTGGGCTATATTATTGAGTTTACAATGCCAAATGTAGTTAGTTACTTAACATTGGAGCCATATTACATTATGCATGGAGAGGTTTGGAGATTAATTTCATGGATTCTGATACCGCCATCTACCAGTATGATTTTTTTAATTTTTATGCTAATGTGTTATTATTTTATCGGGATATCAATCGAAAGAGTCATCGGAACATTTCGATATAACGTGTATATGATTGGTGGAATATTGCTTACCGCTATTTCAGCTATGGCATTATATGGAATCAATTATTGGATAACAGGTAAATTATTAATTGGTATTGGAGGCTATTATAGCACAAATTATATCAATATGTCTTTATTCTTAACATTTGCGGTGTTATTTCCAAATGTTCAATTTCAATTATATTTCTTAATCCCAATTAGAGCAAAATGGATGGGATTGATAGAATTTATCTGGGCTGCGTTTTCCTTTATCAGTGGAAATTTAGCAGAAAGAGTAGCTATTTTAGCATCACTGGCAAACTTTTTGATTTTTTACCTAAGTACCAGAAATTATAATAGAGTATCACCAAAGGAAATTCATAGAAAACAGGTGTATCGGCAGCAAATGCGTCAACCACAAGGAGTTACCAGACATAAATGTGCGATTTGCGGAAGAACAGAAAAGGATGGAGACAATTTAGAATTTCGTTTTTGCTCAAAATGTGAGGGAAACTATGAATATTGTCAGGAACACTTGTTTACGCACCAACATATAAAGCGTAGTTAAAAAGGGTCATCCATTGACAAACAAGATATAAAATTTTATAATGGACATAATTGGTAAAAGACTGTTTTCCAACAGTCTTTTACATTTACGCGAGTAGCGAAGAAAATCGAGTGCTTGCATGAAGATTTGAAGAGTATCGCGATAACTTGAGAAACTCGCAAAGCGTGTTTCTCATAGTTTTTTAAAAATGTGCAGGACCAGGAGGAACACAAATGGAAAACGAAGTAGTTTCCAAGAATTTTATTGAACAGATTATTGAGGAAGATATCAGGGAAGGACATTGTAAGACGGTAAAGACCAGATTTCCACCGGAACCAAACGGATATCTTCATATAGGACATGCTAAGTCTATTTTATTAAATTATGGGTTAGCTCAGAAATATAACGGACAGTTTAATATGCGTTTTGATGATACCAATCCAACAAAAGAAAAAGTGGAATTTGTAGAATCAATCAAAGAAGATATTAAATGGCTGGGCGCAGACTGGGAAGATAGATTGTTCTTTGCCTCTGACTATTTTGACCAGATGTACGAGGCTGCGGTAAAGCTGATTAAAAAGGGAAAGGCATATGTTTCTGATTTGACAGCAGAAGAAATTCGAGAATATCGTGGAACATTAACAGAGCCGGGAAAAGAAGACCCAAATGCAAATAGAAGTGTAGAAGAAAATTTACAGCTTTTCACAGAAATGAAGGATGGAAAGTATGCAGATGGAGAAAAAGTATTAAGAGCAAGAATTGATATGAGTTCTCCGAATATCAACATGAGAGATCCGGTTATCTATCGTGTGGCACATATGACACATCACAGAACCGGAGATAAGTGGTGCATTTATCCTATGTATGATTTTGCACATCCAATCGAGGATGCTATTGAAGGAATCAGTCATTCTATTTGTACCTTAGAGTTTGAAGACCACAGACCTTTATATGATTGGGTGGTAAGAGAGTTAGAATATCCAAATCCACCAAAGCAGATTGAGTTTGCAAAACTGTATCTTACCAATGTAGTAACCGGAAAGCGTTATATTAAGAAATTGGTAGAGGATAAAGTGGTTGACGGATGGGATGATCCAAGATTGGTATCTATTGCAGCATTACGAAGAAGAGGTTTTACACCAGAGTCTATTCGTAAGTTCGTAGAGCTTTGCGGTATATCTAAGGCTAATAGTTCTGTGGATTATGCTATGCTTGAGTACTGTATTCGTGAGGACTTGAAGTTAAAACGTTCTCGTATGATGGCAGTATTAGATCCGATTAAATTAGTAATTGATAATTATCCGGAAGGACAAGTAGAATATTTAGATGCAGCAAATAACTTGGAAAATGAGGAACTGGGAACACGTCAGATTCCATTCTGCCGTGAATTATATATTGAACGTGATGACTTTATGGAAGAGCCACCTAAGAAATATTTTAGATTATTCCCGGGGAATGAAGTGCGTTTGATGCATGCTTATTTTGTAAAATGTGAAAGCTTTGTAAAAGACGAAAACGGAAATATTACAGAAGTACATTGTACTTATGATCCGGAAACAAAGGCAGGAAGCGGATTCACAGGACGTAAGGTAAAGGGAACCATTCATTGGGTACCGGCACCATATGCAAAGAAGTGTGAAGTACGTTTGTATGAAAATTTAGTAGACGAGGAAAAGGGAGTATACAATAAAGAAGATGGAAGCCTGAATGTGAACCCAAATTCCTTAAGAATACTAAATAATTGTTATGTAGAACCTGCATTAGCAGAAGCAAAAGCATATGACAGTTATCAGTTTGTGCGTCAGGGATTTTTCTGTGTGGATGCAAAAGATTCCAAACCGGATGCATTGGTATTTAATCGTATTGTATCATTAAAGAGCTCTTATAAGCTCCCTACTCAGAAATAGTAGGGCGTAACACCAAAGGAGGAAAATATCATGAATTTATTTTCAGGATTAGAGAAATTTGGATTGAATCCAACAGAGTCTATGAATCTGTTTGAAGAAGAGAAAAAGGAAGCAGCAAAAAAAGTTGCAGGTGAAAAAGTAGAAGAAAAAATTCCGTCAGAAGAAGAATTTATCTTAGAAAAAAGCGTACGTTGTAAAGTATGTGACAACGTATTTAAGACAAAAATGATTAAGAACGGAAGAGTAAAAAGACTTGAGCCGGATAAGGATTTACGCCCAAGATTTCAGTATATTGATACATTAAAGTATGATATTACTTCTTGTCCGACTTGCGGTTATACTGCAATGAATCGTTATTTTGACCAGTTATCTTCTGCGCAGGCAAAGTTAATACGTGAAAATATCAGCGCAAAGTTTCATAAGAATGAGGAGCCGGAGGTAGCAGTATATTCCTATGATCAGGCAGTAGATCGTTATAAATTAGCATTGATAAATACAATGGTAAAAAAAGGAAAAGACAGTGAGAAAGCATATACTTGTTTAAAAATTTCATGGTTATTAAGAGGAAAAGGCGAAACAATGCCGGAGAGTACACCAGAAGAAAAACAGTTAAAGGCAGAATGTAAGAAGGAAGAAGAAGCATTTTATCAACAGGCATTTGAAGGATTTATGAAAGCAACTGCCAAGGAAATGTATCCAATGTGTGGTATGGAACAAAGTACAGTGGATTATCTGATTTCTTATATGGCATATCATTTTGGAAAATATGAAATTGCTTCTAAGTTCCTTGCAAGTGTACTGACTTCAGCAGCAGCAAGTCGAAGAATGAAGGATATGGCATTAGAATTAAAAGAATTAATTATTGCACAACTGAGAAAAAAATAAGCTTGATATAGGAAAGAGTCCGCTGGTCGGACTCTTTCGCACACAACTTAGTAGGTTGCGTATTCTTAGAGAATGCGAAAAGACATATAGCTTGACTGTAAGACATATAATAAGCAAAGGTTTGTAATAGAAAATGGAGGTAATCTATGAGAAGACATATAAAGCTTTGGGCAACAGGAGTAGCAGTTGTGCTTACCATGGGTATGCTGACAGGTTGTACCAGTAAAGAACAGGAAAAGGCAGCTGCAAAGTATCAAAAAGAAGCAGAAAACTATGCAGCCGGAAATAATTATGAAGCTGCACAAAAATCAATGAAAAAAGCATTAGAACAGACACCAAAGGATGCAGATTTAAAAAAGGCGGCAGAAAAGCTTGATAAAGAGGCAAAAGAAAAAGCTGCTTATACCAAAACAATGGAAGCAGCAATTGCGGCAATAGAGGCAGACGATGCAAAAGCATTAAATGAATTGCAGGAAAGTGATGCCGGAAAAGCATTGGCAGATATGATTGGAAAAGAAGGAAGTTATATTTATATGCCGGAAGGTGGAACCAATGGAAAAGGAATCGGTTATTATTCTTTTGCGGACTGTGATTGCAATGAGTGGTATTACGGCGATTATCAAGATGGAGTTCGTGAAGGAACGGGTATTTGGTATTATGTAAACCCGGATATGGCAGATGGAAGTCTGTACAAAGAGGTATATAATGGTGCATGGAGTGGTGATAAGCCAAATGGAACCGGACACCAGTATGTAGCACAGGGAGACAATGTTCAGACGGATCAGGATTTTAATGTAAAAGATGGTTTGTTTGAAGGAACATATCAGATTAATAGTACATTAGATGATGGAACAGCAGTAACAGGAAGTTATACATTGGTAGATGGAAAATATCAGACAATCTCCGATGAAGAATTATTGGCAAATAGCTTTGCGGTTCCGACAGATCCACATCTTGCAATTGCTTTTTTGTATGATGGAACAGGTGCAATTCGTAGTTGCACTATGATATATGCACAGGATGTAACAGA
This sequence comes from Roseburia sp. MSJ-14, assembly GCF_018918225.1. Classification (NCBI taxonomy): domain Bacteria; kingdom Bacillati; phylum Bacillota; class Clostridia; order Lachnospirales; family Lachnospiraceae; genus Roseburia; species Roseburia sp. MSJ-14. The sequence goes on from NZ_JAHLQD010000008.1 coordinate 158,262, forward strand.
AGGAGTAGCACATTTTCGTTAAGATTAAAATCAAAAGTGAGTGGTAATTTCTAAAAAGAAGCTGTATCAGAATACAGCTTCTTTTTTGCAAGTTTTTCAAATTGTATAGTTATTCTATAACTTTAAATTTTATTTGTTATTCTTTTCCACTTCTGCCATTTTCATAGCTCTTACTTTTAATGGAAGACCAAATAATGTAATAAATCCTTCTGCATCATGGTGGTCATATAAATCACCGGTAGTAAAGCTTGCAAGAGATTCATTGTACAGAGAATATGGAGAAGTAGTTCCGGCTTTGATAATGTTTCCTTTATAAAGTTTGAATTTCACTTCACCGGTTACATATTTCTGAGTAGAGGTTACAAAAGCCTGAAGTGCTTCACGAAGTGGAGTGAACCATTTTCCTTCATATACAACCTGTGCCATTTTGTTTCCAACGTCTTTTTTCATATTCATGGTATCACGGTCTAATACTAATTCCTCTAACTGTTTCTGAGCTTCCATTAAAATAGTTCCACCAGGAGTCTCATAAACACCACGAGATTTCATACCAACAACACGGTTCTCTACAATGTCAACAATACCAATACCATGTTTTCCACCAAGTTTATTTAATTTGCGGATAATATCAGCAACTTTCATTGCTTTTCCATTTAATGTCTTAGGAACACCTGCTTCAAATGTCATAGTAACATATTCAGGTTCGTTTGGAGCCTTCTCAGGAGAAACACCTAATACTAATAAATGGTCATAATTTGGCTCATTTGCAGGGTCTTCTAATTCCAAACCTTCATGGCTGATGTGCCAAAGGTTACGGTCACGGCTGTAGCTGTTATCAGCAGAGAAAGGAAGATGAATACCATGCGCCTTACAGTATTCAATTTCGTCTTCACGAGACTGCATACCCCATTTGTCATCTCTCCAAGGAGCAATAATTTTTAAGTCCGGAGCAAGTGCTTTAATACCAAGTTCAAAACGAATCTGGTCATTACCTTTACCGGTAGCACCGTGGCAGATAGCAGTAGCGCCTTCTTTTCTTGCAACTTCAACTAATTTCTTAGCAATTCCAGGACGAGCCATAGAAGTGCCTAATAAATACTTGTTCTCGTATACAGCACCCGCCTGAACACAAGGGAGAATGTAATTCTCTGCAAAGTCATCAATAATGTCTTCTATGTATAATTTAGAAGCACCGGATAATTTCGCACGTTCTTCCAAACCGTCTAATTCTTCTTCCTGTCCGCAGTCGATACAACAGCAGATAACCTCACAATCATAATTTTCCTTTAACCATGGAATAATGGCAGTAGTATCCAAACCACCGGAATACGCTAAAACTACTTTTTCTTTCATTTTGAATTCCTCCATTGAATTTATCGTAAATCTTATAACTAACTATACAATAGGATTGTAAAAAAGGCAAGTGAAAAAATATACATAAATAAATAATAAAAATGCACATATAAAGACAAAACGACGAAAAGGAAAAAGCAGGAAAGATAAAAGGTTAAGATATAATATAAGGAAATAAATCAAAATATATTAAAAAAAGAAACGAAAAAATATGCATAATACTATTGCATAAAATGGAAAATGAATGTATAATTATGCAATGTAGATTGAAAAAAACTCTTTACGAATAAGGAAAAGTATATTACTATGGTAAAGGACTAACGTTAAAGAATAAACAGGAAGGTGTGTTGATATGATAAAAGCAGGAATCATTGGAGCAACAGGATATGCAGGCGGAGAGTTAGTGCGTATTTTACTTGGACATAAGGAAGTAGAGATTAAGTGGTATGGCTCTAGAAGTTATATAGATGAGAAATATGCCAATGTATATCGTAATATGTTTCAATTAGTAGAAGACACCTGTTTGGATGATAATATAGCAGAGTTGGCAAAACAGGTAGATGTTATTTTTACAGCTACCCCACAGGGATTTTTGGCAGGAGTTTTAACAGAAGAAATATTGCAACATACCAAAGTAATAGATTTAAGTGCTGATTATCGTTTAAAAGATGTAAAGACTTATGAAGAATGGTATAAAATAGAACATAAAAGTCCGCAGTTTATTGAAGAAGCTGTATATGGCTTATGCGAAGTGAATCGCGAAAAGGTAAAGAAGGCAAGATTGGTAGCAAACCCGGGATGTTATACCACATGTTCCATTCTTACTGCATATCCATTGGTAAAAGAAGGATTGATTGATCCGAATACCTTAATTGTAGATGCAAAGTCAGGAACTTCCGGTGCAGGAAGAGGAGCCAAAGTACCAAATCTTTTCTGTGAAGTAAATGAAAACATGAAAGCATACGGAGTAGCGACACATCGTCATACCCCAGAGATTGAAGAACAGTTAGGATATGCAGCGGGAGAAAAAGTTTTAATTAACTTTACACCTCATTTAGTACCTATGAATCGCGGAATCTTGGCAACAGAGTATGCAACTATGAAGAAGATACAGCAGCCGGATGGAAGCGTTACATATCCAACCTATGAGCAGGTAAAGGCTGCTTACGACAAATATTATAAAGATGAATATTTTGTTCGTGTGTTAGAAAAAGACCAGTGTCCGGAGACAAAATGGGTAGAAGGAAGTAATTTTGTAGATATTGGATTTAAGATTGATGAACGTACCGGAAGAATTATTATGATGGGTGCCATTGATAATTTGGTAAAAGGAGCTGCCGGACAGGCAGTACAGAACATGAACTTATTATTTGGATTACCTGAAAAAGAAGGCTTGGAACTTGTTCCGATGTTCCCATAAATAAAAGCTTTATTATAGAAAAGGATGGAAAGTTAACATGGATATAGTGATACGAGAAATGAAACTGGAAGATTACGATGAGGTATATGCCCTTTGGAAAACAATAAAAGGATTTGGCATTAGGAGTATGGATGATTCCAGAGAAGGCGTAGAACGTTTTATCCGAAGAAATCCAACCACAAGTATTGTTGCCGAGGCAGAAGGAAAGATTGTAGGAGCGATTTTATGTGGACATGATGGAAGAAGAGGATGCTTTTATCATGTTTGTGTAGCAGAGGCATATCGTAAACATGGCATAGGAAAGCAAATGGCAGTGGCAGCTATGCGAGCATTACAAAAAGAGCATATTAATAAAGTTTGTCTCATAGCATTTAAAAGTAATGAAGTGGGAAATGCTTTCTGGAAAAGTGTGGGCTGGACATTTAGAGAAGATTTGAACTATTATGATTTCACCTTAAACGATGAGAACATTACAACTTTTCAATAAAGAAAAATAAGATAAATGCTGGAAAAAGCGTAGGAAGGAAAAGATTATGGAGGTTATCACAAGCGGAGTTACCGCAGCAAAGGGATTCAAAGCAGCTGCAACAGCAGCAGGTATTAAGTATAAAGACCGTACTGATATGGCAATGATTGTAAGTGCCGTACCGGCAGTATCGGCAGGAACGTTTACTACCAATGTAGTAAAGGCAGCTCCGGTAAAATGGGATAGACAGACGGTAGAAAGTCAGGAATATGCACAGGCAGTTGTAGTAAATGCAGGAATTGCCAATGCTTGTACCGGAGAAGAAGGCATGAGCTATTGCAAAAAGACAGCTGATATGGTGCAGGAAGTGTTAGACATTCCGGCAGAGCAGGTTTTGGTGGCATCTACCGGGGTCATTGGAATGCAGCTTCCGATTGATAGAATTCAAAACGGTGTGAAGGCATTGGCTCCAAAGCTTTCAGATAGCAAAGAAAGTGGACATGAAGCGGCTTGTGCAATTATGACAACAGATACAAAACCAAAAGAAGTTGCAGTAACTTTTGAAGTAGAAGGCAAGACGGTAACCGTAGGTGGTATGTGTAAAGGTTCCGGTATGATTCATCCCAATATGTGTACCATGTTAAGTTTTGTTACAACCGATTGTGCAATTTCCAAGGAACTGTTGCAGGAAGCATTGCGTGAAGATATCAAAGATACTTATAACATGATATCAGTAGATGGTGATACATCTACCAATGATACAGTGTTATTACTTGCCAACGGAATGGCAGAAAATACAAAAATAACAGAAAAAAATGAGGCATATCAGAAGTTTGTTGAAGCATTAAATTATGTGAATACTACATTGGCAAAGAAAATGGCAGGAGATGGCGAAGGTGCTACTGCATTATTTGAAACCCAGGTAATTAATGCAGATACCAAAGAGAATGCGAAGATTCTTGCAAAGTCCGTTATTTGTTCTTCTTTGACAAAAGCTGCTATTTATGGTCATGATGCAAACTGGGGAAGAATTTTGTGTGCGTTGGGATATTCCGGTGTACAGTTTGACCCGGAGGCAATAGAGCTGTTCTTTCAGAGCAAGTCGGGAAAGATACAGATTTATAAAGATGGTGTAGCAACAGATTACAGCGAAGAAGAGGCTACCAAGATATTATCAGACGAAGAAGTTACCGTACTGGTAGATATGAAAATGGGAAATGCCGGTGCAACTGCGTGGGGTTGCGATTTGACTTATGATTATGTAAAAATCAATGCAGATTATCGGTCTTAAGAATAGATAAGGGAAAGAGGATAAGAAGATGGAAGAAAAAAATATGCAGGAAATTTTGCAAAAGGCAGAAGTGTTGATTGAGGCACTTCCGTACATACAACGTTTTAACCGAAAAATCATCGTAGTAAAATACGGTGGAAGTGCCATGGTGGATGAAGAACTGAAAAAGAGCGTAATTCAAGATGTAACTTTATTAAAATTAGTAGGTTTCAAACCTATCATTGTACATGGTGGCGGAAAAGAAATCAGTAAATGGGTTGGCAAAGTAGGAATGGAACCGGAATTTATCAACGGTCTTCGTAAAACCGATGCAGCTACCATGGAAATCGCTGAAATGGTACTTGGAAAAGTAAATAAGTCTTTGGTTCAGATGGTAGAAGAGTTAGGGGTAAATGCCATCGGAATCAGTGGAAAAGACGGTGGATTGCTGAAGGTAGATAAGAAATATTCCAATGGACAGGATATCGGTTACGTTGGAGAGGTAAAAGAAGTAAATCCTAAGATTTTATTTGATTTATTAGAAAAAGATTTCTTACCAATTATTTGTCCGGTAGGCTTGGATGATAATTATGATACCTATAACATCAATGCAGATGATGCTGCATGTGCCATTGCAAGAGCGGTTAATGCAGAAAAATTAGCATTTTTAACAGATATCGAAGGTGTATATAAGGACCCGGCAGATAAATCTACTTTGATTTCAGAATTAACAGTTTCCGGAGCAAAAGATTTAATCGAGGGGGGAAACATTGGCGGAGGAATGTTGCCAAAACTTAATAACTGTATTGATGCGATTGATAATGGAGTTTCCAGAGTGCATATTTTAGATGGACGTATTCCACATTGCTTATTGTTGGAAATCTTTACAAATAGGGGAATTGGAACTGCTATTTTAGGAGATAGCGATGAAAAGTTCTACAAGGAGGAAGCATAATGGAACGGGAATTATTTATAGATAGTGCGGAACGTCACATATTACATACTTATAATCGAAATCACATTGTACTTGACCGTGGAGAAGGAGTTTATCTTTATGATACGGATGATTGTAAATATTTAGACTTTGCAGCGGGAATTGCAGTGCAAGCATTGGGATATGGAAACAAAGAATACAATGATGCATTAAAGCATCAGGTAGATAAATTATTACATACCTCTAATTTATATTACAACTTTCCGATTATACAGGCAGCTCGTAAGTTATGTGCAGCATCAGAAATGGATCGTGTATTTTTTACCAACAGCGGAGCGGAAGCCATTGAAGGTGCATTGAAAACAGCTAAGAAATATGCGTATGAAAAAGATGGTTGTACAGACCATGAAATTATTGCAATGGAACATTCCTTCCACGGAAGAACATTAGGAGCATTATCTGTTACCGGAAATGCACATTACAGAGAGCCATTTGAGCCATTGCCGGGAATTGTAAAGTTTGCGGAATTTAATAATTTAGATAGTGTAAAAGCATTGGTAAATGGAAAAACCTGTGCCATTATCATGGAAACGGTACAAGGTGAAGGCGGTATTTATCCGGCGGAAAAAGAATTTTTAGCAGGAGTTAAGAAAATCTGCGAAGAAAATGATATTTTACTGATTTTAGACGAAATTCAGTGTGGAATGGGAAGAACCGGAAACATGTTTGCATGGCAAAGTTATGGAATTAAGCCGGATATTATGACTTGTGCAAAGGCATTAGGCTGTGGTGTACCGGTGGGAGCATTTGCCATGACACAAAAAGTTGCAGATCATTCTTTGAAACCGGGAGATCATGGTACTACTTATGGCGGAAATCCATTTGTAGGAGCGGCAGTCAGCAAGGTATTTGATATTTTTGAAGAAAAGAATCTGGTAGAACATGTGAAAGAAATTTCTGCTTATCTGGAAGAAAAATTAGATGAGCTGGTGGAAGAATATCCTTTCGTAACAGCCAGAAGAGGAATGGGATTAATGCAGGGATTAGAGCTTACGATTCCGGTAGGCGATGTAAGTGCCAGTGCCTTAGAGCATGGATTAATCATTATTACAGCAGGAAGTAATGTACTTCGTTTTGTGCCACCTCTTGTTATTGAAAAAGAACATGTAGATGAAATGGTAGAAAAATTAAAAAAAGCATTTTACGATTGTAAATAACGTATAAAAATTCCAATCATGGTATATCCTACTAAAAAAGGAAAGCGGGGTACTTGAAATGATTGGAATTTTTATTGCTCTTTTATCCGGGGCGTTAATGAGTGTGCAAGGAGTGTTTAATACAGGGGTAACGAAAAGTACCAGTATGTGGGTAAGCAATAGCTGGGTACAGTTTTCTGCATTAATAATTTGTTTAGTAACCTGGTTTTTTACAGACCGAAAAAGTTTTGCAGGAATATTACAGGTAGAACCGAAATACATGTTGTTTGGAGGAGTAATAGGAGCACTTATTACTTATACGGTAATAAAGAGTATGGCAGCACTTGGACCGGCGCAGGCAGTAATGTTAATCGTAGTCTCACAGTTAATTGTGGCGTATATTATTGAAGTATTTGGAATTTTCGGAGTGGACAAGCAACCCTTTGAATGGAGAAGACTTTTAGGAATGGCAGTCTGTATAGGAGGAATTATCTTATTCAAGTGGGAATAAAATATTTTTGAAATACTCTTGTAATAAATGAAAAATTTCGTTACAATAGAGAAGATTCGTGAATAAGACTTTTCCCATAATTGAAAGGTGGGAAAGGCATGAAAAGAAATAGAATAGAAATTATAATGTTGTTTTTCTGTATGCTTGTAATTGGAGGATGTGGCCAAAAACCGAAAATGGAAATACAGCAGACAGAAAGTTTAGAAGAAACAAAACAAACTGAAACTGAAAAAGCAGAAGTATCTGAAACTAAAATTTATGTACAGGTATCAGGAGCGGTGGCTTCTCCGGGGGTTTATGAATTACCGGAGGGCAGTCGTATTTTTGAAGCAGTTGCGCTGGCAGGTGGTGTCACAGAAGAAGCAGATGCAAGTCAGATGAATCAGGCGCAGAAGCTTTCTGATGGTGAGATGATTTATATTAGACATCAGGGAGAAGAAGAGCCAGAAGGTACTGTGATAGAGCAGCAGACAGATGATAGAATCAATCTCAATACTGCCACGGAAGAACAGTTGATGACATTACCGGGAATTGGTCAGGCAAAGGCAAAAAGCATTGTTGCATGGCGGGAAGCAAACGGAGGTTTTACCCAAATTGAGGATCTCATGAAGATAGAGGGAATCAAAGAGGGGATTTATTCTAAAATAGAGAACAACATTAGGGTTAATTGAGGTGAAAAAATGGCGAAAAAGGTTCTTGTAGTAGACGATGAAAAGTTAATAGTAAAAGGAATTCGTTTCAGCTTGGAACAGGATGGAATGGAAGTAGATTGTGCCTATGATGGTGAAGAGGCGCTGAAGATGGCAACAGAAAATCAATATGATATGATTTTGTTGGATATTATGCTTCCAAAACTGGATGGTTTTCAGGTGTGTCAGCAGATTCGTGAATTTTCTCAGGTTCCCATTGTTATGTTGACTGCAAAAGGGGATGACATGGATAAGATTCTGGGATTAGAGTATGGCGCAGATGATTACATAACAAAACCATTTAATATTCTGGAAGTAAAGGCAAGAATTAAGGCTATTATGCGAAGAACTGCACAGAGCCATCCGAAGGAAGAAAAACAAAAAGTAATTGAAAACGGAGACTTAAAGTTGGATTGCGAGAGCCGTCGCTTATTTATCTTAGGAAGAGAGATTAATCTGACAGCAAAGGAATTTGATTTGTTAGAACTCTTGGTGTTAAACCCAAATAAAGTGTATAGTAGAGAAAATCTGCTTAACATGGTCTGGGGATATGAATATCCGGGAGATGTTCGTACCGTAGATGTGCATGTAAGACGTTTGCGTGAAAAGATTGAAAAGAACCCAAGTGAACCAAGATATGTCCATACCAAATGGGGTGTGGGTTACTATTATCAAGGATAACAGATAAGGGGTAAAGAAATGAAAAAAATGAAATTTTTACACAGCCTGAAGTTCAGGCTGTTTGTAATTTTGGTGATTGTAGGAATATTACCAAATATTATATTAAAAATAGGAATTTTAAAAACATATGAGAATCGTGCGGTATCCAATCGCAGTATTGATATCCTAAGTCAGGCAAAAATGCTTGGGAATCAGATTGTTACATATAATTATATCCAAGATACCTCTTCTGAGGTGATTAATACACAATTAGAATTGCTTTCTAATATTTATGATGGAAGGGTTCTTATTATCAATAATGGATTTCAGGTTGTAAAAGATACTTACGGATTAGATACTGGTAAGACAATTATTTCCGAGGAAGTGGTAAAAAGTTCTAAAGGACAGGAAATTTCAAAGTATGATTCAAAATATCGTTATATTGAAATGACAATTCCATTGAAAGATACAAGTACCAAGGAAGTACAGGGAATTATGCTGGTAAGTGTTTCCACAGATAGTATACTTTCTAATTATGATTATCTGAATAATAATGCACTTGTAATTGAAATTGCCAATGCCATTATTATTTTGGCTGTAGCGTTGTTTTGGGCAAATCATCTATTAAAGCCGTTTGGCAGAATGACTCATTCACTGGAAGAGATTCAGACTGGATATGGGGAAGAACAATTGATGATTTCCGATTATTCAGAAACAGAAGCAATCTCTGATGCATTTAACCAGATGTTGGGGAGAATGCGTGTCATCGATGAGTCCAGACAGGAATTTGTATCAAATGTGTCCCATGAATTAAAAACACCGTTAACTTCTATGAAAGTATTGGCAGATTCCCTGTTGGGGCAGGAAGATGTACCGGCAGAGCTTTATAAGGAGTTTATGGGTGACATTGCGGAAGAAATTGAACGAGAGAATAAGATTATTAATGACCTGTTGTCACTGGTAAAAATGGACAAGTCGGCAGGAAGCTTGAATATTTCTGTAGTAAATGTAAATGAGCTTTTAGAAACAATTATGAAACGATTGCGTCCAATTGCAGAAAAGCAGAATGTTGAGTTGGTATTAGAAAGTTTCCGACCGGTTAGTGCGGAAATTGATGAGGTAAAGATTTCGTTAGCATTAACGAACTTGGTAGAAAACGCCATTAAATATAATAAGCCAGAAGGATGGGTACATGTGTCCTTGAACGCAGATCATAAGTATTTCTTTGTTCGTGTGGAGGATTCAGGAATAGGAATCCCAGAAGAATCGTTAGAACATATTTATGAACGATTTTATCGTGTAGATAAGTCTCATTCCAGGGAGATTGGTGGAACAGGACTTGGACTTGCGATTACCAGAAATGCAGTGCTGATGCATCGAGGAGCAATCAAGGCACATAGCAAGGAAGGGGAAGGAACAATATTTACCGTTCGTATTCCTTTGACATATATTGCATAGGAGGATAGCATGAAAAAAAAGGTAACTGGATGTGTGCTGTTGATTTTTCTGTTGCTGCTTAGTACAGTAGTAGCCTGTGGGGAAAAGAAACAGAAAACATCAGATTATTATATTTACTATTTAGATAAAGATAAAACAAAGATTGTGGCAGAAGGATTTGAGCCGGAGGCATCAGATACTAAGGGAATGATAAAAGAAATGCTAAAGGCTCTTTCTAAGAATACCAATAGTCCGGATTATCAGACGGCGATGCCGGAAGAAGTGAAGGTGAATGATTGGAACTTAGAAAATGCACAGTTACGTTTGTATTTTAACAATGCGTATGGAGAAATGGATAATGTTGCGGAAGTATTATGTAGAGCAGCAGTAGTACGAACATTGACTCAGATAAAAGGTGTGGATTGCATTTCCTTTTATGTAGGTGATTCTCCATTAATTGATGCAAACGGAGCTCCGGTAGGTTTGATGACAGCAGAAAGTTTTGTAGAGAATCCGGGAGAGCAGATTAATGCAATTTTAAGTTCAGAGATTACGCTTTATTTTGCGAATAAAGACGGAACCAAATTGGTGCCGGAGGTACAGGAAGTTCATTATAGTAGCAATATTTCTATGGAAAAACTGATTATGGAACACTTGTTAAAAGGACCGGAAAATAAGGAACTTCGTTCCGCCGTTCCTCAGGGAACAAAGCTAGTGAGTGTTTCAGTATTGGATGGCGTATGCTTTGTGAACTTAGATGAGGGATTCTTGGACCAGAACTATGAAATATCAGAACCAATCGTTATCTATTCTATTGTGGATTCCTTAGTGGAGTTGCCCAATATTAATAAAGTTCAGATTGCGGTAAATGGTGATAGTGACAAAGTGTATCGCGATAAATATGACTTAAGCGTTATGTATGATCGAAATCTGGATTATCTGGATGCAGGAGCAGAAACAGAGGCGGGGCAAAAAGAAGAAAATGCGGGGGGGACAGGTGACTAATAGAACGGTTTTATGCCTGGTAGCTTCTTTCGCTGCCGGGCTTTTGTATGGAAAGGAAGAAATGTTCGGTATTTTCCTGTGCTTGTTTGTTTTTTGCTTGTTTCGGATATTTTATTTGAAACAGCAACGGGGAAGAGAAACAATTCCTAGTACCATATTACATATGGTATTGTGTATGGTACTTTTTGTGGGTGGTATATTTCATTACATGGATTATCAGGCGAAGTTTCAAGAAGTACAGCAGTATGCTAAAAGCCAGAAAACCATTCAGGTTCAGGGAAGAATTTACCAGAAAGAACAAAAACAGGAACAATTCATTTATTATCTAGAGGATGCTTGGATTTTGAAAGAAGAAGGATATGAATCTTCCAATAAAATTCAGGTATACACTTCAAAAGATTCATATAATATCGGAAACTACGTTCAAGTGGTTGGTGAATATGAAGCATTTCAACTTCCTCGAAACGAGGGAAATTTCAATGAACAACAATATTATTATAGTAAAAAAATCGGCTTGCGCATGACAGTATATGAAGAAAGACTAATAGATGCCAGTGTGCATAAGTATAAGATATGGTTGCTGGAAAAAAGACAGGAGATGGAGCAGGTCTTTTTAAAAGCTATGCCTCAACAGACAGCAGGAATTATGGCAAATATGACGTTAGGCAGCAAAAATCTCGCAGATAAGGAAATAAAAGCACTGTATCAAAAAGCAGGAATATCACATGTTTTGGCAGTTTCAGGACTTCATGTATCCATTTTCGGAATGGGATTGTATCGACTGCTGCGACGTTTGTATTGTCCAATTCCTCTGGCTTCTTTGCTGGCATCCGGAATTGTATATAGTTTTGGAATTTTGACAGGGATGGAGTTATCTACCTGTCGGGCAATTGTTATGTTTTTTCTCATGATGTTTGCAGGAACAATTCGTTATACTTATGACACCATAACAGCATTGAGTGTGAGTGCCCTGTTACAATTGTGGGACAATCCCTTTGTCTTGTGGTATGCAGGATTTTTACTTTCTTATTCGGCGGTTTTAGGGGCTGTGGTCATTACCGGAATAGTCCGAAATCTTCAAAGAAAAAGGAGAGGAGCGTTCATAGGAACGATGCAAAGTAGTCTGTGTATTCAGATGGCAACATTGCCGGTTTTATTGTATTTCTATTATGAAGTGTCTCTTTACAGTATTGTGGTAAATGCAATTATACTTCCAATTATGGGAGTATTACTTTTTCTGGGAGCAGTTGGTGGTATCGTTGGACTGTTTCATATGGGGCTGGCAGCAGTGATATTGAAAATTCCTGCGGGAATTTTATGGATGAGTCAGGAAATCTGCCAATTCTTTACGAAGTTACCAAGGAGTAATTTAATCACAGGACAACCTTCTATGGAAAAAATCCTAGTGTATTATGTTGTTTTGATACTGTTCATGTATATTGTATACAAGACAGAGAAGAAACGGTATTTTTTGTGTGGAATAGCCTGTATGTGTATATTGTGCATGGCAAATGGAAAAAGAGGCGCAGAAGTAGACTTTTTAGATGTAGGTCAGGGAGATGGTATCTATATACAATCAGAGCAGGGAAATGCTGCATTTATCGATGGAGGAAGTACCGATGTAGGAAAGGTGGGTACTTATCGAATTTTACCGTTTTTAAAATATTATGGAAGAAAAGAAATCTCTCTGTGGTTTGTTTCACATATGGATGCAGACCATGTGAGTGGATTAAAAGAGATACTAGAGGAAGGATATCCGGTAAAAAATATTGTATTTGCTAAAGGAGTTGTAAGGGATGAAGCCTGGGAGGGCTTGGTGGATTTAGCAGAAAAAAATGGCAGTCAGATACATTATCTCAAGGCAGGAGAGTCTATTACATTAGATGACCTACAGTTCACGCTTGCTTATCCGTGGAAAGAGGGAACAGACCGCAATGCAAATTCCATGGTGTTATTAGCAAAGATAGATGGAATGAAAGGTGTTTTTTCGGGAGATATAGGAAAGGAGCAGGAACAGGAGCTATTAGCGGATAAGAAGATGCAGCAGTATCTTAACGAACCAATTACCTTTTATAAAGCGGCACATCATGGTTCAAATGGTTCCAACAGTCTGGAATTTTTAGAAGCAATGGCTCCAAGACTTACGGTGGTATCTTGTGGGAAAAATAATTCTTATGGTCATCCCGGGAAAGAGGCAGTAGCCCATATGGAACAGGCAAAAACAAAAATTTATTACACTATGGAAAATGGACAGATAAAGTTGAAAAAGGGTGATAATGGTATTAGCATATGGAAATTTCAAAATTGACAGCATAGGTAAAATAATATTATACTAGTAGCTGGTACAACCTTTGGAGGAATGATTGTGAAGAGCATAGACGAAGATATTAAGAATGGAACATTTCAGAAAGTATACCTGCTATATGGGGAAGAGACTTATCTGAAAAAACAATATAAAAATAAATTGAAACAGGCTTTATCAAAGCCGGACGATACGATGAATGCCGCATTTTTTGAAGGAAAAGACATTAATCCGGGAGAAATCATTGACTTAGCCGAAACAATGCCTTTTTTTGCAGACCGCAGATTGATTATGCTAGAAAACAGTGGTGTATTTAAAAGTGCCAATGATGAATTGGCAGCCTATATGAAAGAAATCGCAGAAACCACCTGCTTTGTATTTGTAGAAGAAGAAGTGGATAAGCGTAACAAGATGTTTAAGGCAGTGAAAGAGGCAGGGAGAATTGTAGAATTTCCAAGGCAGACCGAGGCAATATTGACACAGTGGATTTTGGCAAGATTGAAGCGAGAAAACAAAAAGATTACCCAGTCCGTATTGCAGTTATTTTTAACAAAGACCGGAAACGATATGGAAAATATAGATAGGGAATTAGAAAAACTGTTTTGCTATACCTTAGAAAAAGAAGTAATTACAGCGGAAGATGTGGAGGCAGTTTGTGTAACCCAGACCACAGGCAAGATATTTGATATGGTAAATGCCATAGCAGAGAAAAAGCAAAAACAGGCATTGGACTTATATTACGACTTATTAGCATTAAAAGAGCCACCCATGCGAATCTTATTCTTGATTGCCAGACAGTTTCAGATATTGCTTCAGGTAAAGGAGCTAAGTGGACATGGATATGACAATAAATTTATTGCATCTAAGGCAGGTATACCGGAGTTCACAGTACGAAGAAATCAGGCGCAGGCGCGAAGTTTTTCCAAGGAACAGTTGCGCGAAGCGGTAGGAGATTGTGTCCAATCCGAAGAAGATGTAAAGACAGGAAATATGAATGATCGTATGGCAGTAGAATTACTGATTGTAAAATACAGTGCAAAGTAGGAAGGTGCGTCTCCCTAGCAGGTGCTTTTTATATCATAGGAAAATCATATACTTTCGTATTTTAATGTAACACGGTATTTCCTATTGCATAAAAAAAGAACGTTGACATGACGGCATCAACGTTCTTTTTTACTTTATTTACACTAATAACTAAGCGATTCCATTAACTGCTTTGGTTAAACGGGAAACCTTTCTAGCTGCATTGTTCTTGTGGTAAACACCCTTAGAAGCAGCCTTGCTGATCTCAGAAGTAGCAACTAATAATGCTACCTGTGCAGCGTCCTTATCTTTTGCTGCAACAGCAGCTTCTACCTTTTTAATAGAAGTCTTAACAGCAGATCTGATAGACTTATTACGAGCTGCTCTAGTCTCAGTTACTAAGATTCTCTTTTTTGCTGATTTAATGTTAGCCAATCCGTACACCTCCAATATTAAAAATTGATTTTGTTAATTATATTGTTTCATTAAAGCCGGACACGGACGTTCTAATGTAAACATACTCATATAGTTTAGCCCGAAAATTTATATCTGTCAATACATATTTTGGGATTTTTTGCAAAAAATAATTACAATTCACAGGGATATAGACAGAATAAAGAGCCAATGGAGGAAAAAATATGGAACAGCTTCAGGTAAGAACAGACTTGGCATTAGAGACACGAGAAAAATTTGAAGAGGATAATGTAGAAATTAAAGGAGTAAAAGTAGACGAAAAATATTTAGAAGAGACAGAAATCAAAGTTACCACTATGGTAATTGAAACAGAAAACGGTGCGAAGGCAATGGGACGGCCAAAGGGAAACTATATTACCGTAGAGGCATCGGATATGGATGGACAGGACGAGGAATATCATCAAAGAATTTCTATGGAACTGGCAAGAATCATTAAAAATCTGTTGCCAAAGACAGAAGAAAAATTATCCGTGTTAATTGTAGGACTTGGAAATCGAGAAGTAACACCGGATGCATTAGGACCACGGGTAGTAGATCAAATGATGATTACACGTCATGTATTAAAAGAATTTGGAAAATATGCATTTGGAGAAGAAGAAGTAACTTCCGTAAGCGGAATTGTTCCGGGAGTAATGGCACAGACAGGTATGGAGAGTCAGGAAATCATCCGCGGAGTTATCGAAGAAACAGCACCGGATGTTTTAATAGCGATTGATGCATTGGCAGCACGAAGCACCAAACGCTTGAGCCGTACCATACAGATTACCGATACCGGAATCAATCCTGGGTCAGGTGTGGGGAATCATCGTCATGGACTATCAAAGGAAACAGTAGGAATTCCGGTCATTGCAATAGGTGTACCAACGGTGGTAGACGCGGCAACCATTGTAAGTGACACTATGCAAAATCTGATACAGGCAATGGAAGAAAGCGCACATTTACAGTCTTTAAGTACCGGGTTAAATGCATTGAATGCTATGGAAAAATATGAGTTGATAAGGGAATTATTATCCCCACAGTTGAATACAATGTTTGTAACACCAAAGGATATTGATGAGTCAGTCAGAAAATTAAGTGATACCATTTCAGAGGGGCTTAATATTGCATTAGCATAAAAGAAATGGTACAGGCATATACTTAACTATTGACGACGAAAATGAAAATTATAAGAAATGAGGAATGATTTGATAAAAAGAAGAAAAAAAACAGGAAAACGGTTGCAATGTCTATTGGGGGCAACCTGTGTTCTGTTGGTATTTGTGTGTTATCAAAACATGTCGGTACTTGGAAAGGGACCGGCAATTCATCAAATTGGAAGTTATTTGCAAGAAAAAATAGCAATCAGTGCTTGGAAAAATTGTATGCCGGCAATGCTAGAACAGATAGAAGAAAAGAAAGACAAGAGGAGTATGGGAGAAATTTTCATGGCAAAGGTGGAAACACTTTTCCCGATTTCTGAATATACAGATGAAGTAGAAGAATATCCCACTCAGATTGAAAGTGAATTAAGTTATGAGGCAGCCAGTGCAGCAGAAGGGGCAGAAGAATGTAAGATGTTAGAGGAAAATCAAAGGGCAGGACAGATACAAGAAACAGCCAAAGGAATTGCAGGAACACCTGTGCTGCAAAATGTTTTGGTGACACCCCAACAACAGGAAGGAGTGACAGGGGATACCATGCAGAAGGTAGTGGAAATTCCAAGAGAAAAACTCTATGACTTTGATTTTTTGATTCATAACTTTTACCAGGTGGATCGGACTACCACTATTGATAGTAGTAAATTAAATCCGGATGTACTTTTAGGAAAAAGTATGAAATTGCAGGGAGGGAGCGAGTCCCCACAGATTTTAATCTACCATACCCATTCACAGGAAGGATATAGTGATTCTACACCGGGGGATGCCAATGCAAGTGTTGTAGGAGTAGGAGAGTATTTAACCAGTCTTTTGCGGGAAAAATACGGATTGAATGTAATACATCATACAGGGGAATATGATGTAAAAGACAGAGATAATGCATATTCATATGCGGGACCCGCATTGCAGCAGATATTAGTGGAAAATCCATCTATTGAGGTAGTGATTGACTTGCATCGTGATGGAGTAGCAGATACCACAAGACTGGTGTCGGAAGTGAATGGAAAACAGATGGCACAGGTGATGTTTTTTAACGGATTAAGCCATACTACAAAAAATGGAGATTTAAATAATCTGCCGAATCCGTATTTAGCAGATAACCTTGCATTTTCATTTCAAATGAAATTGGCAGCAGAGGAGTATTATCCGGGATTTACCCGTGGCATTTATTTAAAAGGATATCGCTATAATCTGCATTATTGCCCGAAGAGTTTATTGGTGGAAGTAGGAGCACAGACCAATACCTTGCAGGAAGCCATGAATGCCATGGAACCATTGGCAGATTTATTACATAAGGTTTTGACAGAATGATAGAGAAGAGATGAATAAATGGAGAAGGTTCGAATCGTAGCGTTGAAAGACATGGAGGAAGAAAAATATCTGGAAACATTGAAAAAAATCAAACTAGATTACTGGAATGGTGTAAAAACTACAGAACATGGAATTTGCGGAAGTTTTCAAATGCATAACGGAAAAAGAGTCAAGCCGTTGTGGATGGTGTTTTTCTTAAACAGGCAGGAATTTTTGTTGGTGACGTTAAAGGACGAAACAGATATTTTAAAAGAAGTGAAAGAGCAAAAAAGCGGTATAACACAACAGGAGGGAGTGGCCATTATCTTTGACACAATTTTAACAAGGGGACAAAAAGTGGTAGAAGAAATGGAACAATATCTTATCAATATGGAACGGGAAATTGTGGCAGGACAGATTGAACGAAATCGAAATCAGGCGATTTTTGAGTGTAAGCGTACTTTGGCATTGTGGAAAAATGATTATGGACAGCTTCTAAGTGTGGTAGAAGGAGTTACGGGAAGAAAGCAGGAGATGTCGGAAGAATGTGCCTGTTATTTTCGGATTTATGAAAATAAGGTAAGAAGGATGAACGAACAGATACAATTTTTATATGAAGAGTTGGTACATGTACGAGAAGCCTTAGATGCGGCAATCGCATATGAACAGAATCGAATTATGAAAGTATTTACCACTGTTACTACGGTTTTTATGCCATTGACACTGGTGGCGGGGTGGTATGGAATGAATTTTGTGAGCATGCCGGAACTAACTTGGCAGTATGGATATTTGTTCGTGACAGTTTTAAGTGTGGCGGTAGTAATTGCCTGTATCCTGTTTTTTAGAAAAAAGAAACTTCTGTAAAGATTGTCAAGCCTCAAAGAGTTGTGTTATACTAGTTGCACGATAAGAAATTTGGAGGAACGGAAATGACAATAGAGCAGAATAAAATCAGAAATTTTTGTATCATTGCACATATAGATCATGGAAAATCAACCTTGGCAGACCGTATTATTGAAATGACAGGTTTGCTTACCAGCAGGGAAATGCAGGCGCAGGTATTAGATAACATGGAATTAGAGCGGGAACGTGGAATTACCATTAAGGCGCAAACTGTTCGTATTGTCTATAAGGCAAAGGATGGAGAAGAGTATATTTTTAACTTAATTGATACACCTGGGCATGTAGACTTTAATTATGAGGTTTCCAGAAGCCTTGCAGCTTGTGATGGAGCGATTCTGGTAGTAGATGCAGCACAGGGAATTGAAGCACAGACGTTAGCAAATGTATACTTAGCATTGGATCATGACTTGGATGTACTTCCGGTAATCAATAAGATTGACCTGCCAAGTGCAGACCCGGACAGAGTGGTAGAAGAAATTGAAGATGTAATCGGAATCGAAGCACAGGATGCTCCTAGAATTTCTGCAAAAACCGGATTAAATGTAGATCAGGTGTTGGAGCAGATTGTATCTAAGATACCGGCACCGGGTGGAAGTCCGGACAACCCATTGCAGGCATTGATTTTTGACTCCTTATATGATTCTTATAAGGGAGTGATTGTATTCTGCCGTATTAAAGAAGGAAGAGTGAAGCCGGGGACAACCATCAAAATGATGGCAACCGGAGCATCAGCAGAAGTGGTAGAAGTTGGATACTTTGGTGCAGGCCAGTTTATTCCATGTGAAGAATTAAGTGCGGGAATGGTTGGTTATATTACCGCAAGTTTGAAAAACGTAAGAGATACTCGGGTAGGTGATACGATTACCGATGCCAATCGTCCATGCAGCGAACCACTTCCGGGATATAAGAAAGTAAATCCAATGGTATATTGTGGAATGTATCCTGCCGATGGCGCAAAATATCCGGATTTAAGAGATGCATTGGAAAAATTACAGTTAAACGATGCAGCTCTTCAATTTGAGCCGGAGACTTCGATTGCTTTGGGATTTGGTTTCCGATGCGGATTTTTAGGATTATTACATTTGGAAATCATTCAGGAACGTTTAGAGCGAGAGTACAATCTGGACTTGGTTACCACCGCACCGGGAGTTATTTATAAGGTGCACAAGACCAATGGAGAAATGATTGAATTGACCAATCCATCTAATTTGCCAGATCCATCAGAGATTGAATATATGGAAGAACCAATGGTAAGTGCAGAAATCATGGTAACCAGTGAATTTATAGGTGCTATCATGGATTTGTGTCAGGAAAGACGTGGTATTTACATTGGAATGGAATATATGGAAGAAACCAGGGCGTTGATTAAGTATGACTTGCCATTGAATGAGATTATATACGATTTCTTTGATGCCTTAAAATCACGTTCCAGAGGATATGCCTCCTTCGACTATGAAATGAAAGGTTATGTTCGGTCCGAGTTAGTAAAACTGGATATTTTAATTAACAAAGAAGAAGTGGATGCACTTTCCTTTATTGTGCATAGCGATAGTGCTTATGAACGCGGAAGAAAAATGTGTGAGAAGTTAAAAGAAGAAATTCCAAGACATTTATTCGAGATTCCTATTCAGGCAGCCGTAGGCGGAAAAGTAATTGCCAGAGAAACAGTAAAAGCTATGCGAAAAGACGTATTAGCAAAATGTTACGGTGGTGACATCAGCCGAAAGAAGAAACTTCTGGAAAAACAGAAGGAAGGTAAGAAACGAATGCGCCAGATTGGAAATGTAGAGATTCCGCAAAAAGCATTTATGAGCGTATTGAAGTTGGATGATAAATAAAAGATAACCGTAGAGAGGTTTGAAAAGAATGAAGGAATTAGAACTTTATATACACATTCCTTTTTGTGTACAAAAATGTTTCTATTGCGATTTTTTGTCAATGCCTGTGGATGAAACTGTCCGCAGGCATTATGTGCGTAGATTAATAGAAGAAACAGAATATAAATCACAACAGTATAAAGGATATGAAATAACTTCCGTGTTTTTTGGAGGTGGTACACCATCTATTCTTATGGAAACTCAGATAGCAGAAATTATGGAAGCGTTGCAACAGAATTTTTCCATACAAAAAGAAGCAGAAATTACCATCGAATGTAATCCGGGAACTTTAGCGCGTCAGAAAATCATAACATATAAGGAATCAGGTATTAACCGAATTAGTATGGGATTGCAGTCAGCCAATAATCGAGAACTGAAAATGCTGGGAAGAATTCATACTTATGAAGAATTTTTACATAACTACGATTTGGTGCGAAAAGGTGGAATTGAAAATGTAAATGTGGATCTTATGTCGGCATTACCGGGACAAACCGTTTCAGATTGGGAGCGTACATTAAAAGAAATTTTGAAACTGCGTCCGGAACATATTTCTGCATATAGTCTAATTATAGAAGAAGGAACACCATTTTATCAAACATATGAAGAAGACGAACAACGCCGAGAAGAGGGAGAGGAACCTAAATATCTTCCAAATGAAGAGACAGAGCGGGAAATGTATCGATTAACAGGGGCATTATTAGAAGAAAAGGGATATATGCAGTATGAAATTTCCAATTATGCCAAAAAGGGACGAGAATGCCAACATAACATTGGGTATTGGACGAGAAAGAACTATTTAGGTCTGGGACTTGGAAGTGCTTCCCTGGTAGAAAATGTGCGTTTTTCCAATACATCTGATTTACAGGAGTATCTTGCGGGGGATTTTGAAGAACGAGAAAGGGAAGTATTAGAACGAAGAGAACAGATGGAAGAATTTATGTTTTTAGGACTTCGGATGATAAAGGGTGTCAGCAGAGGTGATTTTAAAAAAGCTTTTGGTGTGGAAATCGAGGCTGTTTATGGAGAAGTGATAAAGAAAATGGTTTCACAGGGATTATTGCAGCAGCAGGCAGGAAGAATTTTCCTTACCGAAGAGGGAATTTCCGTAAGCAATTATGTAATGAGTGAGTTTTTGCTGAAAATCTAAAAAAAATATAAAATATGAAAAATACTATTGACAAGAAAAAGTGATAGTGCTATGTTAAGTACATAGATATTAGCACTCTAACTAAATGAGTGCTAACAAAGAAAAAGGAGGGTGCAGATTGACGGAGTTAGATGACAGAAAAATAAAGATTCTGGATGCAATTATTCGTAATTATCTGGATACAGGAGAACCGGTAGGATCTCGGACAATTTCCAAGTATTCTGATTTGAATTTGAGTTCTGCGACCATCCGAAATGAGATGTCTGATTTAGAGGAAATGGGTTATATTCTTCAGCCACATACTTCAGCAGGAAGAATTCCTTCTGATAAGGGTTATCGATTTTATGTAGACAATCTGATGAAGGAAAAGAATCGGGAAGTTACAGAAATGAAGGAGTTCATGATTGAACATACCACCAAGATGGAACAGGTTTTGCAGCAGATGGCAAAGGTATTGGCAACCAATACCAATTATGCCGCAATGATTACAGCTCCATCCTATCAGAGAAATAAGGTAAAGTTCCTTCAATTATCCCAGATGGACAACGATCAGATACTTGCAGTTATCGTAATGGAAGGAAACATTGTAAAGAATAAAATGATTCCTACCAGGGAAGCCTTGGACAGTGAGACAATATTGAAATTAAATATTTTGTTGAATACAAGTCTCAATGGTCTTTCCGTAGAACAGATTAACCTTAGTACCATATCAAAACTGAAAGAACAAGCTGGAATTCACAGCAATATTGTAGGCGATGTATTAGATGCATTGGCAGAAGCAATTCAAGAAGATGAAGATTTGGAGATTTACACCAGCGGTGCAACCAATATTTTGAAATATCCGGAATTGAGTGATTCAGGAAAAGCAAGTGAATTGTTATCAGCTTTTGAAGAAAAACAACAGTTAGTAGGCTTGGTAAATGATACGTTAGCATCCGAAGAAAACGGAATTCAGGTTTATATCGGTGATGAATCACCGGTTAAGAATATGAAGGATTGCAGTGTGGTAACAGCCACATATGAGTTAGGTGAAGGGATGCAGGGAACAATAGGTATTATTGGACCAAAGCGAATGGATTATGAAAATGTTATGGACAATCTGAAAACTTTGAAAGTACAACTAGATACCGTATTTAAGAAACCGAAAAAGGAATAGGAAGGTGATTAGAGAATGGCTGAAAATCAAAATAAGGATATAAATGAAGTAGAAAATGAAGAAACAGCAGAAGAAGTAAAAGAAACTACAGAGGCAGAAGCAACAGAAGAAGCTAAAGAAACAACAGAAACAACAGAAACAACAGAAACAACAGAAACAACTGAGAAAGCAGAGAAAACAGAAACTTCCGAAGGTGACGAAGAGAAAAAGGGATTTTTCAAAAAGAAAGAAAAAAAGAGTAAGCAGGAAGAAAAAATTGAAGAACTTACGGATCGTGTGAAACGTCAGATGGCAGAATTCGATAACTTCCGTAAGCGTACAGAAAAAGAAAAGACCCAGATGTTTGAAGTTGGAGCAAAAAGTGTAATTGAAAAGATTTTGCCGGTAGTAGATAACTTTGAAAGAGGTTTGGCAGCAGTTCCGGAAGAACAAAAAGAGGATGCTTTTGTTCAGGGAATGGAAAAAATATACAAACAGTTAATGACAGAGTTAGAAGCTTTGGAAGTAACTCCAATCGAAGCAGTTGGAACAGAATTTGATCCAGAATTTCACAATGCGGTAATGCAGGTAGAAAATGATGAATTAGAATCCGGTATGGTAGCACAGGAATTACAAAAAGGTTACATGTACCGTGATACAGTAGTAAGACACAGTATGGTAGCTGTAGTACAGTAAGCATACTGATGGAATAAATAGCAAACATTTAAGTTTTTAGATAATCAATTTATAGGAGGTCGCTATTATGAGCAAAATAATTGGTATTGACTTAGGAACAACAAACAGCTGTGTAGCAGTTATGGAAGGTGGTAAGCCAGTAGTTATCGCCAATACAGAAGGAGCAAGAACAACACCATCTGTTGTAGCATTTACAAAAACAGGTGAAAGATTAGTTGGTGAGCCGGCAAAACGTCAGGCTGTTACAAATGCAGAAAAGACAATTTCTTCTATTAAGAGAGAAATGGGAACAGATCATAAGAGAACAATTGATGATAAGAATTATTCTCCACAGGAAATTTCTGCAATGATTCTTCAGAAGTTAAAAGCAGATGCAGAAAACTACTTAGGAGAAAAAGTAAGCGAGGCAGTTATTACTGTACCTGCATACTTCAACGATGCTCAGCGTCAGGCAACTAAGGATGCCGGTAAAATCGCAGGACTTGATGTAAAACGTATTATCAACGAGCCTACCGCAGCAGCTTTAGCATATGGTTTGGATAACGAAAAAGAACAGAAAATCATGGTTTACGACTTAGGTGGTGGTACATTCGATGTTTCCATTATCGAAATCGGTGAAGGTGTTATCGAAGTATTATCTACTTCCGGAGATAACAGATTAGGTGGAGATGACTTCGACCAGAAGATTACAGACTACATGTTAGCTGAATTTAAGAAAACAGAAGGTATTGACCTTTCTAACGATAAGATGGCACTTCAGAGATTAAAAGAAGCAGCAGAAAAAGCAAAGAAAGAATTATCTTCCGCAACAACAACAAATATTAACTTACCATTCATCACAGCAACAGCAGAAGGTCCAAAGCACTTTGATATGAACCTGACCAGAGCAAAATTTGATGAATTAACACATGACTTAGTAGAAAGAACAACAATTCCGGTACAGAATGCATTAAAAGATGCAGGACTTACTGCTTCTGATTTAGGTCAGGTATTATTAGTAGGTGGTTCTACTCGTATTCCGGCAGTTCAGGATAAGGTAAAACAGTTAACTGGAAAAGAGCCAAGTAAATCCTTGAACCCAGATGAATGTGTTGCTTTAGGTGCATCTATTCAGGGTGGTAAATTAGCAGGTGATGCCGGTGCAGGTGAAATCTTACTGTTAGACGTAACACCATTGTCTCTGTCTATTGAAACAATGGGTGGTGTAGCAACCAGATTGATTGAAAGAAATACAACAATCCCTACTAAGAAGAGCCAGATTTTCTCTACTGCTGCTGATAACCAGACAGCCGTTGATATCAACGTAGTACAAGGTGAAAGACAGTTCGCCAGAGATAACAAGTCCTTAGGACAGTTCAGATTAGACGGAATCCCACCAGCAAGACGTGGAGTACCTCAGATTGAAGTAACATTCGATATCGATGCAAACGGTATTGTTAACGTATCTGCAAAAGATTTAGGAACTGGAAAAGAGCAGCATATTACAATTACAGCAGGTTCCAATATGTCTGATGAAGATATCGATAAGGCAGTAAAAGAAGCAGCTGAATATGAAGCACAGGATAAGAAGAGAAAAGAAGCAATCGATACAAGAAACGATGCAGATTCCTTCGTATTCCAGACAGAAAAAGCATTAGAAGAAGTTGGTGCTAACATTGATGCGAACGATAAGGCAACTGTTGAGGCAGACCTTAAAGCATTAAAAGACATGATTGAGGCACATCCAAATGCAGAAGAAATGACAGATGATCAGGTTGGCGAAATGAAAGCTGCAAAAGAAAAACTGATGGAAAGTGCACAGAAGTTATTTGCAAAAATGTACGAAAATGCACAGGCAGCTCAGGGAGCAGCAGGAGCAACAGGAGCAGGTCCGGATATGGGAAATGCATCCTATAACAATGCAGATGATGATGTAGTAGATGCTGATTATAAAGAAGTGTAGAAATTGAACACTTAACGAGGTGTTTTCGGGCTTAGTGCAGCGTAACTACCTTGCAGAGTTGTTACAGTAACTTTAGGAGCCATGTTAGGAGTTCATCCTAATATGACTCCTTACAGTGTAAGAGGGAATTAATCATGGCAGAACAAAAAAGAGATTATTATGAAGTCCTGGGTGTGGATAAGAATGCGGATGAAGCCACTATTAAAAAAGCATACAGACAGTTGGCAAAGAAATATCATCCGGATATGAACCCGGGAGATGCGGAAGCAGAGAAAAAGTTTAAAGAAGCATCAGAAGCGTATGCCGTATTAAGCGACCCGGAGAAAAAACGTCAGTACGATCAGTTCGGTCATGCAGCCTTTGATGGAGGCATGGGTGGAGGAGCCGGTGGCTTTGACTTCTCCGGTATGGATATGGGAGATATCTTTGGAGATATCTTTGGAGACTTCTTTGGTGGAGGCAGACGTCGTTCAGCAGACAACGGTCCAAGAAAGGGAGCTAATTTGCGTGCAGTAGTTCGTATCTCCTTTGAAGAAGCAGCGTTTGGATGCGAAAAAGAAATAGAGATTACATTAAAGGATGATTGTACCACTTGTCATACAACCGGAGCAAAACCGGGGACCTCACCGGAGACTTGTACAAAGTGTGGCGGTAAGGGAAAAGTTGTTTATACACAACAGTCCTTCCTTGGAATGGTACAAAATGTACAGAGTTGTCCGGATTGTGGCGGAACAGGAAAAATTATCAAAGACAAGTGTCCAGATTGTCATGGAACAGGCTATATTGCAAAACGTAAAAAGATTAAAGTTAAGATTCCGGCAGGAATTGACAACGGTCAGAGTGTAAGAATTCGTGACAAAGGTGAGCCGGGAACAAACGGCGGACCAAGAGGAGATTTGTTAGTAGAAGTAAACGTATCCAGACATCCGATTTTCCAGCGTCAGGATATGAATATTTATTCTACAGCCCCAATTTCTTTCGCACAGGCAGCATTGGGCGGAGAAGTTCGTATTAGTACCATAGATGGAGATATTTTATATGATGTAAAACCTGGAACACAGACAGATACTAGAATTCGTCTGAAAGGAAAGGGAATCCCATCTTTGCGTAATTCTAATGTACGAGGAGACCATTATGTTACCTTGGTGGTACAGGTTCCGACAAGCTTAAGCGAAGAAGCAAAAGAAGCACTTCGGAAGTTCGACGATGCAAGCGGTCAGTCTTTAAAAAAACAGGATGGAGCAGCCGGTAATGCGAGGCACAAGAAAAAGGGCTTCATGGATAAAATAAAAGAGACCTTTGAAGATAATTAGAAAAATGTCACTGGTTTTAGTGTGCCAGTGACGTTTTTATATCAGGTGAAAGTATTGACAAACTAAGCTATAAAAAATATAATAGCAGTTAATGAGTTTTAGCAAATATAGTTACAGGAGAGGATACTAAAATGGACATAAAGGAAGAAATAGCCCAGTTGAAACAGCAGAAGGATTTTGTAATCCTGGCACATTATTATGTGGATGGAAAAGTGCAGGAGATTGCTGACTATGTAGGAGATTCCTATTACTTAAGTAAAGTTGCAACTGAGATTCCGAATCAGAATATTTTATTTGCAGGTGTTTCATTTATGGGCGAGAGTGCCAAGATATTGAACCCTGAGAAGAATGTTTATATGGCAGATTCAGCAGCAGACTGTCCAATGGCACATATGATTGATGTTGACAGAATTGAACAGGTAAGAAAAGAATATGAGGATGTAGCAGTAGTCTGTTATGTAAATTCTACAGCCGAAATAAAAACACATTCAGATGTTTGCGTTACCTCTTCTAATGCAATTAAAGTTGTAAAAAATTTAAAGAATAAGTATATTTTCTTTATACCTGATAATAATCTTGGACATTATGTGGCACAGCAGTTACCGGAAAAAGAATTTATCTTCCATGATGGATTTTGTCATGTACATAAGAGTATTGAGGCAGACTTAGTGCAAAAAGCAAAGGAATTACATCCGGACGCATTGATTCTTACCCATCCGGAATGTACTGCGGATGTACTTGAAATGTCAGATTTTATCGGAAGTACATCACAGATTATTGACTTTGCAACCAAAAGTACCAATGAAAAATTCATTATTTGTACTGAAATGGGTGTTTTTTATGAATTATCTCAGAAAAACCCTAATAAGAAGTTTTATTCTGTAGGGCATCGTCAATTTTGCCCTAATATGAAAAAAATATCATTAGAGAAAGTTTTGGATGTATTAAAGAATCCAAAGAATGAAATGATATTGGATGAAGAAACCATTGAAAAGGCAAATGTTCCGTTGGAACGAATGTTAAAATTAGCAGAACAGTAATATGATAATGAATGGCAATAGGAAAATTTTCTTATTGCCATTCATTATTGTATATTGTATAATATCGTCGGATGGTGCATAGACTACATCAAAATATGGGAGTTTATAGTTGAGCCGGAACAAACAGAGTTTGTTCGTATATATGGTAAAGGAGGCGGAGTGATGAGCCAGTCTGGAGCAATGACAGCTCAGTGGCTATTCCATGACACTGCGGAGGCAGAAGGGGAATATCAGAGACAGAATTTAAAAGAAGAGAAACGAAGGCTTGCGGAAGAGAAGCGAAAATTCGAGAAAGAAATGAGAGATTTTCGTAGCAAGAAGCAGTTGGAGGAAAAGCGTCTTGTGCAAGAACGGCAATTATTTGAAATGAAGTGGAAGATACTGGAAGAAGAATTGCAAAAACTTGCAAAAGACAAGCAAGATATGGAAATAGAGAAGGAACAATATTATAGCCAGAAAAATACAGAGACTTATACCCAAGAGCCAGGAAAAAGAATTGTGCGAGGCGAATTGTTCTTTTCAGGAGTATGCAATGAGCGAGGTTTGAAAAAACGATACAAGGATTTGATTAAGATTTTTCATCCGGATAATGCGGATGGGGATAATGATACCTTGCTTGAGATTAATCGGGAGTATGACAATTTGAGAAAAGTATTTGAGTAAACAAAAAGCTGATGTAGAAAATGCTACATCAGCTTTTTTATGCAATAGAAAATTAATCTTCTGTAAAGTGTGATTCTAAGTCAGAAGAAAGGTTAGAAAGAAGTTCAATCTCAGAAGAAATGTTCTTGATGGAATCATTTTGGGAAGAGATAGTTTCTGTAATATTTTGAATTGTAGCGGAATTTTCTTCTGAAGTAGCAACCAGTGTTTCGATTTCATTTTGAATATGGTTGAAATGATCCTTTACATGGTCAATGATTTGATATTCTTCAGCTACAATTTTGTTTGCATCCTCTGTGGTAAGATTGATGTTGGTAAAGACATTTAAAAGTCCATCCACAACCTGTACACTGGAGGCAGCTTCTGTTGCGCCGGCGGTGATTTCCTTAGATACATGGCTGGTAGTATCTACTAGCCAGCTTAAAATTCCTTGGATATTATTTGCAGCTTTGGAACTTTCTTCCGACAAGCTTCGGATTTCATCGGCAACAACAGCAAATCCACGTCCGTGTTCACCGGCTCTGGCAGCTTCAATGGAAGCATTTAAGGAAAGTAAGTTAGTCTGAGAAGCAATAGAATTGATTTCATCCAAAATAGAGTTGATTTTGCTCATTTCAGTTAAAAGGGAATCTGTAGATTCTCTGGCAGCGTTTACTGTTTGTTCCATAGTAAGAATAGATTTTTTTGCGTCAGAAACAGCAACATTTCCATCAGAAACGGCATCTTGTACCTTTTTAAATCCATCATCTAATTGAACGGCTAGTTCATGGTTGTGATTGATTTCAGCAGTAGCAGCATGAATTTTATCCATAACAATAACCGTAGCATTGGTGGTATCTTCTACCACTTGTCCCATTTGTTGCGCAGCAGAATGGACGTTGGTACTTCCATTGGCAAGCTCGTGAACAGCGGACATACTTTCGTGAATAGAAGAATTTAAGTTAGAAGAAATATGGTTGGCAACCTTTGAATTCTCCTGAACTATTTTTAAAGTGTTTTCCGTTCTTTGAACAATCTTAGAACCGCGACTAATAGCAAAGTAAAGAAGAATAGAAGTAACAACAAATAAAACAACTTTAGCGGTTGCTCCTGCAATAGTATAATCTGATCCATCAATTACTTTTGGATCAAATAGAAGACATAAAAGTGAAATAACAGAAAAAGGAATCGAAAAATAAATAATAATATTTTGAATAAAATAGGAAGTAGTCATAGCAAGTAATACATAGTTTGTAATATATGCAATAGAGTTACCACCTACAATAGAAGCGAAAATCAAAGTAGCAATTGCAGGTGGGAAAATAAGCATTAAAGCCTTTTGTGTTTCATTTAGCGGTGCAGCATAGCCAATAGTAGAAATCACACCTGCAATAAGTACGGTGAGCATTCCGGAGATACCCTTGGTAGAAAATCCAAATCCAACTAAGGACAGAATACATAGGGCAACAATGGAGCACCAGATGATAATTAAATTGTTCTTGTGTAGTTTTTTCATAATAAATAATCTCCTCTTCTTTAGAAAAACGATTACATGCTTGGGGGTTACAAAAATAAAAATCCGGTTCCTATTATAGTAGCCATACGGAAATAAAACAAGGTGTTTTTGGTGATTTCTTGCTTTTTCCGGGAAGGTATGGTACTATTATGAATAGTTTTGTCCGTTAATCATAAATTTTAGGAAGTAAGAGGAAAAGAGAATGAAGTGGAGTAAATATACCATTAAGACCACAACAGAAGCAGAAGATTTTGTAAGCAGTATGTTAGCTGATTTGGGTGTAGAAGGTGTGGAAATAGAAGACAATGTACCATTATCCTTAGAGGATAAGGGAGAAATGTTTATAGATATTCTTCCGGAACTTCCACCAGATGAAGGAATCGGCTATGTGAGCTTTTTCTTAGATTCTGATGACGATAATGAAGAATTACTTGCAAAGGTCAAGGAAGAATTGGAGAACCTTCGCGTTTTTGTAGAAGTGGGAGAAGGAACTATTACAGAAAGTGAAACAGAAGATAAGGATTGGATTAACAATTGGAAACAGTATTTTAAATCCTTTGCCATTGAAGATATTTTCATCAAACCGACTTGGGAAGAAATGCCGAAGGATGCCAATTATGAATGTACCATTGAGATAGATCCGGGAGCATCTTTTGGAACAGGAAAGCACGAGACAACCCAGCTTTGTATTCGTCAGTTACGCAAATATATGAAGGACGGAGATAAGGTATTAGACGTAGGATGCGGAAGTGGAATTTTATCTATTGTATGCCTAAAACTTGGAGCAGGACATGTAGTAGGAACAGATATCGATCCTATTTGTATGGATTCTGCAAAGGAAAATATGAAAGTAAATCACTTAGAAGAAAATCTGTTTGATTTCTATCATGGAAACCTTATTGATGACAAAGAGTTACAGGAAACAGTAGGAACAGAATGTTACGATATTGTAGTTGCAAATATTTTAGCAGAAGTAATTATTCCCATGGCACCGGTAATCCCTGCAAGATTAAAAAAGGGTGGAATTTTTATTACATCCGGAATCATTGATTTCAAAGAACAGGTAGTAAGAGAAGCGATAGAAGCCCAGGGACTTGAAATCTTAGAAATCAATCATCAGGGAGAATGGGTCAATATTACTGCAAGAAAGAACTAGGTCAGCGAAGACAGTAGGAGAGAAGCATGTTTCAGTTTTTTGTAGAGCCAGAGCAGATTCGGGAAGACATTGTAATAATAACAGGTAGTGATGTAAATCATATTCGCAATGTTTTACGCATGAAGTCAGGAGAACAGGTTCGAATTAGCGATAATTGTGGCGGTGACTATTTGTGTGAGATTCAGGAAATAACAGCAGAACAGGTAGCACTTCATATATTAGAAACTTGTGCGAATACGGAACTTCCGGTGAAAGTCACATTGTATCAGGGATTGCCCAAAAGCGATAAAATGGAATTAATTATTCAAAAGGCAGTAGAACTGGGAGTGAGTGAAATCGTACCGGTTTCCATGAAAAACTGTGTAGTAAAACTAGACGAGAAAAAAGCTAAATCTAAGCAGAGTCGTTGGCAGAGTATTGCAGAAAGTGCTGCAAAGCAGTCAAAGCGAAGTGTAATCCCTACAGTGGGAGCAGTAATGACTTTTGCACAGGCAGTAGAACAGGCGAAAAATATGGATGTACGTCTAGTGCCTTATGAACAGGAACGAGGAATGGCATATACCAGAGCGAGCCTTGACAGTATAAAAAAAGGTGATGAAGTGGCAATTTTTATAGGACCGGAGGGTGGATTTGCACCTTCAGAAATAGAACTGGTAAGAGATGATATGAAGTTGATTTCTCTGGGAAATCGTATTTTAAGAACAGAAACAGCAGGACTTGCAACCCTTGCTATGTTGATTTTTGCAATAGAAGATTAGAAAGAGTGAATAGAATGGAAGCATATTTTGATAATTCGGCAACTACAAAATGTTCTGCAAAAGCAGTAGAACTTATGACAAAAGTGCTGTTGGAGGATTATGGAAATCCATCTTCTTTACATTTAAAGGGCGTAGATGCAGAAGATTATATCAAAGAGGCACGAAACCGAATTTGTAAGACAATGAAAATCAATGAGAATGAATTGATTTTTACTTCTGGTGGAACAGAATCGAACAACTTGGCAATCATAGGTGCGGCTATGGCAAATAAGCGTAGCGGAAAACATCTGATTACGACCAAAATAGAACATGCAGCTGTAGGAAGTCCTATGAAGTTCTTAGAAGAACAGGGATTTACAGTGACATATTTGGACGTGGATAAAGACGGAATCATTTCTCTGGAAGAATTAGAACAGGCAATTACACCGGAAACCATATTGGTATCTATTATGTATGTAAACAATGAAATCGGTGCAGTAGAGCCTATTGAAGAAGCTGCTAAAATCATAAAAGAGAAAAATCCAAATACATTGTTTCATGTAGATGCGATTCAGGCATATGGAAAATATCAGATTTATCCAAAGCGTATGGGAGTTGATATGATGTCTGTAAGCGGACATAAGATTCATGGACCAAAGGGAATCGGATTTTTGTATGTAAAAGAAAAAACAAAGCTAAAACCGATTATATATGGCGGAGGACAACAAAAAGGAATGCGTTCCGGAACAGAAAATGTTCCGGGAGCAGCAGGACTTGGACAGGCTGCTATGGAAGCATATGAGAACTTTGCTGAGAAGCAGAATTATTTATATGAGTTAAAACAGGCGTTCATTGAAGGAATTGAAGATTTTGAATGGGCACATGTAAATGGAAAAACGGGAAGAGACAGTGCACCACATATTGTAAGTGTCAGCTTTGATAATGTTCGCAGTGAGGTGTTACTTCATACATTGGAAGATAGAAATATTTTTGTTTCAGCAGGAAGCGCATGTTCTTCCAATAAACCGGCGGTAAGCGCAACATTACAGGCGATTAAAGTAAAAAAGGAATACTTGGATTCTACGGTGCGATTTAGTTTTTCTACAGAAAATACCATGGACGAAGTAGATTATTGCTTGGAAGTGTTAGGAGAAATTGTACCGGTATTACGAAGATATACACGTCATTAGAAGCACCCTTCGGGTATACCTGTATGGCGTTGAAAGCACGCCGATATAGTAGAAAGGAAAGAAATATGTTTAAAGCATTTTTAATTAAGTATGGAGAAATTGGAATCAAAGGGAAAAACCGCCATTTATTCGAAGATGCCTTAGTGCATCAGATAAAATATGCACTTAAGCCGGTGGATGGTGAATTTCTGATTACAAAAGAGCAGGGACGTATCTATATTGAAACATTAAGTGACTATGATTATGAAGAAACCATGGAGAGCTTGCAAAGAGTATTTGGTATTGTAGGAATCTGTCCGGTTGTTCAGGTGGAAGATGAAGGATTTGAAAAATTAGCTGCGGATGTAATTGATTATATCAATAAGCGTTATCCGGATAAAAAGAAAACCTTTAAGGTAAATGCAAGAAGAGCAAGAAAGAATTATCCTATGACATCCATGGAATTAAATGCAGCGTTGGGAGAAAAAATCATAGATGCATTTCCTGAAATGACAGTAGATGTACACAATCCGGATATTATGTTGAATATTGAGATTCGTAAGCAAATCAATATTTATTCTGAAATTATTCCGGGACCTGGAGGAATGCCGGTAGGAACCAACGGAAAAGGAATGTTATTACTATCCGGTGGAATTGACAGTCCGGTTGCAGGATATATGGTAGCAAAACGTGGCGTAAAAATTGATGCAGTATATTTCCATGCACCACCATATACCAGTGAACGAGCAAAACAAAAGGTAGTAGATTTGGCAAAAATCGTAGCAAGATATACCGGACCAATTCATTTAAAGGTGGTTAATTTTACAGATATTCAGTTGTATATCTATGAAAAATGCCCACATGATGAATTAACCATTATCATGCGCCGTTATATGATGAAAATAGCAGAACATTTTGCAAAAGAGACAGGTTCTTTAGGATTGATTACCGGAGAAAGTATTGGACAGGTAGCAAGTCAGACCATGCATTCTCTGGCAGCAACCAATGAAGTATGTACTATGCCGGTATACCGTCCGTTGATTGGATTTGACAAACAGGAGATTATAGAAGTATCGGAAAAAATCGGAACCTATGAAACTTCGATTTTACCATTTGAAGATTGCTGTACAATTTTCGTGGCAAAGCATCCGGTGACAAAACCAAATGTCAATATTATTAAACGTTCTGAAACAAAACTTGCAGAAAAAATTGATGAAATGATGAAAGAAGCTATTGAAACAGCAGAGACCATTGTGGTAGAAGGAGAACTGTAAGAAATACCCTTTGTTGCGGTTTTTTCAAGTTCTGCGTAAAAGAAAAGGGTTATCACACAAGCAATATTGCAAAATGTGACAACCCTTATCAAATGCGAAATCTAAACCATGTAAGGTTTTAAAATCTCTAAAATTTCATCCATGTTTGCTTCAGAATCAGCATGAATTGCTAAATCGATTGGCTTGGATAAATCTAAACTGAAGATACCCATAATGGACTTTGCATCAATGACATATCTTCCGGAAATTAAATCAAAGTCAGTTTCGAACTGAGTGATTGCGTTTACGAAAGATTTTACTTTGTCAATAGAATTTAAAGAAATCTGTACTGTTTTCATGTAAAAGCCTCCTTCATTATAATTGATAATATATTTGAAAAGATATCAAATATTTTCTTTATAGTATCGTCTTTTGAACGAAAAGTCAATAGCACCATAACCAATTTAAAGAAAGAAAAAAGGCGGATTTTTCGGCAGATTTACTCAAATATAAATTTAGCAACAAAAACATTAAATTTATCTGGAATACAAGCAGAAAAAATAAGAAAAAGAAAGGAAACTGTGAAATGAAAAAAGCAGCATTACACAATCTTGGATGTAAGGTAAATGCTTATGAGACAGAAAGTATGCAGCAGTTGTTAGAAGAAGCAGGATATGAAATTGTACCCTTCGACCAAAAGGCAGATGTGTATGTAATTAATACCTGTTCTGTAACAAATATTGCAGACAGAAAATCACGGCAAATGCTTCATCGGGCGAAAAAAATGAATCCGGACAGTGTGGTAGTGGCAGCAGGATGTTATGTGCAAACTTCAAGGGAACAGGCAGAAGCAGACGAAGCTATTGATATTCTGATTGGAAATAATAAAAAGCATGAACTTCCAAAACTTTTGGAACAATTTTTCGCAAAGGAAAATGAAAAAACAACAGAAGTAGAAGATATTGCAAAAGATAGATCTTACGAGACATTAAATTTAAATAAGACCGCAGAACATACCAGAGCTTTTATAAAAGTGCAGGATGGATGTAACCAGTTTTGCAGTTATTGTATCATTCCTTATGCAAGAGGAAGAGTCAGAAGCAGAGAATTATCAGATGTTTTAAGAGAAGTAAAAACATTAGCGCAAAATGGTTATCGTGAAATAGTATTAACAGGAATACATTTAAGCTCCTATGGGGTAGATATCAACGAGACACTGCTGCATTTAATACAGGAAGTACATGAAATTCAAGGAATTGAGCGGATTCGTTTAGGTTCCTTAGAGCCAAAGATTGTAACAGAGGAATTTGCAAAAAGTTTGTCAGAGCTTCCCAAAGTATGTCCACATTTTCATTTATCATTGCAGAGTGGATGCGATGCTACCTTAAAGAGAATGAACCGAAAGTATACTTGTGAAGAGTATGCCTTAGGGTGTGAACTTTTACGAAAGTACTTTGAACATCCGGCAATTACCACAGACGTTATTGTTGGATTTCCGGGAGAAACAGAAGAAGAATTTGAGACAACCAGAAAATTTTTAAAAAGCATTGATTTTTTTGAAATTCATATTTTTAAATATTCTGTGCGAAAAGGAACAAAGGCAGCAGAAATGAAAGACCAGGTGCCGGAAGAAATAAAGACACAAAGAAGTGATAAATTATTTGAAGATTTAGCACCGATGAATCGTGAATTTTTAGAATGGCATATTGGAAAAAAAGCAGAAGTTCTAATGGAGGAAAAAGTAACCTTCAGTGGCAAAGAATATTTCATGGGACATACCAAAGAATATGTAAAAATAGCGGTTCCTTATAAAGAAAATTTAGAAAATAAATTAGTAACAGGAACGGTAAAAGGAATATTAAAAGAGCATATCTTATGGATGGAAGAAAATTAACGTTGAATTTTCTAACCATATATATTAAAATAGATAATAGAAATATTTTTTAGAACGAAAGAGCAATAAATTAAGGGCGTGAAATTATGCAGGATAAAAGTAATACACAATATTTTAAAGTGGAAAAAGAGCAGCAGATAAAAGTTGATGAAGTGCTGGAAATCGTATATAGTGCGTTAAAAGAAAAGGGATATAATCCGGTGAACCAGATTGTGGGTTATATTATGTCAGGAGACCCTACTTACATTACCAGTCACAAGAATGCCAGAAGTCTGATTATGAAAGTAGAAAGAGACGAACTGGTAGAAGAGATTCTGCGGCAATATATCAAAAGTAATTCCTGGGAGTAGGAGGAAATATATGAGAATTATGGGACTGGACTTTGGTTCCAAGACAGTAGGTGTTGCGGTAAGTGATGCCTTATTAATAACTGCCCAGGGAGTAGAAATCGTACGTCGAAAGTCACCTGGAAAGCTTCGACAGACCCTTGCAAGAATACAGGAATTGGTGGAAGAATATCAGGTAGATAAGATTGTACTTGGATTTCCAAAGAATATGAACAATACCGAAGGGGAACGTTGTGAGAAGACCTTAGAGTTTAAAGAGATGTTAGAAAAGCGATGCGAATTAGAGGTCGTTTTATGGGACGAGAGGCTTACAACTGTTGCAGCAGATCGTGCTATGATGGAAGGCGGAATACGCAGAGAAGAACGGAAACAGTATGTAGATAAACTGGCAGCAGTATTTATTTTGCAGGGATATTTGGACTCTCAGGCATTTGAAAAGAAATAATTTGGAAAGATAGGAAAGATAGAATAAGAGGAATAAAATATGGAAAAAGTAATATTTCAGGCTCCCGACAGTGACGAGAGTATAGAATTTTATGTAGTAGAACAGACACGCATCAATGGAACAGATTATTTGTTAGTGTCAGTAGAAGAAGATGGAGATTCTGATGCATTTATATTAAAGGATGTATCAAAGCAGGAAGAAGAAGATTCTGTGTATGAAATGGTGGAATCTGAGGAAGAATTGGAATATATCTCCAAAATTTTTGCGGAAATTTTAGAGGATGTAGATATCACATTATAATAAGCGAATTTTACAGAAAGGTGTTTCAGGATGCTTCAGGACGATTTTAAGAAAATATTAAAAGAAAAAGGGCTTAAAATAACGAAACAGAGAATGGTGGTATTGAAAGCTCTTGCATCTTGTGAAGATAAACATCTGACTGCGGAAGAAATATATGAAATAGTAAAAGCGGATTTCCCGGAAATCGGACTGGCGACTGTTTACAGAACCATACAGTTGTTAGTAGGGCTTGACTTGGTGGAAAGTATTCAATTAGGTGATGGGTATGTGCGTTATGAAATTGGAAAGTTTCAGGGAGAAGAGACACATCATCACCATCATTTAATATGCTTAGAATGCGGAAAGATTATTTCTTTCCGAGATGATCTGTTGGATGAATTAGAGGCACGGATAATGGAATCAGCCTCTTTTCAGGTTATCAACCATGAAGTAAAGCTTTACGGCTATTGTAAAGAATGTTTGGAAAAGCGACAGAAGAGCCAGTCATAAGATGCGGTGAAATGGCAACTTATGGAGGTGCAATTTGAAGAAACAACAAACAACAAATCATTCAAAATTAAAAATTATTCCATTAGGCGGATTAGAGCAGATTGGAATGAACATTACTGCCTTTGAATATGAAGACAGTATTATTGTAGTAGACTGTGGATTATCATTCCCGGAAGATGACATGTTAGGGATTGACTTGGTAATTCCGGATGTTACTTATTTGAAAAACAATATTGATAAAGTAAAGGGATTTTTTATTACCCATGGTCATGAAGATCATATCGGTGCGATTCCGTATGTATTAAAGGACATCAATGTTCCGATTTATGCTACCAAGCTTACCATTGGTATTATTGAAAATAAATTGCGTGAGCATAACATGCTGACAAAGGTAAAACGTAAGGTAGTAAAATACGGACAGCATATTAATTTGGGATGCTTCCGTGTGGAATTTATTAAAACAAATCATAGTATTCAGGATGCGGCAGCACTTGCTATTTACTCCCCGGCGGGAATTGTGGTGCATACAGGAGACTTTAAGGTGGATTATACACCGGTATATGGTGATCCAATTGATTTACAGCGTTTTGGAGAAATTGGGAAAAAAGGCGTACTTGCCTTGATGTGTGACAGTACCAATGCGGAACGTCCGGGATTTACAAGTTCAGAACGTACCGTAGGTAAAACCTTTGATAATATTTTTGCAGATCATCCAAACACTAGAATTATTATCGCAACTTTTGCATCTAATGTAGACCGTGTACAGCAGATTATTAACTCTGCTTACAAGTATGGCAGAAAAGTAGTTGTAGAAGGTCGTAGTATGGTAAATATTATCAATACAGCAATTGAACTTGGATATTTGCAGATACCAGAAAATACGTTGATTGATATTGAACAGTTGAAAAATTATCCGGATGAACAGACAGTGCTTATTACAACAGGAAGTCAGGGAGAGTCTATGGCAGCATTATCCCGTATGGCATCCAATCTGCATAAGAAGGTAACAATTAAACCGGGAGATACTATTATTTTCAGTTCCAACCCAATCCCGGGAAATGAAAAAGCAGTTTCAAATGTAATCAATGAGTTATTTATGAAAGGTGCAGAAGTTATTTTTCAGGATGCACATGTATCCGGACATGCTTGTCAGGAAGAGATAAAGTTAATTTATTCTTTAGTAAAACCCAAATATGCGATTCCGGTGCATGGGGAATATAAGCATTTGACAGCGCAGGCGAAAGTTGCAGAAGAATTAGGAATCAATAAGGATAACATATTTATTTTATCTTCTGGCGATGTGTTAGAACTAGATGAAGACGGAGCAGCTGTAACCGGTCAGGTTCCAGTAGGTGATATTTTAGTAGATGGTCTTGGTGTAGGTGATGTAGGAAACATTGTATTAAGAGATCGTCAGCATTTA
Organism: Roseburia sp. MSJ-14; assembly: GCF_018918225.1. Lineage (NCBI taxonomy): Bacteria > Bacillati > Bacillota > Clostridia > Lachnospirales > Lachnospiraceae > Roseburia > Roseburia sp. MSJ-14. Next base: position 196,852 of record NZ_JAHLQD010000008.1, read on the forward strand.
GCAGAAGATGGTATTATTATCGTAGTAATGACATTAGAAGCCGGCAGCGGACAGGTATTAGCCGGACCGGATATTGTAAGCCGTGGTTTTGTGTATGTAAGAGGTTCTGAAAGTCTTATGGATGAAGCAAAGCAGGTATTAGATGATACCATGGAACATTGTATGGAAAAAAATATTACAGATTGGGGTAAAATTAAAACTTCGATTAAAGATGATTTAGGTGAATTTGTCTGGAAAAAGACAAAGAGAAGACCAATGATTATGCCAATTATTATGGAAGTGTAGGGATGTGTATGAGTCGGGTAGATGAATGTATTGGACTTTTGGTAGAAGCATTAAAAGAAAGTCCAGAGTATCAAAAATATCAGGAAATGCGTGGAAAGATTCATCAGGATCCGGAAAAAGAGCGACAGGTAAATGAATTTCGAAAGAGAGCATATTTGTTGCAAAATAGCAGAGAGCAGATTGACCTGTTTAACGAGATTGATCGTTTACAGGAAGAAGCTGCGCCTCTGCAGGCACAGCCCGATGTAAGTGAATATTTGGCAGCAGAGCTGGCGTTATGTCGTATGGTGCAACATATTAATTACCGCCTGATGCAGGAAATAGATTTCGATTAAGAAAAGTCAATTGGGAGAGTGAGGGATAGGATGAAAAGCAAAACAACAGCGTTACATCTCATGGGATTTATTTTAAATATATTGATGATGGTTTTAGTTGTATTTGTAGTAATACAATTAGCAGCCGTTGCTTATAATTTGGGGTATCGTGTTTTTACAGAACCGGCAATGGACGAATCTCCGGGAAGAGATGTTATGGTAGAAGTGGATCAAAATATGTCTGACTGGGATTTGGGAATTGAATTAGAAGAAAAAGGATTGGTAGAGAATCATTTGCTCTTTACCATACAATTAAAACTATCTTCTTACAAGAAAGATATTAAACCAGGGTTATATACCTTAAATACGTCCATGACTGCAAAAGAGTTAATGCAGGTTATGGCGAAGGAAGAAAACGAGGAAATTGACGAATGATAGTAGAAGAACGTCTGATTACCTATATCAATTCTCTGGATAATGGGAATACGGAATTTTTAGAAGAAATAGAAAAAGAGGCACGCAAAAACTATGTGCCTGTTATACGAAAAGAAACACAGAATTTATTGAAACTCCTGCTTGCCATGAACCGCCCAAAACGTATCTTAGAGGTGGGAACGGCAGTGGGATTTTCTGCATTGTTAATGGAAGAGTATAATCCGGTAGCATGTAAAATTACTACCATTGAAAATTATGAGAAAAGAATTCCAATTGCAAGACAAAACTTTTTGTCCGCAGGCAAGCAGAATGTGATAGAATTATTAGAGGGAGATGCAGCAGAAGTTTTAAAAACATTGCAGGAACCCTATGATTTTATTTTTATGGATGCGGCAAAGGGGCAATACATAAATTTTTTACCGGAAGTCATGCGTTTGTTAAAAACAGGCGGGGTACTGGTATCAGATAATGTATTGCAGGATGGAGATATTATAGAGTCTCGATTTGCAGTTACCAGAAGAGACCGCACCATTCATAAAAGAATGCGGGATTATCTTTATGAGATTACCCATATGGAAGAACTGATGACATCGGTATTGCCTGTGGGCGATGGGGTAACAATCAGTGTGAAAAAGGAAGGAAATAAAGTATGAGAAAGCCAGAATTGCTTGTTCCGGCAAGCAGTCTTGAAGTATTAAAAGTTGCAGTTATTTTTGGAGCAGATGCCGTGTATATCGGTGGTGAAGTATTCGGACTTCGTGCCAAGGCAAAGAATTTTTCCAAGGAAGATATGAAAGAAGGAATTGCATTTGCGCATGCACATAATGTAAAAGTGTATGTAACGGCTAATATTCTTGCACATAATTATGATTTAGAAGGTGTGAGAGAATATTTTGAAGAATTGAAAGAGATAAAGCCGGATGCACTGATTATTTCAGATCCCGGAGTATTTACCATAGCCAAGGAAGTCTGTCCGGAGATTGAGATTCATATCTCTACTCAGGCAAATAACACCAATTACGGAACCTATCAGTTCTGGTACAAGCAGGGAGCAAAACGAGTAGTTTCAGCAAGAGAGTTATCTTTAGCAGAAATTAAGGAGATTCGCCAAAATATTCCGGAAGAAATGGAAATCGAAACATTTATTCATGGAGCAATGTGTATTTCCTATTCTGGTAGATGTTTACTTAGCAATTTCTTCACCGGACGTGATGCAAATCAGGGAGCATGTACACATCCTTGTCGCTGGAAGTATGCAGTAGTAGAAGAAAAACGTCCGGGAGAGTATTTACCGGTATATGAAAATGAGCGAGGAACTTATATTTTCAATTCCAAGGATTTATGTATGATTGAGCATATTCCGGAAATGATAGATGCAGGTGTAGATAGTTTTAAAATTGAAGGCAGAATGAAAACAGCATTGTATGTTGCAACAGTGGCCAGAACTTATCGCAAAGCTATCGATGATTATTTAGAATCAGAAGAAAAGTATCGTGAGAATATGCCGTGGTATTTAGATCAGATTTCCAACTGTACCTATCGTCAGTTTACAACTGGATTTTTCTTCGGAAAGCCAAGTGAAGAGGCACAGATTTACGATAGCAATACCTATGTGAAAGAGTATACTTATCTTGGAATTGTAGGAGAACAGAATGCACAGGGATTTTACAGAATTGAACAGAGAAATAAATTTTCTGTTGGGGAAGAAATCGAAGTAATGAAGCCAGACGGCGATAACATCACTGTTACAGTAAAAGAAATACAGGATGAAGAGGGCAATCATATGGAATCTGCACCTCATCCAAAGCAAGTACTATATATTGATTTAGGGTATCCATTAGAAAAGTTTGATATATTACGCAGACAGGAGAAGGAGGAAATGTAATATGAGTCAGGAGAAGTATGTAGCTTATGTGGGTACATATACCCATGGAAACAGTGTTGGAATTCATATCTATGATGTAGATGTGGAGCAGGGGAAAATGGAAGAAAAAAAGGTGGTTCCAATCAATAATCCGTCACATTTGACGGTATCGGCAGATGGAAAGTTTTTATATTCCATTGCAGATGAAGGTGTGGCAGCATTTAAGATTCTTCCGGATGGTGATTTAGAGCCAATCAATGAAAAATGGATTGGTGGTATGCGTGGCTGTTATGTAGAAGTAGACAAAGAGAACAGATACTTGTTTGTAGGTGGATACCATGATGGCCGTGTTACTATGATGAATATTGAAAAGGATGGAAGTATTGGTGAAATTGCAGATGGTATTTTCCATACCGGAATGGGAAGAAGTATTGCAGAGCGCAATTACCGTCCACATGTAAACTGCGTAAAACTTACACCACATGAAAACTATCTTTGTGCAGTAGATGGTGGATTAGATCAGGTAAAGATTTATAAAATTGACCGCAAAAATGGAAAACTTAAAATGGCAGATATTCTTAGAGAACATCTAGAGTCAGCACCTAGAATGATTCGTTTTTCTAAGGATGGCAATTATGCTTATGTATTGTGTGAGGAAAGCAATGCCATAGATGTGTACCGATATGCATGTACACAGGATGGTCCACAGTTTGAAGAGGTTCAATCTATTCCAACTGTAGATGCCCAAGAAAAGGCAAATTGCGGTGCATCTGATATAGAAATAACAGAAGACGGAAATTATCTGTTTTGTTCCAATGCAGGAGTGAATACCGTAGTAATTTATCAGATAGATAAAAAGACGGGTATGTTAGAAGAAATATGTGATTCCAAGATTAGTGGAAACTATCCAAAGAGTATTGCGGTATTCCCGGATGACAAGCACTTTGTAAGTTTGAACCACGATACCAATCAAATTACAATTTTCGCAATGAATTATGAGAAGAAATACTTTTTGATGGAAGGAAAGCCAATTTCCATTGACCAGCCAAACTGTATTTATATTCATAAGTTAGGATAAAACAAAGCGTCCTATGATATAGAAAATAAGAAAAGAGCCACATGACAACCGGAGTAAAAACACAGTTGTTGTGTGGCTCTTATTTACGCAAGTAGCAATGAAAAACTTTTATGTAGATAAGGGTTTAATATAATTTCTCTAAGTTTTCTACCTTACTTCCTATATTGCAAAGCAGTGCATCTAAAATAGTCAAAGCTGCCATAGATTCTACTACTACTACAGCTCTGGGAACAATAATCGGGTCGTGTCTTCCGTGAATGGAAATATCAATTTCTTCGCCGGATTTATTTACCGTTTGCTGTGTAGATGCAATAGAAGGAGTTGGTTTAAAAGCAGCACGGAAGATAACAGGTGCTCCGTTACTGATTCCACCTAAAATACCGCCGGCATGATTGGTAGCGGTAGTAACTTTTCCAGCCTTCATACGAAAAGCATCATTGTTTTCAAGACCGGTAGCAAAAGCAACACCGAAGCCGTCACCGATTTCAAATCCCTTTACAGCTCCAATAGAAAAAATAGCTTTTGCAAGGTCTGCATCTAATTTATCAAAGACAGGGTCACCAAGTCCGGCAGGAACTCCGGTGATAATACATTCTACAATACCACCGGCAGAAGTTTGCTGTGCAATACAGTCATCTAAAAAGTCTTGTGCTTTTGTGGAAGCATTATCTTCCGGCATGTACAGCGGGTTAGAAAGAATTTGCTGTTTTAATGTGCTCATATCCTCTTGTAATAATTCATCTGCCGTTTTTGAAATACTTACCGGACCGATAGAACGAGAGTAGGTAAGAAATGAGATGCCAAGTTGTGCTAATAGTTTAGCGGCAACAGCTCCGGCAGCTACGCGACCAATGGTTTCACGACCGGAAGAACGACCGCCACCACGGTAGTCGCGAAATCCGTATTTCATATCAAAGGTGTAGTCTGCATGACCTGGACGATAATAAGTAGCAATATCGCCATAATCCTTTGAACGTTGATTCTCGTTGAAAACAACTAGACTAATGGGGGTTCCGGTTGTTTTTCCCTCAAATACACCGGAAAGAATCTGAACGGCATCATCTTCCTTGCGTGGGGTAGAGTAGCGGGATTGACCCGGTTTTCTGCGATTTAAAAATGCTTGTATATCTTCTTCACAAAGAGAAAGTCCCGCAGGGCAGCCATCAATAACAACGCCGACACCTTTTCCGTGGGATTCCCCCCATGTGGTAATTTTGAATTGTGTTCCAAAAGTTGAACCAGCCATAGCAACCTCCTATTTTGTATAATGTCTAAAGCATACTTATTTTATTATAATAAACCTTTGAAAAAAAGAAAAGTATTTTGTTGAGAAAGTGGAAGAATTTTGATATAATCGTTACTGTTCATATTATTGTTTATTATGGAAAGGAAATCATATGTATAAGTTATTAAAACAGGAAGGCAGAGCAAAGCGTGGAGAATTTCATACAGTACATGGTGTGATTCAGACACCGGTATTCATGAATGTTGGAACAGTAGCAGCCATAAAAGGTGCAGTATCTACGCAGGATCTGCATCAGATAAAAACACAGGTAGAATTATCCAATACCTATCACCTTCATGTAAGACCGGGAGATGAGAAAATTAAGGCAATGGGTGGTTTGCATAAATTTATGTCATGGGACAAGCCGATTTTGACAGATTCCGGCGGATTTCAGGTATTTTCTTTAGCAAAGCTTCGCAAAATCAAAGAAGAGGGAGTATATTTTAACTCCCATGTAGATGGACGTAAGATATTTATGGGACCGGAGGAAAGTATGCAGATTCAGTCTAATCTGGCATCTACCATTGCAATGGCATTTGATGAATGTCCGTCCAGTGTGGCAGAACGTTCTTATGTAGAGAATTCAGTGGCGAGAACCACACGTTGGTTGGAACGTTGTAAGAAGGAAATGGCAAGATTGAATAGCTTAGAGGATACCATTAATAAGAATCAGTTACTGTTTGGAATCAATCAGGGAGCTATTTTTGAGGATATTCGTATAGATCATGCAAAGCGTATTTCTGAATTAGACTTAGACGGTTATGCAATTGGTGGATTAGCTGTTGGAGAGTCTCACGAGGAAATGTATCATATTCTGGATGTAACAGTGCCGCATCTTCCGGTAAATAAGCCGACTTACCTGATGGGAGTGGGAACCCCTGCCAATATTTTGGAAGGGGTAGAACGCGGAGTAGACTTTTTCGATTGTGTATATCCAAGTAGAAATGGCCGTCACGGTCATGTCTATACAAACCATGGGAAATTAAACCTGTTCAATCAGAAATACGAATTAGATACCAGACCGATTGAAGAAGGATGCCAGTGTCCGACCTGTCAGCACTACAGCAGAGCTTATGTTCGCCATTTGCTGAAGGCAAAAGAGATGCTTGGAATGCGTTTGTGCGTACTTCATAATCTTTATTTTTATAATAATATGATGGAAGAAATTCGAGATGCCCTAGATGAAGGAAGATTCCATGCTTATAAGGAAGAAAAACTTTATCAGATGCAGCAGGGTGAAAACAGTTAAATCTAAAATAAGTATAAAATATTAGAAAATGACTTGCCCTTATATTATATTTTGTGTACAATAAAAGAAGTGTATTTATAGATGCAGGAGGAAGAAAAATGTCTATTTTAGCAACACAGAGCAGTGGTGTAGGTATTGGAATGTCCGTTTTATGGATTGTAATTATGTTTGTGGCATTATATTTTATGATGATTCGTCCACAGCAGAAGGAAACAAAAAAGAAAAATGCTATGCTTGCAGATTTAGCAGTTGGAGATACTGTTCTTACAACCAGCGGATTTTACGGAATGGTAATTGATATTAACGATGACACAATTATCGTGGAATTTGGTAATAACAAGAACTGCCGTATTCCAATGCAGAAGGCAGCAGTTTCTATGGTAGAAAAGCCAGAAGACGCAGCTGAATAAGAAGTGTAAGTAATACAAGACCTACAAAATTAATATGATTCCCCTTAAGGAGACAAGGTAAATAACCAAAATCTACTTAAGGGGAATTTCTTATATCATAGGAAATAACGCTCGGACTCTTTTAAAGTAATATACTAAAAAGTTCTGATTTATTTCGATTCTTTTTGTTTTTTAGACACCAACATATCAATCTCCACATCATTTGGTTGCGTTAGTACGCTGTGGGGAAGGAAGTCATAAGTATCAAGATAAGAATCTAATTCTGCGCTGGTTTGTGGTGGAGTAGGAACAACTCCGGTACAATCTGTAACAGAAGATGCCTTGGTATAGTTATAATTTTGAGATAAATCGGGTACAGGATGTTTAGAAGAAAAATTGTTTTTATCACTCATGTTTCAATACCTCTTTTTTGCTAATAATGTATAAAAGTAGTATGGAGGGAACGTTTGACTTTTATGCGCTAAATCGTTATAATTATGTGAAATGTGTAATAAAGACAGGATAGGAAAATGAAGGTAGATAAAAAGGAAACATTGAGATACTTAGGGTATCGGGGAAACACACCGGATGCTCAAATAGAAAAGTTAATTCAGGAAGTGACAGAAGAATTAGAGCGCGAAAGTCTCCCCAAAAGTGTATACCGTGAATTTCCATGTGAGGTTGTTGGAAATCAGGTGAAAATAGGTCCGTTTTCAGTAGAGAGTAATCACCTTTCTAAAAACTTACATGGGTGTGAAAGAGCGATTATATTAGCAGCAACCATTGGAAGAAGTGCTGATTTGCTGATAAAAAAATATTCCGTTATCAATTTGGCAAAGGCAACGATTGTTCAGGCAGCAGGAGCATCTGCAATAGAAAATTATGTAGATGAAGTAGAAGAGGAGATTCGGAAAAATGCAGAAGAACGAGGTTTTTATTTGCGTCCAAGATTTAGTCCGGGATATGGGGATTTTCCGTTGGAGTGTCAAAAAGAAGTGTTCCAGTTATTAGAGTGTAGTAAGCGCATTGGAATTACACTGACTAAGGGAAATCTTATGATGCCTACCAAATCTGTAACAGCAGTTATCGGACTTACCAGAGAAAAATATCAATCCTGTCATCAGAAAAATTGTAGTAGATGTGAAAAGACAGATTGTGAATTTAGAGAAGAATAGAGGAAACATATGGAATTTAAAGAACGTTTAGGAAAAGAAATTTTATTTTTTGACGGAGCAATGGGAACCATGCTTCAGGAAAGAGGATTGCAGACGGGAGAAATTCCTGAGTTGTGGAATGTAACTCACGAAGATATTATATTGGATGTACATAAGTTGTATCTAGAAGCCGGATGTGACATTGTAAAGGCAAATACCTTTGGTATTAATCCATTCAAAATGGAAGGGACAGGATATACCTGTGAAGAGTTGACAAAAAAAGGAATTGCACTGGTAAAAAGAGCAATCGCAGAGACAGGAAAGAAAGCCTATACAGCATTAGATATTGGTTCTTTGGGTAAATTATTAGAGCCATTGGGTGAATTGCCATTTGAAGAGGCATATGAGGCGTTTAAACCGGTATGTATTGCAGGAGAGCAGGCAGGTGCAGATTTGGTTTTAATTGAAACCATGAATGATACCTATGAGATTAAGGCAGCAGTATTGGCAGCAAAAGAAAACACTAATTTGCCGATAGTTGTGACGATGGTATTTGACGAAAGCGGAAAGCTTTTGACAGGAGCAGACATGGAAGCGGCAGTTGCAATGCTAGAAGGTCTCAGAGTAGATGCAATCGGTTTGAATTGTGGATTTGGACCGGATGTTATGAAAGAATTTCTTCCAAAGTTGCGGGAAGTATGTTCCGTACCGATTGTGGTAAATCCAAATGCAGGACTTCCGGTAGTAGTAGATGGAAAAACCTGTTTCCATGTAGGACCGGAAGAATTTGCAAGCATTATGACAGAAATTGCAGAGGAAGGAATTTCTGTCATGGGTGGATGTTGCGGAACAACACCGGCACATATCAAGGCATTGGTAGAAAGTTGTAAGGGAAAAAAGCCATTGGAGCTTTTTGATAAAGGACGTTCTGTGGTATCTTCTTATACCCATGCAGTAGTGTTGAATGAAAGACCGAAGATTATCGGAGAGCGTATTAATCCGACTGGAAAGTCCAGATTGAAACAGGCACTTCGTGAAAATGACTTAGAATATATTTACAAAGAAGCATTAGCACAGCAGGATATGGGAGCACATATCTTAGACGTAAACGTGGGATTGCCGGAAATTGATGAAGTAGAAATGATGAAATCAGTTCTTACAGGACTACAGGGCATCACAGACCTGCCTTTGCAGATTGATACTTCGGATATGGTGGCAATGGAACAGGGAATGCGTCTATATAACGGAAAGCCATTGATTAACTCTGTAAACGGAAAGAAAGAGTCTATGGATGCAGTATTTCCATTGGTTGCCAAGTATGGCGGAATGGTAGTTTGTCTGACATTGGATGAAAATGGAATTCCGGAAACCGCAGAAGGCAGAATTGAAATTGCAAAGCGTATCATTGCAGAAGCAGAACGCTATGGAATCCATAAAAAAGACTTATTAATGGATACTTTATGTATGACCATTAGTACCGGACAGGAAAATGCGAAAATTACATTAGACGCATTGGACTATGTGAGAAATACCTTAGGGGTACATACAACCTTAGGTGTATCCAATGTTTCCTTTGGACTTCCACAGCGTGAACTGGTAAATACAGCATTTTATACCATTGCATTATCAAGAGGATTAAGTGCGGGAATTATTAATCCAAACAGCGAAAAAATGATGGCAGCATATCATGCATATTGTGCATTAAATGCAAGTGATGTGCAGTGTGCCGATTATATTAATATCTATTCTCAACAGGCAGACGCACCGAAAAAGACATCAGATAAAAAAGAGGTTACGCTTTATGATGCAGTAGTAAGAGGATTGATTGACAGTGCTTATCAGGCAGCAAAGAAGGAATTAGAAACAAGAGAGCCATTAGCTGTCATCGACGAAGATTTGATTCCGGCGTTGGATAAGGTTGGACAGGGATTTGAGAAAAAGACCGTATTCCTGCCACAGCTTTTAATGAGTGCGGATGCAGCAAAAGCAGGATTTGATGCTATTAAGGAATTTTTACAGGCCAAGGGTGATGCTTCCGAATCCAAGGGAACCATCGTAATTGCCACAGTAAAAGGCGATATCCATGATATTGGAAAGAATATTGTAAAAGTATTGTTGGAAAATTACGGATTTGATGTAATAGACCTTGGAAAAGATGTTCCACCGGAAACAGTAGTGGAGACAGCAAAAGAGCATAATGTAAAATTAGTAGGATTAAGTGCATTGATGACTACTACGGTAGTAAATATGGAGACCACCATAAAGATGTTAAAGGAAGAATTACCTGACTGTAAGGTTATGGTAGGTGGTGCGGTATTAACCCAGACATATGCAGATATGATAGGTGCGGATTTCTATTCCAAAGATGCTATGGGTTCTGTACGTTATGCCAATGAACTATTTGGTGTATAAATATTTGCACTATCTTAACTTGTAATTTATGAAGTTATCAGATATAATGAGAAAAGAAAAAGGGAGTAGCTGGAGCCTACGGCTTGTGCTTTATCGTCAATACGATTTTAGAATCCGGTAAGTTACCTAAGTAGCGAGACTTTTTTGTAACAGACTATATGTTGCAAAAAGGTTTCGCTGCTTTTTTGTGCATATGTCAGTATCAGTAGTTAGAAAAAGGAGGACATTATGAGACAACAAGGAAAGGGACTTTCCACATTACAGGTACAGGAGAGGCAGAAGCAATATGGTTTCAATGAGTTGGCAGAAAAGAAAAAGCAAAGTACATTTATAATTTTTCTTTTGCAGTTTAAGGATTTTTTAGTAGGACTTTTGATTGCAGCAGCAATCATTTCCATAATGTTAGGTGATATGGAAAGTGCATTGGTGATTCTTTTGGTAATTACCATGAATGCCATATTGGGAACAGCGCAACAAAAGAAGGCAGAACAGTCCTTAGAGGGGCTTAAGAAGCTGGCAAGCCCAAGAGTAAAGGTGGTACGAGATGGTGAGATAAGAGTGGTACAAGGGCGAGAGTTAGTACCGGGAGATGTGGTATGTTTCGAAGCAGGAGATGCCCTTTGTGCAGATGGAATTCTTATGGAAGCAGAGGCAGTTACCGTCAATGAAAGTGCTCTTACCGGAGAAAGTATCGGAGTAGAAAAGAGTGTGAAAGATATAACAAAGTCCATGGTATATTCCGGCTGTATTGTAAATACGGGACGAGGAGAATATGAAGTAGTACGAACCGGAATGGATACAGAGGTAGGAAAGATAGCCAATCTGATTCAGACAGCAGAGGAGAAGAAAACACCGTTGCAGATAAGTCTGGATGATTTTGGAAAAAAGCTTTCTGTGGTGATTATAGCAATTTGTGCATTGGTGTTTGCAGTCAGTGTATGGCAGGGAGAAAAAGTGCCGGATGCATTTTTGTTTGCAGTAGCACTTGCGGTGGCAGCAATTCCGGAAGCATTAAGTTCCATTGTTACCATTGTTTTAGCTTTTTGTACCAGAAAAATGGCAAAAGAAAATGCAATTGTACGGAAATTGGCATCGGTGGAAAGTCTTGGAAGTGTATCGGTAATTTGTACAGATAAGACAGGAACGCTGACACAGAATAAAATGACAGTAACCGGAAGATTTACATTTGATGCGCAAGAGAAAAGGGTATTGACCTATAGCGGAATTCTCTGTAATGATGCAGTGATAGAGGGAGAAAAGCAAATCGGAGATCCAACGGAAACAGCACTTTTAAATTTTGCAGAGAAAAAAGAGGCAGGAAGTGTAGAAAAGGTAAGAAAGCAGTTCCTAAGAAAAGCATCCATTCCGTTTGATTCAGAGCGAAAACTTATGACTGTATTGTGTAGTCAAAAAGGTGCAGAGGATTTTACCATTACAAAGGGCGCAGTAGATGTGTTGTTAGGGCGTTTAACGAAGGTGTTAGAAAAGGGTGAAGTAAGGAAAATTACGAATCAGGATATGGAAAAGATTCAAAAAGCCAATCAGGAATTTTCCCAGAAAGGTCTTCGTGTACTTGCATTTGCAGCCAGAAATGCCAAAGATGGAAGTATGCAGGAAGAAGATTTATGTTTCTTAGGAGTCATGGCAATGGCAGATCCGCCAAGAGAAGAAGCAAAAGAGGCAGTAGCACTTTGTACACAGGCAGGAATTAAAACAGTTATGATTACCGGAGACCATCCACAGACAGCATCAGCCATAGCAAGAGAAATCGGAATTTTGCGTGAGGGTGAACTACAGGGTGTAATGACCGGAACAGAATTAGAGCAAATCAGCGATGATGAGTTGCAAGAGAAGGTAAAAGATACCAGAGTATATGCAAGAGTTTCCCCGGAGCATAAGATACGAATTGTAAGAGCATGGCAAAAACTTGGAATGATTACTGCAATGACAGGGGACGGAGTGAATGATGCACCGGCATTGAAACAGGCAGATGTGGGAGTTGCCATGGGAAAATCCGGCACAGAGGCAGCAAAGGAGGCCTCGGATATGATTCTTGCGGATGATAACTTTGCAACCATTGTAAAAGCAGTAGAAAGCGGAAGAAATATTTATGGAAATATCAAAAAATCCATAGGATTTTTATTATCGGGAAACATGGCGGGAATTCTTAGCGTTTTAACTGCCTGTCTGGCAGGAATGTCTCTACCTTTTGCACCGGTTCATCTGTTGTTTATCAATTTACTGACGGATTCTTTGCCGGCAGTAGCACTTGGTATGGAGCCACATTCTGTAGAGGTAATGAAAGAAAGTCCAAGACCTGCAAAAGAAGGAATTTTGACAAAAGAATTTATGAGTAATCTACTGATAGAAGGAATTGTAATTGCAGTAAATACAATGACGGCATTTGTTATTGGTGGTGCAAGTGTATATGCCTTTGGAGTACTTTGCCTTTCCAGATTGCTTCATGGATATACCTGTAAGAAAAAGCAGACAGTGTTGGGAACCAGAGCCATGTGGGACAATAATTATATGAATGGAGCTTTTTTACTGGGGTTTGGATTGCTGAATCTGGTACTTTTAGTTCCTGCTTTTACCCAGTTATTCCAGACAGCGGGAATTACAGGCTGTGGATTATTGATGATTTATGGATTTAGTTTGTTGAGCTTTTTGGAAAATCAGTTCATTCGCTGGATAAAAGAAAAAATACATAAAGAAGAATAGAAACGAACCCTGCCGTCCTTTCTGAATATATTAATAGTGACAGAACAGAAAGGATGGAGGAATATGAATATAAAATGTATAGTCTATGGGTGCATAGCACTGATATTGGTATTGATAATTGTTATCTGCTGTTTGCGTCATCAGCGGCACAAAAAGGCGAAATGCAAAGTACAGTCCAGAAGTGACCAGGAAAAGTTAAGAGACATCAATGAGGTACTGAAAAGATTTGGATTTGCCTATTCGCTACCGAAAAATATTTTTTATTCGTTAGAGGATAGTTGGCAGAGAAAAATGGGCTATGGAAAAATATATGATGAAATGGCTCCGACTATGAATATGGTCATTGATTGTGAGCCGATTTATTTTGAATATGATAACCACAGGTATTTAATTGAGCTATGGAAAGGGCAGTATGGAATTACAACCGGAGCAGAAGTTGGAATCTATAAGGCAGACCTTTCCGAGAAAGAGCCGGAGCGGATATTTTATCAGGCAGTTTCGGATGAAGAACAGTTGCTTGTGAATATGACTTTGTGGAAAAACGGAAAGAAGTTGTTTCAGCGGGGAAAATTTCATTGGTGGTTGACAGGTTTTGTATTAGGGGAATTTTCCTATCCGGGAGAGTTAATGCTAGAGGTATCTATCAGCTTTACAGAGCCGGAAATGCTAGAGGCTTTTGTGAAAGGATGTTATCGAGCCGGATATTTACCGGATAATTTGCATATTTGGTGTAATCGGGTAGAATTTCGTCTTGCAGTACCAAAGACCAGACAGCCATCCAAGAGAAGGTGTCGAAGAAAATTGGCACAGTGGCAGAACTATTGGTACTGCAAATTGTATTGCAGGGTAACCAAAGGATTTGAACGTACCATAGACAAATTAGATTATCTTATGCAGGCATATCCAATGATAGTTCGAATGATTCTCAAAAAAGGAAGAATCGGGTCGAAAAGAAAATGAACAGAACATGGAAGAAGTTAGAAAAAGCCTATAAGAAAGCCCCATGTATTCCAATGAAAAATGATAGTCGCTTTGTTTTTATGAGTGATTGTCATCGCGGTGTTGGAAACTGGGGCGATAATTTTCAACCCAATCAAAATTTATTTTTTGCTGCATTACAGTATTACTATCAGCGTAAGTTTACCTATATCGAATTAGGAGACGGCGATGAACTGTGGGAAAATCGCAAGTTGGAAGAAATTATTCAGGTGCATAGTAACCAATATTGGTTGATGTCTGAACTTTATCGGAATCACCGTTTTTATATGATATATGGAAATCATGACAGAAAAAAGTGTCAGGAGCAGTTTTTCGGAAAAGTTTGTAATGCCTATTATTGTGAAAGCGAAGGGACAAAGCGTGATTTGTTTCCTGAAATGAAGGTACAGGAGGCAATTCGATTGCAGAACTGTTGTGATGGACAGGAAATCTTTTTAGTCCATGGGCATCAGGGAGATTTTTGGAATGATACATTGTGGAAAGTGACACGTTTTTTGGTGCGCTATGTATGGAGAAGACTGGAACTGGCAGGGTGTAATGATCCCACCAGTACGGCAAAAAACTATCGACGGAAGGAAAAAACGGAGAAAAAATTAGAACATTGGGCAAAGGAACATCAAACGATTCTCATTGCAGGGCATACACATCGTCCGGTATTTCCAGCACCGGGAGAAGGTTATTATTTTAATGATGGCAGTTGTGTTCATCCAAGGTGTATTACGGCAATAGAACTAGAGAGTGGAGCATTATCTTTGGTAAAGTGGAGCATGGAGGTGCGAGAGGACAATTTGCTATATATCGGAAGACAGGTGCTGGAAGGACCAACACCTGTTAAAGCATATCAGAGAGAAATAAGAAAAACTTAAGAAATTTTAGAAGAAAAACTAAGGTTTTCCTGCGATAATAATATCAGAACAAGGGCGAAGGTATTTGAACGTTAGGAAAGCAGGGGTGTTATATGAAGATAACCAATGAAAACTTGGCAATGCAGTTACAGGCTCATAATGAAAAAGCCATGGGATTTTTGATAAATGAATATAGTCTTTATCTTAATTCTATTATAAAAAAACATCTTTTTACACTTCCACATTTGCAGGAGGAGTGCCTTGCAGAAACATTAGTAACTATTTGGAATCATATAGATGCCTATGAGAAGAGTAATGACTTGGAAAACTGGATAGGTGCGGTTGCACGTTACTGTTGTTTGGAGTTTTTGCGAGAACATCAAAAAGAAGCTACCATAGCGTGGCTCATTGAAAAAGAGATAGTGGAAGAACGGGAGGTACTGATTAATAGTTTAGAAGAGGAGTACCAAGAGCTGTTTTACCGTTTTTATGTGGGAGAGACATTATATAAGGGAAGCCGCGAATATGAAAAGTACTCATATCACAATATGTATGAATTATTAAATAAAATTGATACAGATATTTGCGAGTATGAGAAAGAACCTCTGACAGAAGAGGAAGAAAAACAAGTGGCAAAAAGAGTACAGGAAGCTATTAGAAAAAGAAAGGGAATTAATTGGAAGAAGAATTTCGATAATCTGTTTCGCTTTGGAGAATGTAAGCAAGTAGTATTTTGAATAAAACATTTATATCATAGAAAAAAATCACATTTTAATGCAACGCAGTATTTCCTATAATAGGACGCAATTTCCTATTGCATAAAAAAGAACGATTACGAATATTCAGGTAATCGTTCTTTTTTTTGAGGAAACCGGTTATATAGTAGTTTCACCGGCGTATTTATCGCGAAAAGCGCATAAAATGTCACGTCTTGTAATAATACCGATAAATTTATTGCGGTCATCTACCACAGGAACAAAGTTCTGGTTGATAATGCGGTCAAACAGAACTTCAAAGGACACATCAATGCTGACAGCAGGATTCCAGTCAGTACGCATAATATCACGAATAAAAACACGTTCTAAAGACTTACGGTCACATTCCAGGTTATTGGAAAGATACCAGAGAAAATCTCCTTCACTAATGCAGCCTACATAATCCCCTTCGTCTGTGATAACAGGAATTGCAGTATAGCCGTGTGCTTTCATTTTTTCTAGCCCCTGGCGTAATGTATTTTCAGCAAATAAATAAGATACTGTGTTTTTGCTTTTTAAAAGAGAAATAATATTCATAATTAATACCTTCTTTATGTAGATTCTTGTCTTAATGTATACAGTATATCATTTTTATTGAAAAAATAATAGTAAATAATACGAAAGAAAGTGTGAAAAAATTGCGACGAAAAAAAGAATGGTGTATAATTATGAAAAATAAAAGAATAGGAATACGTTAATATGACATTACAGCAATTAAAATATGCAATTACAGTTGCGGATCATCAGTCTATGAATGAAGCAGCAAAGGAGCTGTTTATTTCACAGCCCAGCTTATCAAATGCAATAAAGGAATTGGAAAAGGAAATAGGAATTAGTATTTTTACAAGAAGTAATAAAGGAATTACCATATCTTCAGACGGAGCAGAGTTTCTAGGCTATGCAAGACAGGTGGTAGAGCAGGCATCACTTTTAGAAGAAAAGTATTTAGGAAAGAGTCCGGCAAAAATAAAGTTTAGTGTTTCTACACAGCATTATTCTTTTGCGGTAAATGCTTTTGTAGATTTAATCACAGCATATGATTCTGAATATTATGATTTTATGTTACGGGAAACACGGACATATGAGATTATTGAAGATGTAAAAAATCTCACCAGTGAAGTGGGGATTTTATACTTAAATGAATTTAACCGCAAGGTAATTTTAAAGATGTTAAAGGAAAACGATTTGGAATTTCAGGAGTTGTTTACCGCAAAGCCACATGTATTTATCGGACGAAATAATCCACTTGCAGAAAAGAAAATAATTACTTTAGAAGATTTAGAAGATTATCCGTTTTTGTCCTTTGAACAGGGGGACTATAATTCCTTTTATTTTGCAGAAGAGATTTTAAGTACATTACCACGAAAGAAATCCATAAAAGTCAGTGACCGTGCAACATTGTTTAATCTGCTGATTGGCTTGAACGGTTATACTCTTTGTAGTGGTGTCATTAGTGAAGCATTAAACGGAAAAGATATTATAGCCTTGCCATTAGCGGTAGGAGATGAGCAGATGTGTATCGGATATGTAACGCATAAAAACGCCACATTGAGCCGTTTAGGAGAGTTGTATATTGAGAAATTAAAAGCAGCAGTAGAGGCACAATAATAGATATAACAAAAAACTATAACAAATATAAAAAATTAAATATACCTTATTACCATAAAGATGTGATATAATGAGTGTAAGTGAAAAGAGCACACTGCGGAGTAGATTATTCTAATACTTATATAAAAAGACGAGGAGAAAAACATGAAAGTAGAAAGTATATTTCGAGAAAAAAGACCGGTAATATCTTTTGAGATATTTCCCCCAAAGCGTGACACAGAGTTAAAAAATATAGATGGAACTTTAGAGATTTTAAGTAGATTAAATCCTGATTTTATCAGTGTAACATTTGGTGCCGGCGGAAGTGCTACCAATAATAAAACAATTGCATTGGCAAAGAAAATTAAGAATCAATATGGAATTACACCGATTGTACATTTAACCTGCTTAAATTACAGTAAAAGTGAAATTGATGAGATTCTTTCTGAGCTGAATCAAAACGGAATAGAAAATGTATTGGCATTGCGTGGTGACCGTAATCCGGATATTGAACCAAAGAAGGAATTCCATTATGCAACAGATTTGGTAAAATACATTAAGGCACATGGAAATTTTGATGTCAGTGGGGCATGCTATCCGGAAGGACATTTGGAAGCAGAAAACATGGTGGCAGATATTCATCATTTAAGAGAAAAGGTGGATGCAGGTGCCAGCCATTTGATTTCACAGTTGTTTTTCGATAATAACATGTTTTACAGTTTTCAGGAAAAGGCAAAATTGGCAGGAATCAATGTACCGATAGAAGCAGGAATTATGCCGGTTATCAATAAAGCCCAGATTGAGCGCATGGTAAACTTATGCGGAGCATCCTTACCGGAGAAGTTCAGACGTATCATGGATAAGTATGAGAATGATAAAGAAGCCTTATTTGATGCAGGAATGGCATATGCAGTAAATCAGATAGTAGATTTATTAGCGCATGATGTAGATGGAATACATATTTATACTATGAATAATACAAGGGTAGCAGAGGAAATCTGTAAGAGAATTGAGCATTTAATATAAAGGAAAATGTACGAAATTTCCTATTACAAAACTATGAGAAACACGCTTTGCGTGTTTCTCAAGTTATCGCAGTGCTCCTCAAATGCCTGTGCAAGCACAGCATTTTCATCGCTACTCGCGTAATAAAAGAACGGCATAGCCACAATGGCTATGCCGTTCTTTCGTTTCGTTAAGCTGTTGCTGTAGCATTATTTTTTTCTTTAAATACAATTTTTAATAGGATTGGTGTAATAATAGTAGTAATAACAACGGTGACAACGACAGGAGCATATAAATCATCGCCAATCAATCCTAATGATTCGCCTTTGTTTGCTACAATCAATGCAACTTCACCACGGGAAATCATACCAACACCGATTTGTAGAGCTTGACGGTTTGTATAACCCATAATCTTTGCACCCAATCCACAACCAATAATTTTAGTAAGAATTGCGATAATAACAAGCAATACGGTAAAGATAATAATATTGTTCGTCATAGAACTGAGCTTTACTTTAAGACCGATGCTTGCAAAGAAAACAGGTGCAACTAACATATAAGATACCGTGTCAAATTCACGGTAGATAAATTCACGCTTAGAGCTGTAACTGATAACAAGACCGGCAACGTAAGCACCGGTAATATCGGCAACACCGAAGAATGCTTCGGCGCAAAATGCCATAATTAAGCAGAAAGCAAAACTTACAACAACAAAGCGTCGTTTCATACCCGGATGAATAAGATTCCATTTTTTGAAGAAAAATCCGTAAGCAACACCGAAAACAATAGCAAAAACAAAGAAACCTAAAATTTTCAGTAATACAAGTCCGATGTTAGTACTTGGATCAGCAAGACTGGTAACTAAAGTAAGAGCGATAATACCTAAAATGTCATCAATTAAGGCAGCTCCTAAAATAGCAGTACCGGCTTTGGTAGATACTTTTCCAAGTTCCTTTAATGTTTCTACTGTAATACTTACAGAAGTTGCAGTTAAAATAATACCGATAAATATGTATTGTAATAATTTGCTGGTAGGAAGGTTTGCATCAGCAACATTACATACATATGCAATTCCCAAACCTCCAAGTAAAGGAACAATTACACCGATTAAAGCGATGATAAAGGAAGCAAGTCCCGATTTTTTTAACTCCTCGGTATCTGTTTCCAAACCGGCCATAAACATTAATACAATAACACCGATTTCAGATACCTGACTTAAAAATTCTGTTCCCTGAATTAAATTAAGACAAGCAGGTCCGAGAATCAGACCAGCCAGTAGTGCACCTACAACTTGTGGCATATGTGCCTTGCTGGTTGCCAGTCCCAATAACTTTGTGCTTAGCAAAATAATCGCTAAATACAATAAATAATCGTAGTTCATAATTTTTCCTCCATACCCAATATAAAAAACCTATCATTCTTATGGAATTATACTCCTACGGAGAAAAAAAAACAAGATATAAATCCGCTAAGAAACGACAAAAACAGTTGCTATTTTTTTGAAATTTTACTATTATGGTAAATAGCATTTTCAGGAGGAAATACAGATTATGAAAAAGAAGATTTTACTAATTGCAACAGGTGGAACCATTGCTTCTTTAAAGGCAGAAAATGGACTCACACCATTGATAAAGGCAGATGAGATTTTATCTTATATTCCTACGGTATACGAATTTTGTGAGCCGGAGGCAATTCAGATATGTAATATAGATAGTACCAATATGGAGCCAAAGCACTGGAAATTGATAGTACAGACCATTCAAGAACATTATGAGGAATATGATGGTTTTGTAATTGCCCATGGAACAGATACCATGGCATATACAGCGGCAGCTCTTTCCTATATGATTCAAAATTCAAATAAGCCAATCGTATTGACAGGAGCGCAAAAGTCCATTGATTTAGAAATTACAGATGCAAAAACCAATTTGTTAGATAGTTTTCGTTATGCCAGTGATGAGAAGTCTCAGGGAGTACAGATTGTATTTGGAGGAAAAGTAATAGCAGGAACAAGAGCCAAGAAAATTCGTTCCAAGAGCTACAATGCATTTGAAAGTATAGATTATCCGGCACTTGCAATGATACAGGACAATCGAATCATGCGTTATATTGAACCGATACCATATCAGGAACCGGTTACTTTTTACGAAGAAATGAATCAAAATATATTCTTGATGAAATTAATTCCTGGAATTTCACCTAAGGGATTACAATTCTTCTTTGAACAATACGATGCCATAATTGTGGAAAGCTTCGGCGTGGGAGGGATTCCGGCATCTATTGCAGATGTGTTTTATGAGTTAAATGAGAAATATCCGGAAAAAGTAATTATTTTGGCAACGCAGGTCGCTCATGAGGGTAGTGACATGACGGTATATGAAGTGGGAAACAAGATAAAAAAGGATTGTAGTATTTTAGAATCATATGATATGACTTTGGAGGCGGTTATTGCGAAAACCATGTGGATGTTAGGGGACAATAACCGTGGAAACTCCAAAGTAGAAGAAATTTTTTATAAAAAAATTAACTATGATTTGATATTTGAACCTTAATGGGTCTGACGATTAATAAATTCTGTTTTATATTTAGAATATACAATTTTTTGGCTGTGGTATAGTCCGTAGTAACCAGAGAGCATATAGCTGAAGGCAATAGATAAAAGGAAGTAAGGCATTGCCTGAAAACCAAATAATTCAAAGCAGATAAGCAGAGAACTAATCGGGCAGTTGGTAACGCCGCAAAAAACAGATCCCATTGCCACAGCAGTACAAAGTTCCGGTGAGAATCCAAGGAGATTTCCAAAGGTAAATCCAAAGGTTGCACCAATGAAAAAGGAAGGAACGATTTCGCCACCTTTATAACCGGCACCTAAAGTAAGTGCGGTAAACACAATCTTAAGAAGAAATGCATAAGGAACACAATTTCCCTGAAAACACCGTTCAATGATAAACATACCGGCACCATTATATTCCTGATTTCCTATGAACAATGTAAGAAGGAGTACGAGAGCACCTCCTACAAATACACGAAGATACGGATTTTGAAAAAAGTGTTTGTATAGTTTTTCCGAGGTATGAAGTGCAACACAAAAAAGAATACTTACTACCGCACAAAGGACAGCAAGAATAGCGATGATAATTGCACTTTTTATAGAAAATGCCGGAAGTGATTGAATGACAAATTGTTCCGGGACAATTCCAAAGTATGTGGCAATTCCATGAGCAATAAGTGAAGAAACCACGCAGGGAACCAGAGCTGAATAGTGCATAATTCCAACACTTACCACTTCCATAGAGAAAATAGCAGCAGCCATAGGAGTGCCAAAGAGGGCAGAAAAGGCTGCACTCATGCCACACATAATCATAATATGCTGGTCTTTTTCATCAAAGCGAAAAACACGCCCAAGAGAATTACCAATGCTGCCGCCTAACTGAAGAGCGGCACCTTCGCGACCGGCAGAACCACCGAAAAGGTGGGTTAAAACCGTAGAGATAAAAATTAAGGGAGCCATTTTTAAAGGAATGGATTCCCCGGAGTGGATGGCAGAAAGCACCAGATTCGTACCGGTGTCTTTTTCATCATGCATGATGCGATAAGCACCAACAATAAAAATACCTGCAATGGGCAGGAAAAAGATAAGCCACGGATAATCGGAACGAGTATTGGTAGCATAAGCCATACAAAAATAGAAAAGAGTACCAATTCCGCCCACAATAATTCCGGATAATATCGAGAATATAAGCCATTTGAAAAAGACAAAAAGGCGTGAACTAAAATGTTTTATGTAGTATGCTAATTTTTCTTTCATAAAAAACTCCCTATGTCATTTGTAATAAAATCTATTTCATATTATCATTACAGGAAAAAAATAACAAGGTAGTATTTTAAGGTTAAGTTAAGAAAAAGCGAGAATGCATTTAAGAAAAGCACGTTATGATAACGTTAAGAAAATAAAGAGATATCCAAAGGGAGGAATTCTTATGTGGACTAGAAAAGAGTTAAAAAGAAAATCTAAAATAAGATTTAAAGCGAATTATTGGAAGTCTGTTTTGGTGGCATTGATATTGTTTATAGTTCTAGGTGGAAGTGGAACCGGAGCAGCAGGAACTTTCACAGACTTTATTGGTAATAATACAGAGGATACAGAAGATATAGAGGATATGGAAGATGTGAAAGACGCTGCGAATATTGTAGACGTAATACATGACAGTGTAGATGAAGAAGATATTCCCATTGTTATAGCAGCAGTGATTCTTGTGATTGTGGTTGTGGTGGCGATTGCTTTAATCATTATAATTCCGTTACAGGTCTTTGTATTTAATCCATTAGAAATTGGATGTAAACGATTTTTTGCAAAAAATTTAAAAGAAGATGCACAGATGCGAGAAATATGTTATGCTTTTGATAATGGGTATAAAAATGGTGTGAAGACAATGTTCTTCCGAGATTTTTATACATTTTTATGGATGTTGCTTTTCATAATACCGGGAATTATCAAGTCCTATGAATATCAGATGATTCCATATATTTTAGCTGAGAATCCGGAAATTAGCAGAAATGAGGCATTTCAATTAAGCAAAGATATGATGTATGGAAACAAATGGAAGTCCTTTGTACTGGATTTATCATTCCTTGGCTGGGAGATATTGAATATATGTACTTTTGGAATATTAGGAATTTTTTATGTGAATGCTTATGAAGACCAGACGGAAGCAGCACTTTATGAAACCATAAAAAATCAGCAGGAAAGAGGCGAGTAATGTGGCTTACAAAGTATTAGTTGCAGATGATGAAAGCGAAATTCGAAGTCTGTTACGTTTGTATTTAGAAAAGGATGGATATCAGGTAATTGAAGCTGAGGATGGATTACAGGCAGTAAAGTTACTGGAAAATGAAGATGTGGATTTGGCACTTTTGGATATTATGATGCCGGGAATGGATGGATATCAGGTGCTAAGAACCATTCGGAAAGAAAGCAATATACCTGTTATGATGATTTCAGCCAAAAATCAGGACGTAGATAAGATTCTTGGATTAGATTTAGGCGCAGATGACTATTTGACGAAACCATTTAATCCATTAGAGGCAATGGCAAGAATCAATTCCAATATTCGCAGATTCTATTCCTTAGGAGCTAAGGGAAAGGAAGTTAAGGAACTTAAAGTCAAGGATTTGCGTTTGGATACAGAAGCATGTGCCATATATAAGAATGATACATTAATTGATTTGACTTCTGTGGAATATCGAATTATGCGTATGTTTATGGAAAATCCAGGAAAAGTATTCACCAAGCAGCAGCTTTATGAAGAAGGCTGGGGGGAAGCATACTTTGTAGCGGATAATAGCATTATGGTATGCATTAGTAAATTGCGCGCAAAACTCTCAGAGGAAAATGACGAGTATATTAAGACTGTGCGGGGACTTGGATATCGTATGGAGCGAGAATGAAAAAGGATCATATTCAAGAGTTAAAAGGATTTTTAATACAGAAATTTTTAATAATATTAGTATTTATAGCAGGTAGCGAAGCACTGATTAATCTATTGTATAATAGGGTAGTTTATCCATGGCTTTCTACCACGATGCAAATCAATTTTTTTATGCCGGAAATTACAACAGGAGAATCTTTTGCAACGCTGGGTAAGGGAATTTTATGGATATTAGGGCATGGGATTGCAGCAGCAATCCCTTATGGCTTAGGAAGAGAGTTGGCAGAGTTTTCAGATAAGTGGGCTGGAAAATATATTGTGAATCAGTTGATGAACCAAACAGCGAAAATGTCCGGATTAGAACAGAAAATATATTTTCTGAGCGTAGTAGTTGTATCTGTATTATTGGTATTGGGGTTACTGATTCCTTATATTTTAGCGGCAATTGGATTTAGTAAGCTGGTAGCCCAAAGAGTGGCAGAATTAGAGCAGATAGAGAAGGAAAAACGTGAGGAATATGAAAAAAGACGTAATCTGCTCTTATCGGACGTGGCACATGATTTAAAGACACCGATGACTACGGTAACAGGATATGCAAGTGCATTAGTAGACGGAAAAGTAGAGGAAGAAAATCAGCAACAAGAGTATTTACAGGTGATTTATAATAAATCCATGCAAATGAGCGGATTGATAACCCTGTTATTTGAGTATGTAAAGTTGGATAGTGAAGGATTTAAATTGAAAAAGAGTAAGAGTGATATACCGGAAATTCTTCGCGAAAGTGTGGCAGCATTATATACTGATTTTGAAAAAAAGGATATGGAAATTGAAATTGATATACCGGAAGTATCCATTTATTCTGTTGTAGACCGCATTCAGTTTCAGCGAGCTATTACCAATCTTTTAAATAATGCGATAAAGCATAATCCCCCGGGAACAAAAACAGGAATTACAATGAAGGTAAATGGTGATATAATAGAAATTCGGGTGTGTGACAATGGAGTTCTTATACCACCGGAGACAGCAAAGTATGTTTTTGATCCATTTGTTATGGGGGATGAATCCAGAAACAGTCGTGGTGGAAGTGGATTAGGACTTAGTATTGTACAGAAAATTATTTCCATGCACGGAGGAACCATTCAATTGCAGCAGGATTTACAGGGGGAATTTAAGAAGGCATTTGTTATAAACATGAAGATAGAACTAGAAGAGGAGAAAAATGGAATATCAGTATGAAATACCAGATAGCTTTTATAGTCTGTTCCGGTCACCGAACCGGGACACATATATAGAAGCTTTATTGATTATTAATGAAGAATATGAATATCAAAGTTACTTTTTAAGCCGGGAAGCATGTGTGCGGATTCTGAGCGAGTATTTTTCCCAGAAAAAAATCCGAATGGAGAGGGAAGAAAATGAGACAGAACTGGACATTTTGGAAACCCCGGCAAATCGTATTTTAAACTGGTTGTTAAAAAGTCAATGGCTGAAAAAGTTAGAAGATTATTATGCGCAGGTAACGAATATTATTATTCCTGATTATGCGGCGATTTTCATAGAAGCATTTGAAAAGCTTACCAGTGAAGATATGGACGATACAGAAATTTATATACAAAACGTGTATGCGATTTTATTTTCCCTAAAAAATGATGGAAGGGCGAATATGGGATTGTTAAAAACAGCTTTGGTAAATACCAGAAAGCTGAATAAATCCCTACAGGACATGCTTCATAATATGGACAAGTTTTTTTCCAGTTTGTTGGAAAAAGATTTTTACGGAGATTTGTTAAAAGACCATTTGGAAGGATATGTAGAAGAAATTATTCGCAAGAAGTACCATATTTTGAAAACCAGTGATAACTTTTATATTTATAAGACAGATATCAAGCAGTGGCTTCGAGAAATGCAAAATGACTATGACTGGATTATGGCAATGAAGAATCGGGAACAGGGAAATGTAACAGAACAGGAGATTATCGAGACTCTGGAACGAATAGATCATGGATTTGATGATATTGAGCGAAGAATTGCCAATATGGATAAGGAACATATGAAGTATGTAAAGGCAACGGTAGTGCGTTTGAATTACCTGTTAGACGGAGAAGACAGTATGAAGGGAATGATTATACAGCTTTTAAATGAAATCGCATCTCATGAACAACAGGAAACCATGTTAGCACAAACAGCACAACATATGAATTTGGCAAATTTTGAAACCTTAACAGAAAAATCCTTGTATCGCAAACGTGCACCAAGAAAGAATTTTATCGAGAATCTGCAACCGGAAGAGGAGCATGAGGAACTTTCCAAAGAAGAAATCTTGCGTCTGAACCAAATTCATCGAAGATATAGTAAGCGTCAGATAGAAGAATTCTTAGAAATGCATGTGGATATGGATGGCAATGTTAAGGTAAATGAGAATACCGTAAAGAGTGATGAAGATTTTGAAAAACTGATTCTTGCTTATGATTATGCAGGAAAGAAAAATAGCAGATTTATGGTAAATGTAAAAGAAGAGGAAGTAGTAGACAACGGAACTTATGTGTATCCAAAACTTACGTTTATTAAGAAAGGAACGATATGATAGAGTATTTTGAGTTATTAGCAGAAGAGGAACAACAGCAGTTGACAGAAGTAATACAAACGGTGTTGAAACAGACTTTTGTGTTAGAAAAAAAATATGAAAAGCGTACCGGACGGTTTGTTTTTAATCGTGAATATCGCATTTTAAGTAAACATTTGGAATTCTTAAAAGAATATTTTAAAATCGCAGGAATGGAGCTTGTAGAGAATATACCGGGAGGTGTTATCTACCTTAGAGGAGAAGGCATTGCACCGGAGCGTCTTTCCAAACTTTCTACGATTTATTTGTTGATTTTAAAATTGATTTATGATGAGCAGATGGCATCCGCATCTACCAGTATCAACATTTATACCACATTGGGAGAAATTAATGAGCGAGTAGGAAGTTTTAATTTGTTAAAGGACAGACCGTCTCTTACAGAGATAAAACGTACCCTTACCTTGTTAAAAAAATATCAATTAGTGGAAGTGTTAGACCCTTTAGAAGAGTTAGAATCAGAAAGCAGGATTATTATTTATCCATGTATCAATATGGTGCTGTTAGGAGAAGAAGTAAAGCATTTGATAGAAAGCTTTCAAGAGGATGTTCCCAATGAAACGGAACAGGCAGAAGTATTCTCAATAGAAGAAAACGAAGCAGCGCGGGAAATGGAAACAACACAAGAAATGGAAACAGAGACTTTGGAAGAGGCAGAGGAGGAAGAATAATCGATGGAAAACAGTAAAAATAAAGACCGATTTGAAGCACTGTCTCGCATGTGTTTGAATAACTGGCATTATATAGAACGGAAAGTATTATCTTTTCATAAAGAAATCAATTTTTTTACAGGACATTCCGGAAGTGGAAAATCAACAATCATTGATGCACTTCAGATTGTGCTGTATGCAAACACAGACGGAAGAGGATTTTTTAATAAAGCAGCAGCAGAGGACTCGGACCGAAGCCTGATAGAGTACTTACGAGGAATGATAAATATTGAAGATAACAATGAAAATGCATATCTTCGGAACCGGGATTTTTCCAGTACTATTGTATTAGAGTTAGAACGCAGTGATACAGGAGAAAAACAGTGCGTGGGGATTGTATTTGATGTAGAAACTGCAACAAATGAAATTTCCAGATATTTTTTCTGGCATAGAGGTCCATTATTAAAAAATCATTACCGAATGGAAAAGCGTGTGATGTCCACAGAGGAAGTAAAAGAATATCTTACAAGAAAGTTTGATAAAAGCGAGTATTTTGTAACATCAAGAAATGAAACATTTCGTCGGAAACTTTATGATGATTATCTGGGTGGACTGGATATGGAGAAGTTCCCAATGCTTTTCAAACGTGCCATTCCATTTAAAATGAATAGTCGGTTAGAGGATTTCGTAAAAGAATATATTTGTATGGAGCAGGATATTCATATTGAAGATATGCAAGAGAGTGTCATTCAGTATGGAAGAATGCAAAAGAAAATTATGGATACCGCAGAAGAAATCAATCGCTTGCAGGAAATTTCTGATGCGTATAAAGAAGTAACACAAAAGCGAAAAGAAATTGAAAAGTACGAATATTTTACAAAGAAGCTGGAAATATTACGTGGCAGAGAAGAAATTACAGAATTAGAAGACAAAATACAGCTACACAAAAAGGACTTGGAAACATTAAAAGAACAAATTCAAGTGTGGGAGCAGGAACGCAGGGAAATCAATCAGCAAAAAGAAGAACTGATACGACTCATTGCAGAAACCGGATATGAAGAAGCAAAAGACCAGTTAAAAAATGTCAATGAACTGTTAGAACGTTTAGAGCGCAGCAAGGCAGAATGGGATAAAACTGCGGCAGGACTAAAGGAATGGGCAGATAATGATATGGCAAGTAATGCCATATTGTGGGATGTAGAAAAGTTCTGCAAATATGAGATAGAAAAAGAAGAGTTAGAGACTTTAAAACGTTCTATTCAGGAACTGCGAGAAGAAGTTATAGAAGAAAGAGAAGAAATTGTTACGAAGGTAAAAGAGCTTCGAAAGTCATATAAAGAAGTAACTGTGGAGTTATCAGAACTTCACAAGGGAAGTAAGGCTTATCCACGTGAAGTTGTAGAGGCAAGACAATTCTTGTTCCAGACTCTTTCTGAAAAAAACGGAAAGGCGGTAAAGGTCAGCGTACTTGCGGATTTATTGGATATCGCAGAAGAACGTTGGCGCAATGCAGTGGAAGGTTATATGGGCAGTAACAAGCTGCTCTTAATAGTAGAACCGAAATACGCAAAACAGGCAATGGAACTGTACCAGCAGATGGATAAGAAAAAATTCTCAAGAGTTGCCGTTTTAGATACAGAAAAAGTATTAGAAACAGAACATAGAGTAAAAACAGGAGCATTAGCAGAAGCAGTAAAAACAAAAGAAGATTATGTAAAAAGCTATATCGCCTTTTTACTTGGAAATGTTATAAAATGCAATTCAATTGAAGAGATGCGTGAGCATGCTATTGGAATCACAGATGATTGTATGTTATATCAAGGATATAAATTACAACATATGAATCCCAATAACTATACAAAGTTTGCATACATTGGAGCGGAAAGTTTAAAACGACGTATATCTATGCTGAAAAAACAGCGCGTTGAAATCGAGAAAAAACAGATGCCATTGGAGGAAGAATTACAAAAGTTAGACAAGCTTCTTGCAATGGAGGCATTAGAAAAAGAAGTAAGCCATTATACAGATTGGCTTTCTGATATTGGCAGAATTTCTAAGCAGAAGAAAGAAAAAGAACGTTTAGAACGCCGTATCATGGAATTGCAGCAAAAGGATGTAGCAGGTCTGAAATTACAAAAAGAAGAGGTTGAGGGAAAACTTCAGAAAAAGGAAGAAGCTATTCGAAATGCCAGAGCAGGAGAAGTGCGTCAAACCGATCAGATTGCCAATGAAGAACGAAACTATATTCAAGTAAATCAAGAAGTGGTCTTATTAGAACGCGAGCTTAAAGTAAACAATGATTTAGAAAATGAGTTATCTCACATTTTAGAAAATGAAAAGAGAAAAAGATTGCAGCAATTAAGAAACGAATATGCTGTAAGTAAGGAAAAATCTGTTGAAAAGGAAGAGGAGTTATTCCAAAAATTGGCCGAGGTTCGCAGTGACTATCTGAGAAAATATCCAAATCGGGGATTTGGAGCACTCAGTAAAGACAATGCACAGTATGAAAAGTTGTTAGAAGAACTTCAGTTTAATGATTTGGAACGTTTCCAACAGCTTGCAAAAGAACAGGCGAAATCCGCTATTGAGCACTTTAAAGACGATTTTATGTTTAAAATTCGCAGCGCAATAAAAGATGCGATGACCAGAAAAGACGAGCTGAATAAGATTATTGCAAAATTAGATTTTGGTAAAGACAAGTATCAATTTGTATTTAATCGAAACAACGGCGAAGATGGAAAGTATTACGATATGTTTATGGATGAAGATTTAGATATCAATCCGGCACAGCTTAATGATAACATGGATAATCAGATGAATATGTTTACCATGAAGCATGAAGATAAGTACGGAGACTTGATTAACGAGTTAATGTCCATTTTTATACCGCCGGTAGATGCAACTCCGGAAGAACAGGAAGAAGCAAAGCGAAACATGGACAAGTATGCAGACTATCGTACTTATCTGTCCTTTGATATGCAGCAGATTATCAAAGGGGATGATGGACAGTCCATGAAATTAAAGCTTAGCAAGATGTTAAGAAAAAATTCCGGTGGAGAAGGACAGAACCCACTTTATGTTGCATTGCTTGCAAGTTTTGCGCAGGCATATCGTATTACTATGAACACAAAGTACTTACGAACACCAACGATTCGTCTGGTAGTGTTAGACGAAGCATTCTCTAAAATGGATGGGGAAAAGGTGGCAAGTTGCATCAGTCTGATTCGTAGTTTGGGCTTTCAGGTAATTATCAGTGCAACCAATGACAAGATACAGAACTATTTGGAAAATGTAGATAAGACATTTGTATTTGCCAATCCAAATAAAAAGAGTATTTCCATACAGGAGTTTGAAAAAAAGGATTTTGAACAGTTAGAAGAGGAAAGCTTGGATTAGCTTTGAAGGAGAACATTTATGGTGATAGAGAATCCGGTATTAAAAGAGATGCTTCAGATTATTGAAAAGAACGATAATTGGAGAGAAGAAAAGACTGGTAATAAGTCATTTAAGGATATTCAAAAAATTTATGGAAAACACAATGAACAAAAGGAGTTGTGTAATAAAATACTTAAAGAGTGGCAGGAGAAAGGGTATGTTAATGTAGATTGGCATACCTATCCAAAGGAAGTTGGCAGAAAGGGATTTCAGTTTTCGTTAAAGAAGAAAAATTTCTTTTATGAAATGGCAGGAGTTGTACCAAAAGAGCAAAGGATTGCAAAGTATACGGAGTGGGTACGAGGAAGAATGTCAGAGGCATCTAAAGGCTGGACGTTTAATTATTACAAAAAAATTCTTGAAAATTTAGAAAGTGGAAAAATATCAACGGACTTAGAGAAGGATTATGAGCCGATTTATCAAACAGAAAATAAAGAATTATTTCAATGTATAGATGAACTTAATCGGTTAGACGTATTAACGTACAAGCGTGTTTTTAGTAAAAAGGTATTTAATAATTCTAAAAAATTTGAAAAGCAATATGAGAAAAAAATAATTTCTAAAGCAAAAGAATGGGGAGAAGAAGGATTTTTTCAAGAAACACATAATAAGGATATTCTAAGATTGATGAACTTAGATGATTATAGTACAAATTTATCCGTAAAGGGAACATTGCGTATTAGATTGAATGGAAAAGAGATAGATTATGGAGCATTTATTTTTGGATGTGATATTACAACCAAAACATTAGAAGAGATGGAAATATTGAATGAACAAGATATAGAGAAAGTGATTACGGTAGAAAATAAAGCAAATTTTGTATCTATGCCAATGGAAGAAAAAACATTAATTATTTTTACACATGGATATATGTCGCCGTTGGAATGCAGAGTGCTGCAAAGTTTGGAATCTGTTTTAGGAGAGAAAACAAAGTATTATCATACCGGGGATTTAGACTTGGGGGGAATTCAAATTTTTAGATTTATTAAAAAAAATGTATTTTCCAAATTAGAACCATTGAATATGAATGGAACAATTTATAAGCAATATGTCCAATACGGAGAAAAGCCTGATGTAAAAAATCAGAATGATTATTGGATGAAATTAGAAAAAGAACGAAGTGAGCCTTTTGAGAAACTTGTGGATGCAATATTGGAAAAGAAACTAGTTATCGAACAGGAGGCATTTTTAATAAGATAAAGAAAAAGACGCCCTGAATCTCTAAAAAAAGGAAGGCAGTGTATTGAACATAGAAAACTGAGGGTCTTTCCCATGTTTATGCTATATCAATACCACTATCAGAGACAGGGCGTTTAGACAAGTCCCGCAGATACATTTCGTGCATCACCGGGCGAAAGACGTTTGCCTTTGGCAAACAAAGACTATAAAGTGAACTTATAGTGAAGAGGAAAATGTTTAAAAACATTTTTTCTACCACGGTATTTTACAACAAAATGAAAAAAGAGACCACGACATTTGCGGAACATTTTTATAAAATAGTTTCTTCATCGTCAGTCATACGATATCCAACACCCACTTCGGTAAAAATATAAATCGGTTCAGCCGGATTTTTCTCTAATTTACGGCGAATATTAGCCATATTTACACGAAGAATCTTATTGTCAGATTCCGCATAAGGCCCCCATACATTATTCATAACAGCAGAATAGGTCATAACTTTTCCGGAATTTTGAGCTAGAAAAGCAACTATTTTATATTCTACAGGAGTTAAATGAATAAATTCGCCATTGAGAGAAATGGTACGTTTATAAAAATCAATTTTAAGTCCTTTCGCAGAATAAGGTTTTTGTGAAAAACTCATTCCGTTTTGAATCTTATTACTGTGTCGCAAGGAAGTACGGATACGGGCGAGTAATTCAGAAGTTCCGAAAGGTTTGGTAAGATAGTCGTCAGCTCCGGCATCAAGGGCCTGAACCTTATCTTCTTCCTGCGTACGCGCAGATACTACAATAATGGGAGTCTCAGACCAGGTACGAACCTGTCGTATAATTTCCATGCCGTCTATGTCAGGAAGACCAAGATCCAGTAAAATAACATCCGGGCAGAGAGAAGTAACCAAGGATAGTGCAGCAGCCCCGGTGGTTGCAGAGACAGTATGGTATCCGTGTGCGGTAAGTGTTTTACTGATAAAATCAGAAATATTTTTTTCATCTTCAATTACTAATATATTAAATTTTGTCATTTGGTTCCTCCTTAGGTAATGTGAATACAAATTCTGCACCATGCTCATGGTTACGAGCAATAATAGTACCATTGTGAGCAGTAATAATAGTCTTACAGATGGAAAGCCCAACCCCCATTCTATTTCTTACATCAGAGGGGGTGGAACCGCAAATTCCATCAAAAATCGTATCTAAATATTCAGGATTAATTCCAATACCGTAATCAATAACATGAAAGCATACAGTATGAGGCTGATTTTCTACAAATAGTTTTATTGGCTTTTGGCTTTGTGAGTGAACAAGAGCATTTTCTAAAAGATTCATAAGAACTTGTTCAATCAGGGTGGCATCCATAGGAATCAATAAAATTTCATCGGGAATGGAGGTTTCAACCTGGGCAGCAGGAAAACGTTTCTTAAACCGAATGACAGACTCTGATATAACTTCTTCTACCAGTTCAGGTGAAGTTTTTAACTTAGAATCTGTTCCCTGCATTCGTGTAATGGAAAGGAGATTATCCCCCATATTTAAAAGCCAGTCGGCATCATCATAAATATTATGAATGATTTTTTTTCGTTCTTCCAGTGAGTAATCTTCATTTTCTTCTAAATCAGAAAGAAGATTAATAATACTGGTTACAGGGGTGCGCAAATCGTGTGAAATCGCCCGAAGAAAATTAGCGCGCATTTTTTCTTTATTGGCTTCTGCTAATTGTTTTTCATGAAGCGCAAGTGTCTTTGCCTGTTTCGTTAAGTGAGAAGTGAGAGTGCTTGTTATTAAAGAAGCACACAATATAAAAAGAAAGGTAAAGGGATAGTCAGGAAGAATAAAATTCAAATGAAAATAAGGGTAAGTAAAAAAGTGATTGATAAATATTACTCCTACAAAAGAAGCTAAAATGCCATAAAAATATCCATTCGTATAATAGGCAATGGCAATGGTTCCAAGCAAGTATAGAAGTGCAATGTTTACAGGATTTTCTGAAATGCAGAAAAACAATAGAAAACACAGTATAGTAGTTAAAAATAACAAGAAAGTTGCTGTTAAAAGGTCATGTAATTTTTGAGAATGAAATATATGTTTCATATGAACCCCCTCTATTCCTAAGTATAATACTAATTAAATGTACCATGACTGCAAAAGGGATTCAAGAATGAAAAAGAATCTTAACAAGATTTTAACAAAAAGTATAACAAGAATAGAAAATGTGTGGTATAATATGAGCACTTAGTGAAATCGAACCAAAGGTGAAGATTGAGCTTAGAGCGAGTAATACCTAATCACTTAGCGAGGTACTTTCGAGTTTAGTGAGTACGGTATAATATGAGCACTTAGTGAACAAAGTAAAATAAGTAATAGGTGTTTCAGATAAGAAATGCAGATAAGGAGGAATCATATGGCAACAATTACAATAAAAACAGATAATTTTGAAGAAGAAGTATTAAAAAGTGAAGTACCGGTATTAATAGATTTTTGGGCAACCTGGTGTGGACCATGCCAGATGCAGGGACCAGTAGTAGAACAGGCAGCAGAAGAATTAAAAGATATAAAAGTAGGCAAGGTAAACGTAGATGAAGAAGGAGCACTGGCACAGCAGTTTCGTGTTATGAGTATTCCCACTTTAATCGTATTTAAAGACGGAAAAGAAGCAGGACGAGCAATAGGGTTCCAAACATTAGATGAGATTAAAAAATTAATGGCTTGACGTAAGTTTTAGAACAATTTATAATGAGGACGGTTGTGAAAGACAACTGTCCTTTTTGTGTGTGAAGGACTTCTTAAGAGTGAAAATAATGGAAAAGTCGCATAGTTCTATGACATTTCGTCAAAAATCAGTTGACAAGCAAAAAAAAGTATACTAATATAATAAACATAAGACGAACATAAGTTCGCTAAAGAAGGAGAATAAACATGGCTAAGGATGATAGATTAAGTGCATTAGATGCGGCAATTGCAAAAATTGAAAAGGACTATGGAAAAGGTTCTATTATGAAATTAGGAGATTCAGCGGCAACAATGAATGTTGAGACAGTACCTACAGGATGTCTGAGTCTGGATCTTGCATTAGGAGTAGGCGGAGTACCGAGAGGACGTATTATCGAGGTATATGGTCCGGAGTCCAGTGGTAAGACAACAGTTGCATTACATATGGTTGCAGCAGTACAAAAGCAGGGAGGAATTGCAGGATTTATTGATGCAGAGCATGCATTAGACCCGGTTTATGCGAAGAATATCGGAGTAGATATCGACAATTTATATATTTCACAGCCGGACAACGGTGAGCAGGCGTTGGAGATAACAGAGACAATGGTGCGTTCAGGAGCAGTAGATATTATTATTGTGGACTCCGTAGCAGCATTAGTTCCAAAGGCAGAAATTGACGGTGATATGGGAGATTCTCATGTAGGACTTCAGGCACGTTTGATGTCACAGGCATTGCGTAAATTAACAGCCGTAATCAGTAAGTCTAATTGTATTGTTATCTTTATCAATCAGCTTCGTGAAAAGGTAGGCGTTATGTTCGGAAATCCGGAGACAACTACCGGTGGTCGAGCACTGAAGTTCTATTCTTCCATTCGTATGGATGTCAGAAGAATAGAGACATTGAAGCAAGGTGGAGAATTTATCGGAAACCGAGTTAGAGTAAAGGTAGTTAAGAATAAAGTAGCACCACCATTTAAGGAAGCAGAGTTTGATATTATGTTTGGACAGGGTATTTCCCGTGAAGGAGATATTTTGGATAATGCAGCAGAAATCGGTGTGGTAAATAAATCCGGTGCATGGTATGCATATAATGGAGAAAAAATCGGTCAGGGACGTGAAAATGCAAAGCAGTATTTGAAAGAACACGAACTGATTTGTGAAGAAATTGAAGCAAAAGTAAGAGAGCATTTTAAGCCGGAAGAGAAGAAGGAAGAAGCAGAGCAGGAAACAGGAAAAACAGAAGGTACAAAAGAGGAATAAAAAATGCTGATTACACAGATTTCCGAAGTAGATAAAAAGCGCATGATGATACATACAGAAGAAGGAGTTTCTTTTGTATTGTATAAAGGAGAAATTCGTAGATTTGCATTGCAAGAAGGAGAAGAAATTGCAAGTGAAGTCTATGAAGAAATACGAACGGATATCTTAATAAAAAGAGCCAGAAAACGTGCTATGTTTTTGTTAGAAAAAATGGACCGTACAGAGTCGCAGCTTAGAAATAAGCTGCGACAAGGCTTTTATGGAGAAGACTTAATTGATGATGCAATTGCGTATGTAAAAAAATATCATTATATTGATGATAATCGTTATGCGCAGACCTATGTCAGATATCAAAAGGAACGGAAAAGTAAACGCCAAATTAAGATGGACTTAATGCAAAAGGGTGTTGACCGGGAAATTATCGAACAGGCAATAGAAGCAGAATATGAGCCGGAATCCGAACAAGAATTGATTCTGAAGTGGATAGAAAAAAGGAAGTATAAAATAGGAGAAAGTGATATAAAAGAAAAGCAAAAAATGTATCAATTTTTAATGCGAAAAGGGTTTCGTTCAGAGGATATTTTACATGTCCTGGAATGATGAATAATTCCGAAGTGTGCTACTTGACATAGCATTGAAAAAAGTATAAAATCAATATGTTGTTATACATGTAGGTAGATTGTATAGAAATGTGCAATTTATTGTATATGACATATGAAAACGAATATGTTTTACTATATGTACAATGAAAATTTCATAAGGAGGTGCTCCTGTGCAAGGAATCATTATCGCCGTAGTAGTCACATTGGTTATTGCAATACCTATTACTTACCTTGTAACACTCAGCTATCGCAAGCGTGTGGTAGAATCCAAAATTGGAAGTGCTGAGGAAAAGGCAAGAGAGATAATAGATGAGGCTGTTAAAAGTGCTGAGACGAAAAAGCGTGAAGCTATGCTGGAGATTAAAGAAGAGTCCATTCGAAATAAAAATGAACTGGATAAAGAAATCAAAGAGCGTAGAAATGAGATTCAGCGAAATGAGAGAAGAATTATCCAAAAGGAAGAAAACGTGGATAAGAAGCTGGAAGCAATTGAGAAGCGCGAGGCAGGTTTTGCAGCTAAGGAAGAAGAAATTAACAAGCAAAAAGCAGAAATTGCAAGACTACACGAAAAACGAGTACAGGAACTGGAGAGAATCTCTGGATTAACCTCTGAACAGGCAAAGGATTATCTTTTAAAAACAATTGAAGATGATGTGAAGCTTGATACTGCAAAATTGATTAAGGAAATGGAAAACAAAGCAAAGGAAGAGGCTGGAAAGAAAGCAAAAGAATACGTTGTAAATGCTATTCAAAAATGCGCAGCTGATCATGTATCAGAGACGACAATTTCCGTAGTACAACTTCCGAATGATGAAATGAAGGGAAGAATTATTGGTAGAGAGGGAAGAAATATTCGTACCCTTGAAACCTTAACAGGTGTAGATTTGATTATTGATGATACACCGGAAGCAGTAATTCTTTCGGGATTTGACCCTGTGAGAAGAGAAGTAGCACGAATTGCTTTGGAAAAATTGATTGTGGATGGACGTATTCATCCGGCAAGAATTGAAGAAATGGTTGAAAAGGCTCAAAAAGAAGTTGAGACTATGATGCGAGAAGAAGGAGAGGCGGCAACGTTAGAAGTTGGTGTACATGGCATACATCCAGAACTTGTTCGTTTACTTGGAAAGATGAAGTTTAGGACGAGCTATGGACAGAATGCATTGAAACATTCTATTGAAGTAGCACAGTTATCTGGACTTTTAGCAGCTGAGATTGGTCTTGATGTAAGATTAGCAAAACGAGCTGGTTTATTACATGACATTGGAAAATCTGTAGACCATGAAGTAGAAGGTTCTCATATTCAAATCGGTGTGGATTTATGTAGAAAATACAAAGAGAGTCCAATTATAATTAATGCA
This sequence comes from Roseburia sp. MSJ-14, assembly GCF_018918225.1. Classification (NCBI taxonomy): domain Bacteria; kingdom Bacillati; phylum Bacillota; class Clostridia; order Lachnospirales; family Lachnospiraceae; genus Roseburia; species Roseburia sp. MSJ-14. The sequence goes on from NZ_JAHLQD010000008.1 coordinate 234,473, forward strand.
GTAGAAGCACATCATGGGGATGTGGAGCCGGAATCTTTAATTGCATGTTTGGTACAGGCAGCTGATGCAATTTCAGCAGCAAGACCGGGGGCAAGAAGAGAAACACTGGAGACATATTCAAACAGATTGAAGCAGTTAGAAGATATTGCTAATGGATTTAAAGGTGTTGACAAATCCTTTGCAATTCAGGCAGGTAGAGAGATTCGGATCATGGTAGTTCCGGAACAAATTAACGATGCAGATATGGTATTGTTAGCACGAGATATCTCAAAGCAGATTGAGAGCGAATTAGAATATCCTGGACAAATTAAGGTAAATGTAATCCGTGAATCTCGTGTTACAGAATATGCAAAATAGTATTAAGTAATATGAAACGTAAAGAAAACCGTTATATATGTAAGTATATGGCGGTTTTTCTTTATGCAATAGGAAATTGCGTCCTATTGCATAAAAAAGAAAATACCACATTGTATGAAAGCATGAAGGGTTATAAGGAGGAAACAAAATGATTAAAAGAGTGAAAAGAGAGTTAGTATATCAGGGTTCCATTTTAGATATTTATAATGATTCGATACAATTACCCGATGGAAAAATAGAACATTGGGATTATGTAGAACATCGCAAGGGAGCAGCAGCGGTAGTTGCAGTTTTAGAAGATGGAAGGTTGTTGTTAGTACGTCAATATCGCAACGCTTTGAACCGTTTTACCTTGGAAATTCCGGCAGGAGCACGAGATTCTGTAACGGAACCGACTTCAGAGTGTGCAGCAAGAGAATTAGAAGAAGAAACAGGATATCGATGTGATAATCTGGAATTTTTAATATCTCTTAAAACAACGGTAGCATTTTGTAATGAATTAGTAGATGTATATGTGGCAAGAAACTTAATCCCTTCTAAACAGAAATTAGATGAAGGAGAGGAAATAGAATTAGAGGCACATACGTTAGAAGATTTATGCGAAAAAATCTATAAAGGGGAAATCCAAGACGGAAAAACAGTGGCTGCAATTATGGCATATAAGAATAAATATCATTTATAAAAGAAAGAATGCATAGAATAGAAAAAAACGGAAATGGAACAAATGAGGGAATTGTTACGTTTGGGTAAAAAGAAGTGGGACTGGAAAAGAACCATAAAAATAGTAATGTTACTTGCATTTCTGGTGGGGGTAGTAGTGGCAAATGTCATAGGAAGAGAACAGATGGCAGGAGCAGGAGTTTTAAACGATTATTTTATTGAAAAATATAAATATGCGGGAATTAATAAAGAAAACTTGTTTTGCTATATTTTAGAAGAACGAATGCCCATGATAATTGTACTTTTGCTTTTGTCCTTTAGTTCCTTTGGAGCTGTAATCGGAGTACTGAATTTAGGGTGGGTTGGTTTTTCGGTAGGATTTATGCTTGCGGCAGCCATGGCGAAGTATGGCGGCAGAGGAATCTTATTAGTTGTTGGTGGGATGTTCCCGCAGTATATTATCTACATTTTGGTGTATATGGGATATTGTGGATTGGCATTTTTTATGGGAAAAGGAATGCATCAAGCAGCTTCAATGAACAGTTTGTGTAAAGAACAGATACGAACATATGGAATGGCATTGATAATAGGAATCGCATTAATGTTGCTATTTGTTACAGGAATTTTTCTGGAAAGTTATCTAAATCCCATATTTCTTAAAAAAATAGTAAAATTTTTTTGACAAAATTTACAAGATATAGAAGGTGAAAAACGAATAGAAACGATATGTTGTATAGAGACGAAAAAGCTGGAAAATATAGGAAAAATACTATTTGATTTTCCAAAAAATTGTCATTATAATATAGATTGTATCGAAAAAAAAGTTTACATTTATGTAAAATTTTAAGATGATAAAATGACAGATGGAGTAATCGAGTATATGGAAGATAAGATTCAAGAATTTATTGTATATTTGAGAGAAGTGAAGAAGACTTCCGAAAATACGGTACTTTCTTATGAAAGAGACTTAAGAAAATTTAATAAGTATTGTTTGGAAGTTGGAATGACAGATGTGAATCAGGTTACGGTAACAGGATTGAATTCTTATATTTTGCATTTGGAAAAGCAGGGGTTGAAGCCTGCAACTATTTCCAGAGGAATTGCTTCATTAAAGGCATTCTGGCACTTTTTACAAAAAGAAGGCTATGTGAAGCAGGATATTGCGGAAGATTTAAAGGCTCCCAAGGTAGAGAAGAAGATGCCATCTGTTTTAAGTCAGGAAGAAACAGCAAGACTGTTAAATGAAACAAATGGAACATCTCCCAAAGAATTACGAGATGGTGCCATGTTAGAATTACTATATGCTACCGGAATAAGAGTTTCGGAATTAATATCATTGCGCTTAGAAGATGTGAATCTGAAAATGGAGTACATCACATGCAGAGATGGCAATAAGGAACGCATCGTGCCTTTTGGAAATGTGGCGAAGGAAAAGCTTCAGGTATATCTTAATGAAGGAAGACCGGAGTTGGTAACACAAGAATCCAGTAATTACTTATTTACAAATTGTTCTGGACATGTTATGAGCCGACAGGGATTTTGGAAGTTGGTAAAGTCTTATGGAAAAAAGGCCGGGATTACTACGGAATTAACACCGCATACGTTGCGACATTCTTTTGCAATGCATTTGGTTAGTAATGGAGCAGATTTACATTCTGTACAGGAAATGCTGGGACATTCCGATATTTCTACTACACAGATTTATGCGAATATGAATCAAAGTAGAATCAGAGAAGTATATGCAAAGGCACATCCAAGAGTGTAAAGTAGGTAAAAGAACAAGATATAGAAAACATCAACATAAAGATACAATAAAAGGAGATGCCACATTTCGTGACATCTCCTTTTACATGTATAATCACATAATCTTTATGCTGTTTCAGCAATATGATAAATCAATTCTTCAGATTCTTTCCAGCCAAGGCATGGGTCTGTAATGGATTTTCCATAGATATGATCGCCAACTTTCTGGCTGCCTGGTTCAATATAACTTTCAATCATAACACCTTTAACCATTTTTTTGATATCCGGTGCAATCTGACGATTGTGCATTACTTCTTTTACAATACGAATCTGCTGTTCATACTGCTTATTGGAGTTTGCATGGTTAGAATCAATAATAGCAGCAGGATGTACCAAATCCATTTTGTCATACATACGGATTAAGCATTCCAAATCTTCATAGTGATAGTTTGGAAGAGAAACACCACGTTTATTTACGGAACCGCGTAGAACAACGTGAGTTAATGGATTTCCGCTGGTGCGTACTTCATATCCGCGATATACAAAGTGGTGTGGATGCTGTGCAGCATACACAGAGTTTAACATAACAGAGAAGTCACCGCTGGTTGGGTTTTTCATTCCTGCTGGAACATCAAAGCCACTCACAGTAAGACGGTGGTGCTGGTCTTCTACGGAACGAGCTCCGATTGCAACATAGGAGAGTAAGTCTTCCATGTAGCTGAAGTTTTCTGGATATAACATTTCATCAGCAGAAGAAAGTCCGCTTTCTTCTAAAGCGCGAATGTGCATTTTACGCATTGCGATTAATCCGCCTACCATATCTGGTTTCTTTTCAGGGTCAGGCTGATGTGCAATTCCTTTGTAACCTTCTCCGGTAGTACGAGGTTTGTTGGTATAGATACGAGGTACAATTACCAAACGGTCTGCAACCTTTTCCTGTACACGACTTAAACGATTGATATAGTCACAAACGGCATCTTCGTTATCCGCGGAACAAGGTCCGATGATAACAAGAAACTTATCAGAATCTCCGGTGATAATATCACGAATCATTTTATCTCTTTCTTTTTTGGTTTCCACTGCTTTTGCAGAGAGTGGAAATTGTTCTTTGATTGCTCCCGGGGAAGGAAGCTGTTTTAAAAATGTAAAACTCATAATCATTCTCCTTTAGTGTTTGAAATATTTTTCTTTAATTAGTTGAATTGGCATTTCTTGTCCGGTCCAAAAGGTAAAAGCAGCAGCACCTTGATATAACAGCATGTATAAGCCGTTAAAATGTGGGCAACCTGCTTTCTTTGCTTGCTTTAACAGCAAGGTTTCCTTAGGATTATATATAATATCTGATACAATTAAATCTTTACGAAACATAGAAACATCGCTTATTGGAGATTTTTCTGTATCAGGTGCCATACCAACGCTGGTTGCATTGGTAAGAATTGCGCTGTCAGAAATACTTTCTGCAAGTGAGTTCTGGTCGGAAATATCCCGAAGGCGAATTGGACAACCTGTTTCTGCGGTTATTTTCCGGCAAAATGTCAAGGTATCATCCCAAGAGGCATTTTTACGTTTGAACATATCAATGGCAGAAACACCATCAAGGGCAGCCTGTACACAGATTGCAGTGGCAGCACCACCAGCACCCAGCAAAGTCATCTTTTTTCCAATGATATCATGACCGGCATCAATAACAGAATGCATATAGCCAATACCATCGGTATTATGTCCTATGAGAACGCCATCCTTAATAATAACAGTATTTACAGCATTTGCAAGTCTTGCCGCAGGAGTAAGTTCATCCAGCAAGGGGATAATATGTACTTTTAAAGGCATGGTTAAGTTAAATCCATGAATTCCAATTGCCTTAAGTCCAAGAATTGCAGATTCTAAATGTTCTGGAGTTACATCAAAGGCAAGGTACACATAATCAAGTCCAAGCTGACGAAATGCCTCATTGTGCATCTGCGGTGAGATGCTGTGGGCAACGGGACTTCCAAGAAGACCGGTAAGTTTGGTTTTCCCAGTAATTTCATAATTCATATATTCACCTGCTTTAATTTATTGGTTTAATGTGTAAAAGTCCTAGACACTATCTTAATAGATAATAAAAAATATGTCAATGACTTGCGGGTTTTATTTTTGTAAGTTATACTATGGTAAAGTAATGATGTGTAAATATAAGTTAGGAGAAAATAACTGTGAATATAAAAGGCAAGAATATCGGAACAGGAAGACCATTGGTGTGCGTACCAATTGTGGAGGAAACGGAAAAGGCGATTATAAAAAAGGCAACAGAGTTAGCAAATCAACCGGAAGATATGATTGAATGGCGCATGGATTGGTACGAAGGATGCGAGAAAACAGAAGCGTTAAGTGATGTAAGTAATAAATTAGCAGAAATTTTTAAGGATAAGATTTTGTTGTGCACATTCCGTAGCAAAGCACAGGGCGGAGAAAAAGAAATATCTAGGGAAAATTATGTGAAGATGTTACAACATCTTGCACAGCATGGAAAGACAGATATGCTGGATGTAGAAGTATATGAACTGAATCATCCGCAAGAACTGATAAAAAATATAAAACAGCAGGGTATTATAACAGTTGCATCGGATCATGATTTTACAAAGACACCGGAAACGAAAGTAATGACAGAAAAATTATTCTATATGAAAAAAATAGGTGCAGACATCGGAAAGTTAGCAGTAATGCCTCAAAACAGAAAAGATGTGCTGCGATTATTAGAAGCAACAGTAGAAGTGAAGGAACAGTTAAAGGATTATCCTGTAATTACCATGTCTATGGGGAAAACTGGGATGATTTCCAGACTTACCGGGCAGTTTTCCGGCTCTTGCGTAACATTTGCAACTGCGGGAAAAGCATCCGCACCGGGACAGCTCCCACTGGATGATGCAGTAATGATGTTAAACAAAATTTCAGAAAGTATGGAAAAATAGCATGAAAAATAATATTTATTTTATTGGATTTATGGGAACCGGTAAGAGTACCATTTCAAAGCATATGGCAGCAATTACCGGATATGAAGAGATAGATACAGATCAGGAGATTGTAAAAAGAGAAAAGATGCGTATTCCTGAAATTTTTGAAGCCTATGGAGAGGAATATTTTCGCAAAAAAGAGACAGAATTTTTAGAGGGGATGCGTGAAAGAGAGCATTGTATTGTATCCTGTGGCGGTGGAATGGCACTGAGAGAGGAAAATATAAAACTAATGCACGAAACAGGTGTGGTTGTTTTGCTTACTGCAACACCGGAAACTATTTTAGAGCGAGTGAAAAACGGAAAAGAACGGCCGATTTTAAATGGACATATGAATGTGCCATATATCCAACAGTTGATGGAGAAAAGAGAACCTTTTTATAAAAAAGCCGGTGAAATAGTAATTCCAACAGACGGAAGAGAATCGTTAGATATGGCAAAAGAGTTAAAACAGAATTTGGCAACCCCCAAATTTTCTTTTGATTTTTCAAAAAAAATATGATATACTTACGAAGTTGTAGATTTTATACCGTGGAAGCACCCATAGTTTAACGGATAAAATACCAGATTCCGGTTCTGGGGCTGGGGGTTCGATTCCCTCTGGGTGCATTGTAACTGTAAATTTAAATTCACTTTTTATAGATTAATATCATAGGAGGACATATGAAGAACTCTTTGAATAATAATGAAAATAAGAAAATCAATATAGATACAATTGTTACATTTTGTAAGGATAATGCACGATATGTTTCAGCAGGAGTACTAACAGTTATTTTGGTAGTTGTATTAGCTGTAACAGCGGCTAATAATGGAAAGTCAGATAGCAAAAAGGAAGGCACCAAGCAGGAACAGGTAGCAGATGCACAGGATGAATATGCTGTAAATGAAAACAAAGAATTAAACAGTTTGATTGGACAGTATTATGGTTTATATGCAAGCGGAGATGTAGATGGGCTTGCACAGATAGCAACTCCGTTATCTGATATGGAGAAAAGTTATATTCAATTGATGAGCGGTTATGTAGAAAGTTATTCCAACATTGATTGTTATACAAAGCAGGGATTAGAGAAGAATTCTTACCTGGTATCAGCAACATATGATATGAAGTTTAATGGAGTAGACGGAACTGTTCCGGGAATGGAATCCTTTTATGTTAGAACCAATAAGGATGGTAAGCTCTATATAGATAATTTATATAGTTCTTTCAATAGCCAAATGCAAGAAACAGACGTAGATCCGGATGTAGAGGCTTTGATTGAAAAATTTAAAGAAAGTGCTGATGTCAAGGCATTACAGGCTGATTTCCAAAATCGTTATACTCAGACTGTTACCGCAGATGCAAATCTTCAGAATGCAGTAAACAGTGTAACAGACGGAATTAAAAATTGGGCATCTAATTATGTAGCACAGCAGGCGGCAGCAGAACAGGCAGCGGCAGAACAGGCGGCAGCAGATGCAGCAGCACAACAGGCGGCAGCAGACGCAGCAGCACAGCAAGCAGCAGCGGAGGCAGCGGCGCAGCAAGCGGCAGCGGAACAGGCAGCAGCAGAGGCAGCGGCACAGCAGGCAGCAGCGGAGGCAGCGGCACAGCAGGCAGCAGCGGATCAAGCAGCACAACAACAGCAGGACACAAACAACGGTTTGAATTATCTTCCGGAAGGAACGACCTTAACAGCGAACGATGCGTATAATATTCGAGTATCTATGAGCGAGACTTCTGATAAAGTAGGAACTACAGCAATCGGAGATTCTTTAAAGGTAGTCTTGAGTTATCAGGAAGGTTGGACAAAGGTTGAATGGAAAGGCAAGACCGGATATATTAAGACGGAGCTTTTGTTGAAAAACTAGAAAATGAATAAGAAATGAAGATAAAATAACAGAAAGGAGAATTGCTTTTTAAGAGCAGTTCTCTTTTCTATATCACAGGTGTGTGATAGAAGAAGATATAGAAGTATTTAGAAATCTGCATAAAAAATGAAAAATGTTTTACCCTAATCAAATAAGAAATGATTAGGAGGAAACCCATGAAAAAGTATGAAGAAATTTGTGTATTAAAAGAAACAAAGAAAAATGCGGAAATGGCAATCAAAGCTATCGATACTTTGATGCAAAAAGTGTATAATCAGGAATTCGCGTATGAATTAACCAGTCAGAAGAAGCGTTTTCAAGAATTTGAACGAAAGGCAGAAGCAGGATTGTGGGAGTATGGAATTACAGCAAAAAAATCCCCATGGGAAGAAGCAATGCTTTGGAGTGGAATTCAAATGAATACACTATGGAATATCAGTACACCCCATGTAGCTGATATGATGATACAGGGAAATACAAGAGGTATTGCAGATTTAATGAAAGTAAGGCATAATAATAAAAATGCAGGAAGTTTTGCAAATGAGATGGCAGAAGAGTTAATGGACTTTGAAGAAGAAAATATAGAACGATTAAAGGGATTTTGTAGGTGAAGAGAATGACAGAACCAGTGAGGATTAATAAGTATTTAAGTGAAGCAGGTGTGTGTTCCAGACGTGAGGCAGACCGCCAGATTGAGGCAGGCCATGTGACAATTAATGGAAGAAAGGCGGTTATGGGGGATAAAGTATCGCCGGGAGATGAGGTGTATTTTGGAAAAAAGAAAGTTTCCAAGGAGGAAGAAATAATTCTGTTGGCAGTAAATAAGCCACGGGGAATTGTATGTACAGCAGAAAAGAGAGAACGAAATAATATTGTGGATTTTGTAAATTATCCTAAGAGAATATATCCCATTGGACGCTTGGATAAGGAGTCACGAGGACTCATTTTGATGACGAATCAAGGGGAATTGGTGAATAAAATGATGCGAAGCGGAAATCGCCATGAAAAGGAATATATCGTGCGAGTGAATCGTGATATTACCAGAGATTTTTTGGAAAAAATGTCAGCCGGAGTATACTTGGAAGAATTAGATGCCACAACAAGAAAATGCAAAGTAGAACAGCTGGGAAAACGTACCTTTCGAATTGTATTAACACAGGGAATGAATCGACAGATACGACGAATGTGTGAAAAATTTCACTATCGTGTAGTAGATTTAAAAAGAACACGAATTATGAATATTCAGTTAGGTGATTTAAAAGAAGGTGCCAGCCGAAGAATTTCACCAGAAGAATGGAAAGAGTTACGGGAATTAATTAAAGATTCGTCAAATGAAACAGTAATTCCGACGTGGCAGTAGGGAGAAAGGAAAGCAGGATGGATAAGAAACAGGCAAAAGCAAGAATCGAAGAATTAAGAAAACAGATAGAATATCACAGTAATCGTTATTATAATATGGATAGTCCTGAAATCACAGATTATGAATATGATATGATGATGCAGGAATTGAAAAAATTAGAAAAAGAATTTCCAGAATTGGTGACAAAAGATTCACCAACACAGAAAGTAGGGGGAACAGCAAAACGTGAAGCAGGCGTGTTGGTGGCACATAATGTTCCCATGTTAAGTCTTCAGGATGTTTTTTCCAGAGAAGAAGTTGATGAGTTCGTAGAACAGATGCAGGAACAGTTAGACCATCCTGAATTCGTAGTAGAGTATAAAATAGATGGTTTATCAATGGCACTTCGTTATGAAGAAGGGGAACTAAAGCTGGCACTTACCCGTGGTGACGGTGTAACTTTTGGAGAAGATGTAACAGAAAATGCCAAGGTAATTCCGGATGTAAAAAAGAAATTGAAATTTCCAACGGAATATTTAGAAATTCGAGGGGAAGTTTACATGAAAAATGCGGACTTTGACCGGGTAAACGAAATACAGGAATTAAATGGGAAAAAGACATTTGCTAATCCACGAAACTGTGCGGCAGGAACACTCAGACAGTTAGATAGCAGAGTTACCAAAGAGCGTGGACTTTCAATGTTTATTTTTAATATTCAACAGGTGCGTGGCATGGAATTTCAAACTCATACAGAAGGATATGAATATTTGAAAAAGAATGGAATTCATGTAATTGATGATTATAAAGTATGTCATACCAAGGACGAAGTGTGGGATGCAATCTGCACCATAGGAGAAAATCGGGGAAATCTTGCTTACGATATAGACGGTGCTGTTGTAAAGATTAACTCACTGGCAGATAGAGAAAAATTGGGGAATACTTCAAAAGTACCACGTTGGGCAGTAGCATATAAATACCCACCAGAAGAAAAAGAAACAAAGCTTTTAGATATTGAATTGTCAGTGGGAAGAACAGGACGTATTACGCCAACCGCCGTATTTGAACCGATACGATTGTGTGGAACCAGTGTATCTCGTGCAACATTGCATAATCAGGATTTTATAGATGACTTAGATATTCGAATTGGGGATACCATACAGGTATATAAGTCCGGAGAAATTATTCCAAAGGTGCGAAAGGTAATAAAAGAAAAAAGACCGGCAGAAGCAGTTCCCTTTAAAATTCCAGAAGTCTGTCCGGTTTGTGGCGCAAAGACACAGCGAGAAAAGGACACAGCAGATATTAAATGTACCTCACCAAACTGTCCGGCACAGTTAGAACGCCATATTATCAATTTTGTTGGCAGAGATGCCATGGATATTAAAGGATTTGGTACAGTTTATATTGAAGAACTGGTACGATTGGGGTATATTAAAGATGTAGCGGATATTTATACCCTGAAAGAACATCGGGAAGAATTGATTGAACAGGGAATTATCGGAAAAGAGAAGAATACAGATAAATTGCTTGCAGCTATTGAAAAATCAAAAGAAAACGATGCCTATCAGTTGCTGACAGGGCTGGGAATTCCAAATGTAGGAAAAGCTGCTGCAAAGGGAATACTAAAGGTATTTAAAAATATGGAAACACTGGAACATGCAACTATAGAAGAACTTCAAAGTGTCAATGATATTGGCGAAGTGAGCGCACGTTGTATTCAGGAATTTTTCCAAAATGAAAAGAACGAAGAACTGATGAAGCGTTTGCGTAGTTATGGCGTGAATATGCAGACCGCAGAGACATCCGGTGGAACCCTGTTTGAAGGAATGACCTTTGTAATTACAGGAACTTTGCCAAGTATGGATAGAAAAGAAGCTGCCGCATTGATTGAAAAACAAGGCGGAAAAGTGTCCGGTTCTGTTTCAAAGAAAACAACATATCTGCTTGCAGGCGAAAGTGCGGGAAGTAAATTGACAAAAGCACAGGAGCTTGGAACAAATATTATTGATGAAGCACAGTTTATGGAAATGCTGTCAGAAGTAAATAAAAATCAATAGATAGTAATAGAAGAAATCATACGATAGAAAGCAGGAGAGAATATGCCAATTAAGGTTCAAAGCGGATTGCCCGCAAGAGAAAAACTAGAATGGGAAAATGTATTTACAATGGACGAAAAGCGGGCGATGCATCAGGATATTCGTCCAATTGAAGTGGGAATACTGAATTTGATGCCCTTGAAAGAAGACACAGAATTACAGTTGCTGCGTGCATTATCTAATACACCATTACAGGTAGATGTTACCTTTGTTACAGTATCAAGCCATGAATCCAAAAACACATCACTAAGCCATTTGAATGAGTTTTACAGCACATTTGAAGAAATCAAAGACAGAAAGTTTGATGGGTTTATTATTACCGGAGCACCGGTCGAAAAAATGGAATACGAAGAGGTAGATTACTGGAAAGAGTTTGAAGAAGTATGCGAATGGACAAAAACAAATGTAACCTCTACCTTGCATTTGTGCTGGGGAGCGCAGGCGGGGCTTTATTATTACTATGGAATACCAAAGCATTTATTGGACCATAAGATGTTCGGTTTGTTTGAACACCGTGTAAGCAATCGCAAGATTCCATTGGTACGAGGATTTGATGATTGTTTCTTAGCACCACATTCACGTCATACAGAGGTGCGTAAAGAAGATATTGAAAAAGTACCGGAACTTACAATTTTAGCAGAATCCGAAAAAGCCGGAGTATTCCTGGTAATGGATGAAACCGGAAAGAAAATTTTCGTAATGGGACATCCGGAATATGACAGAATGACCTTGCACTCAGAATACATACGCGACAAGGAAAAGGGTCTGGATATTCAGGTGCCGGAAAATTATTATGAAAATGATGATTGTACCATTAAGCCAAACCTGATGTGGCGGGCACATGCCAATGCATTATTTACAAACTGGTTGAACTACTATGTGTACCAGACAACGCCGTATGAGTATATTACAGTGCCGCAGAAATAGGGGAAACATTCCAGAAAATCTTTGCAAAAGTACAAGATTCTGTTATAATATAACAATGAATAAGTTTAGGAGGCGTAAAAATGGCTGAAGACAGAAAAGCATATATGATAAAAGACGATAATTTAGGAGAGGTGCGTATTGCAGACGAAGTAGTTGCGATTATTGCAGGACTTGCCGCTACCGAAGTGGATGGAGTAAGCTCCATGGCTGGCAATATCACCAACGAGTTAGTAAGCAAGCTTGGAATGAAGAATCTTTCCAAGGGAATCAAAGTAGACGTACAGAACAATGTTGTAAGTGTAGATGTTGCACTTCATATTAAGTTCGGATTTGTTATTCCGGAAGTATCTGCTAAGGTACAAGAAAGAGTAAAGAGTGCGATTGAGAACATGACCGGATTAGAAGTATCTGATGTAAATGTAAGAATTGCCGGTGTGGAAATGGAAAAGAGCAAGTAAGAGAACCTTGAAAACAAGACAGCGAAGAAAAGTTTCACAGTAATAAGTATACTAGAATAGAAACTGTGAGATATAAAAAACAAAACAAGGGTGTCTTATTTTATGAGGCACCCCTTTTTGAAAGGAAAAAGAATGAGTCGAAGAGAGATTAGAGAACAGATATTCAAACTGTTATTCCGTGCAGAGTTTTATGAGAAAGAAGAGATGTCAGAACAGTTATCTTTATTTTTTGAAGAATTAGATCAGAGAAAAGAAAAAGATATGGATTATATTCAGAAAAAATACGAGGATATCATGGCACATTTAGCAGAGATAGATGCAATGATTAATGAAGTAGCAGAAGGATGGAAAACAAGTCGTATGGGAAAGGTAGATTTAACATTGATTCGCCTTGCAACCTACGAATTAAAATATGAAGAGGACATTCCAACAGGAGTAGCAATCAATGAAGCCGTAGAACTAGCAAAGGCATACGGAACGGATGATTCTGCATCCTTTGTAAATGGAATTCTTGCAAAATTAGTATGATAAAGAACGTATATACCGTAGGACAGGTAAACTCCTACATTAAAAATATGTTTACCCAGGACTTTATGATGAACCGCATTTATGTAAAGGGTGAAGTATCAAACTGCAAGTATCATACTTCCGGTCATATTTATTTTACTCTGAAAGATGAAAGCGGAGCACTCACAGCGGTTATGTTTGCAGGAAATCGTAAGGGTCTTACATTTCCTATGAAAAATGGAGACAATGTAATTGTATTAGGTTCTATTTCCGTATATGAACGAGACGGAAAATATCAGCTTTATGCCAAAGAAATTATTTTGGATGGGGCAGGAGTGTTATATCAGAAGTTCGAGGCATTAAAAAAAGAATTAGAAGAAATGGGTATGTTTGCAGAGGAATACAAACAGCCCATTCCCAAATATATTAAAACATTAGGAATTGTGACAGCACCTACCGGAGCAGCAATTCGTGATATTCAAAATATTTCAAAAAGACGTAATCCCTATGTGCAGACAATTTTGTATCCTGCCTTGGTGCAGGGAGAGGGTGCCGTAGCAAGTATTGTAAATGGAATCCATGCATTAGAACAGCTTAAGGTAGATGTAATCATTGTCGGACGAGGCGGAGGTTCTATCGAGGATTTGTGGGCATTTAACGAAGAAGCGGTAGCACGGGCTATTTTTGAGTGTAGTATTCCCATTATTTCAGCAGTAGGTCATGAAACCGATACGACTATTGCAGACTTTGTGGCAGATTTGCGAGCACCTACCCCATCTGCGGCAGCAGAGTTGGCGGTCTATGATTGGCAGGAATTAGCACAACAATTGTTGTCTGTTAAAATGGAATTAAATCGTGGAATGAGTGATAAGTTAGAGCAGACAGAGGAACGTTTAAAGATGTATGAGCGACAGTTGAAGTTGTTGACTCCCCAGAATCGTTTGAATGATAAGCGTCAGTATGCCATAGACTTAGAGGAAAAACTTCACTTATATATGCAACAAAAACTTCGGGAAAAGAAACATCAGATAGAATTGTACGCAGGGCAACTGGAAGGAATGTCACCGGTAAAAAAACTCAGTCAGGGATATTCCTATGTATCGGATGAGACCGGAAAGGCATTGTCCGATGTAACTAAGGTGAAAAAGGATGATAAGATTATCGTTCATATGCTAAATGGAAAAGTAAATGCAACAGTAACAGAAACGGAGGTTTTCTCATGGGAGAAAAAGAACAGACATTAGAAGAAGTCTTCAAAGAGTTAGAGGAGATTATAGAGAAAATGCAACAAAGAGAAGTATCCCTAGAGGATTCCTTCCGATTATATGAACAGGGAATACAAAAATTAAAACAATGCAATAGTAAGATAGATTATGTAGAAAAGCAAATGCTTTTATTGAATGGTCAGGGAGAACTGGAACCATTAGATGCGGAATAGGAGAAAATACTATGGATATGAAGACAGAAATCGCAGCTCGCACCCAAGCGGCAGAGCAGATTATAAAACAATATCTTCCCATAGAAGAAGGGTATCAGAAAACAGTCATAGAAGCTATGAATTATAGTGTTTTAGCAGGTGGAAAGAGACTTCGACCTATCCTTATGCTGGAGACTTATCGGATGTTCGGTGGTCGTTCTAAGGTAATAGAGCCTTTTATGGCAGCAATGGAAATGATTCATACATATTCCTTGGTGCACGATGATCTTCCGGCAATGGATAATGACGAATTTCGAAGAGGAAAGAAAACAACACACGCTAAGTACGGCGAAGCAATGGGAATCCTTGCAGGAGATGGACTGTTAAATTATGCATTTGAAACAGCGACCAAGGCATTTGAAATAGAGCCGGAAAATAGCAATATAGGAAGAGCATTACAGGTATTGGCATCTAAGGCAGGCATTCATGGTATGTTAGGCGGTCAATGTGTGGATGTGGAATCAGAAGGAAAAGAAGTAACCGAAGAAGTGTTACAGTTTATAGATAAGTTAAAGACAGCAGCATTATTGGAAAGTTCTATGATGATTGGTGCGATCCTTGCAGGAGCGACCAAAAACGAACAGAAAATTGTGGAACAGGCAGCAAGGGAGTTAGGGCTGGCATTTCAGATTCAGGATGATATTTTAGATGTGACCAGCAGTACAGAAGTGTTAGGAAAGCCGGTGGGAAGTGACGAAAAAAATCACAAAACCACCTATGTTACATTAAAAGGACTTGAAGCATCAGCCAAAGAAGTGGAAGAACGCTCCAAGCATAGTGTAGAGCTATTAAGTTCCTTAGTAGTAAAAAATGAGTTTTTAACAAATCTGATGATGGAATTAGTGCATCGTAAGAAATAGTAATGCACAAAGAAAGAAGGAAATTCTTCATGGTATTGGAAAAGATAAATAAGCCCAATGATATAAAAAAATTAACAAGTGCAGAATTACCCATTCTTGCAGATGAAATTCGTGATTTCCTGATTCAGAAAATATCAGAAAATGGCGGACATCTGGCATCAAATCTGGGAGTTGTAGAGCTTACCATGGCATTGCATCTTGCATTTCATTTACCGGAAGATAAGATTATCTGGGATGTAGGGCACCAGTCTTATACCCATAAGTTATTGACGGGACGCAAGGCAGGGTTCGACGAATTGCGAAAATATGGTGGAATGAGTGGATTTCCAAAGAGAAAAGAAAGTGAATGTGACTGTTTTGACACCGGACACAGTTCCACTTCTATTTCCGCAGGACTAGGCTATGCGGAAGCAAGAGAGCTTACTGGACAGGATTATCATGTGATATCGGTAATTGGTGATGGAGCATTAACCGGAGGAATGGCATACGAGGCTTTGAATAATGCTTCTCGTATGAAAACGAATTTTATTATCGTATTAAACGACAATAATATGTCCATTTCAGAAAATGTAGGAGGACTTTCCAGACATTTGGGGAATTTACGGACAGCAGAGGCATACAAGGACTTGAAAACAGGTGTGACGAATTCCTTAAGCAAGATTCCGGTATACGGAGAGCGTATGGTGTCGCAGATACGCAGAACCAAGAGCGGAATCAAGCAATTGTTTATTCCGGGAATGTTATTTGAAGACATGGGAATCACTTATTTGGGACCGGTAGATGGACATGACATTTCAGCAATGTTGCGAATTTTCCGTGAAGCAGTAAAGGTGGATGGTGCAGTATTGGTACATGTATTGACACGCAAGGGGAAGGGCTACCTTCCGGCAGAACGACATCCTGCAAGATTTCATGGAGCAGCACCTTTTGAAATAGAAACAGGAATTCCAATCCATCCAAGAACAAAGGCAAACTATACAGATATTTTTTCTACAGTAATGCGTAAATTAGGAGATCGGGATGAAAAAGTAGTTGCTATTACAGCAGCTATGGGAGACGGAACAGGGTTAAAGCGTTTTCACAATATGTTCCCGGAACGTTTCTTTGATGTGGGAATTGCAGAAGGGCATGCAGTAACATTTGCAGCAGGACTGGCAGCAGCCGGCCTAAAGCCCATTGTGGCTATTTATTCTTCTTTTTTACAAAGAGCGTATGATCAGATTTTACACGATGTCTGTATTCAGGACTTGCCGGTAGTATTTGCCATTGATCGCGCCGGTTTAGTAGGTAGTGATGGAGAAACCCATCAGGGAATTTTTGATTTGTCTTATTTATCTACCATTCCCAATATGGTAGTTATGGCACCCAAAAATAAATGGGAGCTTTCCGATATGGTAAAGTTTGCAGTAAAATATCAGCATCCAATCGCTATTCGTTATCCAAGAGGAGAAGCTTATGACGGCTTGAAAGAGTTTCGTGAGCCGATTACATTTGGAAAAAGTGAAGTAATAAAAAGAGAAAGTCAGATAGCACTTTGGGCTGTGGGAAGCATGGTAAAAACAGCAGTAGAAGTAAGAGAGCTGTTAAAAGCCATGGGGTACCAATGTTCTCTTATCAATGCAAGATTTGTAAAACCGTTGGATTATCAGTTATTGGATGAATTAGCGGAAAATCACCAGCTTATCGTTACGATGGAAGAAAACGTAATCAGTGGCGGATTTGGCGAGCATGTGGTATGCTATATGAATGAAAGAGATATGAAAGAATCAGGTAGTAAGGTTCTTAACATTGCCATTCCGGATGAATATGTGGAGCAGGGGAACGTAGATATATTGAAAAAAGAAACCGGAATTGATAAAGAATCCGTGGTAAAGAAAATTGTAGCGGAATATGCTAAAATACGAGAAAGGTTATAGCATGAAAGAAAGATTAGATGTATTATTAGTACAACGAGGACTTGCACCTTCCAGAGAAAAGGCAAAAGTCATGATAATGGAAGGAAATGTATTTGTAGCAGGTCAAAGAGAGGACAAGGCAGGAACCTCTTTTGATGAAAAAGTGGAAATTGAAGTAAGAGGAAATACGTTAAAATATGTAAGCCGCGGTGGATTAAAACTAGAAAAGGCCATGGCAAACTTTGGAATTTCCTTAGATGGTAAGATATGTATGGATATTGGTGCATCTACCGGAGGATTTACTGATTGCATGCTTCAAAACGGAGCAAAAAAAGTATATTCCGTAGACGTAGGATATGGACAGTTTGCATGGAAGTTACGTCAGGATGAGCGCGTGGTATGTATGGAAAAAACCAATATCCGTTATGTAACACCGGAAGATATTGATGATGTTTTAGATTTTGCATCAGTGGATGTATCCTTTATTTCACTTACCAAAGTACTTCCGGCAGCAAAGGAATTGTTAACCGAACATGGTGAGATGGTATGCCTGATTAAGCCACAGTTTGAGGCTGGAAAAGAAAAGGTAGGGAAAAAAGGAGTTGTTAGAGATCCGAAAGTACATGAAGAAGTAATTGAAAAAGTAATTTCTTTTGCACAGGAAATCGGATTTGGTGTTAAAAATCTGGAGTTTTCCCCAATCAAAGGTCCGGAAGGAAACATAGAATATCTTGTATACATTCAAAAGGGCATGGAAAGTCAGGAGGAGCCGGTAGACGTAAAAGCTGTGGTTGCCAAGGCACACAGTACGCTGGCATAAGAGCATGAAGCATTTTTACATTATTGCAAATCCACAAAAAGATAAAGAATTAGTATTAACAAAGAGAATAAAAAAATTTGTCGAAGAACGTGGTGGAAGCTGTGATTATCAGTTAAATCAGGCATGTGATGTAACAGAACTTCCCGATAAAACGGAGTGTATCTTAGTAGTCGGAGGGGATGGAACATTGCTTCGGGCAGCCCGTGATATGGCAGAATACAATATTCCCTTAATCGGAATCAATACCGGACATGTAGGGTATTTATGTGAGCTGGATACAGAAAATGTCATGAGCGGTTTAGAAATACTTATGAAAGGAACGGGCTATTCTGTGGAGGAGCGTATGCTTTTAACCGGATATTTGATGAATAAGTCGGGACATTCCGGACAGCAGGTTGCATTAAATGATATCGTAATCCATCGTTCCGGGGTACTTCAGGTAGCAGATTTTATTATTTCCGTAAATGGAGAATATTTGAATACATATAGTGCAGATGGTATTATTATCGCAACCCCTACGGGTTCCACTGCTTATAATATGTCTGCGGGAGGTCCTATCGTAGATCCCAGAGCAGAGCTGATACTAATCACACCCATTAGTCCTCATACCTTGAATGCAAAAAGTATCGTACTTGGTGCAGATGCAGAAATTACCATAGAAGTAGCACCAAGGCGAGTAGAAAATGATGAAAAGGCAGAAGTGAGCTTTGATGGCGATCATGTAGGAATTTTGGAGGTAGGAGAAAAGATTGTAGTAAAAAAAGCAGGAACCAGAACAGGAATATTAAAACTCAGTAAGTTAAGTTTTTTGGAACGTTTGGGAAAGAAGTTGCAAGGATATACCAGCTAATAAAAGGAGAATAGAGATAATTATGAAATCAAAACGTCATGCTAAGATTTTGGAAATTATAAGGAAGTATAATATTGAAACACAGGAAGAATTGTCAGACCGCTTAGAGCAGGAAGGATTTGCGGTAACACAGGCAACGGTATCAAGAGATATTCGTGAATTGAAGCTTACAAAAGTGGCTAGTGGAACAGGTGGAAGACAAAAGTATGTGGCACTGAATGAAAATCATGTAGATATGAGTGAGAAGTACATTCGTGTTTTTCGAGATGGATTTGCATCCATGGATATGGCACAGAATATTTTAGTGATAAAGACGGTGTCGGGAATGGCTATGGCAGTTGCCGCAGCATTAGATGCCATGGATTGTCATGAAATAGTAGGAAGTATTGCAGGTGATGATACGATTATGTGTGCAGTACGAACTGTAGAAGATACAGAGAATTTAATGAAACGATTAAGAAAAATCGTAGAAAGTTAAATGTAAGATACTGATTTTTAAGCCGTTGTAAATGAGAGAGCAGAAGGAGAACGGATATGTTAGTAAGTCTGCATGTGAAAAACCTTGCGTTAATTGAAGAAGCGGAGGTAGAATTTGGACCGGGATTAAATATTCTTTCCGGTGAAACAGGAGCGGGAAAATCAATTATTATAGGCTCCATTAATCTGGCGTTAGGAGAAAAAGTCTCAAAAGAGATGTTACGGGAAAACGCAGAATATGCTCTGGTTGAGCTGATTTTTAAAGTGGAGAATCCACAGCAACAGAAATTATTAGAGGAGATGGATATTTTTCCGGAAGATGGAGAAATCATCATGTCCAGAAAGATTACAGCTACAAGAAGTGTAGGAAAAATCAATTCTGAGACAGTATCAGCATCCTGTATGAAGGCAGTAGCTGCACTTCTGATTGATATTCATGGACAACATGAACATCAATCTTTGCTTCATAAAAAGAAGCATTTAGAAATATTGGATGAATATGCCAAAGAGGAATTAAAAGAAAAAAAGGAAACATTAAAGGCTTGTTATCAGGAATATCAGAAGATATTAGAAGAAAAGAAACAAGCAGTAACGGATGATGTGCAACGAGAGCGCGAGCTGTCTTTCCTGGAATATGAGATAAATGAAATTCAGGAGGCTCATTTGGTAGTTGGAGAAGATGAAACCTTAGAAAGCAGCTATCGGAAAATGACAAACAGCCGTAAAATTATGGAAGCAGCGAATATTGCCCATAATCTAACCGGAGGAGACGGCAGTGCTACAGAACAGATAGGACGAGCTTTAAGAGAGCTTACTTCGGTGGCAGAGTATGATAGCGAGTTAGAGCAGATAGCAGAGCAAATCGGTGAAATTGATAGTTTGTTGAATGATTTTAATCGAGAATTGGCAGCCTATATTTCCAATGGAGAATTTGACGAAGAGACCTTTTTTGAAACAGAGAAACGTTTAGATGAAGTAAATCATTTAAAGGATAAGTTTGGCGGTTCTATTGAAGCAGTGTTAAAAGCACAAGAAGAAAAAGAGCAACGTTATCAGCAACTTAAGGATTATGAACATTATCTGGAAGAATTAGCAAAGCGAGAAGAAAAGGCAGAACATGCATTGCAGAAAAGTTGCAAGGAAGTATCTGACATTCGAAAACGTTATGCAGAAAAATTGACAAAACTGGTACAAGATGCCTTAGTAGATTTAAATTTCTTAGATGTAACATTTACCATGGCATTTCAGAATACACCAAATTATACGGCAAACGGAACAGATGATGCAGAATTTTTAATTTCTACCAATCCGGGTGAACCGGTGAAACCACTGGGAAAAGTAGCATCCGGCGGTGAATTGAGTCGTATTATGTTAGCAATTAAAACAGTTTTAGCAGAGAGTGACCAGATAGAAACATTGATTTTTGATGAAATTGATTCAGGTATCAGTGGACGAACAGCACAGATGGTAGCCGAAAAAATGAATGTGATAGGAAAAAATCATCAGGTCATTTGTATTACCCATCTTCCACAGATAGCAGCCATGGCAGATCAACATTTCTTAATTAGTAAAAATGTGGTAAATCAGTCAACGGTTTCTAATATTTCCAGATTAAAGGAAAAAGAAACCATTGAAGAGTTGGCAAGAATGCTTGGCGGTGTGAAAGTAACGGATACGGTATTAGAAAGCGCAAAAGAAATGAAAGAACTTGCAAAGTCAGTTAAAAAATCCCAGAGTTAAAAAGTAAAGAACTTCATATAATAAAAAAGGATTTCAGTAGAAGCTGAAATCCTTTTTTATGTAATAGGAGGAATATGAAAATATGAAAAAGCAAAAATGTATTGCAAAAGCCAGTATACTAGGAGGGCTTGGACTGTTGTTGGTATTTTCTTTCTTTATTATGAAAGAATCAATTCCCGACAAGATATGGATGGTACAGGGGAAAAAAGAAGAATTTAATTTTCATGTTCCAATGACTGGAGTAGTGGAGAAAGAGGGATTAGAGGTATTTGACAATCAATCTCAGACGGTAAATCAGGAAGAAATACATGTAGATTTGAATAAAAAGTTTTCCATAAAGTCAGCAAAGCAAGGAAGTTATTCTATGATATGTCGGCTTTTTGGAATTTTTGAAGTAAAAGAAGTTGCAGTAGAAGTTATTGAAGAAGAAAATGTGGTGCCTTGTGGAATCCCAGTGGGAATTTATGTAAAAACAGAGGGCGTATTAATTATTGGAACAGGGGTGGTAAACGGAACAGATGGGATGAATTACGAACCTGCTGCAAATATTGTAAAAAGCGGAGATTATATCAAAACAATCAATGAACAGGTAGTAAAAACAAAAGAAGATGTAATAGAGGCAATCAACAAATGCGGGGGCAATGCGGTGGTTCTTGGAGTCGTGCGTGACGGTGAATATATTGAGTTAAAGGTAGAGCCGGTAAGAACAGGCGAAAATGAATATAAGCTAGGGGTATGGGTAAGGGATGACTTAGCGGGGGTTGGGACACTTACTTTTTCCGATAGTGCAGGAAATTATGGAGCGTTAGGGCATCCGGTAAGTGATATGGATACAGGAACTAAAATATGCATGTCAGAGGGAACCTTATATGAAGCTCAGGTAGTAGGCATTACCAAAGGAGAAAAAGGAAAGCCGGGAGAAGTATCGGGTCTTATCACATATCTGGATCAATTTAAGTTAGGAAATGTAGAAAAAAATACAGAAGTTGGAATTTACGGAAAGTTACAGCGTATACCGGAGCAGATTCAGGGAGAAAAATATTGCCCGGTGGCAATGAAGCAGGAAGTGCAGGAAGGAAAAGCTCAGATTATTTCCTATCTTTCCGGAGAACGAAAAGAATATGAAATTAATATTACCGGTATAGATTATAGCAGTAATAATATTAATAAAGGAATTCTCTTTGAAGTGACAGATTCGGAATTATTGGAATTAACAGGTGGAATTGTGCAGGGAATGAGCGGCAGCCCCATTATTCAGAATGGAAAAATGATAGGAGCGGTAACCCATGTATTTGTACAGGATGCAGCAAAGGGATACGGAGTTTTTGCAGAACAAATGATTGAAAGGTAAAGTTTAAAAACTTAGTGACATTCTTCGACAAAATCCAACTAACGAAAACAGATATTATCAATGGGAAAAGGTATTTAGTTCTTTTTAAATGACAGGGTTCGTGTTATTATGGAACAATAGATGGTATGTTGTCGAAATTACAAGAAATCTTTTCATTGAAGTAATATTCAGATACAGTTATAATACAAATTGTTTCTAATTATGATGAAAAGCAACAGGAGGATATGACGTGGAAAAATTAAATGTAGCAATTGCAGATGATAATGAGAGAATGCTGCAAGTATTAGGGGATATTGTTAGAAGTGATGAGGAGTTTCAGGTGGTCGGAACTGCAAAAGACGGTGAAGAAGCCTATGAAATGATAAAAAAGAAAGAACCGGATGTTGTATTATTGGATATTATCATGCCAAAATTAGATGGATTGGCAGTCATGGATAAGGTGAAAAATGACAAAAATATGAAACACTGTCCGGCATTTATCATGATAAGCGGTGTAGGACAACAAAGCATCACAGAGGATGCCTTTGACTTAGGTGCGGATTATTATATTATGAAGCCCTTTGACAGTGATGTAGTCATCAGTCGTATCAAACGTGTGCGAGATAAAGAGAAGAGCAAAGGATTAGAAGCAAGAAAAGTAAATCCTTATGAGAAAAAGGAAAAGTTAGAAGAACGTAATTTAGAAAATGATGTTACCAACATCATTCATGAAATCGGAGTGCCGGCACATATTAAGGGGTATCAGTATTTAAGGGAAGCAATTATGATGTCCGTTACCGATATGGAAATGCTCAATTCCATTACCAAAATTCTATATCCAAGTATTGCAAAGAAGTTTCAGACAACGCCAAGCCGGGTAGAAAGAGCAATTCGTCATGCAATAGAAGTAGCATGGAGTCGTGGAAAAATGGACACCATAGACGAACTTTTCGGATATACCATACATAATGGAAAGGGAAAACCGACAAATTCAGAATTTATAGCTTTAATTGCAGACAAAATTCGGTTAGAATATAAGATAGGAAAATAATTACTAACCGGAGGTACTAAATGAAGAAAATACTTTTTGCAGCATCAGAGGGCAATCCATTTATAAAAACAGGAGGTTTGGCAGACGTAGTTGGAGCACTGCCAAAGTATATTGATAAGTCATTGTATGAAATCAGTATTATTATGCCACTGTATCGGTGTATACCCCAGAAATTTCGTGAACAGATGAAAAAAGTAACCCATTTTTATGAAAATATGCCAAGAGAACAAGAGTATATTGGAATCTATAAAATGGAAGAGTCAGGAATTACCTATTATTTCATAGATAATGAATATTATTTTGCAGGAGATGCGCCGTATCACCATATCTGTGAAGATGTAAATAAGTTTGCATTTTTTTCCAGAGCGGTGTTAGCAGCATTACCACAGTTAAAATTCTGTCCGGATGTAATACATTGCCATGACTGGCAAACAGGATTACTTCCAATGCTATTAAAAGTATTTTATGGGGAAAATAAATTTTATCAGAACATCAAAACAGTTTTTACTATTCATAATCAAAAATTCCAGGGAAGATGGCAAATTGATGATATTGAAAATTGCAGAGATATCCCTGCAAAGTATCGGTATGGTGCTATGGAAGCATATGGAGAAAGTAATTTCCTAAAAGCAGGAATTCTTTATGCAGATCAGGTTACTACCGTAAGTGAGACTTATGCCAGAGAAATACAGACACCGGAAGGCGGTGAAGGCTTAGATGGTGTAATGAGAGAAGTCTCAGGAAAACTTTGTGGAATCATCAACGGGATTGATGAAAAGGAATATGATGCACAGACAGATAAAAATATTCCATATCCATTTGGAACTAAAAATATAGCAGAAAAGAAAAAGGATAAGAAAGCACTGCAAAAGGAAATGGGATTAAAACAGGATGCAAAAGCATGTGTTATTGCAATTGTATCACGTTTAACCCAGCAAAAAGGCTTTGAATTAGTAGTTTCTGTTATGGAGGAGTTATTGCAGACAGAACATGTACAGGTAGTTGTTCTTGGAACAGGAGAAGAGCGATTTCAGCATGATTTCTCCTGGTTTGCACAGAAGTATCCGAGCCAGATGTGCGCCAATATTGGGTATAGTGAAGATAAGGCGCATCGCATTTATGCAGGAGCAGATATGTTCTTAATGCCTTCTCAGTTTGAGCCTTGCGGACTTAGTCAGCTTATTAGTATGCGGTATGGAACAGTACCAATTGTGCGAGAAACCGGTGGATTGAAAGATACTGTAGAGCCTTATAATGAGATTTGGCAGACCGGAACCGGATTTGGATTTCGCAATTATGATGCAGGGGAAATGTTATTTATTATTCGGTATGCACTTAAAATCTACCAGGAGCAACCAAAAGCATGGAAAGCCATGATGAAACGTTGTATGAAACATGATAGCTCCTGGCAGACCGTTACTAAGAAGTATGAAGCGATTTATGAAAAAATCACATCGTAATACTATCTGTATTTCTGTGGTAATAGTAAACATGATCCGATAAGATTTCTTCAGCAGCCACTTCGGATTCATTGACTTCCGTTACCATTTGAGATAAGGAAGAAATGGATTCTGTGACAGTGGTAGGCATAAGAATTACCTCATGAATGCTGCTGGGAAGAATATAGAGGTCGCTATTCAGGCGTTCGGCAATATCTTTTAAAACATTGTCATAGAGAATGCAGCAGGCTCCACCAAAACGTTGTTGATTGGTTAGTACATACATGGGAACAGTAGTGGAAGAATGAAAGGCTTGCTGTGTGTCTGAGTGTTCCGCAAACGGAAGCTGCTCCAGTGCCGGAAGCAAAAGCTCCTCCAGTGAATTACAACAGGAATTGAGTAAAAACGGTGTATTCTTTTCTGCCAAAGAAAGCAGATCAGGGGCAGTGACATTCCAATAGGAAAGGTGTTCATTTCGAATAAGTACAGAAGCACTTTCGGTAGAGGATTTCGATAGAAGACAATAAAATACAATGGCAAGATCTAAAAAAGGAATCCAGGGAACTTCTTTGAGGAGTTCTCTGTTTTTTTTCTGATGAATGAGTTTGTATACAATATGGGAACGCACATTATCAAAGTCGGTGAAAAAACTTGTATCAATACTGTGAGAAGTACGATGTTCCTGATAGTAACTGTAAATCTGTGAAACAATAGATGCAAAAGGGATATCTTGCCGTAATTGCTTGAAATAAGGGGCTAGATAAATTGTGGGTGAGATATTAAGTCCGGGTTCTAAAATAGTCAATGCATCTTCTGTTTGATTATTGTTACGGGAAATAGATTGAATGGTAATAGATGTGCCCGAAGGAAACTGTTCTTCCAATTGAGCAACTACCTGAGTTTTAAATATTTCGTATGTCATAAGACCTCCTGCGCTGTGCTGGCAAAGCAGGACCCACACAGGATTCTGTGTGGGTCTAAATGTAACATGAAATAAAAAGAAATACAAGTAAATAAAAGAAAATTTGATATTTGCGTATAGCGTATGCGTTACTCGGAGTAGGCTTTTAGTTCCAGCCAAAGTTCACTGTAAAGAGTAGTAGTATCATCATCTAATGATTTTAATACTTCACAGTTATTAAGGATATCCTTCGGTGGAAAGATGGTAGTGTTCGCCTGTAAATCCGGGTCTAATTGCTCCACTACCTTGGTGTTAGGAGTAGCATAGTAGACATAGTCAAAATTCATTGCTGCAATATCTTCACGACATAGGAAGTTCAGAAACTTTTCTGCATTTTCCTGATTGGTACAGGTTTTGGGAATGAACCAAGAGTCAATCCACATATTGGAACCTTCCTTTGGAACAGAGAAAGCAAGATTATCATTGTAGTCCATAGCAAGTCCTGCTTCTCCGGAATAAACAACAGCCATAGCTGCATTTTCTGCAATCATTTCGTCCTGTGCTTCATCCACCAGATAAGAGTAAATCATGGACTTTTGCTTTAAAAGCAATTCCTGGGCCTCACGAAGTTCTTTTTCATCGGAAGTATTAAGAGAATATCCAAGACGTTTTAAAGCAACCATAAAGGCATCTCGAACGGAATCCGGCATGATAATCTGTCCATCGTAATCTTTGTCCCAGAGAATATCCCAAGAATCCACTTTGGATTCATCCACCATATTTTTATTATATAAAATTCCTACAGTTCCGAAGAAATAAGGAAGGGTGTATTTGGTATCCGGGTCGAAAGACTTGGAAAAATCAAAATAAGCTTTATCAAGATTTTCTGCCAATGGAATATTGTCATAATTCATTTCTAAGACCTGACCTTCTTTGATAAGTTTTTCAACCATATAGTCGGAGGTGCAGATAAGGTCGTAGTCAATCGCTCCCGCTTTGTATTTGGTATACATATTTTCAGGGGTAATATACTCTTCATAATCCACATGAATTCCGGTTTCTTTTTCAAAGAGTTCTAAAACTTCTGGATCAATATATTTTCCATAGTTTAAAACGGTAAGTGTATTTTCTGATTTTTTAGAACCGCATCCGCTAAAAAGAGTCAGAGCGGTTAATGTAGCACAAAAAATAGCAATTAATTTCTTTTTCATAGAGATTACTCCTTTTCTATGGAATTACTTACTTGCTTTTTCACGTTTGGCAGAAGGACCAAAGTTCATCAGAAGTAAGAGTATCAATGCTGCCATAAATAAAATCGTAGACAAGGCATACATTTCAGGGTTAATACCTTTTCGCATATTTGTATAAATCATCGTAGATAAGGTATTAATTCCGGCACCTTTTGTAAAGTAAGTAATGGAAAAGTCATCCAGGGACATAGTCATCGCCATAAGGAAGCCGGATAATACGCCGGGGCGCAACTGTGGCCAGGTGATTTTGAAAAAAGCGTATAAAGGTGTAGCACCAAGGTCTAAAGCTGCTTCGTAAGTGTATTTACTGGTCTGACGCAATTTTGGTAATACATTTAAGATAACATAAGGAATATTAAATGTAATATGTGCAATCAGAACAGTTCCCATACCAAGACGGGTAAATCTCACGAACAAAAGCATCATGGAAATACCGGTTACAATATCCGCATTTAACATGGGAATGTTTGTTGCGCCAAGCATAATGGTCTGATTCCGCTTTTTCATTGCATTAATACCCAAAGCGGCAAGGGTGCCAAGCAAGGTGGCAATGAGGGCAGAAGCAAGTGATATTATAATGGTGGTTCCAAAAGCCTTCATAATCGTAGGACTTGTAATCATTTTCTGATACCATTTCAAGGTAAATCCGCCCCAGTATACTCTGGATTTAGAATTGTTAAAAGAGAGTACAATTAAAACAGCAATAGGCAGATAGAGAAATAGAAAAATCAAGGTTAAGTAAATACGTTCTGCTGATTTTTTTACCATACGTTAGCACCTCCTTCGGTATCACGAGAATTTACAAGTGTCATGCTGACTAATACAAAAATCATTAATACAAAGGAAAGACCTGCCCCAAGGTTCCAGTTATAGTCCTGGGTAAATGCCTGTTCAATAATATTTCCTATTAATAAAACTTTTCCACCACCCAATAAGTCAGAAACAGCGAAAGAAGTTAATGCAGGTACAAATACCATGATAATACCGCTGATTACACCTGACATGCTTAAAGGTACAATGATTTTAAAGAAAATCGTAATATTTCCGGCACCAAGATCCTTTGCTGCCTCAATCACATCACGGTTGATGCGAGCCAGGGCATTATAAATAGGCAGTACCATAAATGGAAGAAAATCGTACACCATACAAAGAACAACAGCCGCAGGAGTATTAATAATATGAAGGTCCGGTAATCCGAAAAAGCCTAGTATCGTATTAATAATACCGTTATTGGATAGAAGCATTTTCCAGGCAAGGATTCGAAGCATAAAGTTCATCCACATAGGAAGAATGAAGATAAACACAATAAATCCCTGACTTCCGTTTTTCATATTATTTAGTATCATGGCAAGTGGATATGCCAATACCAGACAAATCAATGTACAGACCAATGCCAGTTTTAAAGAAAACAGCAGTGCCCGGAAAAAGATAGGGTGTGTAATCGTCAATACATTGGATATGGTAAAAGAACCGCTGGAGGTAGTAAATGCATAGTAGAGAATCATAACTACCGGTAGCAGGATAAATCCAACAATCCATATCATATAAGGACCAGCAAAAAGCTGACGTTTTAAGTTACGCATCTAATTCCACCGCCTTTTCATCACTAGATTCCGGTTTATTCATAATCTGAATGTTAAACGGGTCTACGCGGATTCCGACTTTTGAACCCACAGGATGCATCTGGGTAGTATGAACCAGCCATTCATATCCTCCGGCAAGTACCTCAATTTCCCAGTGAACACCTTTGAAAATAAGAGAAGTAACTTCTCCGGATAAAAGTTCCTGTTCCGGAGCAACCAGTTCTACATCTTCCGGGCGGATAACTACGTCTACCGGAGTATTTGTGCCAAAGCCTTCATCCACACATGGAAATGTTACATTTAAAATTTTTACCAGTTTGTCTTCTAACATAATACCATCAATGATATTGCTTTCGCCGATAAAGTCAGCTACAAAGGCATTGCATGGCTCGTTATAAATATCTTCCGGTGTTCCAATCTGTTGAATATAACCTTGATTCATAACTACAATGGTATCAGACATGGTGAGGGCTTCTTCCTGATCATGGGTAACATAGATAAAAGTAATGCCTAATTCATTTTTTAAACGAATCAATTCATATTGCATATCCTGACGAAGCTTTAAGTCCAAAGCACCTAATGGTTCGTCTAAAAGTAAAACCTTCGGTTCATTTACAATGGCACGGGCAATGGCAATTCGCTGTTGCTGTCCACCACTTAGAGAATCAATGCTTCGTTTTTCAAAACCATCCAGATTCACTAATTTTAGTGCATATTTGATTTTATCATTAATATAATCCTTGCTTTTTTTCTTAATTTTTAGACCAAAAGCAATATTTTCTGCAATAGTCATGTGTGGAAAGAGAGCATAACGCTGAAACACGGTATTGAGTTGACGCTCATTTGGTGCGAGATTGGTAATATCTTTTCCGTCAAAAATAATTTTACCGTTATCCGGGGACTCAAAGCCGCCGATTAAACGTAGGGTAGTAGTCTTACCACATCCGGAAGGACCAAGCAGGGTAAGAAATTCATTTTCACGAATATAGAGATTCAGATCATCTAAAATTGTGTGTCCGTCATAGGATTTGGTAATATGTTGTAAATCAATTAATTTTTTACTCATGGAAGTTCCTCCTAAAAGCTTGGGGGAGTAGTAATCCAAAGAATTGTAGACTCCCTGTTGCCGTAATTTTCAATATAATGTTTTTTCCCAGATTTAAAATAAAAACTTTCCCCGGTTTTTACAATAGAAGAGCGGGAACCGTAGTGTAATTTGATACTGCCTTTTAGCACATAGCCAAATTCTTCTGCTTCATGGGGAAGATGAGTATCAGAAGAACCTCCCGGACGTAATGTCATAAGAATAGGCTCCATGGCATTTTTCTGTGCATTGGGAATTAACCATTTCGTAGTACTGCCTAGAGGTTCGTTTTCCTTCTCGAAATAATCTTCCTGTCGAAAAATCAGTTGTTCCGGTTCTTCGTCTGTAAAAAACTCAGATGGAGTGGTGCCAAGACATTGAATAATGTCTAATAGCGTACTAATAGAAGGAGAGGTAAGATTACGTTCCAATTGGGAGATAAATCCCTTAGAAAGCTCACTGCGGTCAGCCAGTTCCTGCTGGGTAAGCCCATATTGAATACGCAGTTCTTTCATACGATGTCCAATATCCATCTTTGTTCATCCTTTCTGTAAAAATAAAACTAATAATATATTCTGAGTTTAATAATAATAAACAAAACAAGATATATTATAGACATTAAGTCATGAAAATACAATAGAAATTGTAAAAAGGAAAATTGTAACAATGCGGTGTATAATAAAAAATATTGACAAGTGGAATAGAATGTTTTATGATATACATACCTCATGGGGGTATAAAGGAGGCTTTGAAATGAAAAAAGATATCTACTTAGAAGTAAACGGAATGACTTGTGCTTCCTGTTCAGCAGCAGTGGAGCGTGTTACCAGAAAATTAGATGGTGTAGAGACATGTGATGTGAATCTTACCACACGAAGAGCCCATATTATCTATGATACAGATAAGGTAAAGCTTTCCGATATTAAAAATAAGATTACCAAGGCTGGATTTGAGCCAAAGGATATTGATGCAGAAAATGCAGATGAATTTGGTACACAGGAATTAAAGGAAGTAAAAGAGAAACGTAATCGTTTAATTGCAGCGGCAATTTTTTCTATTCCGCTTCTTTATATTTCCATGGGACATATGTTACCAGTGGCACTTCCGTTACCAGGATTTTTGGATATGATGATGCATCCCATGAATTTTGCACTTGCTCAGTTAGTATTAGCGGCGGCAGTAATGATATGTGGATGGAAATTCTATACCGTAGGATTTAAGACCTTGTTTCGCGGACATCCTAATATGGATTCCTTAGTAGCAATTGGAACAGGAAGTGCATTCTTATATAGTCTTGTGATGACCATACAGATTCCAGGCAATGAACATGCAGTTCACCATTTGTACTATGAGGCAGCAGCAATTGTAATTACATTGATTATGCTGGGAAAATACATGGAGAGCCGAAGTAAAGGAAAAACTTCAGAAGCAATTCGTAAGTTAATAGCATTGGCACCGGATACTTCTATCTTAATTCGTGATGGAGAAGAAGTAGAAGTACCTACGGATGAAATTACAGAAGGAGAGATTCTGTTAATTAAGCCAGGCAGTAAAATACCATTAGACGGTGAGGTAGTCTCCGGAGAAAGTTCCGTAGACGAGTCCATGTTGACAGGAGAGAGCATTCCGGTAGAAAAGCATATGGGTGATGAAGTTATCGGTGGAAGTATGAACTACAATGGTACCATGCAGATGAAGGTAACAAGAACCGGAGAAGATACTACACTTTCTAAGATTATTCAAATGATTGAAGAAGCACAGGGAAAGAAAGCACCAATATCCAAACTGGCAGATACGGTAGCAGGGTATTTTGTACCGGTTGTTATGGCGATTGCAGTACTTGCTGCATTTGGATGGTTTTTAGCAGGAAAAGATACAGCATTTATATTGAATATTTTTGTATCGGTGTTAGTTATTGCGTGTCCGTGTGCCCTTGGATTGGCAACACCAACTGCCATTATGGTAGGAACCGGATTAGGTGCAAACCATGGAATTTTATTCCGAAGTGGAGAGGCATTGGAAGTATTGCAGAATACCAATGCGGTTGTATTGGATAAGACAGGAACCATTACAGAGGGAAAACCCAAGGTTGTGGAAATCATTCTTTCAGAAAACGGTAACTATGCGAAGGATGAATTAATGAAAATAGCAGCAGCCTGTGAACGACTTTCAGAGCATCCCCTGGCACAGGCAATGGTAGATTACGGAAAAGAGCATGCGTTACTTGGAAATGAAGTTGCTGAAAATGTGAGTGATTTTGAGGCAGTAAGCGGAAGAGGCATTCAGGCAAAATATCAAAATATCGCAGTTTCCATTGGAAACCGACGATTTATGGAAGAACAAAAGCAAGATATTTCTAAATTGGAAGAAGCGGCTGCAAGTTGTGCTAAAAAGGGACAAACACCAATGTTTGTAGTACTAAATGGAAAAGCAGAAGGTGTCATTGTAGTGTCTGATACAGTAAAGGATAGTAGTAAAGAAGCAATTCACAGCTTACAAAAAGCAGGAATGGAAGTAATTATGCTGACAGGCGATAATCAGGCAGCAGCAGAGTTTATAGGCGCAGAAGTAGGAGTAAATCAGGTGATTGCAGAGGTACTTCCAAAGGATAAGGCAAGAATTGTGGCAGAATTGCAGCAACAAGGCAAAAAAGTGGTAATGGCTGGTGATGGAATTAATGATGCCCCCGCATTAGTACAGGCAGATGTAGGAGTGGCAATTGGAAACGGAAGCGATATTGCTTTAGAGTCTAGTGACGTGGTTTTGATGAAATCTGATTTACAAGATGTTTATAAAGCAGTAAAATTAAGTAGAGGAACAATTCGCAATATTAAGGAAAATCTTTTCTGGGCATTTTTCTATAACAGCTTAGGAATTCCGGTAGCCGCAGGCGTATTGTATATCTTTGGAGGTCCATTATTAAGCCCAATGTTAGGTGGACTTGCAATGTCCTTTAGTTCTGTGTGCGTAGTAGGAAATGCATTGCGTTTACGCAGATTGAACTTGGAAAAATAGTTTGGCGAGAAAGGAAACAACAGATGGAAAAAGAAGTAGATTGCACCAAGGAGTGTTGTTGCTGCGAGAAGAAAAAAGAACGTAGCTCAAAAGAAATTAAGGATATGGTTCACCGGCTGAACCGAATCGAGGGACAGGTTCGAGGAGTAAAGGCAATGGTGGAAGACAATCGTTACTGCGTAGATATTTTAACACAGGTATCGGCGATACAGTCTGCATTGAACAGTTTTTCAAAGTGTTTGCTTTCAGAGCATATTAAGTCTTGTGTGGTAGAAAATATTAAGGCAGGAAATGAAGAAGTAGTAGATGAACTTTGCAGCACAATTCAAAAGCTGATGAAGTAATAGAATGTAAAATATTAGGAGGAAGAAAAATGACAGTATTAAAAGCAGAAGATATGCATTGTGAAAAATGTGTGGAGAGAATCAATAAAGCATTAGATGCAGCAGGAATTACTCATGAGGTAAATTTAGCAGAAAAAACAGTAAGCATTGATGGATGCGAGCACTGCGTAAAAACAGCCATTGAAACATTAGATGATTTGGGATTTGAAGCTGTGGTAGTAGAGTAGTTTCCAAATTACTGTAATTTTACATGAAAATTACAAAAAAACGGTAGTAGAAAAATAGTTCTTCTTTTATTCTAAAAGCTGGTGACAACAATTTAGAATAGAGGAGAACTATTTTTTATGAAAAAACGGAAAAACGAAAAAAAGACATTGCGTAAAGGTATAGTAATTGTAAGTATGGCAACAATCTTGATATTATTTCAGTCGGGTAATGTTCACGCGGCTGGAAGTTCAGAAAATATGAAAACTCCAGTTATAATTACAGAAATCGTAGCAGATACAGATAATGTAAATGGGGCAGATGCCTGGGAATATGTGGAACTATACAATACAAGCAATCAAATCATTCAATTGAATCAATATGAATTAATTTATAATGGAGATATTTGGAGCCCTGATCAGAGTGGGATTACGATAGAACCTGGAAAAACAGTAGTATTATGGATTATTAATGATGGGAACAAGGATTGTACAGCGGAAGAATTTAATACCTATTATGGTACCAATCTTGAAATGGGAAGAAATCTTGCTACGATACATAGCGGTGGACTTCATAATTCATAAGAAGTTTAACACGAACTTAGAGTTAAATAAAAATTTGTTTGAAATTCATAATGGGGGAATGGCAAATGGCAGTGCAAGAGCACTTCGTCTTACTACAAGAACAAAAGAACAGGTAGATTTTGTTGCGTATAATATGGTGGCAGGGGTAAAAGACCTACATGCGGATAAAGGAATTACTTACCGTTATGATGCTATTTCCAATAAGACTCTTATGCTTGCAAATGATGCAGAACCGACTCCGGGTGTTGTTACTGCGGAAGAAAGTCCAATGCATGCAGAGGTTCGCATACCGGATGAGGAGCCAACAATTAATAATCAGACAGTGGCAGAGTTTCAAAATGACGGGGGAGTGACGTTTTCAGTACAGGCATCTTCCGGTATGGGTTTTGTTAAACGTGTAGTGCTTCAAGTAAAAGATAATACAATGGAAGAGTATGAAAACTACAATTTATTGAAAAATGGAGATAGTGATGTTTTCCGGAAAAGTATGGAAGCAGTAGATTTGTATGGAAAGAAGTATTTTGATTATAGATTTATCGTTAGTGGTGGTTTTCATACAGTAGTAACTGAGGAAAAAAGGATAACTTCTACAAGTTCACAAGAAGATACTTTGCGATTTGAAATGGAAAAAAATCAGTATAAATCTGAAGATAACCAGTATCTATCAGGGGAAACTTCAATTATAACTACAGGAGACCAATTTTTGTTAGATGAAAAGGATATAACAGCAGAGACTGTAAGTTCTATTGCGGGAAACGCAAAAATTTTAATTGATGTGAGTCAAACAGATACATTTTTTAAAAATGCAATTGCGATTGGAGATAATGTGATTGGAATTTTCAATGAGGGAACTTATGAAAATTGGGCAACCGTAGGATATGATGTGGATGCTTCTTATTTTGTAAAAGGAGATAGTTTGACCATTGATATTCATGCAGGAAATAAGGCAAATCCGTTAGAACACAATGAAGAAAATAATGACGATTTTGTAGTGAAAAACATACGTCTTGTATTACCAGATGGAAGAACATTGCGCGCAAAAGGGTATGAAAATCCGGAGACGATTATAAATATGGGGGATTCAGCAGGAAAAATAGAAATTCTTCATGCTAAATTTACTGCACCGGATGCTGCTTATCAGGCAATTCGTTATGATGTGGATACGAATACCCTTGCAGATGGAGAACATGTGTTTACAGCAAAAGATGGGGGAGAAGAACGTAGATTGACGGTACATGTAGATAATACACCAGCGGAAATTATTTCCAATATAACCGATGGAGAAGTATGTAAAGGAACTTATACAATTGAGCCGTCTTTCGTAGAAGAAGGTTCAGGAGTTTCCTCAGTGACTGCTAAGCTGGATGGAAAGAAAATAGAACTTCCGTATGAGTTTCGTTCATTAGAAATGACAGCAGGAGAACAACAGGAAAAAATAGAGACATTAAACGGATTCCCGTATCAACAGTTTGAAATTCAGGTTGGAGAAACGGTAACGGAAAATGACCAGATTCAGGTAAAATGGAAGGGAAACAGTAATAGTGAGAAAACGAAGTTGTATGTTTATTCTGTAGTAACAGGAAAATGGGATTTGGCGGAAACAAAAAGTACAGAAGAAGACGGCGAAAAGTCATTGACAGCTTTGATTAGTCTGAAAGACCATATTGAGAATGGAAAAGTAAAGGTAATGGTTCAAAGTGGAGAAGGGTATACACCGGTTCAGTATGAAGAAGGTGCAGCAGCATTGCCATCGGATAATCCAAACGTTAAAGTAGCGAATGAAAAAGATACACCGAGAAATCAGTATGATTTTACCTTTGCAGTTGAGTCGGATACCCAGTATTATAATGAAGACTATGTGGGAAATCCTCAAAAGGACGTAGATGGAAAGTATCAATATCAATTGGATATTCATGATTGGATTATTGCAAATCAGCCAAGAATGAATATTCAGTATTTATTCCATGATGGAGATATTATTGATGATGCGCCACTCATCCCGGGGTGGGAAAATGCAGATAACGC
Source organism: Roseburia sp. MSJ-14 (assembly GCF_018918225.1). NCBI lineage: Bacteria > Bacillati > Bacillota > Clostridia > Lachnospirales > Lachnospiraceae > Roseburia > Roseburia sp. MSJ-14. The sequence continues at coordinate 270,330 of NZ_JAHLQD010000008.1, forward strand.
ATATAAGAAATTGGATGATGCAGGAATTCCTTATGGTATTCTTGCAGGAAATCATGATGTAGGACATTTAAGTGGAGATTATACAAATTATTGCAAGTATTTTGGCGCAAGTCGTTATGAGAACAGACCATGGTATGGCGGAAATAATAAGGATAATCGTCAGCACTATGATTTGATTACAGTAGGTGGTATTGATTTTATCATGCTATACACCGGATGGGGAATTGAAGATGAAGAAATCGATTGGATGAATGAGGTATTAAGCCAGTATCCGGAAAGAAAGGCAATTTTGAATTTCCATGAATATTTATTAGCCAGTGGTGGCTTGGGAGAAGAACCGCAATGGGTATATGATGAAGTGGTTTCCAAAAATCCGAATGTATGTATGGTATTATCAGGACATTATCATAATGCACAGACAGTGGTAAGTCAGTTTGACGATGATGGAGATAGTATAGCGGAACGCAATGTGTATCAAATGCTTTTTGACTATCAGGGATTAGCAGAAGGCGGAATGGGATATATGCGGTTGATGCATTTTGACCTGGAAGGACAAAGAATTATCGTAAGAACCTATTCTCCATCATTAGATGATTATGATGCAAAGGATAATAGTAACCTTGGAGGAGAAGCGATTGTAGGAGAAGAAGATTTTGAAATACCTTTTGCAGACCTTGGAATTGTTTCGAAAGAAAAAGTTTTATCCACTACGGACTTTGATGTAAATGTGTATACGGATCAGGTAATTGGAGAAGTAAAGAATGTGGAAAGTGGAAGCAAAGCAGAATACACATGGACCGATGCACAAAATGGAGTCTATGGATGGTATGCAGAAATCAAAGATGATTTTGGAGGAAACGTTTGTACAGATGTAAGATATTTTTCATTGAATCGGGATATTGTAGCACCAGTAATTACACTTCCGGAAAAGAATGAAATAGTACAGGATGCAGAATTTACAATCATGGATGGTGTTACAGCAATGGATGACAGAGAGGGGGATTTGACCTCTGCGATTAAGACAAGTGGAAACATTGATATTCATACACCGGGATTGTATACGATTGTTTATACAGTTAGTGACAGTAGTGGAAATGAGGCGCAGACAACAAGAAATATTACAGTCTTAGAAAAAAGAGAAGGCACAGAAAATAAAGATATAACAGCACCTGTTCTTACAGTACCCGGGGATGCGGTAATAAAGGTAGGTGAAGCGTTTGATGTACGAAAGGATGTATCGGCGCTGGATGATGTTGATGGAGATTTAACAGACAAAATACAAATAAGTGGAAAATTTGATATTCGTACACCGGGAACTTATGTGATTGTTTATCGTGTTAGTGATAATGCCGGAAATACAGCAACGGCAGAAAGAAAAATTACAGTAGAATACAATAATGTAGTAAAGACTGGTGATTCAACATTCTTAGGCTGGTTTGGAATAGGATTAGTAACGCTTGGAACTATGGTGAAAATTAAAAGAAAGCGGATGAAAGACTTTAAGTAATACAAAAAAGCATTTGTCAAAGGTAATAATATTGATAAATGCTTTTTTTACTTGATTTTTTTATCCAAAACCTTTATAATATTTAAAGATTTGTTTCCAATATGCCAAAGTGGCGCAGTTGGTAGCGCGTCGCATTCGTAATGCGCAGGTCGAGGGTTCGAGTCCCTTCTTTGGCTGAATAGCATTTATCATTATCTAAGAGATTTTGGTAAATGCTTTTTGTGTATTAGGATATTAAAAAAGTTAAATTAGAGAAAGTTTTGTGCTAGGATTTTTCTTTAAAGTATGTTATAGTAAGGGAAAATGTGTAAGTGATGCATGAGATGGAGAAAATAACGTAAGGAGTAATTGAATATGGAGTTGACAAAGGAAGAAAAGCGAGCAATAAAAAGAGGATATGCATATAGGAGCTGGAGAAGAAGAAATTGGCTGACAGGTATATGCGGTCTTTTGTGGATTTTTGGTGGAATGTTTTTGGTGAAAATAAGTGCGCTTGGCGGTGTAATTTATTTCATTGGCGTAGCTCTTACAATTTTTGCAGAATTCTACAATTTTAAGGGTAGGTGTTGGCAATGTCCACGGTGTCAGGCGAAGCTTCCGAAGATAGAGAGAATGCAAGGGTATGTATATCCATTTTTGGAGAAAAATTGTTATCGGTGCGGGCTGGATTTGACAATTCAACGGAAAGAAGAATGTAAAGCCAAAAAGAATTAAAAAGGCAATCGGGTAAAAGCAAATGGAATTAAGATAGAATAGTTGAAAAAGAAGAAAAAGAGATGGGCAAGGGGGAATGGGGAATGGATGATAGAGAAGAAATTGTAATTGAAGAATTTAAAACCAGTAGAAAAAATATAAAAAATGATGGAGGGGAAAAAATGAAAAAAGATTATATAATTCCCGGAGCGTATGGAATAGCAATGTTGTTGGCAATATTGGCAGGAATTTTTTTGCTGGATATGCCGATTGTTATTGTATGTATAATTTTAGTATTGGAATCTATGATAGGAGTGTGTCTTCATGATATGCCTATTTGGGTGCATGGAATAGAAATTATTATAAGTATAGTTGCAGGAATTATTTTTAAAGAGACGGTTTTTATGGTAATTGCGGCAGTTATTTATGTGGTTACGATCTTTGCACTTCATTTTATGAGAGAGTCTAAGAGTCAGTCATGAATCATCAGGTAAATGTTTATTATAAGTATTGTAAGGAAAAGGAAAATTATATAGGCGATTACCACCGGTATCAGCGTGAACTGGCAGATAAGATATTAGATTATGGACTAAAAGAGATATTTCAAATAGACGGGGCAGAAAAAGTCATAGAAAGATTTTCTTATGGAAAGCCGTATTTAAAAGGAAAAGAGCAATGTCAATTTAATATCAGCAATACCAACGGAATGGTGGTTTGTGCCATAGGGGATGTTGAAATTGGCGTGGATGCAGAAAAGAAAAAGTCTTTTCGAAAGGCAATATTGAAAAAGTGTGCAACCGGTTTAGAAAGAAAATATATTTTGGACGGACAAGAGGCAGAACAGGAAAGTCGTTTCTTCCAACTTTGGACACTAAAAGAAAGTTATGTGAAAATGACCGGCGAGGGATTGAGAATTCCATTGCAGGAAGTAGCGTTCACTGTTGCAAAAGAAGAGGCCGGAGAGAACGGAATCATATGCAGTAAAGCAGGAAATTTTTATCAGTATCAGGAAAAGGAATATTGGATATCTTTGTGTGCAAAAGAAAAAGTAACCGTGCAATGGATTCCCGGCGTATAATAGTAAAGAGATAATAGAAGGTGAAGAATAATATGACAAAGCAAGAGTTTATTGAAAAACATAAGGAAGATACAAAAGGATATTGTCCGTGCGTGGTAGACTATGAAGGAAATGTATATGAATGTCCCAAAGGACATTTGGAAGCATTAATGGAATTAGGAAGAGAAAAGAATTTATTATTGGAAATACCAGATAATATTTCACCATTGTTTTATATGATATTTCAGACAAGGGCAGTAGCGGTCGATTATGAGAATCAGGTATATAGTGATGAACTGACACAGGAACAACGTTATACGTTGATAGAGTTAAGTGAAGTAGGATTGATTCGTATTAATCTAAAAAATATACATGAGAATATACAGTTGTAAAAGGATAGAATCTCCTTAGTGGAGCGTTTTTAATGTAATAGGACGCAATTTCCTATTACATAAAGAAAAGGTGGCTGTATAGCAAGGTGGCTGTATAGCCACCTTTTTAATGATGTTTTAAACAATATTTTTCTGCAATCGCAATTGCCTGGTAGAGTGCAATGGCAATAATACAAAGAATTGCAATACTTAGGATAACCCAATCTAATTTGAAAACCTGACTGCCATAAATGATTAAATAGCCAAGACCAGCACGGGCAGCAATAAATTCACCGATGATGACACCTACCAGACAAAGTCCGATATTTACCTTCATGATAGAAAAAAGAGAAGGGAGACTGGAGGGGAGTACGACTTTGGTAAGCACATGGAATTTATTTCCGCCAAGAGTATAAATCAACTTTACTTTTTCTGTATCTACAGATTGAAAACTATTGTAGAGACTTAAAATAGAACCAAAGATAGCAACGGACATTCCGGTAATAATAATAGTATTGTAATTTGCACCAAGCCACACAATAAGAAGGGGAGCTAATGCAGACTTGGGAAGGCTATTTAAAACTACCAGATATGGTTCTAAAGTTTCGGAAATGTGTTTATTAAACCATAATATAATAGTTATGAAAAGAGCAAAGAATATCACAAGTAGAAAGCTTACGATGGTTTCAAAAAGTGTAATGCCAATGTTAGTAAAAAGTGTATGATCTAATATCATGCCATAAGCGCAAAGGAAAAGCTTCGAGGGACTACTGAAAATAAAGGAATCAATAAGTCCGCTTTGAGAAGCAACTTCCCAAAGTCCGAAAAATAAAAGAAAAATGCACAAACGGCTGGTTCTGACAGAGCGTTTGTGACGTTTTTGCGCTAATAAAAAATTTTGTTGTGCTAAAGAAATTTCAGTCATCAGAGTTCAGCTCCTTCCAGATAGTATTGAAATAGTCCTTGAATTCCGGTGCATTTCTACGTTGCAGAGGAGTCATAGTATCAGAAAAATTGATTGGTACAATGGATTTTATGGTAGCGGGACGTTTACTGAGTACCAAAACCTGATTGCCAAGGCTAACAGCTTCGGAAAGGTCATGGGTAACCAGGATGGCAGTTTTTTGTTCCTTTTTTATAATGGAGCCAATATCGTCTCCAACAGTAAGTCTTGTCTGATAATCAAGGGCAGAAAAAGGTTCGTCTAATAATAATAACTCAGGTTCTAAGGCAAGTGTGCGAATCAGTGCAGCACGTTGACGCATGCCACCGGAAAGTTGAGAAGGTCTTGCGTCTTTGAACTTGTACAAACCATAACGTTTTAACATATCCATGACTTTTTCTTGATTTTCCGGTGTAAGTCGGTTTTGTATTTCCAATCCTAAAAGTACGTTTTTTTCAATGGTGCGCCATTCAAAAAGGTGATCATGTTGCAGCATATAGCCGATAGTGCCTCTGCCTTTTTCAAAGAGTTTTTGACCATAGAGCAAAATGGAGCCGTGTTCTGGCTCAATAAGTCCCGTAAGAAGAGATAATAAGGTGGATTTTCCACAACCACTGGGACCTACAATGCTTAAAAAGTCACCCTTATGAACGGTAAAATTTATATTCGTTAAAGCCGGAGTTTCTCCTTCTAAGGTATGATAGGAGTAACTCACATGGCTGATTTCCATAAGTTTTTCCATAAGAATCTCCCGTTTCTTTTGTATATTATATGTGGGAAAAGAGTATGAGTGCTATATAGAAAGGGCACTGTCAAGATATTTTCATATAGTAGAAAATGTGGTAGAATATGAAGTGCATAATTATAAAAATAAGTGGAAGTGAAATGTATGAAAGATAGGCATAAGATATCTTTTGTAATTGCAATGGGGCTGTCTTTGGTAATGCTTGCAGGATGTGCAGGTGGGCAGTCGGCAAATGTTGCAGTCACAGAGAAAAACACTCAGTCGGAGGATACCGGTAAGAACACTCAGATAAAGGATACTGGTAAAAACACTCAGGCAAAAGATTCCGGCAATGAAGCAGAAAACAGCAATATTGCAAAGACAGAAACGGTTGAAATAATTGAGCCACAGAAGGCAGGAGAGGTAATCAACAGTGATGCAATAGAAGCAATGGGTGTGGCGAATTTGTTTTATAGTAGTGAAATATCACCGGATATACAAAATAGAATCATGGGCAGTTCTTATCAGGAAAATGAAGATATTGCATTATCAGAATTGCGGTATTTGCGTGTTTTATATTACGGATTTGATGGAGAAACACATATCGGAGAAATGATTGTAAATGAAAAAATTGCACAGGATGTTTTGGAAATTATGCAGGAATTGTATGAAAATCAATACCCAATTGAAAAAATGGTATTGATTGATGAATATAATGCAGACGATGAAGCAGCTATGGAGGATAACAATACGTCAGCCTTTAATTATCGAAAAATTAATGGGAGTACAAAGTTATCCAAACATAGTATGGGGTTAGCAATAGATATTAATCCTAGATTTAATCCTTGCGTAAAAACAATCAATGGAGCCTTATCTGTGGAGCCAATTAATGGAGAAGCATATACAGACCGTACACAGGAATTTCCATACAAAATAACAAAAGAGGATTTATGTTATCAGTTGTTTATTGAGCATGGTTTTACCTGGGGAGGTAGTTGGAATTCATTAAAAGACTACCAACATTTTGAAAAAGATATTTGAAATAGGATAAACATTGCATTTTTATTATGATTAATGTAAAATAAATGCAATGTACTTTTATGAGGTAAAGACATGAAGCGTAATTATCAAAAAGAGTTAGAAGAACTTTTGAAAAACTTAAAAGAGCAAAATACAGTACCAACGCTTTTTTTACATAGCTGTTGCGCACCTTGTAGCAGTTATGTATTGGAATATCTGTCAGAGTATTTTCAAATTACTGTGTTCTACTACAATCCCAATATCTATCCCGATGAAGAATACTACAAGCGGGTAGAGGAACAGAAACGGTTTATTGAACGTTTTCCGGCAAAACATAAGATTTCCTTTGTAGAGGGAAATTATGACAAAGACCGATTTTATGCAATTGCAAAAGGTTTAGAACTGGTACTGGAAGGCGGAGAACGTTGTTTTGCATGTTATGAATTACGCTTGCGTGAGGCAGCCGAATATGCCAAAGAACGAGATATGGACTATTTCACCACAACCTTGTCTATCAGTCCGATGAAAAACGCAGAAAAGCTAAATGAGATTGGAGAAAAACTGGTACAGGAATATGGTGTAAAATATCTGACATCCGATTTTAAAAAGAAAAACGGATATAAGCGTTCGGTAGAAATTTCTGAAGAATACGGAATGTATCGCCAAGACTATTGTGGATGTGTGTTTTCCATGCAAGAGCGGGAACGACAAAAGCAGGAGTATCGAGTGATTCGGATTATAGAGCCGGATTTTGGATGCGAAGGCAGACCGGAAGGGGAAAAGCCGACAGACATCGTATATCTGGAAAATATAAAAACACAAGAACAGTTGAGTATAAAAGCGTTAGATGAAGTTCTATACAAAAAAGAGATAGAAGAAAATTCGATTATCACTGGAAAAGTATTAGAACAAATTAAAAGGTAAATAATTAAATCATAATTATACAAATAAAAAAACACAAAGAAAGAGGTAAGTTATATGGCACAGTTATGGGGCGGACGCTTCACAAAGGAAACAGATCAATTAGTTTATAATTTCAATGCGTCCATATCATTTGATAAGAAATTTTATAAGCAGGACATGGAAGGAAGCATTGCACATGTAAAAATGTTAGGAAAGCAGGGCATTCTTACAGAGCAGGAAACAAATGACATTGTAAAGGCAATTTGTGAGATTTTAAAGGAAGTAGAAGAAGGAAAGTTGGAGATTTCCCACGAATATGAAGATATTCACAGCTTTGTAGAGGCAACATTGATTGACCGTTTAGGAGATACCGGTAAGAAATTACATACCGGAAGAAGTAGAAATGACCAGGTAGCATTGGACATGCGTCTTTATACCAGACAGGAAGTTTTAGCGGTAGATGATTTATTAAAAGAATTGTTAAATGCAATTTTAACAATTATGGAAAATAACACAGATACCTTTATGCCGGGATTTACACATTTACAAAAAGCACAGCCTGTTACCTTGGCACATCATATGGGAGCTTACTTTGAAATGTTTAAACGTGACCGTTTACGTTTACAGGATATTTACCATAGAATGAATTATTGTCCATTAGGTTCCGGTGCATTGGCAGGAACAACTTATCCATTGGATCGTGATTATACAGCAGAGTTACTTGGATTCTATGGACCGACTTTAAATAGTATGGATGGTGTATCTGACAGAGACTACTTAATCGAATTTTTATCTGCAATGTCTACCATTATGATGCACTTAAGCCGTTTTTCAGAAGAAGTAATTATCTGGAATTCCAATGAATATCAATTCGTAGAAATTGACGATGCATACAGTACCGGAAGCAGTATTATGCCACAGAAGAAAAATCCGGATATTGCAGAATTGGTAAGAGGAAAGACAGGACGTGTCTATGGTGCCCTGACAGCACTCCTTACAACTATGAAAGGAATTCCATTAGCATACAACAAAGACATGCAGGAGGATAAAGAATTAACCTTTGATGCAATGGATACTGTAAAGGGATGTATTGCGTTATTTACGGGAATGTTAGCAACAATGAAATTTAATAAAGATAAAATGGAAGCCAGTGCCAAGAACGGATTTACCAATGCAACAGACGCAGCGGATTATCTGGTAAATCATGGAGTGCCTTTCCGTGATGCACATGGTATTGTTGGAAGAATTGTTCTTTATTGTATAGAGAAGGGAATTTCCATCGATGATATGTCATTAGAAGAATTAAAAGAGATTAGCCCGGTATTTGAAGCGGATATTTTTGAAGCAATTTCTATGGAAACATGTGTAAATAAACGCCTTACTATTGGTGCACCGGGACAGGAAGCAATGAAAAAAGTAATTGCCATAGAAAAAGAATATCTTTCTAAGGACTGGAAAGAAGAATTAACCGACTGGGAAAGCAAATTAGTAAAATAGAAAATAAATACAAAACCCTGCATATTTATACACATTACCTATAAACGAATTAGATAAAATGGTAAATTTGTATAATATTCGGGGTTGCATTTTCTTGTAAAGTGTAATAATATATTTACTACAAAGACAATTGTACGTGACAAACGGACAGAATAAAAACGAGGAGATTTAGAAAAATGAGTCAAAAGTTAAAAGTAGGTATTCTTGGTGGAACAGGTATGGTAGGACAGAGATTTATCTCTTTATTGGAAAATCATCCATGGTTTGAAGTAACAACAATTGCAGCAAGCCCACGTTCTGCCGGAAAGACATATGAAGATGCAGTAGGTGATCGTTGGAAAATGGATACTCCAATGCCAGAAGCAGTAAAGAAAATCGTTGTTATGAATGTAAACGAAGTAGAAAAAGTTGCTGCTGAAGTTGATTTTGTATTTAGTGCAGTAGATATGTCTAAAGATGAAATCAAGGCAATTGAAGAAGCATATGCTAAGACAGAGACACCGGTTGTTTCTAATAACAGTGCTCATAGATGGACACCGGATGTACCAATGGTAGTACCGGAAATCAATCCGGAACACATGAAAGTTATCGATTTCCAGAAGAAACGTTTAGGCACTACCAGAGGATTCGTAGCAGTAAAGCCTAACTGTTCTATTCAGTCTTATGCACCAGTTTTAACAGCATGGAAAGAGTTTGAACCATATGAAGTAGTTGCAACTACATATCAGGCAATTTCCGGAGCAGGAAAGACTTTCAAAGATTGGCCGGAAATGGTTGGAAATATCATTCCATACATCGGTGGCGAAGAAGAAAAGTCCGAAAAAGAACCTCTTCGTATCTGGGGCGAAATCAAGGATGGTGTGATTGTTCCTGCAACAAGTCCGGTTATCACATGTCAGTGTATCCGTGTTCCGGTATTAAACGGACATACAGCAGCTGTATTTGTTAAGTTTAAGAAAAAACCAACCAAAGAACAGTTAATTGAAAAATTAGTAAACTTTAGCGGTGTGCCACAGGAATTAAATCTTCCAAGTGCTCCAAAGCAGTTTATTCAGTATTTAGAAGAAGATAATCGTCCTCAGGTATCTGAAGATGTAAATTATGAAAACGGTATGGGAATCAGCGTAGGACGTTTGAGAGAAGATACCGTATATGATTGGAAGTTCATCGGATTGTCTCATAATACCGTAAGAGGAGCAGCAGGTGGAGCAGTACTTTGTGCAGAACTTTTAAAGGCACAGGGATATATTACAGCAAAATAAAATCTTGATATAAAAAAAGAGGTTGCGCAGGCAGCCTCTTTTTGCTTATAATAGAAAGTAACAAAAAGATAAGGGAGAAGGGAAACGTTACTATGAACGAACCAGATTTTATTACATTAACGATTGGAAAACAGAAAAGTATTGCATTAATTGCTCATGACAGCAAAAAACGGGAATTGATTTCATGGTGTGAGGAGCATAAAGAGGAATTGAAGAAACATTTTTTATGCGGAACAGGAACAACCGCCCGCATGATTACAGATCAGACCGGACTTCCGGTAAAAGGATATAATAGTGGCCCATTAGGAGGAGACCAGCAGATTGGAGCAAAGATTGTAGAAGGAAAAATTGACTTCGTTGTATTTTTCTCCGATCCATTGGCAGCGCAACCACATGACCCGGATGTAAAAGCATTACTTAGAATTGCACAGGTGTATGATATTCCTATGGCAAATAACCGGGCAACAGCAGATTTTATGATTACTTCATCATTTATGAATGAATCTTACGATCATAATATTATTAATTTTAAGAAAAATATTAAAGACAGGGCAAATACCTTATAGAAATTTAGAGGAGACAGCCATGACAGGAAGAAATGCACAGATACGAAGATTAGAAGAATTATATCAGCAACAAGGAAATCAATTGATTGTATTATATGGAAGACGGGAAAATGGGATTCAGGAATTATTGCAGAATTTTTGCAAGGAAAAGAAATCCTTTTATTATCATGCGCCGGAGATTTCAGCGAAGGCGCAGGTGCAGAGGATGTCTCGGGAAGTAGAAAAGCAATATGACGTATCTATTTCTGAAGTATCCTATGATAGTTGTTTTAGCCGTACCAGAAGTGGTGATGCAAGTAAGCTGGTGGTGATAATAGACGAATTTGAACACATCGTAAAAAGAGATGAGCAGTTTATGGAAAGCATTGTGAGGTTAAAAGAACATAAACTTTATCCGGGACCGGTTATGATTCTTCTATATACATCCGCAGTAGCGTGGGTAAATCAAAATATGCCGAAAGTCTTAGGAAAGTATCAAAAGAAGTTAGATGGCATAGAGCAGCTTTCAGAGCTGAAGTTTGTAGAGATGGTAAAGTCATTTCCAGATTATACCGTCAGTCAAAGTGTAGAAGTGTACGGAGTCATAGGTGGAGTGGCGAAATATATCAAACAATGGGATGAAAAACGCGATATTCAATATAACATTTGCAAATATATTTTGGCACCGGATGGGTTCTTATTCCATGAGGCAGAAAGAGTTATCAGTAGCCAATTGCGAGAACTTTCTGTGTATAATACCATCTTAGAAGCAGTAGCATCCGGAAAACGTAAGCTTAACGATTTATATCAGGAAACAGGATTTTCCAGAGCGAAGATAAGTGTCTATTTGAAGAACCTTATGGCATTTGGCATGATAGAAAAGGTTACGTCCTTTGAAACAGGAGGATGGGAAAATGTTCAAAAAGGCTTATATCAGATAAAAGATACATTTATTAATTTCTGGTTTAAGTTTGTATATCCACATTTATCCGACTTGTATCAGATGAAACCGGAAGAATTTTATGAAACATACATTGCAGACGGTTTAGAAGAATATTTGAATCGTTATTTTGTAAAAGTATGTATGGAATACTTAGAACTGATGAATCAGGTACATAAACTTCCACTACAGATACATAAAATGGGAACCTGGGTTGGAAAGCGTGGGCATATTGATATTATTGCTCAAAATGAAATACGAGAAAACCTCATCTGTTTATGTAACTGGTCAGAACCGGAAATGACTTTTGAAATGTGCCAAAAGTTATTCCAGAGTATGGAACAGGCAAAACTTACAGCGAACTATTATTATCTTTTTTCCGCAAAGTCATTTGATGAAAAATTAAGAAAAATGGTTGCTGCGGACAAACGTATCCTGTTAGTGGATATGAATCAGATGTAACGATAAAAGAAAGCAGGATATGGATTTATGGCGAAAGCTTTATATATAGCAGAAAAACCCAGTGTTGCCAGAGAGTTTGCAAAGGCATTAAAACTGGATTTAAAAAATCATGATGGATACATGGAATCCCCGGAGGCAATCGTGACTTGGTGTGTAGGACATTTGGTTACCATGAGCTATCCGGAAGTCTATGATGCAAAATACAAGAAATGGAGTCTTGCTACATTGCCATTTCTTCCGGAAGAGTTTAAGTACGAAGTGATTCCGGGAGTAAAGAAGCAGTATGATATAGTGGCAGGACTTTTAAATCGTCCGGATGTGGCAACCATTTATGTCTGTACGGACTCAGGACGAGAAGGAGAATACATTTACCGTCTGGTGGAACGACAGGCAGGAGTGACCGGTAAGGATCGAAGAAGAGTCTGGATTGATTCCCAGACTGAAGAAGAGATTTTACGAGGAATCCGAGAGGCGAAGGATTTATCAGAATATGATAATCTTTGTGAGTCTGCATATTTGCGGGCAAAAGAAGATTATCTCATGGGGATTAATTTCTCCAGATTATTGTCCTTAAAGTATGGAAATGCGATTTCTAATTTCTTAAACACGAAATATACTGTGGTGAGTGTAGGTCGTGTAATGACCTGTGTTCTTGGAATGGTAGTAAGAAGAGAACGTGAAATTCGCGATTTTGTAAAGACTCCTTTTTATCGTGTGCTTAGTAACCTGGATATTCAAGGACATCAGGTAGATGGAGAATGGCGCGCAGTGGAAGGGTCTGCCTATTTTCAATCTCCAAAGTTATATAAGGAAAACGGATTTTTAAAGGAAGAAGATGCAAAACAGTTAATCGAAGAACTGAAGGGGACAATGCCGGAGGGAGCATTAAAAGCGGTAGTAGTTTCTATGGAAAAAAAGAAAGAAACGAAAAATCCACCGTTGTTGTACAACTTGGCAGAACTTCAGAACGATTGTTCCAGACTCTTTAAAATCAGTCCGGATCAGACTTTGCAAATTGTACAGGAATTATATGAAAAGAAATTAGTGACATATCCCAGAACAGATGCCCGTGTGTTATCCAGTGCGGTAGCCAAGGAAATACATAAAAATATTGGAGGATTGAAAAATATTCCTTCTGTTAAAACTTATGCAGAAGCTATTTTGGAGAAAGGCACTTATAAAAATATTGCAAAGACAAGATATGTTAATGATAAACAGATTACCGACCATTATGCTATTATTCCAACAGGACAGGGGTTTGGTGCTATTCGTACCTTGAATCAGACAGCGTTGAATGTTTATGAAACCATTGTGCGAAGATTTTTAGGTATTTTTTGTCCACCGGCAATTTATCAGAAAATCAGTTTGGTAACCGGAATCGGTACAGAGAAGTTTTTCTCCAGTTTTAAAGTATTGGCGGAACCGGGCTATTTAAAAGTGATGGAATATTCCTTTCAGAAGAAAAAAGAGACAGACAGTACAAACAGTGGAAACGGAGAAACAGAAGAGTCTTGTGATGTAAGTTTTATGGAGGTTCTCTCGGGACTGAAAAAGGGCATGGAACTGGGTGTGAAAGATTTGAACATCAAGGAAGGCGAAACAGCTCCACCAAAACGTTATAATTCCGGTTCTATGATTCTTGCTATGGAAAATGCCGGACAGCTCATTGAAGATGAAGAACTTCGTGCACAGATTAAGGGAAGTGGAATTGGTACCAGTGCAACCCGTGCTGAGATATTAAAAAAATTAGTGAACAATAAGTATCTGGCATTGAATAAAAAGACACAGATTATTACTCCAACCCTATTGGGAGAAATGATATATGATGTGGTAAATGCATCTATTCGCTCTTTGTTAAATCCAGAATTAACAGCTAGTTGGGAAAAAGGGTTGAACTATGTGGCAGAAGGAAGTATTACTCCAGAGGAATATATGGTAAAACTGGAAAACTTTATTAAGTCCCGCACCAGTGGGGTATTAGGATTGAACAATCAGTATGCACTAAGGGGATATTTCCAAAAAGCGGCGACTTATTATAAAACGCCGGCGAAACAAACCGGAAAGACCAAAGGAAAGAAACAGACAAAAGAACAAAAAGAGAAAGAAAAAGAAGTAGCGTCCACTACTTAAACTTTAATTTTAATAAAGAAGAAATATGTTGAAAGAAGGAAGTAAAAATGGAAACAGCAAAAATCAGTAACTTATATACACTAGAGGAGACAATCGCAGCAGATTTGTTTCAAAATCACAATTATCCATGGGAAGTATTACCGGAAATCAGTGCCTTTATCGTAAAATTAGGAAAAACATTAGACCCGGCAGTATACGAACAAAAGGGAGAAAATGTTTGGATAGCTAAAAATGCTAAAGTAGCACCAACAGCATTTATCAATGGACCTGCAATTATTGATGAGGAAGCGGAGATTCGTCATTGTGCATTTATCCGTGGAAATGCAATTGTGGGAAAAGGTGCGGTAGTCGGAAACTCAACAGAACTGAAAAATGTGGTACTTTTTAATAAAGTGCAGGTGCCACATTACAATTATGTGGGAGATTCCGTGTTAGGTTACAAAGCACATATGGGAGCAGGTTCCATTACTTCTAATGTGAAATCCGATAAAACTTTAGTAGTAGTAAAGGATAAGAAAACCGGAGAAGAACATGCAACCGGATTAAAGAAGTTCGGAGCAATGTTAGGAGATGAAGTGGAAGTAGGATGCAACAGTGTGTTGAATCCGGGAACAGTGATTGGAAAACACAGCAATGTATATCCATTGTCTATGGTGCGTGGTGTGATACATGAAAATTCTATTTATAAGAATAAGAACGAAGTAGTAGAGAAGCGATAGTATGAATTCTGACAGTAAGATAAAGTTAGAAAAACGGATGATGAATTTGTCCCTGTGTGGAAGTATTGCCTTTGTACTGGTAGAGGCAATAATGGCATATGTGACACATTCTCATTCTTTATTGATGGACTGCATTTTTGACATAACAGATTTAGTAATGATAGGTCCGTTTTTGCTGTTGGTACCGCTGTTGTATCGTCCTGTAACGGAACGCAGACCTTATGGTTTTTCCCAAGTAGAATCCCTGTTTTTGGTTGTAAAATATATTGTGCTGTTAGTGATTACCCTGCAACTTATCTGGGACAATATAAAATATATTTTGCATGGTGGGCATGAAGTGGATGCCGGACAGGTAGCATTTTTTGAATTGGGAGTTTTTGCAGGATGCCTGGTAGTATATTGTTTGCTTTACTATTACAGCAGACGTTATGCATCGGTATCTATACAGGCAGAAATGTATAACTGGAAGCTGGATGTAATCAGCAGTTTGGGAGTTGCGTTAGCATTCTTCGGACAAATGTTATTTCAAAATACATCCTATGATTGGATTACTCCATATATCGATCCGGTTGTAGCGATTGCAATGGCATTGATATTGATTGTAGAACCAATAAAAATAATCGGAAGAGGTGTGCGAAAATTAGTTTTGTTTGCCCCGGAAGAAGAGGTAATGAATGAAATCCGCTCCATTGCAGAAAAATATATGCAGACTTGTTCCTATACCATTGAATTTTTGGATGTAATTCAAACAGGGCGAAAAACCTGGGTAGAAATCTATATTGACAGTCCAAATGATATTATTACAATGCGTTCTCTTAGCAGAATTCGAGATGGAATACGAGAAGAATTAAAGAAGGAATTTGATCAGGTCTATGTAGAACTGATACCTAATTTACCGGAGTAAGAAAATTTAAGATTAACTTAAGATAAAACATATTGACAGAAAATGATACGCATATTATTGTATTAAGTAACTAATACAATCGTATGCGTATTATTATATATAAAAAAGGAGAAAAGTTATGTTAGAAGTTCAAGAGTTAACGAAAAAATATGGAAAAAATCTAGCAGTAGACCATGTGAGTTTTGCAATTCCCGATGGAAAAGTAGGAATTTTATTAGGACCAAATGGAGCAGGAAAGTCCACAATTATTAAAAGCATAGCGGGATTATTACGGTATGAAGGTGGAGTTGGTATTCAGAAAATGCCTGCAAGAAGTTTAGAAGCAAAGCGTATCTTTGGTTATGTGCCGGAAATGCCAGCAATGTTTGAAGCGTTGACCGTAAGAGAACATATAGAATATATTCGTCGTGCATATAATTCAGGAATAACAGACGAAGAGGTAGATGCACTGTTAAAAAGATTTGAACTGGATGATAAGCAGGATAAGCTTGGAAATGAGTTGTCCAAGGGAATGATGCAGAAAGTAAGTATTTGTTGTGCATTGGCAGTAAAACCTAAGGTACTTATGCTGGATGAACCCATGGTTGGATTAGACCCTGCGGCAATCAAAGAATTAAAAGAAGTAGTACTGGAATTAAAAGAACAGGGTGTTACGATTTTGATTAGTACTCATATGTTGGAAATGGTAAAAGATTTGTGGGACATTATGATTATTATGGAAAAGGGAAAAATAGAAGCAGCTTTCCCCAGAGAACAGGCTCAAAACGAAGATATTGAGGAGCTATTCTTTAAAATCACAGGAGGCGGGGAAGAAAAATGCAAGGATTGATTTATCTTTATCAGCGAACAATTGTAAATAGAATCAAAAAAGCAGTAAAG
Organism: Roseburia sp. MSJ-14; assembly: GCF_018918225.1. NCBI lineage: Bacteria > Bacillati > Bacillota > Clostridia > Lachnospirales > Lachnospiraceae > Roseburia > Roseburia sp. MSJ-14. The sequence continues at coordinate 286,886 of NZ_JAHLQD010000008.1, forward strand.
AAACCAACTACCTATGTGGGACTTGTTTTTGTAGTATTCTATGTAGTGATGATTTTCTGGAGCTTTCAGATGATTATAAATGATGCTAAAATTGCAACTCCTGAAAATATGGTAACAGTACTCTCCTGTATTATTTTATTGATTCTTCCCAGCAATGTAATTAGTTATAGTAAAAGGCATGGGCTACTGTTTCGACCTTCCGAGGTACATTTCGTTTTTCAGTCTCCGGTAAGTCCAAAGACCATACTAATGTTTGCAGGAATAAAATCCTTTGCAGGAAATCTTCTGATAGGAATTGCAATTTTTGTATTTGGTATCTGTTGGTTTCATGCGGGAGTAGGGCAGATGTTACTCTATTTTCTGTTTTTTGAAGTGTTTGAAACTATTTTAGAAGCAAGTATTATTATTTTTTGCTATGGCAATGAAAAATTACATGAAAAGTTTTTCAAGGGGTTAACCATTGTAATGTATATTTTCATGGCTGTTATAGCAGGAATCGGAATTTATCTTTTAATGACCCGGAAAATGGAATTTTCTGTAATTCGTGAATATTTAGATATGCCTGTTATTCAACTGATTCCTATTGTGGGCTGGAATATTGCAGTAGCACATTTAATCTTTGTGGGACCAAATATAATAAATGTTATTGGAACTGCATTATTTTTAACTTCTACACTTGGAATGCTTTATGTGGCGAGAAAAATGAAGTGTACCGGCGAATACTTTGAAGATGCAGAAAAGTTTGCAGATGAGATTCAGGCAAAGCGTATGGAAGTGAAGAAAAGAGGAACCGTATCACTCCGCTTTGGGAAAAAGAAAAAATATCGGGAAGCTGCGGTGGAATATAAAGGAAAATATGCAAAGGCAATTTATTACCGACAGTTATTGGAATATAAGAAAAATAGGATGTTTATTTTTGGATGGAATACCTTTATGTGCCTAGTTGCCGGAATTGTAATCGGAGTATATGGATGTCTTGGAGATATTGAAGCGTTCGGACAATGGAAAGTATTTATTATTCCGGGAATTGTAGCCTATGCAGTATTTATTTTTAGCGGATATCCTACAAAATGGTCAAAAGAGTTAGAAAGTCCTTACACTTACCTGATACCGGATACATCTTTGAAAAAGGTTTGGTATTCCACAAAAATAGAACATCTTCGTGCGTTGATAGATGGAATCCTTATTACTGTTCCGGGAGCAATTACATTTCAAATTAGTCCGGTAATTGCAGTGTTGACGGTGCTTTTGTACATGTGCCTTATGGCAAATCGTTTATATTACGGAATGTTAGCGGATACGGTGATTGGAAAAAATCTGGGAAGTACTGGAAGAAGTCTTATAAAAATGTTCCTTCAGGGAATTGCTATGGTAATTGCAATGATAGCTGCGGCTGTAGGATATGTTGTTTGGGGATTAGAAGCAGGATTCTTTTTGATGATTTTATTTATGGCACTTTTAACCTTTGCGGGAGCAGCTGTTGCAGCACTTTCTTTTGTGAAAATGGAAGCATTGGATTGACGAATTCGCCAAAATGTGATTAAATATGATTAAGTATGTTAAATACATAACAATCAAAATTTAATGTATGGATTGAAAGGAGTCTTAAAATGATTTACACTCAGGAAGTTGAAAACATGTGCCCAGTAGCAAAAGGCGCAAAACATGAACCAGCTCCAATCCCAGAAGAGGGAAAATGGGTTCATTCCAAAAAAATTGAAGATATTTCAGGTTTTACACATGGTGTAGGCTGGTGTGCTCCTCAGCAGGGTGCTTGTAAGCTTTCATTAAACGTAAAGAATGGTGTTATCGAAGAAGCATTGGTTGAAACTATTGGATGTTCTGGTATGACCCACTCTGCAGCTATGGCAGCAGAAGTTTTACAGGGAAAGACCATTTTGGAAGCATTAAATACAGACCTTGTCTGTGATGCTATCAATACAGCAATGAGAGAGTTATTCTTACAGATTGTATACGGACGTACTCAGAGTGCATTCTCTGATGACGGACTTGCAGTAGGTGCTGGTCTTGAAGACTTAGGAAAGGGACTTCGTTCCCAGGTTGGTACTATGTACGCAACAAAAGAAAAAGGTGTTCGTTACCTTGAAATGGCAGAAGGCTATGTAACAGGTATCGCTCTTGACGCTGATAACGAAGTAATCGGATATCAGTTCGTTTCTCTTGGAAAAATGACTGACTTCATTAAAAAAGGTGATGATCCTAACACTGCTTGGGAAAAAGCAAAGGGACAGTATGGTCGCGTAGATGACGCTGTTAAGATTATCGACCCAAGACAAGAGTAAGAGAAAGGAGAGAGACGATAATGGCTTTATTTGAATCATATGAAAGAAGAATTGATCAGATTAATTCTGTATTAAATAGTTATGGAATCAGCTCTATCGAAGAAGCTGAAAAGATTACAAAGGACGCTGGACTTGACGTATATGAGCAGGTTAAGAAAATTCAGCCAATTTGTTTTGAAAATGCATGCTGGGCTTATACCGTAGGTGCAGCTATCGCAATCAAAAAAGGATGTAGAAGAGCAGCTGATGCAGCAGCCGCAATCGGTGAAGGTCTTCAGTCATTCTGTATTCCAGGTTCCGTTGCAGACCACAGAAAAGTAGGTCTTGGACATGGTAACTTAGGAAAAATGTTATTAGAGGAAGAAACAGAATGTTTCTGCTTCTTAGCAGGACATGAGTCTTTCGCAGCAGCTGAAGGTGCTATTGGTATCGCTGAAAAAGCAAACAAAGTACGTCAAAAACCATTACGCGTTATCTTAAATGGTTTAGGAAAAGATGCTGCACAGATTATCTCTCGTATCAACGGATTTACATTTGTTGAAACAAAGTATGACTACAAAGAAGCAAAATTAAACGTAGTATACGAAAAAGCATATTCTAACGGACTTCGTGCAACTGTAAAATGTTACGGTGCTGATGATGTTCAGGAAGGTGTTGCAATCATGCATCATGAAAACGTTGGTGTTTCCATTACTGGTAACTCTACTAACCCGACACGTTTCCAGCATCCAGTAGCAGGTACATACAAGAAAGAATGTATCGAGCAGGGTAAAAAATACTTCTCCGTTGCATCTGGCGGTGGTACAGGACGTACACTTCACCCAGACAACATGGCAGCAGGACCAGCTTCTTATGGTATGACAGATACTATGGGACGTATGCATTCTGATGCACAGTTCGCTGGATCTTCTTCTGTACCTGCACACGTTGAAATGATGGGACTTATCGGAATGGGTAACAACCCAATGGTAGGTGCTACAGTTGCAGTTGCAGTTAGTGTAGAGGAAGCAGCAAAGGCTGGTAAGTTCTAAGTAATCATTAAAATTGCATTTTGAGGCGGGATATTTTATCCCGTCTCTATTTATATCATAGAAATATCGCATTGCATTAAAGTGCAAAAGCATATGATATTCCTATGATATAAAAAATGCTCCGCTAAGGAAGTGTACTTCGCGGAGATGAAAAATTAGTCATAAGTGACACAGCTCGGGCACAAAGAATCTGACGAGCAAATTCGTTGTTATAAATAGGCAAGTAGGTAATGAAATGAAGAAATACATATCTGCATTGGTTGTTTTTTTGATAGGACTTCTTTTGTTTTTATCTACTTTTACAGAAAAGATTGATGGGAAAAAAGTAGAACAGAAACCAAGTGAAAGTGAAAAAGCAAAAATAGAGCAACCACAAGAAGTAAAACTAAATATCGGAATATCAGAATGTTTGGGACAAGTTCTATCAGAAGAAGACAAGCGACTTTTAATTGAAGCATTTTACATAGATGAAACAGAAGTGTATACCTTTTTACAAGGACCAAGATCATGGTCAGAGGGAATTCCATGGTCGGGAGAATGGTGCCTTTTTGGGGTAAAAGGGAATTCATTTGGAAATTTTGGTTGTGGACTTTGTTGTATGGCAAATATTTATGATACGCTGTCTCCCTACGAAGTTTCTCCATGGGATATGTGTGAATATGCCATGAAAGTTTCAGGCTATGCTCCCAGAAGAAAGTCAGGAGCTATTGACTGGGGAAATATGAAAGAGGTATTGAAAACTTGCGGGATTTCCTGTGATGTATATTATAAGCCGGAAAGCTATGAGATATTCCAACAGCAGATTGCAAAAGCAAAGTCTGCTGTAGTACTTATCAGTAGTGATAACGATGCTACCTTTTGGAAAGATACACCGGGACATTATGTAAATATCTGGCTATATCAGGCAGAAGATGATACGGTATTTCTGGCAGAACCGGGAAGTCCAACCAATAATCGAACTAGAATACCGTTACGATATGTATATGATGCATTAAAAACTACCAGTAAGTTTCAATATTTATTAGTGGAACAATATCAGGAAGAAGAAAATCAATGGAAAGAGAGTGGCATTGATGAAAACTGGAACCGCCCATAGGCGGTATCAGCTTTCGGCCTCATTTACAATTTCTTCTAAAACACCGATTAAATCTTGAAGCGTATAGAGTTTTACATTTCGTTCTAAAATACAGTTTTTTAATTCAGTGGATAAGGATTCAAATTTATCCTGTAATCCTGGATCAATATAACTTGCCATGTTTATCACCTCAAGAATAGTATGTCTAAAAGTAAATAAGATATACGTTCCTTAAACGGGATTTTTAAAAAGCCCAATCTTTGGGGGAAAATAGGGAAATAGAAAAAAACATATAGTTAAAATAATAACAAGCCCAATCAATAGATAAGTGCAATTTTTAAGTTTACCACTTTGAATTAAACGATAGGCGGATGTAAAAGCAAAAAAGGAACTAAGGATAAAGACAGCAATATCCAGCCAGAAAACATCAAAGCCGAGTATGCCTGTATAAGTGTAGAAAAAAATCGGAATTAGGAAGGTTCCCAGTAGAAGACCTGCAAAAAGTCCGGAGACAGTATTCGGATATGAGCTTTTCTGTTTTGAAATACAAAAAATACTAAAAAGGAGCATAGGAAAGAAAAGCAGTTTCATATGTTCCCAGGTAGATTCATTTACGGGGGCAACCAAGCTGACAAGAAACGCATGATTTGACCAATCATAGGCAAAGTGTAACAGTGTGCCTACGATAACTGTAAAGAAAAAGCCGAAAATAATACAACAACGTAAGTTTTTATACATAGCGACATCCTTTCTGTAAAAATAGTACAATTAATATATGCACTGGCAGAGCGGATTATCACATGAAATTGTAAAATATGAAATCAGGAGATAAAGAATGCAGAATGAAAATAAGCTGACAGATGGAAAAATATATGAAAAAAATGACATGGTAAAGTTAGAATGTGGGGAGTGTGAAGGGTGCTTTTCCTGTTGCCAGGGTATGGGCGATTCTGTTACATTAAATCCATATGATATTTGGCAGTTAGAGATAAATCTACATAAGAGTTTTGCAGAATTATTACAGGATAAGCTGGAACTTGGAATTTCAGAGGGCGTAATTGTTCCGAATCTAAAAATGTCAGGAACACAGGAGACATGTGGCTTTTTGAATGAAAATGGAAGATGCAGTATTCATGCATTTCGTCCGGGAATTTGTCGTTTGTTTCCATTGGGAAGACAGTATGACACAGAAAAAATAGGTTATATTTTTTTGGAACATGCCTGTCCAAAACCCAATAAAACGAAGGTTAAAGTTAAAAAATGGTTGGGAATTCCACAATTAGAAGCAAATGAGATGTTTTTATTGCGCTGGCATGCGATTCAGAAAAACGTGCAACAATTGGCAAAAGTAGAAGATAAGGATACTGTGCAGGAATTAAATATGTATTTGTTGAATTTATTTTTTGCAGAGTCTTATCGAGGAGACTTTTATGCAGAATTTGAAAAGAGAGCACAAATGGCAGAAAAGCTATTAGAAAAACTAAAAGAATAGAAAAGACAAGGACTTTACTAAAAATTATAGTAGATACACTTAACTATAACTAAAAGGAATAATAGATAAAAATAATAAGTATAGCTTCATCCTATTGACAAAGTACCATAATATGCTAAACTTATTAGTAATCGTGAAGCGTAAAGAAAAGGTAGGTTTTTCTTATGGGAAGACAAGCATTATCTATATTGGTTGAGAATACACCTAATGTACTCAGCCATGTATCCGGACTTTTTAGTCGTAGAGGATATAATATTGACAGTATTACAGCCGGAGTTACGGCTGATCCAAGATTTACAAGAATTACTATTGTCTCCAGTGGAGACGAGATGATTTTAGAGCAGATTGAAAAACAGCTTGCAAAGCTAGAAGACGTTATCGATATTAAGAAGCTTAGGGACGGAGAATCCGTATGCCGAGAGTTGATATTAATTAAGATTAGCGCAAAACCTTCACAGCGTCAGCCACTTATTTCCATTGCGGAGATTTTTAAGGCAAAGATTGTAGATGTTACAAACGACTCTATGATGATTGAACTGATTGGTTCACAAAGCAAGTTAGATGCGTTTTTGGAACTGTTAGGAGAATATGAGATTCTGGAACTGGCAAGAACCGGTATTACAGGACTCAATCGTGGAACATCAGATGTTCGGATGTTCGATTAATAACATAGTGAATAATATTTATTATGCCAAGCATAATGTGATATTTAAAAATATTCTAGGAGGATAAGAAAAATGGCAGCAAAAATATTTTATCAGGAAGATTGTAACCTTTCATTATTAGAAGGAAAAACAATCGCAATTATCGGCTATGGTAGCCAGGGACATGCACATGCATTAAACTTAAAGGAATCCGGATGCCATGTCATTATTGGTCTTTATAAGGGAAGTAAGTCCTGGGCAAAGGCAGAGGCACAGGGATTTGAAGTATATACTGCTGATGAAGCAGCTAAGAAGGCAGATATCATTATGATTCTTATCAATGATGAATTACAGGCAGATATGTACAAGAAAGATATCGAGCCAAACTTGGAAGAAGGCAACATGTTAATGTTCGCTCATGGTTTCAACATTCACTTTGGATGTATCGTTCCACCAAAGAACGTAGACGTTACTATGATTGCACCAAAAGCACCAGGTCATACTGTAAGAAGCGAATATCAGGTAGGAAAAGGAACTCCATGTTTGATCGCAGTAGAACAGGATTACACTGGAAAAGCTCAGGATATTGCTTTAGCATATGCTTTAGGAATCGGTGGAGCAAGAGCAGGTGTTCTTGAAACAACTTTCAGAACAGAAACAGAAACAGACTTATTCGGTGAGCAGGCAGTTCTTTGTGGTGGTGTTTGTGCATTGATGCAGGCTGGTTTTGAAACATTAGTAGAAGCTGGATATGATCCAAGAAATGCTTACTTTGAATGTATCCATGAAATGAAGTTAATCGTAGATTTGATTTATCAATCTGGATTCGAAGGAATGAGATATTCTATCTCTAACACAGCAGAGTATGGTGACTATATCACAGGACCTAAGATTGTTACAGAAGATACAAAGAAAGCAATGAAGAAAGTTTTAACAGATATCCAGGATGGAACATTTGCAAAAGACTTCTTATTAGATATGTCTCCAGCAGGACGTCAGGTTCACTTTAAGGCTATGAGAAAGAGAGCAGCTGAGCATCCATCAGAAGAAGTAGGAAAAGAAATCCGTAAGCTTTATAGCTGGAACAACGAAGCAGATAAGTTAATCAACAACTAATCTGAATGTTTTTCCTATGATATAAAATAGAAATACATAACAAACGGCAGAAAAGTCATAGAAGATTTTTCTGCCGTTTTTAAGTGATTAAAAAATACATTTTTATAAGGTATAGCTTTCGTAGAATTCAATAAAATGCTCCAAAGAATTAGAAACACGGACATTCTGATTATATGCAAATCCGATTTCACGTTTATGAATCGGAATACCCAATGGAATTTCCTTTAGAATACCGGTTTGCAATTCATCCTTAACAAAGTCGCGAATGACACAGCCAACCCCAAGGCTGATTTTGGACATCTCAATCAGCAGGTCCATATTAGAAACCTCAATGGTATCTTGAATAGCAATGTGATTGCTCTGAAAATAGTCATCAATATACTGGCGGGTCATATTTTCCTTGTCTAATAGCATAAGAGTAGAATTTTGTAAAATTTGGTCAGGCTCTACACCACGAAGTTTTAAAATATGTAAGTAGTCATCGGTAGCAACAAAAATATCTTCAATTTCACGCAAACAGTAAAAATCAATATTTTTAGAGTTTTCCGGCTTTCCAATTAATCCTACATCTAATTTTCCATCTTCCAAAAGAGCTAATGTCTGATTGGTAGAATGACAGGCAATAGAAATATTAATGTGTGGATATTTTTTAATAAAGTCCTTTAGATAAGGAAGTAATATATATTTGCATAAGGTAGAACTAACACCAATAGACAGATGGCCAACTCCCAGTGCAATGGAACGGCGTAATTTTTCCTCACCGAGAGAAAGAGTTTCAAAGGCAGATTTTACATGAGAATAAAGAAGTTCTCCTTCGCTAGTCAAAGTAACTCCTCGAGAGCTACGGTCAAAAAGACGTACCCCTACGCTGTCTTCTAATTTTTGTATAGATTTACTGATGGCAGGCTGGCTGATATAAAGCTCTTTTGCAGCTTTTGAGATATTTCCGGCATTTGCAACAGCATAAAAAATGCGATAAGAAGATAAGTTTTGATTCATAAGTACCTCCATAACTAAAAGTCATAATAAACATATTTAATATGTATTTCTATTATACTACTATCTATGCTAAAATAGCAAGCATAGATAAATGATACGCAAACACGAGAATAGTAAAACAGGAGGACATAGAAGATGGGAATGACAATGACACAGAAGATTCTGGCGGCAGCAGCAGGACTTCCTGAAGTAAAGGCAGGACAGTTGATTGAGGCAGATCTGGATTTGGTTTTAGGAAATGATATTACATCTCCGGTAGCTATCCATGAAATGGATAAATTTAATAAAGATGGGGTGTTTCATAAGGATAAAATAGCACTGGTTATGGATCATTTTGTACCAAATAAAGACATTAAGTCTGCACAGCATTGTAAATGTGTAAGAGAATTTGCCTGTAAGAATGAAATCACCAATTACTTTGATGTAGGTGAGATGGGAATTGAGCATGCGCTGTTACCGGAAAAAGGTCTTACTGTTGCAGGTGATGTAATCATTGGAGCAGATTCACATACTTGTACTTATGGTGCATTAGGCGCATTTTCTACCGGAGTAGGAAGTACAGACATGGCAGCCGGAATGGCAACAGGAAAGGCATGGTTTAAAGTACCATCTGCTATTAAGTTTAATATAGTAGGAAAGCCATCAAAATGGGTAAGCGGAAAAGATGTGATTCTTCATATTATTGGTATGATTGGAGTGGATGGAGCTCTTTACAAGTCTATGGAATTCGTAGGAGAAGGAATACATAACTTATCTATGGATGATCGTTTTACTATTGCAAATATGGCAATCGAAGCAGGTGGAAAGAACGGAATTTTCCCGGTAGACGATGTAGCAATTGCATATATGAAGGAACATTCTAAGAGAGAATTTAAGGTATACGAAGCAGATGCGGATGCAGAATACGATGAAGAATATACGATTGATTTAAGTACATTGAAACCAACGGTAGCATTTCCACATCTTCCGGAAAATACCAGAACTATTGATGAAGTAGGCGATGTGAAAATTGATCAGGTTGTAATCGGTTCTTGTACCAACGGAAGATTAGATGACCTTAGAATTGCCGCAGAGGTACTTCAGGGACATAAAGTTGCTAAGGGAATACGTTGTATTGTTATTCCTGCAACACAGCAAATTTACTTAGAAGCAATGGAAGAAGGTTTGTTAAAAACTTTTATCGAAGCAGGAGCAATTGTAAGTACACCGACCTGCGGTCCATGTCTGGGTGGTTATATGGGAATCCTTGCAGAAGGAGAAAGATGCGTATCCACCACAAATCGTAACTTTGTAGGACGTATGGGACATGTAGATTCTGAGGTTTATCTTGCAAGCCCGGCAGTAGCAGCGGCAAGTGCAATTACCGGTAAGATTTCAGGACCACAGGAATAGGAGGAAGAAAAATGAAAGCAAATGGAACAGTTTTTAAATATGGTGACAATGTCGATACAGATGTTATTATTCCAGCAAGATATTTGAATTCTTCTGATCCAAAGGAATTAGCAACACATTGTATGGAAGATATTGATAAGGATTTTGTAAATAAAGTAAAAAAGGGCGATATCATTGTAGCAGATAAGAACTTTGGATGTGGTTCTTCCAGAGAACATGCACCAATCGCTATTAAGGCAGCAGGTGTAAGTTGCGTAATCGCTGAAACATTTGCAAGAATCTTTTACCGTAATGCAATTAATATTGGACTTCCAATTATTGAATGCCCAGAAGCAGCCAAGGGTATTGAAGCAGGTGATGAAGTAGAAGTAGATTTCGATAGTGGTATTATTACCAATAAAACAAAAGGAACCAGCTTCCAAGGTCAGGCGTTTCCGGAGTTTATGCAGAAAATTATTAAGGCAGAAGGTTTAATTAACTATATCAATCAGAAATAGATTGAAAACAAAAGGATGTCATATGTTGTATAAACATGTGGCATCCTTTTTAGTGCAATAGAAAATTGCGCCCTATTGCATAAAAAACACTTCGCTAAGGATATGAAGTGTTTATAAAGCGGATAATGTAGCAAGATAATTCAAATATTTTGCAGAAATTTTTACTTTGCTGTAAGTATCTGCATATTCTTTAGGCGAAAAATTGTCAATATAATTGGTTGGAAAGTCTTTGGTAATTCCGTGCTTTTTCGCTAAGTCAACCGCCTTATTGTAGGCAATTGCAGCATTTTCTTCACTGCGATAGGTTCCTATCGTATAGTTTCCGTTAATATGTATTTTAACCTTATAACGAGGAATTTCATTCTTTAAGTATTGGCTTACACCGTGGTATTTATTAACAATAATAATATTGGAGTAACGAAAATCGGTGTAATCTTCATTGGCAAAATAATAATCTTTTCCGGCAACTCCGTAATTTTTTATCCCATAACGCGAGAGAATATTCACCTGCATACCATAATCATTTACAAACAGATGTGTCCCACGACGCATAATTTTATGACTGGAGTAATAGAATAAATCGTCAATATCAAATTTTAACTCATCATACTTAGAAATGTAATATACAAAATAATTATTTCTAAGATAAATAGGATTTTTAAAATAAATGCCATTATCCCTAAAATTCAACAGAGAAATCACCTTATCAAATTTTAAAATAGTATGGTAAGTAAAAACGGTATCTATCGTAAGTCCAGAATCCGTTAAAATCTTACCAGCTTCCACATAAGCCGTATTAGCATCACATTCTTTGGAAAAACTACCTAATGAGATATGTTTACTTTTATAGGTAATGTTGGAACGATAATAAGCATCACCGTTCTTTTTATAAGCAAGGTATACACCTGGTAGCATAGAAACCTCCCGGAATATAATTTGAGATAAGTATAACATAAAAAGTAGGAATGAAAAAGTTTTTCTGAAAGTTCTGGAATAATAATGGTAATTTATGGAAAAAATTTTTATTGACTAAGCAAGGAAAAATGATATTTATTTGTAAAGTCACTGATAGAAAAGAGGAACATTATGTTAATAATTCAAAACTTACTAAAGAATGTATATGGCAGTATACGAAAGATTTCCAAAAAATCCTATCGAAATTCTGTGGTAATTGCTTCCGGATTTTTAGTATTTGCCATGATTTCTTTGAGTGCACAGGCATTTGGTGGAACAGGAAAGAACAGAGCTGTTTCTAAGGAATACAGAGTATGGCATGCAGGAGAAAAAGAAGAGGCGGGAGAAGAAACAGAAGGAAGTGGCGGAAGTGCCGGACCACAGTTTTTAAAACAATGTAAATGTGCATTAGAGGAAGAACAGAGTAAGATAGAAAATGCAAATAAAATAATACAGCGAAAAAGAGAAATGGTGAAGCAGTGTGTTAGTGTTGAAAATGTGGAACAAATAGAACAAGAGTTACCTCAGCCACCAGTGAATCCATATCAGGAGTTGGAAATTTCAGAACAAGACTACGAAGCATTGTGCAGGATTGTACAGGCAGAAGCCGGTGGAGAGGAAGAAAAGGGAAGAATTTTAGTGGCAGAAGTGATATTGAACCGTGTCTTAACAGAGGGGTTCAAGGATAATATCTACGAAGTGATTTTTGAAAAAAGCGGGGGAAGTGCTCAGTTTGCTCCTACCGTAGACGGAAGATATTTTAGTGTTGAAGTGACAGAACAAACCAGACAGGCGGTAGAAAAGGCGTTACATGGAGAAGATTATTCTCAAGGTGCATTGTTTTTTTCTGCTAGAAGCAAAGCGAATCCTAATGATATGGCGTGGTTCGATCATAACCTGAAGTGGCTGTTTCAGTATGGCGGACATGAATTTTATACACTTCCTTGAAAATTTTACGCTTTAATAGAGTAAATTTGTGTAGTGTAATGATTGACAGACTTGTGGAAAAATTTTATAATGGAATGGATTATAAAAGCAAAGGATGGATAGGGAATATGTTATATTCAAGCACAAGAAACGCAGAAGAGAAAGTAACGGCTTCTCAGGCAATATTAAAAGGTCTTGCAGAAAACGGCGGACTTTTTGTACCGGATAGTATCCCATCTTTGGAAGTTCCGGTAGAAAAGCTGGCAAATATGTCTTATCAGGAAACAGCATATGAAGTGATGAAGCTGTTTTTGACAGATTTTACAGAAGAAGAATTGAAAAACTGTATCAAGAATGCATATGATTCTAAGTTTGATACAGAGGAGATTGCACCACTGGTAAAGGCTCAGGATGCTTATTATCTGGAGTTATTCCACGGAGCTACCATTGCGTTCAAGGATATGGCATTGTCCATTCTTCCACATCTTCTCATTACAGCAGCGCGAAAAAATGAAGTAAAAAATGATATTGTAATATTAACTGCAACATCCGGAGATACAGGTAAGGCTGCATTAGCAGGATTTGCAGATGTAAAAGGAACCAAGATTATTGTATTTTATCCGAAGGATGGAGTAAGTCCAATTCAGCAGAAACAGATGGTAACCCAGAAAGGGGATAACACATTTGTTGTAGGAATCAATGGAAACTTTGACCAGGCACAGACAGGTGTAAAGCAGATGTTTTCTGATAAAGCATTAGCAAAAGAAATGGAAGCAGCAGGATATCAGTTCTCCTCTGCAAATTCAATCAACATTGGACGTTTGGTACCTCAGATTGTATATTATGTATATGCTTATGCTAAGATGGTAAAGGCAGGAAATATTCAGAATGGAGAAGTTATGAATGTAGTAGTGCCAACCGGTAATTTTGGAAATATTTTAGCAGCATTTTATGCGAAGAATATGGGACTTCCGATTGGAAAGTTGATTTGTGCTTCTAATGAAAATAAAGTATTGTATGATTTCTTTACCACAGGAGAATATGACAAGAATCGTGACTTTATTTTAACAAGTTCTCCATCAATGGATATTTTAATTTCCAGCAACTTGGAACGTTTGATTTATCGTATTGCGGGAAATGATGCAAAGAAGAATCAGGAATTGATGCAGTCCTTACAGGCAAATGGAAAATACGAAATCACACCAGAAATGAAAGAGCAGTTAAAAGATTTCTATGGAAATTATGCAAGTGAAGCAGAAACAGCAGCAGTAATTAAAGAAATCTATGATGAAACAGGATATATCATTGATACACATACTGCGGTAGCAGCAGTTGTATATCATAAATACCAGAAAGAAACAGGAGATAAAGCAAAGACTGTAATCGCATCTACTGCAAGTCCATATAAGTTTACAAGAAGCGTTATGACTGCAATTGATAAGAAGTATGACAGCCAGCCAGATTTCGAATTAGTAGATGAATTATCAAAACTTTCTAAGGTAAAGGTACCACAGGCAATCGAAGATATTCGTACAGCACCGGTATTGCACAAAACTGTTTGCGAAGTAAATGAGATGCAGTCTGTAGTAAAAAAATTCTTAGGAATATAGTTTAGCGTGTACATAAAAAAGAATTCCGCAAATTGTGGAATTCTTTTTTTATGTAATAGGAATTTTTGCGTCACAAGAAATATCGTGTTATATTTAGAAAATATTTTATAAGATAGATACAATAAAGTTAATTCGTCCAAAAGGATAAATAATCGGAAGAAGATAAGCGGGTGAGTCCGTAGAAAGAGTTGTATGCTCTTGTATTACAGGTGGCTCCAGCTTCAATTCAATGGAATGTTCATTGGACATATTTACGGTATACAGTCCGTTGTGAAGGTTTAGAAAATCTTCTACGGAAGCAAGAACATATTCATCAAATTCTGTGAACTCTTCATCTACATATTTGCATGCAAACGCAATAGCCGTCTGAGGTTCCATATCTAAGGCAGATAGTAAAGTTCCGCCGATTTCTTGCGAAACACAGAAATTAGTAGGAACTTCTGGCATTGGAATAATTTCTAAAGGTGTAAAATCTTCTCCAATAAAACGAATCAAATTATTGAAAAAGAGTGTCATATACGGAATGATACGTTCTGGATGTTCAATATTTTCTTTAGAACAGAAGGAAGAGAGAAGTTTTTCCACTAATTCCTGCTGCTCAATCACCAAGTTCAGGTCATAAATCTCATAAGCAGAGCAATATTCAGCTACTAAATTCTCCAAGTCAACATTGGATATCCATTGCTTTTCCACAAGTACCTGTCCAAGTTTCATATAATCAGGAAGCTGAAGCTTTAGTAACTTTTCTACCTGAGCCTGTGTAAGATAACCAAGTTTTACAGCTAATTCGCCAAAACGTTTATCATAATGAGTCTGCATAATATAGACATCTTCCACTTCATTTGCGGTCATATATCCGGCATGGATAGCGAGTGTACCCAGTTTTTGATGAGCAGAAGACTGAATTTCCAGAGCTTCCATAAGTTGTTCTGTTGTAATAATGCCTTTATTAATTAGAAAATTTCCGAAAAATTGTGTATACATAACCTATCTCCCTTCGAAACGTTGTTTTACAATTTGGATAATGGTGGAAGAGGAGTAAGGCTTTTGAATAAAGTCATGTGCACCTTCCAAAATGGCAGCTTTCAACTGAGACTGTGTACCAACAGAAGAAACAATAATAATATACGCATTAGGATCAAATTGCCGAATTTCACGAATTGCTTGTACACCGTCCATCTGAGGCATAACAATATCTAAAAAAACCAGCTGCGGTTTTGATTCTTTGTATAGCGCAACAGCCTGTTCTCCATTGGTAGCTTCTAGAAAGGTGTTGCAACCGCACCTGCGAATAATATCTTTTAATTGTTTGCGTGCTAAAATCGAGTCATCACATATTAAAATTTTTACATCTTCCATAGTAACCACCGCTCCTTCAGTATAGTCAATTTAATATATACTAATTTTACACTAAAAGCCTAAAAGTTTCAATATTTTCTTTATTGTAAATATAATTTGGGATACTTTTCGACAATTGTAAGTGCATTGTGATATAATAAGTGCAAGTGCGGGGAACACACTTGGGTGTCCAACGAATGATGAAATGATTGAGTGATAGATAGAATCACGATATAATGAACGTGCACTGCGGTGTAGATTGATATAAGGAGAACATGAACAGAACATGAGTAGAATATTAGTTGTAGATGACGAAGAAAAAATTCGTACCATTATTCGAAAGTACGGAGAATTTGAAGGATATGAAATTGTAGAAGCAAGAGATGGAATGGAAGCGGTACGCATTTGCAGACAACAGGATTTTGATGTTATTATTTTAGACGTAATGATGCCGGAACTGGATGGTTTCTCTACTTGCCGTGAAATAAAAAAGGAAAAGGATATACCAGTAATTATGCTATCTGCAAGAGGAGAAGAGTATGATAGAATTCATGGATTTGAAATAGGAATAGATGACTATGTGGTAAAACCCTTTTCTCCCAAGGAATTGATGATGCGGGTAAAAGTAGTGATTAATCGAAATCAGGGAAAGACAGAAAAAGCGGAAAGAGAAGTTTTTCAAAAAGAAGGTCTGATAGTAGATTTTACCGGAAGAACTGTTACCGTAGACGGAAAAAGAGTAGACATGTCTCCCAAAGAATATGAGCTGTTATTCTATTTAGTAAAAAACAGAAATATTGCGCTGGAGCGAGAAAGGTTGATTACAGAGGTTTGGGGATATGATTACTATGGAGATGACAGAACCTTGGATACGCATGTGAAACTTTTACGCAGCAGTTTAGGGCAATATAGAAAATTTTTGGTAACATTAAGAGGAGTGGGATATCGTTTTGAAGCTTAGAAAAGAAAAAGTAAGAGAAAAAATCAGTATAAAATGGAAAGTCTTCCTGTATTTGTTAAGTTTCACAGTGATTTTACTTGCTATTTTGTGGGTGTTTCAGATTTGTTATCTGGATACCTTTTATAAACTTATTAAAAATCGCGAAGCCAAGAATGCATTAGAAAAAGTGATAGATATAGAAAAAGAGTTACCAAGCGATGCAGAAACGCAAATTGACAGTATCGCTGCTGAAGGAAATCTTTCTATTTTAGTGGCAGATTCGGAAGGGAATGTGATTCATAGTGCAGAATACATTATGAATTCTCAAATGAGCAGTATACCCCAAAAAGAGTTTGAACAATACTATCAGCAGGCAAAAGAGCAGGGGGGAAAGGCAAAAATTGAATTTGAAGGAAGCAGAAATATTACATTTCCTTTAGAAGGACAGCCACCCGTAAACAATGAAAGCCAACAAGTTCCACCGCAACCGAAAAACGATTTTTTGCAAAATCATGGACAAAAAATGGTGCAGTCAGCAATATATGTAGAGATTGTTGAGGATGGAACAAATGCATTTGTTGTAATGGTAAATTCACAGTTGACACCGGTAGATGCGACAGTGGATACTCTGCGAATACAGTTTATCTGGATTTCTGTTATTTTATTACTGCTGTCATTGGTAATTGCTCTTTTATTATCAAGAAAAATATCTCGTTCTATTATAAAAGTAAATGATTCGGCAAGAGAGTTGGCGAAGGGCGATTATTCCGTGGAATTTTCAGGAAAAGATTATCGGGAAATTGCACAACTTTCCGAAACATTGAATTATGCAGCGAGAGAATTGGAAAAAACAGAAGGATTTCGTAAGGAACTTTTGGCAAATGTTTCCCATGACTTGCGTACGCCACTGACAATGATTATTGCTTATGCTGAGGTAATGAGGGATTTGCCGGGAGAAAATACACCGGAAAATGTACAGGTGATTATAGATGAGTCACGTCGACTTACTATGTTGGTAAATGATATGTTGGATATTTCCAAACTTCAGGCAGGCGTGATGGAGAAAGAAGCCTCCGTTTATAATTTAACAGAAAGTATTCAATCCGTTTTTGAACGTTATAATAAGTTAAAAGAACAAGATGGATATACCATCGAATTTCAATACGAAGAAGAGGTTATGGTAGAAGCGGATGAATTTAAGATTTTTCAAGTGATTTATAACCTTGTAAATAATGCCATTAATTATACGGGAGCTGATAAGAAAGTTTTGGTTCGTCAGCTTGTACGAGAAAATATGGTACGAATCGAAGTGAATGATACCGGTGATGGTATTACAAGAGAAGATCTTCCATATGTGTGGGATAGATATTATAAAGTAGATAAAACCCATAAACGTGCGGTTATGGGGACAGGATTGGGACTTTCTATTGTAAAAAATATTTTGGAATTGCATGAAGCTGCGTATGGTGTAGAAAGCCGTATAGGCGAGGGCAGTACCTTTTGGTTTGAACTGCCCATTTATAGAGATAAAGAATAATTATCTTTCATCCATTGGAGTATATTCCAAGTGTTCCTGTACGTTTTTATATGCAGGACGCATGATTTTTCCATTGTAGTTTAATTCTTCTAAGCGATGTGCACTCCAACCGGAAATTCGTGCAATGGCAAAGATTGGTGTATACAACTCTAATGGTAAGTCCAGCATACTGTAAGCAAAGCCTGAGAAGAAGTCTACATTCGGGCTAACACCTTTGTAGATTTTCCGCTCTCTTGCAATGATTTGAGGCGCAAGACGTTCTACAGTAGAATACAAAGCAAATTCGTCTTCGCGACCCTTTTCCTTAGACAGACGCTGTACGAAAGAACGAAACAGTTCTGCACGGGGATCAGATAAGGAGTATACAGCATGACCCATACCATAGATAAGTCCGGCATGGTCGAATGCTTCCTTATGCAGAAGAGCAGTAAGATAAGCACTGATTTCGTCCTCATCATTCCAATCATGGATGTGTTGTTTCATATCATCAAACATTTTTACTACTTTGATATTTGCTCCGCCATGGCGAGGTCCCTTTAAAGAACCGAGGGAAGCTGCGATTGCAGAGTAAGTATCTGTTCCAGAAGAAGAAACAAGATGTGTAGTAAAAGTAGAGTTATTACCACCGCCATGTTCCATATGAAGAATCAAGGCAATATCTAAAAGTTTTGCTTCTAATGGTGTATATTTACTATCTGGGCGCAGAAGATGAAGAATCGTCTCAGCGGTAGATAGTTTTGGGTCTGGTGTATGAATAAAAAGGCTGGCTCCATCATGATAATGCTTATATGCCTGATATCCATATACAGAAAGCAATGGAAAGAGACTGATTAATTCCAGACATTGTCTTAAAACATTTGGAATGGAAATATCATCTGCTCTATCATCATAAGAATAAAGTGTAAGAACACTACGAGCAAGTGTATTCATCATGTCCTGACTAGGTGCTTTCATAATAATATCACGCACAAAACTGGTAGGAAGTGTACGGTATTTGGCAAGAACCTGGCAGAAAGAAGTCAATTCTTCTGAAGTAGGAAGCTTTCCAAATAAAAGTAAATATGTACTTTCCTCAAAACCAAAATGGTTATTGTCAGATAATCCACGGATAATATCCTTTACGTTATAACCACGGTAGTACAATTCACCTGGAGCCGGAACAGATTTACCATCTACCATTTTTGTGGAGCAGACATCGGAAATTTCAGTCAGTCCAACAAGCACGCCCTTTCCGTTAAGGTCACGCAATCCACGTTTTACATCGTAGGTTGTGAAAAGTTCCGGATTTATAGTTGCCGCCTGACGGCTTAGTTCTGCTAAATGCGCAATTTCAGGTGTGATTTCGCAAAAAGAATTCGTGTGCATATAAAACCCCTTTCTGGATATTTTAAAAGTACAGTGTTAAAGTGATACTGTGTGAAACACTGCCGATTCTCCTATCATACCATATGTATTTATTTCAAGACAAGAAAATAAAGAAAATTTAATATTTTTTTTAGAATTTATATGATTATTTTTATAGATTTTCAAAGAAAAATAATATAGAATATAGACAGAGAAAACGTTCCAAAGGAGGAATGTAAATGGAAATACCAGCATTGATTACGAAAGCAATAGAGGCAAAAGAACAGGCATATGTTCCATATTCACATTTTCGCGTAGGAGCGGCATTACTTACAAAGAGTGGAAAGGTATATACCGGATGCAATATTGAAAATGTCAGCTTCGGAGCTACTAATTGCGCGGAAAGAACAGCAGTATTTAAAGCAGTTTCAGACGGCGAACGAGAGTTTGAAGCAATTGTTATTAATGGAGATCACGGGGACTATTTACCACCATGTGGTATCTGCCGGCAGGTGCTATCAGAGTTTGCAGATGCATCTTTACAGGTGATTCTTGCAAATAATGTGGAAGATTACAAAATTACGACTTTGGGGGAGTTATTGCCGGGAGCATTTGGAGTAGAAAATTTGCAGAAAAAATGAGAAAAAAGATAACAATAGAAAAAACCAAAAATTGACAAGAATTTTACATTGAAATTTGTGAAATAATAGAGTATAATTCTTTTTAGAAAGAAACGAAAATGATTCCTGGAATGTGCGATACCCCTGTTATTTTGAACCTACATTTACGTTTATGGGATTCCTACATTGCCAATTGGATGTCAGGCCGTCGTTTGCAACGGAAGACAGAAGAGCGGTTGCGGTTACCCACCTAGCATTGGCTAGGCGTCAAAATCACAGGAAACGGCATTTTGGGTAAATTCAAATGAAAATGTATGAATCAAAACTTTTACTAAAGATAACTTGCGCAAAAGTTACCAAAGAGTTGTAAAAGTACGAAGGATGAATACAAGACATAGAATACAAAAGAAAGAGGCTGCTTTTTAAGCAGCCTCTTTATCGTATAAAATAAACGGAGTAGAAAAGATTATGAAAAAGAGAAGGATAGAAAGTAAAAGACAGTACATAATGCTAAGTGGTATCATTGTTTTCATACTACTAATTATTGTTGGAATAGGAGTGTCAAGAACAAAGAGTGTAGAACAAGGATATTCGGAAAACTATGTGGCAATTGGTGAGTTACCAAGTCAGATGAGTTTTACTTATTATGACCAACAGGGATGGAAGGACGTAATAAAGGAAATCAATAACGGTAAAAATTTAAAAGGTAAGTTGACCTATGGAAAAATGGAGGATTTGTTAAAAAAGTTATCCATAGATAAATATGTTACTTATGAGAAAAAATCAAAATTAAAAACAGTATCCCGAAAAGAATGGAATAGGGTTTATGAGCAAATATTGGACTTATTAGATGTGAATCAGACAGTAACCACTGAGAATGTTATTTTTTTAACACAAGCAAAAAAACAGCAGATACTAACGCAGGAGGGATATTATCAGCTACCCAAGGCAATGAATTATTTTGAACCTTATGCTACTTATCAGGTGTATCTGAAGGATAACGAAATCATAGGAGTAAAGGAAAGAACTTCCAAAGAAATCACATGGAAAAATGTGTTTGTTCATAGTACCGAAAAAGGAAAAGCACAGGTTTTATATGAAAAACAGCAGATAAGTGTAGAGATTGATGGTTTAGAGGAGTCCATTACAGATACCATATGCGATATTGTGTGGAAACAAGGAAAAGCAGTTGCCATATACAAAAAAGAAGATATGATTCAGGGAAAGGTTTTAAGTTTTAACGAAAACCAGATTGAAATTTCGGGATATGGAACATTAGAATATGAAGGAAAATTGAAAATTTATAAAACGTACGGAACAGTAGAACAATTGGATGAATCTAAGCTGGTTATCGGAAATCTTCAGGCAGACTTTGTTGTGGCAGAAAAAAAGGTGTGCGGTATTATACTGAAACAACCGGCGGAAATTGAAAATGTGCGGGTACTTTTGTTAAATGACAGTTCACCATATCGAGAAAATCCCGTATTTGTTTCTGATGCAGATTGCACTGTTTTCATAGGAGAAAGTCAGGTTGCAGTTCCGGCAGGACAGGTGATAATACCAGCAGCTATGCTCGCACCAGACAGTAGTGATTTCGTGAAAATTGTACCATCAGAAAACGGAAAACTATATTTTGCCAATGATGCTGGGGAGAAAACGTCTCTCGGGTATCGTGGAAGTATGGAAATACGGAAATATTCAGAGGGGTTTGGAGTAGTAAATGAAGTTTCATTAGAAAAATATCTCTATGGTGTAGTGCCAAGTGAAATGCCGGCTTCTTATGAAGTAGAAGCATTGCGAGCACAAGCTGTTTGCGCCAGAAGCTATGCCTGTATTCAACTGATGAAGGGAAACTATGCAGCTTTTGCAGCGAATATTGATGATAGCACGAATTATCAGGTTTACAACCAAAAGGAAGAAGACGAAAAAACCAATCTTGCAGTAGACGATACGGTGGGAGAAGTGATAAAATATAACGGTGAAATTGCGGAAGCCTATTATTTTTCTACTTCTTGCGGACACACGGATAATATGTCGGCATGGAATTTACCGGAAGAAGAAAAGGATGGATATTTGAAAGCGGTTACTTTATTGAATGATGAAAGTGAGCCGGATTTTTCGTCAGAGGAGGCATTTTCCGCATTTATACAAAATAAGGATATTGTAGCGTATGATAGCGAATCCCAGTATTTTCGCTGGAGAGCAGAACTAAATCCAGTAGAAAATATTACAGGTGTGAATCAGGCAATTTCAGAACGGGCACAGACAAATCCAACGAATATACAAGTGTATAAGGCAGATGGTTCTCAGGCGACAGTAAATGACATATCCGGGTTTGGGAACATTATTGGAATGAATGTTTTAGAACGAAGTACTGGCGGATGCGTGAAAAAGTTGCAAATTTCCTATGAACAGGGAAATGTGCAGATTATGAATGAATATAATATACGATATATTTTAGGAACATCTTTGAAAAAGTTAACTAACAAAGATGGAAAAGAAGTAACAATGACATTATTACCTAGTGCCTATATTACCATTATACCGGTAGAAAATGGTTATGTGGTATATGGCGGTGGTTATGGTCATGGTATTGGAATGAGCCAGAATGGAGCAAATGGAATGGCAAAAGCAGGAATGTCATATATGGACATTTTAATGAAGTTTTATCAGGGAATTACAATTGAAAATATATATTAGACGAGAAAAATGAAGCCTGATATGGAGGAAGTAAGTTATGTGGAGAGTTATCGCAGGTGCGAGAGTATTTTGGAAAAAATGTCAAAAGGATAATGTAAGTGCATTCGCATCACAGGCAGCATTTTTTATTGTGATGTCATTGATTCCGTTTATTATGTTGTTTATTTCCCTGGTGCAGTATACACCGGTAACAGAATCTATGATAATGGAAATGATAAATAGGGTAATGCCAACTTATATTTCTCCGTTTTTGATTTCTATTATCCATGAAATGTATAGTCATTCTATCGGGATTGTGTCTGTTACGGCAGTAGTGGCGATTTGGTCCGCTGCAAAGGGAATCCAATATCTAACGAATGGTTTGAATACGGTATATGATATAGAAGAAACCAGAAACTGGCTGTTTTTACGCCTTCGGGCAATTTTGTATACACTGATGCTATTGGTTAGTATTGTAGTTTCTTTAGTTCTTATGGTATTTGGAAATAGTTTGCAGAAACTGTTGCTAAAATGCATGCCATTTATATCTGGGATGACAGGTGGAATTATCCGATTGCGTTCTTTGATTTTATTAGCGGTATTAATCGTATTTTTTGCAGTGATGTATAAGATGCTTCCAAACCGTAAGGCAACCATACGAAGCCAACTGCCGGGAAGTATTATGAGTGCGGTAGGCTGGGCGTTATTGTCCTTTGGAATATCTGTATATGTGGATTACTTCAATGGATTTTCCATGTACGGAAGTCTGACAACAATTGTATTGGTAATGCTCTGGCTGTATTTTGGAATGTATATTCTGTTGGTAGCAGCAGAGGTGAATAATATTTATGAGGAACGCTGGGTGGAGAAGAGAAAGTAAAAAATACTTGCACTTTTATTTCTCTCGTGCTAGAATAATACCCATGAGTGAAAAAGGCAATGAAGGTGTTTAGTAGAGAGCTACACTGCTTGCAGAGAGAAAGGATCGTCGGCTGGAAGTCCTTTTAAGAAAAGAAAGCAATCGAATTTCCCACCAGAGCTGCATATCTGAAATGAAGACAGTAAGAATAGGATATGACGTAGATGCACGTTACGCAGAATGAAGAGTTTAAGAATTGTTTCTTAAGAAGCAGGGTGGTACCGCGGAATATTTCGTCCCTATGTTAGTTCAAAAGACTGACATAGGGACTTTTTTGCGGGAATAAGCAGAGCCGGATGGAGAAAAGTAAAGGAACGCTTGCGGTCAATTTACTTTTCGAACATATGGCGAGCAACGCGAACCACAGATTGTTTTATAATCTGTGGTCTGCTTATGAAAATAAAAGCTCCCCCAAACGAAACAATCACACTAAAATTTAGAGGAGAAAAGCGATGAAAGAAAAACTGGAAAAAATCAAAGCAGACGCAGTCCGTGAGATTCAAAATTCCGATGGACTGGAAAAATTAAATGAAGTCAGAGTTGCCTTCCTTGGAAAAAAAGGTGAATTGACTGCTGTATTAAAAGGAATGAAAGATGTTCGAGCAGAAGAACGTCCAAAGGTAGGACAGTTAGTAAATGAAACAAGAGAAAGCATTGAGAAGTTAATAGAAGAAACAAAACGTAAAATGGAAGCAGCAGAGCGTGATATTCGCCTGAAACAGGAAGTAATTGATGTTACCCTTCCGGCAAAGAAAAATCGTGTAGGTCATCGTCATCCAAATACCATTGCCTTAGAGGAAGTAGAACGTATTTTCATTGGTATGGGATACGAAGTAGTAGAAGGACCGGAAGTAGAATATGATTACTATAACTTTGAGGCGTTGAATATTCCTGCAAATCACCCGGCTAAGGATGAACAGGACACCTTCTATGTAAATGATAAAATCGTACTTCGTACACAGACTTCACCAGTACAGGTACGTCAGATGGAAAAAGGAAAATTACCAATTCGTATGATTGCACCGGGAAGAGTATTCCGTGCAGATGAAGTAGATGCAACACATTCCCCATCTTTCCACCAGATAGAAGGATTGGTAATTGATAAAAACGTTACTTTTGCAGACTTAAAAGGAACATTACAGGAATTTGCAAAAGAATTATTCGGAGAAGATACTAAGGTAAAATTCCGTCCACATCATTTCCCGTTTACAGAGCCAAGTGCAGAAGTAGACGTTACCTGCTTTAAATGTGGTGGCAAGGGATGCCGATTCTGTAAGGGTGAAGGCTGGATTGAGATTTTAGGTTGCGGTATGGTACATCCAAGAGTATTAGAAATGAGCGGAATTGATCCGGAAGAATATTCTGGTTTCGCTTTTGGTGTAGGTTTGGAGCGTATTGCATTGTTAAAATATGAAATTGACGATATGAGATTACTGTATGAAAACGATGACCGTTTCTTAAAACAGTTTTAGGTAGGAGGAAATTATGAATACATCATTATCATGGATAAAAGCATATGTGCCGGATTTAGATGTGACAGCACAGGAATACACAGACGCAATGACACTTTCCGGTTCTAAAGTAGAAAGTTATGAACAGTTAGATGCTGATTTGGATAAAATTGTAATCGGACAGATTGAAAAGATTGAAAAGCATCCGGATGCAGATAAATTAGTAATTTGTCAGGTAAATGTTGGAACAGGAGAAAACATTCAGATTGTAACAGGAGCACCGAATGTAAAAGAAGGACAGAAAGTCCCGGTTGTATTAGACGGTGGAAGAGTTGCAGGCGGACATGATGGTAAGAAAACACCTGGCGGCGTAAAAATCAAAAAGGGAAAATTAAGAGGAGTTCCATCTAACGGAATGCTTTGTTCGATTGAAGAACTTGGTTCAACCAGAGAAATGTATCCGGAAGCACCGGAAAATGGAATTTATATTTTCGATGATGATGCAGTGGTAGGAGAAAGTGCCATTCATGCATTGGGGCTAGATGATACCGTAGTAGAATACGAAATCACATCTAACCGCGTGGATTGTTTTGGAATCCTTGGAATTGCAAGAGAGGCAGCAGCTACATTTGATAAGAAGTTCTGTCCTCCAGTGGTAACCGAAACCGGAAACAATGAAAACGTAGCAGATTATATCAAGGTAAATGTGCATGATACAGACTTGTGTCCAAGATACTGTGCAAGAGTGGTGAAAAATATTAAAATTGCACCGTCACCAAAATGGATGCAGAGAAGATTGGCTTCTCAGGGAATTCGCCCAATTAACAATATTGTAGATATTACAAACTACGTTATGGAAGAATATGGTCAGCCAATGCATGCATATGATTTAGATACCATTGCAGGAAAAGAAATCAATGTACGTTGTGCAGCTAAGGGAGAAAAATTCGTTACTTTAGATGGTCAGGAACGTACCATGGATGATTCTGTATTGATGATTTGTGATGGAGAAAAGGCAATCGGTATTGCTGGTATCATGGGTGGAGAAAATTCCATGATTACAGACGATGTAAAGACTATGTTGTTTGAAGCAGCTTGCTTTGATGGAACGAACATCCGTCTTTCCAGTAAGAAAATCGGTTTAAGAACAGATGCATCCGGAAAGTTTGAAAAAGGCTTAGATCCAAACAATGCCATTGATGCAATCAACCGAGCTTGCCAGTTAATCGAAGAGTTAGGTGCAGGGGAAGTTGTTGGTGGTGTTGTAGACGTTTACGGAAAAGTAAAAGAAGGAAGAAGAATTCCTTTTGACGCAGATAAGGTAAACAAATTATTAGGAACAAACATAGAAAAAGAAACCATGATTGGTTACTTTAAGAAAATTGATTTAGATTATGATTATGAAAAGGATGAGGTAGTTGTACCATCCTGGCGTCAGGATTTAGAGCGTTTGGCAGACATGGCAGAAGAAGTGGCAAGATTCTATGGATACGCTAATATTCCAACTACTTTACCAAGCGGAGAAGCAACAGCAGGTAAAAAATCCTTTAAGATGCGTGTAGAAGACGTAGCAAGAGAAGTGGCAGAATTCTGTGGATTCAGTCAGGGAATGACATACTCTTTTGAAAGTCCTAAGGTATTTGATAAGTTGTTGTTGCCGGAAGACAGTGAATTAAGAAAAACCGTAGTGATTTCCAATCCATTAGGAGAAGACTTTAGTATCATGCGAACAACTTCTTTAAATGGTATGCTGACTTCACTTTCTACCAATTATAATAGAAGAAACAAGGACGTACGTCTTTATGAATTAGGAAACATTTATCTTCCCAAACAAGTTCCGGTAACAGAATTACCAGAAGAACGTATGCAGTTTACCCTTGGAATGTACGGTGAAGGTGATTTCTTTACAATGAAAGGTGTAGTAGAAGAGTTCTTAGACCGTGCAGGACTTCATGGAAAAGAAACTTATGATCCAAATGCAGGAAAGACATTCCTTCATCCGGGAAGACAGGCAAATATTGTTTATGATGGAAAAGTGATTGGATACTTAGGAGAAGTGCATCCAACAGTAGCAGAAAATTATGCAATTAAAGACAGAGTATATGTAGCTGTAATCGATATGCCTTATATTGTAGAAATGGCAAGCTTTGACCGTAAGTACGAAGGAATTACAAACTTCCCGGCAGTAACTCGTGATATCAGTATGGTAATGAAAAAAGAAATTATGGTTGGTGATATCGAAAAAGTATTTGACGAAAAGGGTGGCAAGTACTTAGAAAGCTACAAGTTGTTTGATATTTATGAAGGAGCACAAATTCGTGCAGGCTTCAAGTCAGTAGCATATTCCTTAACTTTCCGTGCAAAAGATAAGACATTGGAAGAAAACGATTATGCACCGGCAATGAATAAGATATTAAAAGCATTAGAAGAAATGGGAATAGAATTGAGGAAATAATGGACGTTAAAGATTTTTATTATGACTTGCCCCAGGAACTGATTGCACAAGACCCCTTAGAGGATCGTTCCAGTTCCAGACTCTTGGTGTTGAATAAAGAAACAGGAGAAATGGAGCACACAGACTTTAAACACATTATCAATTATTTGAATCCGGAAGACTGTTTGGTGTTGAATAACACCAAAGTCATCCCGGCGAGATTATTTGGTGAAAAAGAAGGAACTCAGGCTAAAATCGAGATACTTCTTTTAAAACGAAAAGAAAATGATATTTGGGAAACCCTGGTAAAACCGGGAAAAAAGGCAAAACCGGGAACAAAAATTATTTTTGGACAAGGACTTTTGGTGGGTGAAGTATTAGAAGTTGTAGAAGATGGAAATCGATTGATTCAGTTTTCTTATGAGGGAATCTTTGAAGAAATTTTAGACCAGCTTGGTCAAATGCCATTGCCGCCTTACATTACACATCAGTTAAAAGACAAAAATCGTTACCAGACGGTATATGCAAAATATGATGGTTCAGCAGCGGCACCTACAGCAGGACTTCATTTTACACCGGAATTGTTAGAACAAATCAAGGAAAAGGGAATCAGAATTGCAGAAGTCACTTTGCATGTAGGACTTGGAACATTCCGTCCTGTTAAGGTAGAAAATGTACAAGATCACCATATGCATTCTGAATTTTATATGGTAACACAGGAAGCAGCTGATATTATCAATGAGACTAAGAAAAAGGGAGGCAGAGTAATCTGCGTGGGAACCACCAGCTGCCGAACTATTGAGTCAGCAGCGGCTGAAGATGGCACATTGCGAGAATGCAGTGGATGGACTGATATTTTTATTTATCCGGGATATCAGTTCAAAGTATTGGATGCGTTGATTACAAATTTCCACCTTCCAGAGTCTACTCTGGTTATGCTGGTGTCAGCCCTGGCGGGGCGAGAGCATATTATGCATGCTTATGAAACAGCAGTAAAAGAAAAGTATCGTTTCTTCAGTTTTGGCGATGCTATGTTCATACAATAATATATGAAGAACAAAAACAGGATATGTAAAATGTCCTGTTTTTGTATATATAGAAAGTTGCAAAATAACATATGATAATGGTACGAATAAACATATATAAGTATAGGTTATATTAGTTATGAAAAAGAAAAATGTCTTTTTTAGTTGAAATTCTTGCATAAATATACTATAGTAATACTAATAGACTTTAATATGCTAAAGTAATCAGGAAGGAAGATAGAGTATGAATTATCAGGTAGGTGTGATTTCAGGGGATGGAATAGGCCCGGAAATTGTACAAGAGGCAAAAAACGTTTTAGATAAAGTTGGAAGTGTATTTGGTCATCAGTTTTCCTATGATGAGATTTTAATGGGTGGTGTATCCATTGATGCAACCGGGGTACCGTTAACAGATGAGGCAATTGCACAGGCAAAAAGTGCAGATGCAGTATTGATGGGATCTATCGGAGGAAATACTACAACTTCTCCATGGTATAAGTTACCACCGGAATTAAGACCGGAGGCAGGACTTTTGAAGTTACGCAAGTCCTTAAACTTATTCGCAAATTTAAGACCTGCATACCTATATGAAGAATTAAAGGCAGCGTGTCCATTAAGAGATGATATCATCGGTGATGGATTTGACATGATGATTATGCGTGAGCTTACCGGAGGCCTTTATTTTGGAGAGAGAACCACAGAAGAACGAAATGGAGTAATGACTGCGGTAGATACACTTACCTATACCGAGAAAGAGATTCGAAGAATTGCAAAGCGTGGATTTGATATTGCTATGAAGCGTAGAAAAAAGGTAACAAGTGTAGATAAGGCAAATGTATTAGATTCTTCCAGATTATGGAGAAAAGTAGTAGAGGAAGTAGCAAAGGATTATCCGGAAGTCACCTTGGAGCATATGTTGGTAGATAACTGTGCCATGCAGTTAGTAAAAGATCCAAAACAGTTTGATGTTATTTTAACAGAGAATATGTTCGGTGATATTTTATCAGATGAAGCAAGTATGGTAACCGGTTCTATTGGAATGTTATCTTCCGCAAGCTTAAATGATACCAAGTTTGGGTTATATGAGCCAAGTGGCGGTTCAGCACCGGATATTGCAGGAAAAGGAATTGCCAATCCAATTGCAACTATTTTAAGTGCAGCGATGATGCTTCGTTATTCCTTTGACTTAGATAAAGAGGCAGATGCAGTAGAAAATGCAGTAAAGCAGGTGTTAAAAGAAGGATACCGTACCATTGATATTATGCCGCAGGAAGAAGAAAAACGCGCAGAAGTGACACAGGTAGGTACCGTAGAGATGGGACGTCTCATATCCGAAAGAATAAAATAGAAATTAATCGTGGAAAGCGAGGTCTTAATATGCAGTTGACAGGAGCACAAATAGTAATAGAATGCTTGAAAGAGCAGGGTGTGGATACTGTCTTTGGTTATCCGGGAGGAGCCATTTTAAATGTATATGATGAATTATATAAGCATAAAAAAGAAATAAAACATGTATTAACATCACATGAACAGGGAGCATCCCATGCGGCAGATGGATATGCACGGTCTACCGGAAAAGTCGGTGTGTGTCTTGCTACTTCAGGACCGGGGGCAACAAATCTGGTAACCGGAATTGCAACCGCTTATATGGATTCTGTTCCAATGGTAGCAATCACATGTAATGTAGGTGTTTCTTTACTTGGTAAGGACAGTTTCCAAGAAATCGATATCGTGGGAATTACAACACCAATTACAAAGCACAACTTTATTGTAAAAGATATTGATAAGTTAGCAGATACCATTCGGCGTGCATTTAAAATTGCGCAGACAGGAAGACCGGGACCGGTATTGGTAGATATTCCAAAAGATGTTACCGCAAGCAAAACAGAATTTCAGGCAATCAAGATAGAACCAATTCCAAGACTGTGTAAGGACATTACAGAAGAAGATTTACAGACAGCAGTTGAAATGATTCAGAATGCAAAGAAGCCATACATATTTGTGGGTGGAGGAGCTGTTATCTCGGGAGCAAGTCCGGAACTAATGGAATTTGTTGAAAAGGTGCAGGCACCTGTAACAGATTCCTTGATGGGAAAAGGAGCGTTTGATGGTAATCATAAGCTGTATACCGGAATGCTTGGAATGCATGGAACTAAGGCATCTAATTACGGTGTGAGCGAATGTGACTTATTAATTGCAATCGGTGTTCGTTTCAGTGACCGTGTTATCGGAAATGCGAAAAAGTTTGCAAGTAATGCCAAAATATTGCAGTTTGACATTGATCCGGTAGAAGTAAATAAGAACATTATTACAGATGCCCATGTTATTGGCGATGTAAAAGAGATTCTTACCAGATTAAATGAAAGAATTGGGCAGCAAAATCATGATGAATGGATTGCAAAAGTATTAGAATATAAAGAAAAATACCCGTTGACTTATCACCATGAAGGGTTAAGCGGACCTTATGTTATTGAAGAGATTTACAAAGCCACAAATGGCGAAGCTATCATGGTAACAGAAGTAGGGCAGCATCAGATGTGGGCGGCACAGTTCTATAAATATAGCAAACCACGAACATTACTTACTTCCGGTGGATTGGGAACCATGGGATATGGTCTGGGAGCAGCAATCGGAGCGCAGATAGCCAATCCGGATAAGCAGGTAGTAAATATTGCAGGTGACGGATGTTTCCGTATGAATATGAATGAAATCGCAACAGCAGTACGTCAGCAGATACCATTAATACAAGTTGTAATTAATAACCATGTATTGGGAATGGTTCGACAGTGGCAGAACTTATTTTACGAACAGCATTATTCAGAAACAGTACTAAATGATAGTGTTGATTTTGTAAAACTTGCAGAAGCAATGGGAGCTACCGGATATCGAGCTACCACGCAAGAAGAGTTTAACGAGGCTTTTCAAAAGGCATTAGCTAGTAAAACACCGGTATTGATTGATTGTATCATAGATAGTGATGATAAGGTATGGCCAATGGTCGCACCGGGAGCAGCAATCAGTGAAGTGTTTAGCGAAGAAGATATGAAGCAAGATAAATAAAATAATATTTACATAAATGTAAATTGAGGAGGAAAAAACATGAGCAGAGTTTACAATTTTTCAGCAGGACCAGCAGTTTTACCAGAAGAGGTCTTGAAAGAAGCAGCAGATGAAATGCTAGACTACAAAGGAAGCGGAATGTCCGTAATGGAAATGAGTCATCGTTCCAAAGTATACGATAACATCATTAAAGAAGCAGAAGCAGACTTACGCGAATTAATGAACATTCCTGATAATTACAAGGTAATGTTTTTACAGGGTGGAGCTTCCCAGCAGTTTGCAATGATTCCAATGAATCTGATGAAGAATAAGAAAGCAGCTTATATCATAACAGGTCAATGGGCAAAAAAAGCATTCAATGAAGCAAAGATTTATGGAGAAGCAGTTAAAGTAGCATCTTCCGAAGATGAAACATTTACTTATATTCCGGATTGCTCAGATTTGGATATTCCAGAAGATGCAGATTATGTATATATATGTGAAAATAATACAATTTATGGAACCAAATATAAGAAATTGCCAAATACCAAAGGTCATACTTTAGTAGCAGACGTTTCCTCCTGTTTCTTATCTGAGCCGGTAGATGTAACAAAATACGGTGTGATTTATGGTGGAGTTCAGAAGAATGTGGGACCGGCAGGTGTTGTTATTGTAATTATGAGAGAGGATTTGATTACAGAAGATACACTTCCTGGAACACCAACTATGTTAAAATATAAAACACATGCAGATGCAGACTCCCTTTACAATACACCACCAGCATACGGTATCTACATTTGCGGTAAAGTATTCAAATGGTTAAAGAAAATGGGCGGTTTGGAAGTAATGAAACAGCGCAATGAAGAAAAAGCAAAGATTCTTTATGATTTCTTAGACCAGAGTAAGATGTTCAAAGGAACTGTAAGAAAAGAAGACCGTTCTTTAATGAATGTTCCTTTTGTAACCGGTGATAAAGATTTAGATGCAAAATTTGTAAAAGAAGCAGAAGCAGCAGGACTTGTAAACTTAAAAGGACATAGAACTGTTGGCGGTATGCGTGCAAGCATTTACAATGCAATGCCAAAAGAAGGCGTAGAAAAATTAGTTGAATTTATGAAGAAATTTGAAGAGGAGAACTAAAATGTATCAATATCATTGTTTAAATCCAATTGCAAACGTAGGTTTGGATTTGTTTGACGAAAATTATAAAAAAGTAGAAGATATGAAGGATGCACAGGCTGTTTTGGTAAGAAGCGCAGCAATGCATGATTTGGAATTGCCAGAAAATCTTTGTGCAATAGCAAGAGCAGGTGCAGGTGTTAATAATATTCCGTTAGAAAAATGCGCAGACGCAGGAATCGTTGTATTTAATACACCAGGTGCAAATGCAAACGGCGTAAAAGAGTTAGTATTTGCAGGTATGCTTTTAGCATCTCGTGATATCATTGGTGGTATTAACTGGGTATTGGAAAATAAAGACAGCGAAACAGTTGGAAAAGATGCAGAAAAGGCAAAGAAAGCATTTGCAGGACGTGAAATCGCAGGAAAGAAACTTGGTGTTATCGGTCTTGGAGCAATCGGTGTTAAGGTAGCAAATGCAGCAACTCATTTAGGTATGGAAGTTTATGGATATGATCCATTTATTTCTGTAAATGCAGCATGGAATCTTTCCCGTAATGTAAAACACATCAATGTAGTAGAAGAAATTTATCGTGAATGTGATTATATCACTATTCATGTACCATTGATGGATAATACTAAAAAGATGATAAATGAAGAAGCTGTTGCACAGATGAAAGAAGGCGTAGTACTTCTGAACTTTGCAAGAGATTTATTAGTAGATGAAGAAGCTGTTTTAAAGGCAATCAAAGCTGGAAAAGTAAAGAAATATGTATCTGACTTCGCTAATCCAACAACAGCAGGACAGGAAGGTTGTATTGTAATCCCTCATTTAGGAGCATCTACAGAAGAATCTGAAGATAACTGCGCAGTTATGGCAGTAAAAGAGTTAAGAGACTTCTTAGAAAACGGAAATATCCGTAATTCCGTAAACTACCCAAATTGTGATATGGGAACCTGTGAAACCGCAGGTCGTGTAGCTGTGCTTCATAAGAATATCAAAGGTATGATTAGTAAGTATACCGCAGTAATGGAAAACAATAATATCAATATTTCTGATATGACCAACAAGAGCCGTGGTGACTATGCATATTCTTTATTGGATATTGATTCTCCAGTAACAGATGCTGCTGTAGAACAGTTAAAGGCAATTGAAGGTGTATTAAAAGTAAGAGTTGTAAAATAGTAATTAATACATAGAAAAGCCGTATGTTTCGGATTATTGAAACATACGGCTTTTTTGCACATATTAGAGATATTTTTGATTGTAATGAAGAAGTACCACGTTGAGGGAATGATATTCATTCATCATATGTTTGTAAGTGTTAGATAAAGAAGAACAGGAAATCTTTACTTCATGAATTACTTGCTGGTATTGCCGTTCTAAGGAAGAAAGAATTTTATCGCTCATGGCACAATTACGATATTTATTATGTAAAAAAGAAAGTAGCGATTCGTGGTGTGCCATATCAAGGTCGGAATCAAGGGACAGAGTATTGCTTAAAAAGCAGGATAAAGCCACAACCTCAGCAACAGGTGTAGGAGAAAAGTTCAAAGGTTTCTCCTGCTTCCAATGGTCCAGGATGGAAAAGGATTGATGTATCGTTTCAAGGATTGGTTCCTGTACATTTCCTGTTAAGATTTTTTTGGTAATTTCCTGCGTAGAGTCACTGTAAATGTTTTTTAAATAGGCATCATAGTCCTTCGAGCTTTTGGCAAAAGAAGGAAGAGAAATCTTACCGATATTATGCAGTAAGGCAGACAACTCTGCAATTTTGCAGGAGGTGCCGGAAAAATGAAGTTCTTTTGCCAGTTTTTGACTTATCTGCACAGCATAAGCAGTATGAAGTGCAGAGTATTCGCTGCGAAAATCTATGGCAAAAATAAATAGAAGAAGAAAATCATGTATTTCAGCTTCTGTAAGAGTCAGAGTTGCCATGTACTTGGAGAGTTCATTCCGATAACTTCCGGAATGCAATGCATCTAAAATGTGATAAGCACTATCTGCGTTTTGAAACCACTGAATATCACTTGAAGCAAAGATAGAGTCTCGGTACCCTTCCAAAAATGGAAGTAAATGTCTGGAGTCATTAAATTGACAAAAGATGTCAATTCTGTCTGCTAAATACAAAATGCGCGCAAGTTTACGATGATAATCACTGATAGGGACAGAATAATACTGAGCATTACAGTGATGGTGATACAAAATAACATTTGCATATTCCTTTAAAGGAGAAAAAGTCTGAAAAAGAAGATAGCCAAATACAGAATGTTCCAAAGAATCATTCTGATTAAAAGAAAGCATGGAATCTATTTCAGCCTCTTTATATGCACCAATGTCGTGAAGTAATCCAAGCATAAAAATATTCTGTTTTTCCTGAGGGGAAAATTGAGACTTGTCCTTAAACATTTCCATAAGAATATAAGCCACACGTTCTCCATGGCTGTTTAAGCGAGGGTCAATATAATGATATGCCTGACAGATAATGTCAGTAATATTAATTGTTGATGTTTCCATTTGTACTCACCTCCATAAGTTATTAATATTATAGTGAATTTGGAATAAAGTGTCAATGAACGAAGGTTGCACAGAAAAATAATCTATGATACCATAAGGGCACAAATAGAAAAAAAGGAGCAAAGCCATGTTGAGTTGGATAAGTGCAAATTGGATATATCATACAGGAAATATATTGGCGAAAAGTCAGGAAGCATCGGAATTGCAAGAATTGGAAAAAATAGCCCAGCCGGGAGTGTTAAAATCTTATTTGGAGAGTTTAGTGCCGGGATTGCTGGGATTTGCTTTGCGAGTAGTAATTGCTATAATAATTTATTTTATCGGCGGTAAGATTATTAAGTGGATACGAAAGGTTTTACGAAAAGCACTGGAACGTTCCAGTGTGGATAAAGGAGTGCGACAATTTTTAGATTCTTGTACGAAAGTTGCCCTGTATTTTATATTGGTAATTATTGTGGTAAATCAGTTGGGAATAGAAACTACCTCTGTTGTGGCAGTATTAGGTTCGGCAGGACTTACTATCGGACTTGCATTACAGGGAAGTTTATCTAACTTTGCAGGAGGTGTGCTAATTCTCATATTTAAGCCATTTAAAGTAGGAGATTATATTATAGAAGACACTCATAATAATGAGGGAACTGTTTCGGAGATTATGATTTTCTACACAAAACTTTTAACTGTCGATAATAAAGTAATTGTTATTCCAAATGGAGTGTTAGCAAATGCCAGTCTTACCAATGTAACAAAACAGGAAAAGCGCAGGTTAGATTTGTTTGTAGGAATTTCTTATGACGCAGACATCAAAAAGGCGAAAGCGGTGTTGCAAGAATTGTTTTTACAAGAACCGGCTCGAGTTGCAACTGAAGAAGTGAATGTATTTGTGGAAGCATTAGAAGATAGTAGTGTAAAGATAGGATGCCGTGTATGGGTGAAGTCAGAAGAGTATTGGCCTGCAAGATGGCGTTTAATAGAGAGCATGAAAGAAAAACTGGAAGAAGCCGGAATTGAAATACCATTTAATCAGTTGAATGTTTCTGTTACAAAGATGCAATAACATACATAAATGATAAAAAATAGCACAAAACAAAGACTGTTTTCGTTGACATCTATGGTAAAATATGCTAACCTTAAATATGTGGTAAGTACAAGCCACAGATATTTTTTATGTATTTAGGAGGAAGTGTTTCATGCAACAGGGAACAGTAAAATGGTTTAATGCAAAGAAGGGTTACGGATTTATTTCTGATGCAGAAGGAAATGATGTATTTGTACATTTTTCCGCATTAGTTATGGACGGATTCAAGGAATTGAAAGACGGAGAAAAAGTTGAGTTTGAAGTAGTAGAAGGCGACAAAGGACCACAGGCTTCAAATGTAAGACGTATCGCTTAATTTCAAATAAATGAAGAACCAAGGCTGCTCATAAGAGCAGCCTTTTGCATGGAAGAAAGAGTCTGCTTGTTGACTCTTTCATACCTTTGTACTTTTATGTAGTGCGCTATTTCCTACGATATAAAAATAGTTAATAAAAAATAGTATGACGTGATAAGAATATCGTGCTATAATTGAATGATAAATGGAAAGAATAATAGAAAAGAAAAAGGACGGAAATTATGAATTTAGAAAATTGCAAAGCATATGAATTGATTGAAACAACCGATTTAAAAGATATTAATTCAAAGGGCTATTTATTGCGGCACAAGAAAAGCGGAGCAAGAATCAGTCTGATTGAAAATGATGATGAAAATAAGGTGTTTTATATAGGATTTCGTACACCATCTTTAGATAGCACCGGAGCAGCACACATTTTGGAACATTCTGTTTTGTGTGGTTCTAAAAAATATCCGGTAAAAGACCCATTTGTAGAATTGGTAAAAAGTTCCCTAAATACATTCTTAAATGCTATGACTTATCCGGACAAAACAATTTATCCGGTAGCAAGCTGCAATGACAAGGATTTTCAGAATCTGGTAGAAGTATACATGGATGCAGTATTTTATCCAAATATCGCAGAACATAAAGAAATATTTTGTCAGGAGGGCTGGCACTATGAAATGGAAGATATTAATGCACCACTTACCATCAATGGTGTAGTATACAATGAGATGAAAGGTGCATTTTCATCACCGGAAGAAGTGCTGAGCAGAGAGATTTTAAGTACACTTTATCCGGATACTTCTTACTTTTATGAGTCAGGTGGAGATCCAGATGTAATACCAAGCCTTTCCTATGAAAAATTCTTGGCGTTTCATAAGAAATATTATCATCCATGCAATTCCTATATCTATTTGTATGGAAACATGGATATGGAAGAAAAATTGAATTGGATGGATCAGGAATATCTTGGAAAGTACGATACTATTGAGGTGGATTCTAACATTAAGTGGCAGGAACCATTTGAGAGTGTAAAAGAAGTGAAAATTCCTTACAACATTGCAAGCGGAGAATCTTTAGAAGATAATACTTATCTTTCTTATAATGTAAGTACAGGAACGATTTTAGATAAGAAATTGTATGTGGCATTTGATATTTTAGATTACGCATTATTAAGTGCGCCGGGAGCACCATTAAAACAGGCTTTGTTAGATGCCGGAATCGGAAAAGACATTATGGCATCCTATGACAATTATACATTGCAGCCAATGTTTTCTATTGTAGCAAAGAACAGTAATTTGGAGAAAAAGGAAGAGTTTCTTGGAATTATTCGCAAAGTATTAGAAGAACAGGTGAAGAACGGTATCAATAAGAAGTCCTTACTTGCAGGAATTAATAGCTTTGAGTTCAAATATCGTGAGGCTGATTTTGGACAATTTCCAAAGGGATTGTTGATGGGAATTAAGTGTTTGGATAGTTGGATTTATGATGAAAAACAACCATTCTTACATTTGCAAGAACTAGATGTTATTGAGTTTTTGAAAAAGCAGGTAGAAACAGATTATTTTGAACAGTTGGTACAAAAATATTTATTAGACAATAACCATGCAGCCGTAGTAATTGTAGAGCCGCAGTATGGATTGAATGCACAAAAAGAAGAAAAACTTGCTGAAAAATTAGAGGCATATAAAAATTCGTTAAGTAAAGAAGAACAGCAGGAAATTGTAGATTTCACACATCATTTGAAAAAATATCAGGAAGAACCTTCTGCAACGGAAGACTTAGATAAGATTCCAACCTTAACAAGAAAGGATATTAAAAAGGATGCAGAAAAGTTATATATCCGTGAAAATTATGTGGATGATACATTGATGTTATGCCATGATATCGACACCAATGGAATTGCTTACTTTAGCCTGATGTTTGATGTGACAGATATTCCGGCTCATTTAATTCCTTATATGGGATTGATGAAAGCAGTACTTGGTTATGTAGATACAGAGCACTATACATTCCCGGAGCTTGCAAATGAAATCAATCTTTATACAGGTGGAATCTTTTCTAATATTGGTTCCTATGCTCATGTGGAAAAGGGAAACGTTAGCTTAAAATATGAGATAAAGGCGAAGACACTGTATAAAGAAATTCCAAAGACAATAGCAATTATTCGTGAAATATTGTCCGGTAGCAACTATAGACAGCAAGATCGACTCTATGAGATTTTAGCACAGTTAAAGTCCAGATTGCAGATGGGAATGAGCAGTGCAGGTCACTCCATATCCGCAATGCGAGCAATGTCATATTTTTCTGTTTCGGGAAAATACAGTGATATGACAGAAGGAATAGAATTCTATCAGTTGATTAAAGATTTAGAAGAACATTTTGAAGAAAAGAAAGAGGAATTAAGCAAGAATTTAGAAACACTTGCTGGCTATATGTTCCGTAAAGATAATCTTATGATTAGCGCAGGAGCACAGAAGGAAGGATTGGAATTATTAGAAAAGGAAATTCCAACGGTAAAAACAATTTTGCATGAAAAAACCTCTGATGTGAAAGCAGAACCGATGCAGTTAGAAAAGAAGAATGAAGGATTTATGGATGCCTCTCAGGTACAGTATGTTTCCAGAGCCGGTAACTTTAAGAAGGCAGGCTATGAATATACTGGTGCACTCCGCATCTTAAAAGTCTTATTAAGTTATGATTATCTTTGGATTAATGTAAGAGTAAAAGGTGGAGCATATGGTTGCATGAGCGGATTTACGCGTAAAGGAGATGGATATTTCACTTCCTATCGTGATCCGAATCTTTCAAAGACCAATGAGATATATGAAGGAGTTCCGGAATACCTTAAGAACTTCACCGTAGAAGAAAAGGATATGACAAAGTATATCATAGGAACCTTCAGTGATGTAGACACGCCATTGACACCGGCAGGAAAGACCGGAAGAAGTGCTACAGCATATTTAACCGGAGTGACTTATGAAATGATACAAAAAGAGCGTCAGCAGATTTTAAATGCAACACAGGAAGATATTCGTGAGCTTGCAGGCATTGTGGAGGCAATTTTAAAGGAAGATGCACTTTGCGTTATTGGAAATGAAGAAAAACTCAAGGAAGAAAAAGGATTGTTCAAAGAATTGAAGAATCTGTATTAAGGATTAAGGGAGAAAAGTATGAATCAAAGTTTTAAATCTGGATTTGTAACACTAATTGGAAGACCGAACGTGGGAAAATCTACATTGATGAATCGTTTGATAGGTCAAAAGATTGCCATTACATCGAAAAAGCCGCAAACCACCAGAAATCGAATCCAAACTGTATATACCGATGAAGAAAAAGGACAGATTGTATTTTTGGATACACCGGGAATTCATAAGGCGAAAAATAAGCTTGGAGAATACATGGTAAATGTTGCAGAGCGTACCTTGAACGAAGTTGATGTGGTGCTTTGGCTGGTAGAACCCACCAATTATATTGGTGCAGGAGAGCAACATATTTTAGAAAAACTGCGTCGAGTAAAGACGCCGGTTATTTTGGTAATCAACAAAACCGATATGGTAAAAAAAGAAGAAATCCTTTCTTATATTGATACCTATCGGAAAGAATATGATTTTGCGGAAATTGTTCCGTTATCTGCATTGCGTGGACAAAATACCGAGATTTTAGTTGATTTGATTTTCAAATATCTTCCATATGGACCCATGTTCTATGATGAAGATACCATTACAGACCAGCCGGAACGTCAAATTGTGGCAGAGTTGATTCGTGAAAAGGCACTTCATGCATTAAGTGAGGAAATTCCGCACGGAATAGCAGTTACCATTGAACGAATGAAAGAACGGGAAAATGGAAAACTCATAGATATTGATGCAACCATTATCTGTGAGCGCGATTCTCACAAGGGCATTATTGTTGGAAAAGGCGGCAATATGTTGAAAAAAATCGGAACCAATGCCAGATATGAAATTGAACGTCTTTTAGATAGTAAAGTGAATTTAAAACTTTGGGTAAAAGTAAAGAAAGATTGGCGAGACAGCGACTTCCTGATAAAGAACTTCGGATATCGTGAAGACGAGGATTATTAGAAGAAATTTGCCATTTTTTATCTGGTATTATCTATCATGTTCAGGGACAACCTAAGAGTATAGAAAACAAAAGTACAAGGGGGAATCGAACATGATAGAACCAGA
The DNA here is from genome assembly GCF_018918225.1 of Roseburia sp. MSJ-14. Lineage (NCBI taxonomy): Bacteria > Bacillati > Bacillota > Clostridia > Lachnospirales > Lachnospiraceae > Roseburia > Roseburia sp. MSJ-14. The sequence goes on from NZ_JAHLQD010000008.1 coordinate 327,452, forward strand.
ATGGATGAAATTTGAAAGTACAGGAAGAATTGCAGATTATTTAAGCTATAAAGGACATATGGAGGGTGGTGCTACATCCTCTATGATAGAACAAGAAGAACAAGGCAGGAGCGTGGCAATATATGGGACAGACCATAGTGCTGACGGGCATGGTATTATCAGCGGTCCCGGTGGGCGAATATGACAAAAGAATAACGCTTCTGACCAGGGAAAGAGGAAAAATTTCGGCATTTGCCCGCGGGGCACGAAGACCGAATAGTCAGATGATGGCAGCCAGCAATCCTTTTTCCTTTGGACAGTTTGAGGCTTATGAGGGGCGTAGCTCCTATACGGTAGTGAAAGCAGATATTTCCAACTATTTTCGAGAACTTACTATGGACTTAGATGCAGCCTATTTTGGCTTTTATTTTATGGAAATCGCAGATTATTATGGGCGAGAAAATGCAGATGAAATACATATGCTGAAACTATTGTATCAGTCACTTCGGGCATTAGAAAACCCACATTTGAATAATCGCCTGGTGCGACGGATTTTTGAATTAAAAGCAATGGTAATCAATGGAGAGTATCCCAACGTATTTTCCTGTTTAAAGTGTGGAACAAAGGAAAACTTAACATCATTTCATGTAAAAAGCGGCGGAACTCTATGTACGGATTGTGCAAGAGGAGTCCCGTCTTTTTCCATAAATGAATCTACTCTTTATACCATGCAGTACATTATTACCTCCAGCATCGAAAAATTATATACATTTACCGTTTCAGAGGAAGTACTAGAAAAATTAGAAAAAATTATGAACGAATATATGAAAACATATATTGACCGTAGATTTCATTCCCTACAGGTATTAGAACAGAATCAAGGCTTTGAAGCGGGAATTCGAGGTGTTACGGTGTAAGATTATAAAAGAAAAAGATGGAAGATAGCAGTTGCAATAAATGGGCGGAAAGGGTATAATATTTAGTATTCACGTTTAGACTTTAGGAGGAATGTTATGAAGAAAATAATATCCATCAGTCTGGTATGTGTTATGATAGCCGGATTGTTGACAGGCTGCGGGGATTCCCTTGACGTAGATTGTAGTACTGTATATGTAAAAGAAAAGGGAAATATTATAGCTGCATCCATTGAAAAATTAGACAAGGACAATTATGATGAAAAGGAATTGGAAGATTTTATCAATGAAAAGGTAGATGCATATCAGAAAAAACACGATAAGGATAGTGCAAAAGTAAGCGATTTTTCTGTAAAGAAAGGGAAAGCAGAGCTTTTGATGAAATATGCCGGGTATGAAGATTATCAGGAATTGAATAATGTTACATTATTTGCCGGAACGGTACCACAGGCTTTAGCTGCCGGGTATGATTTTGAAACTGACTTTACAAAAGTAAAGGATGGGAAAGCGTCTGGTGAGGCAGATAGTAGTAAAATTAAAGAATCTGATTGCAAAGTTGTGATTTTAAGCGAGAAGATAGATGTGAAAATAGATGGAACTGTAAAGTACATATCTTCTGATTATACTTCTATGAAGGCAAAGGATACAGTATCTATCAAATTACCAAAGGATGCAGAAGACGGTGCAGATTTATCTTTGGTATATATTGTATATGAATAAAAGAAAAGAACAGATAGAAAGAGGTAACGAAAATGGAAAAGACAATGGAAAAAATCGTAGCGTTAGCGAAAGCAAGAGGTTTTGTATATCCGGGTTCTGAAATATACGGAGGACTGGCAAATACTTGGGATTACGGAAATCTTGGTGTTGAATTAAAGAATAATGTAAAAAAAGCATGGTGGCAGAAGTTTGTTATGGAGAATCCTTATAATGTAGGTGTGGACTGTGCTATTTTAATGAATCCACAGACTTGGGTAGCATCTGGACATTTAGGTGGATTTTCCGATCCATTAATGGATTGTAAGGAATGTCATGAACGTTTTCGTGCAGACAAGATTATAGAAGAATTTGCTCAGGAAAATAACATTGAATTAAGAAGTTCCGTGGATGGTTGGAGTCAGGACGAAATGATGCAGTTTATCAATGACAATCAGATTCCGTGTCCAACTTGCGGAAAACATAATTTTACAGATATCCGTCAGTTTAACTTAATGTTTAAGACTTTTCAGGGCGTTACCGAGGATGCAAAGAACACGGTATACTTAAGACCGGAAACTGCACAGGGAATTTTCGTAAACTTTAAAAATGTTCAGAGAACTTCCCGTAAGAAAATCCCATTTGGTATTGGACAGATTGGTAAATCTTTCCGTAATGAGATTACACCGGGTAACTTTACCTTCCGTACCAGAGAATTTGAACAGATGGAATTAGAATTTTTCTGTGAACCGGGAACAGACTTAGAATGGTTCACATATTGGAGAAGTTTCTGTATCAATTGGTTAAAGAATCTTGGTATTAAAGATGATGAAATGAGAGCCCGTGATCATGATGCAGAGGAGCTTTGTTTCTACAGTAAAGCAACTACTGATATAGAGTTCTTATTCCCATTCGGATGGGGCGAACTTTGGGGAATCGCAGATCGTACAGATTACGACTTGACACAGCATCAGAATACTTCCGGACAGGATATGACATATTTTGATGATGAAAAGAAAGAAAAATATATTCCATATGTAATTGAGCCATCATTAGGAGCAGACAGAGTAGTATTAGCATTCCTTTGTGCTGCATATGATGAAGAAAATATCGGAACAGAAGAAAAACCGGATATGAGAACTGTACTTCATTTCCATCCGGCATTGGCTCCGGTTAAGATTGGTATTTTACCATTGTCAAAGAAGTTAAACGAGGGTGCAGAAAAAGTTTACGCACAGCTTGCTAAGAAATATAACTGTGAATTTGATGACAGAGGAAATATCGGAAAACGTTACAGAAGACAGGATGAAATCGGTACACCATTCTGTATTACTTATGATTTTGAATCAGAAGAAGACCATGCAGTAACTGTTCGTGACCGTGATACCATGGAACAGGAAAGAGTAAAGATTGAAGACTTAGACGCATATTTTGCGAGAAAATTTGAGTTTTAATGAGTTATATTTGATTTAGGTATTAAAGTTGTAATATAATAGTTAATAACAAAACAAAGTACAACCACTAAGGAGGAAAAGCAAATGGGAAAAGTTAAGTTTCGAACCAAAATGATAATAATTTTTTTGATGATGCTTGTAATGGGAGTTTTTTCAATTGTTTTCGCTCGTATGGGAATGAAAGATATTGAAAAGAGCGCAATTGTAGCTATCGAGTCAGCACAGAAGAGAGATGCTGATGCTGCTGATGATAAAAAAGCACTTAATACAGATGAGACGGAGATGCGTTCCATTGTAAAAGATGAGGTGCAGCAAATGATGATAGTAATTGCTATAATGCTCTTACTGGTTATGGTGATTGGAGTTTGGGTTACCTATGACATGATTCATTCTTTAAACTATGCTTGTAGTTATGCAGATGAATTAGCAAAAGGTAATTTTTCGGAAAATATAGCAGATAAGTACATAGAACGTAAAGATAGCGTGGGTGATTTAGCACATGCCTTCGAGAAAATTAAAAGTAATTTAGAGTCTTTAATTGGAAACGTACAGAATGAAGCGGTAGAGATTCAGGAAAATGTAATTCAGATTGAAGATAACATTGACACTATGAATGGTGAAATGGAAGGTGTATCAGCGGCTACGGAAGAACTGGCAGCAGGAATGCAAGAGTCAGCAGATTCAGCAGAACGAATGAACTCTATGTCTGGTGAAATTGAAAATGCAGTGAAAAGTATTGCAACTCATGCACAAGAGGGTGCTCAGCGTGTATACGAAATTCATGAAAGAGCAGCAAAGGCAAAGAACACCACAAAAGAAAATCGTGAACATGCAAGCAGTATACAGAATGAAATTCGTACCAGCTTAGATCAGGCATTAAAGGATGCGGAAATTGTATCTGAAATCGAGGTTCTGGCACAGGCAATTATGGAAATCACATCACAGACCAATTTATTGTCATTAAATGCTTCCATAGAAGCAGCAAGAGCAGGTGAAGCAGGAAGAGGATTTGCAGTTGTAGCAGATGAGATTCGAAATCTGGCAGAGCAGTCCGAAAGTTCTGTAATTCATATACAAGAGATTACAGACAGCGTGACAAAGGCAGTAAAGCATCTTTCTGATGACGCAATCAGATTGTTAAATTTTGTAGCAACGGATGTAAATGAAAGTTATGATATTTTCGAGAGATTAGCCGATGATTATAACGGAGATGCAGAGTATGTAGATCAGTTAGTTTCCGATTTTAGTGCTACTTCAGAAGAATTATTAGCTTCTATGGATGGCATGATAGAAGCAATAGCAGGTGTGGCAAATGCGGCAAACGAAGGAGCGGCAGGAACTCAGGATATTGCAGAACGTATACAGAAAGCTGCAACAGAGTGTACAAAGGTTGCAGATACCATTGTAAAAGCAGATGAAAATGCAAATAAATTAAAGGAAGATACCACAAGATTTAAAACAGCATAATCAATAATTGTTAGAGAAACATGACACTGAAATTTAGTGTCATGTTTTTTTGTACAAAGAAATAAGTTATAGTACAGGAAAAAGTAATAGTAGTGTAAAGTGGTGTAAAAAATGTAAGAAAATAATAAAAAATTGCTATTTATGACAAATAAAACACAAAAATAGTATTGATATTATTAGATAATATGTTAAAATATACTTAAATGAAGGAGACTTCAATGGTGTATTTGTAAAATATATACAACATGTTTTACAAGAATAACCCAAACTACTAAAATATAGGAGGTATTTCAAATGGCTAAAAAGTGGGTTTATTTATTTACAGAGGGAAATGCAAATATGCGAGAACTTCTTGGGGGCAAAGGTGCAAATCTGGCAGAGATGACAAATATCGGTCTTCCTGTACCACAAGGTTTTACCATTACCACAGAAGCTTGTACACAGTACTATGAGGATGGAAGAGAAATTAATGATGAAATTCAATCTCAGATAAATGAGTACATAGGTAAAATGGAACAAATAACAGGCAAGAAGTTCGGAGATAAGCAAAATCCATTGCTTGTATCAGTTCGTTCAGGTGCACGGGCTTCTATGCCAGGTATGATGGATACCATATTGAACCTTGGTTTAAATGAAGAGGTTGTAAATGTTATCGCTGAGCAATCCAACAATCCAAGATGGGCTTGGGATTGTTATAGAAGATTTATCCAGATGTATTCTGATGTAGTTATGGAAGTCGGTAAGAAATATTTTGAAGAATTAATTGATAAAATGAAAGCTGACAGAGGGGTAAAGCAGGACGTAGAATTAACAGCGGATGATTTGAAAGAATTGGCAAATCAATTTAAAGCCGAATATAAGTCTAAAATCGGAGTTGACTTCCCGGATGATCCAAAGGAGCAGTTAATGGGAGCGATTAAAGCAGTGTTCCGTTCTTGGGATAACCCTCGTGCAAATGTATATCGTAGAGATAACGATATTCCATATTCCTGGGGAACAGCAGTTAACGTACAGGCAATGGTATTCGGAAATATGGGTGAAGATTGTGGTACCGGTGTTGCATTTACCCGTGACCCGGCAACCGGTCAGAAGGGATTATTTGGAGAATTCCTTACAAATGCACAAGGTGAGGATGTTGTTGCAGGAGTTCGTACTCCAATGAAGATTTCTGAAATGGAAGAAAAGTTTCCAAAGGCATATGCACAGTTTAAGATTGTGTGCAATACCTTGGAGGCACATTACAGAGATATGCAGGACATGGAGTTTACAGTAGAACATTGCCAGTTATACATGCTCCAGACCCGTAATGGTAAGAGAACAGCACAGGCAGCATTAAAAATTGCATGTGATTTAGTAGATGAACAAATGAGAAACGAGGAAGAAGCAGTAGCGATGATTGATCCTCGTAACTTAGATACATTATTACATCCACAGTTTGATGCGGCAGCATTAAAAGCGGCAGTACCAGCAGGAAAAGCTTTGGGAGCATCACCGGGAGCTGCATGTGGTAAAATTGTATTTACAGCAGAAGATGCAAAAAATTGGGCTGCAAGAGGAGAAAAAGTAGTATTGGTTCGTCTGGAAACATCTCCGGAAGATATTGAAGGTATGAAGGCTGCACAGGGTATCTTGACTGTGCGTGGTGGTATGACAAGTCACGCAGCGGTTGTTGCCCGTGGTATGGGAACCTGTTGTGTATCAGGATGTGGTGACATTGTTATGGATGAGGAAAACAAGAAGTTCACATTGGCAGGAAAAGAATATCACGAAGGAGATTATTTATCCTTAGACGGTTCTACCGGTAATATTTATGATGGACAGATTCCAACTGTAGATGCAACAATCGCAGGAGAGTTCGGAAGAATTATGGGCTGGGCAGATAAATATAGAAAGTTAAAAGTAAGAACGAATGCAGATACACCGGCAGATGCAAAAAAGGCACGCGAGCTTGGTGCAGAAGGTATCGGACTTTGCCGTACAGAGCATATGTTCTTTGAAGGCGACAGAATTGATGCATTCCGTGAAATGATTTGTTCTGATACCGTAGAAGAAAGAGAAGCAGCACTTGCTAAGATTTTACCTGTACAGCAGGGAGACTTTGAAAAACTGTATGAAGCATTGGAAGGCAATCCGGTTACCATTCGTTTCTTAGATCCACCATTACATGAATTCGTTCCAACAGAGGAAGAAGATATTAAGAAATTAGCTGATGCTCAGGGAAAATCAGTAGAAACAATTAAGGCAATTATTGATTCCTTACATGAATTCAATCCGATGATGGGACATAGAGGATGCCGTCTTGCAGTTACTTATCCGGAAATTGCAAGGATGCAGACCAGAGCAGTCATTCGTGCAGCAATTAACGTACAGAAAGCACATCCTGATTGGAATATAAAGCCAGAAATTATGATTCCATTGGTTGGAGAAGTAAAGGAATTAAAATTTGTAAAGAAAATCGTAGTAAAAACAGCAGATGAGGAAATCGCAGCAGCAGGTATTAAGTTAGAATATGAAGTTGGTACGATGATTGAAATTCCAAGAGCTGCATTAACTGCGGATGAAATTGCAAAAGAAGCTGACTTCTTCTGCTTTGGAACAAATGATTTGACACAGATGACATTCGGATTCTCTCGTGATGATGCTGGTAAGTTCTTAGGTGCTTACTATGATGCTAAGATTCTTGAGAATGATCCATTTGCAAGATTAGACCAGACTGGTGTTGGAAAATTAATGGAAATGACCATTAACTTAGGAAAACCGGTAAATCCAAACTTACATATCGGTATCTGTGGAGAGCACGGTGGAGATCCATCTTCCGTAGAGTTCTGCCATAAGATTGGACTGGATTATGTATCTTGTTCCCCATTCCGTGTACCAATTGCAAGATTAGCAGCAGCACAGGCTGCAATTGCAGAAAAGCAGAATTAACAACAATATATTTAAAGGTTCTTATAAGAAATCGCCACCTCGGATTCATATAGAGGTGGTGATTTTTTATATCATAGGAAGTGCTGAAATTAGTTGTAAGCGACAATGTTCGCGCTCTTTTTTTTAGTAAAAGAAGAATTTTGTGGAATTTTTGTAAAATTTAAGAATAAATTAAGTAGACTATTTTCTGGAATCTGTTATAATATTCTTTAGTTGCAATTATGAGGAGACAAGGAATGAAGGAAAAAATTCAAAAATTGATACCGGCATATGCGGTTGTTCCACTGCTTACTTGTTTGGCAGTGAATTTTCTTGTATATGCAGGGATTGCACCTATAGCGGATGGATGGAAGCATTACGATTTAACGACGGCTTTCGATCGGGCAGTTCCGGTTGTACCTGAATTTGTAATCATATATTTAGGATGTTATCTGTTTTGGGGTGTTAACTATATATTAATTGCCAGTTTGGGAAAGGAACATTGTTATCGTTTTGTAACAGCTGACATTATGTCGCGTCTTATTTGCTGTTTCTTTTTTCTGGTGCTACCAACCACAAATGTACGACCTGTTATAGCAGGTGATGGAGTGTGGGAGAATATACTTCAATTTGTATACAGTATGGATGATCCTACCAGACTATTTCCGTCCATTCACTGTTTAGTTAGTTGGTTTTGTTATATAGGGATTCGAGGACAGAAGCGTGTACCAAAATGGTATCGCGCATTTTCATGTGTTTTTGCATTAATGGTCTGTGCATCAACACAATTTACGAAGCAACACTATATTGTAGATGTATTTAGTGGAATTATGATTGCGGAATTAACATATTATATTGGATTTCACACCAATTGTTATCGTCTGTTAGAACATTTGTTTGAAAGGATATATAAGCGTGGAAAGTAAGAAGAAGAAAATCGGAAATGCATTATTTCTTGTGGTTGTATTTTTGCTGACAATTTATAGTGTATTTCATGGCGAAGATTTGCAGGCAGTAGGAAAAGCAATTGAAGGAGTAAATTTGTGGTATATCATTCCGGCAGGAGCAGCAGTAATATTTTTTGTCTGGGGTGAATCCATTATCATTCATTATATGTTTGGAACGCTGGATATTAAGACGAAAGAAAGAACCTGTTTCTTATATTCTTGTGTAGGATTTTTCTTTAGTGCCATTACACCGTCGGCAACAGGAGGACAGCCGGCACAGATATATTATATGCGTAAAAACAAGATTCCAATACCGGTAGCAACTCTGGTTTTGATGATTGTAACCATTACATATAAGTCAATATTAGTAATCATAGGATTGTTTGTAGCATTTTTTCAACGGGGATTTGTTCATCATTATTTAGAAGGAATACTTCCGATTTTTTATCTGGGAGTTGGATTAAATGTATTTTGTTGTATTTTTATGTCGTTCTTAGTTTTTTGGCCTAATCTGGCAAAGAATATGTTAGTTAAGGGAATGCATTTTCTGGAACATATTCATCTAATGAAGAAAAAACCGGAACGACAGGAAAAATTAGAAGCCTCCATGGAACATTATGAGGCAGCGGCAGTATACTTTAAGACCCATAAAAAAGTAATTGGAAATGTTATGATTATTACTTTTGTGCAGCGTTTTGCTTTATTTTTTGTAACATGGTTTGTATATAAGGCATTTGGTTTAAGCGGAACCAGTATTTATGATGTAGTAATGCTTCAGGCAGTGGTTTCTGTATCCGTTGATATGTTACCATTACCGGGAGGTATGGGAATAAGTGAGAATTTATTCCTGATTATTTTCAAAGGTGTATTTGCAGGAAGTTTATTACTTCCGGGAATGGTATTAAGCCGTGGAATTGCATATTATGTACAGTTGTTATTTAGCGCAGTTATGACAGCTGTGGCACATTTTAGAATAGGATATTCGCAAACAGAATGATTTAGAAAGAAGCGGGGAAAGAGAAAATGATAGGATTTTACAATTATTCAGTAGTATTAACGTACATAAGCTTATTGTCTTCCGTATTCGGAATGACTCAGGCAATACATGGCAGATTTAAAACAGCAATTTTCTGTTTGGCTTTGTCAGGCTTGTGTGACATGTTTGATGGAAAAATCGCAAGAGCAATGAAGAATCGTACAGAAGATGAAAAATCATTTGGAATACAGATTGACTCTTTATGTGATATGGTCTGCTTTGGAGTATTCCCGGCAATGATTTGTTACCTGTTAGGAGTGCGTGGCATCATTGGCATGATAGTGATTGCAATTTACTGTGTGAATTCAGTGATTCGTCTTGCATTTTTCAATGTAATGGAAGCAAAGAATGCTTTGGTCTCCGAAGATGGACAAAAATTCTATAAGGGACTTCCGATTACCTCTATGGCGATTGTTTTACCATTGGTATTTATGGTGCAGTTCTTTATACCGGATTGGGCATTTCGGATTTGCCTGTATTTAGCATTGCTAATTGTTGGTGTATTATTTGTGGTAGATTTCAAGTTAAAGAAGCCGAAGAATTCTACCCTTGCAATACTTGTAGTAATAGTGGCAGCAGCCTTGGTAGTTATGATTATGTTTTCTAAGTATCATGTAGATTTTCGGGCAATTTGGCCATGGGTGCAGATGGTACGACGGTAGGAAGGATAGAGCATGCGATATATTGATAGAGAGGGAAATATTACTACAGAAGATTCCGGTCAGGATAAACTGTTACAGTGGATGTATAATAGTTCTGTGGGAAGAAGTATCTTGCGTTTTTTAATAAAGCCTACTATTTCTAAGGCGGCAGGTTGGCTATTGGATAAAATATGGTCGAAAGTTTTTATTTCTCCTTTTATTCAGAAGAATCATATAGATATGAGCGTATATGAGGAAAAAGAATATACATCATATAATGATTTTTTTACCAGACAGATACGGAAAGAGTGCAGACCCATTGCAGAGGGAGAAAACGTATTAATTAGTCCTTGCGATGGAAAATTGAGTGTGTATCCAGTGGAAGAAAATCAACATTTTATGATAAAAAATACTGCCTATACACTGGAATCATTATTGCGTTCTAAAAAACTGGCAGAAAAATATCAGGGTGGAACCATTTGTGTGTTTCGTTTGACAGTAGATGATTATCACAGATATTGTTATGTAGATGACGGTAGAAAGTCAGCAAATCATCATATTTCCGGAGTGTTCCATACAGTAAATCCGGCTGCAAATGATGTATATCCTATTTATAAAGAAAATACAAGAGAGTTTTCTTTGTTGCAAAGTAAGCATTTCAAGACTGTATTGATGATGGAGGTAGGTGCTCTTATGGTAGGGCGTATTGTCAATCATCAAGAGGAGGCAGAGGTAAAACGGGGAGAGGAAAAAGGAATGTTCGAGTTTGGTGGCTCTACTGTGATTTTGCTTTTCCAAAAGGATGCAGTAGCAATAGAACAACAAATACTGGAAAATACAAAAAATGGATATGAAACCATAGTGAAAATGGGAGAAGAAATTGGTAATAAAAAGTAGACATGTGTGTCTACTTTTTTTGTCATTTTTTTGCGAAAACATGTTAATTTTTTGCGGTATTAATGTAAGATATTGAAAATAAATATATATGGATGGTAAAATAATACTGTATATTATATTATAATTTTAGGGAGGAATACCAATGAAAAAAAACAGAGTAGGAATTATTGCAGTACTGTTATTGTTGGCGTTTGCTTTAGTGGGATGTGGGAGTTCCAAAAAGAAAACGGGAAGCGTATACTACCTGAATTTTAAGCCAGAAGTAGCAGAGGTATGGGAGGAAATTGCAGACACCTATACAAAGGAAACGGGAGTTGATGTAAGGGTAATTACTGCGGCAAGTGGAACATATGAACAGGTTTTACAGTCAGAAATTGCCAAAAGAGAGGCACCGACATTATTCCAGATTAATGGGTCGATTGGATATGAAACATGGTCAAAGTTTTGTCTGGATTTAAAAGATACAGAGCTGTATGATCATTTGCTGGATAAAAGTCTTGCAGTAGAATCAAATGGTGGTGTGTATGGTATTCCGTATGTAGTAGAAGGATACGGAATTATTTACAACGACAGCATTATGAAGAAGTATTTTGCATTACCGGATAAGGCAGTTTCTATTTCTTCTGCGGAGGAAATTAACAATTATGATTTGTTAAAAGCGGTAGTAGAAGATATGACCGCTCATAAAGAGCAGTTAGGAATAGAAGGTGTATTTGCCTCTACCTCTTTAAGTTCCGGTGAAGACTGGAGATGGCAGACGCATCTTATGAATTTACCGATTTATTACGAATTTAACGATAAAGGTGTAAATGATTTGGATGAAATTGATTTTACCTATGCAGATAATTTTAAGAATATCTTTGATTTATATGTAGATAATTCTTGTACAGATAAAATGGAACTGGGGTCTAAAACGGTAAGTGATTCCATGGAAGAATTCGCACAGGGAAAAGTAGCGATGGTACAGAATGGTAACTGGGCTTGGAGCCAGATTGAGTCTATGGATGGAAATGTAGTAGGCGAGGATGATGTGAAATTTCTGCCAATTTATATAGGAGTAGATGGCGAAGAAAGTCAGGGAATCTGTATTGGTACAGAAAACTACTTTAGTGTAAGCAGTTGGGCATCCAAGGAAGATCAGCAAGCAACGATTGACTTTGTAGAGTGGTTGTTTACTTCTGATGTAGGAAAAGATTATGTAACTAATAAACTTGGATTTATTGCACCATTTGATACCTTCAATGATGATGAAGAACCAGATGATCCGTTGGCACAGCAGGTAATTGCTGCAATGTCTGATGACAGCAAACAGAGTGTGGCATGGAACTTTACTGCATTTCCAGGACAGCTTTTCAAAGATCAATTTGGCGCAGATCTTTTAAGTTATGTTAAAGGTGAAATGACCTGGGATGATGTAGTAAGTGATGCAAAGACACAATGGAAAGAACAAAAATAGTCTGTTTATTAGAAGATTGGAGCGAAAACTATGAAGAAAATATTTGGAACCATAAAGGGAAAAGTATCCGTTATGATGATTTCCACTTCCATTCTGCTGATAGCAGGGATTTTATTAGCTTCGAGAGTGGTAAGTGAGAAAAATGTAGTTTCACTGTGTGAAAATTATTTGTATGATGTTTGTACATCAGCGTCAGATACATTATATGAAAGTTTCTGGGGTGATACAGAGAGAACCGATATGTCTGTACGTCTGGAATTTATTTTGAATAGTGTTGGTATTGATGGAATGAAATCAAGCGAAGCCTGTCTGGTTGATACAGACGGAACATATCTTTATTCCAAAGACCGAAGTAAAATCGGAACGACATTGGAAGGAAATAGTGTTGTACAAGAAGTTTTAGATACGTTGAATAACGAAGGGGTAATTACAACTGCGGATGTGCGTGAATGCACGGTTGATGGAAAAGAAAAGTATGTGGCATTTATGTGTACGGTAAATAATTGGGTATTATTTGTACAGGCAGATAAGTCCGAAGTAATGAAACCGGTTAATACAATGAATATGTATTGTATGATAGTAGGAATTATTTTGGTAGCAGTAATTATTTTAATTGGATATATCATTACTTCTGTGATTACAAGACCAATTAAACCATTAACAAAGGTGATTCATTCCATTTCAGAATTTGATTTATCTATGCAAGAAAACATGCCAAAAACCAAAGATGAAATTGGAAATATGGGTGTTGCCATTATTGATATGAAGAGCAAACTGGCGGCGATTGTAGGGAAATTAAGTAATATTTCAGAGAAGTTATTACATAGCTCAGAGGAATTAAGCGAGATATCCAAAGAAGTGAATATGGCATCCACGGATAACTCAGCAACAACAGAAGAACTGGCAGCAGGAATGGAAGAGACTTCTGCATCTTCAGAATCCATTAATGAGAGTATTGCTGATATGCAGGAAAACGTCATCAATGTAACCGGAAAAATTAAAGAAGGAACACAGATGACAACTGATATTATGGAAAAATCAGAAATGTTGGCAACCCAAAGTGAACAAGCAAATAAAAATACCATGGAGATGTATGATGCAATTCGTAAAGTGTCAAAGGATGCAATCGAAAAAGCAACTGCGGTAGACAAGATTAATGAATTGACAGGAACGATTCAGGAAATTGCTGAAGAAACAACGTTGTTGTCCTTGAATGCATCGATTGAAGCTGCAAGAGCCGGTGAAAACGGAAGAGGATTTGCGGTTGTTGCAGATCAAATTGGAAAATTGGCAGAACAAAGTTCTAGTACAGCAACAGGAATTATCGATATCGTAGATCAAGTAAATGAATCAGTGCAGACATTGATGGATTGTTTGAAGCAAACGTTGGAATTTCTTGGAAATGAAGTAACCAAGGATTACAGTGATTTCCTTACATCCGGAAAAGAGTACAAAGAAGCCGCAGAACAAATTCAGAACTTTATGATTGAAGCTGAAAAAGAGGCAGAAGAACTGGAAAAAGGAATAAGCGTTATTACGGAAGCAATTGGAGGAATCAATACGACAATCAACGAATCGGCAGAAGGAGTATCTGATATTGCTGGAAAAACTACGGAAGTAGTAAATTACACTGAGAATCTTTATGAGATGACAAAAGAGTGTGAAGAATTATCGAAACAGTTAAATGAAATTACTTCTGGATTTAAGATGGAGTAAGTAAGAGAAAACTAAGAAACCCGAATGGCATAAACGTCATCCGGGTTTCTTTATATCATAGAAAATCAATGCTTAGCGTGTAAGTTTTTCGATATCTTCAAAGAAAGACGGATAAGAAATTGTAACAACGTCTTTATCGTCAAAAGTAGTTTCGCCATCAGCATTTAGTCCTGCAATTGCAAAAGACATAGCAATTCTGTGATCTAAATGTGTCTGAATACAAGCACCATGAAGTGGTGTACCACCTTTGATAATCATTCCGTCTTCTGTCGGAGTAATGTTACCGCCCATAGCAGAAAGGTTTTCCGTTACAACTGCAATACGGTCAGATTCTTTTACTCGTAGTTCCTGAGCATCAGTAATGGTAGTAGTACCTTCTGCAAAAGCTGCCATAACGGCAATTACAGGTAACTCGTCAATCAATGTAGGAATTAAGTCTCCGCCGATATTAGCTCCGTGTAAAGAACTGCTTTTTACTAAGATATCAGCAACCGGTTCGCCGGAAACGGTTCGTTCATTTAAAAGAGTAATGTTACCGCCCATAGCAAGTGCAGCCTGTATTATCCCATCTCGAGTAGGATTTACACCAACATTTTTTATTAAAATCTCAGAATTCGGTGTAATCAGTCCAAGTGCAATAAAATATGCCGCAGAAGAAATATCTCCCGGAACTTGAATTTGCTGTCCTTGTAAGTAAGGCTCAGGCTCGATGGAAGCGGTAGTACCGGAAGAAGTAATATGAGCACCAAATCCGGTAAGCATAAGCTCTGTATGATTACGAGAAAGAACCGGCTCAGTTACACCGGTAATTCCATCTGCATAAAGTCCTGCAAGAAGAACCGCAGACTTTACTTGTGCGGAAGCCACAGGAGAGTCATAATGAATTCCATGAAGCTGTCCTCCGTAAACAGTAAAAGGAGCACAGTCATTTCCATTTAAACTTTCAAAGCGTGCGCCCATAGAAGAAAGTGGTGTAAAAATACGTTTCATAGGACGTTTTTGAATGGAAGCATCTCCGTTTAGTGTAGTTTCAAAAGGTTGTCCTGCTAAAATTCCGGAAATAAGTCGTGTAGTAGTTCCGCTATTTCCTACATCCAAAGTATGGTTTGCCTGTTTTAATCCGTGAAGTCCCTTTCCGTGGATTAAAATACAATCAGGTGTGTTTTCAATTTCAATTCCAAGACTTCGAAAACAGGAAATTGTCGAAAGACAATCAGCGCCCTGAAGGAAGTTTGTAACTTCGGTTAATCCATCTGAAATAGCACCAAACATGATGGAGCGGTGTGAGATAGATTTATCACCGGGTACAGCAAGTTCTCCGTGAAATGTGTAATTATTTGTAATCTTCATAGAATAGATACCTCTTAACGTTCGTAGACAGTGTAGTGATAGTCGCGAAGCAGAATCAGAGCCTTTTGCAGAGCATTCTCTTCGTAAAATTCAATATGCAGAACACCATCTTGAAATTCTCTGTTATGTATAATACCAATATTTTTTATGCTAATATGATTTTTTGCTAAAATAGTGGCAAGAGTTGCAATACCACCAGTCTCATCAATCAAGTCACAATATATTTCAAAGGTTTTTGAAAGAGGACCAGAACTATTGAGACTTAAAGAGTCTCGGTAATCCTTAGCAGATTGAAAAAAGTCAAGTAAACAAGAACTATTTTCTGTTTTGATTTCTTGACGGATATTTTCCAGAGCTTCAATAAATGAATCTAAAAGATTCAAAATTTGTGTTTGATTGGTAAGACAAATTTGTTGCCACATAATCGGGGAAGAAGAAGCAATTCTAGTCATATCCCGAAAACCGCCGGCAGCGATGGTCTTCATAGTTTCTTCCGGATTATCTAATTTTTTCACCAAATTTACCAGTGTAAAAGCAAGAATATGGGGAAGATGACTGATGGCGGCAGTTGCATAGTCATGCACCTGGTAATCCATTACCATTGGAATGGCTCCCAGAGATTGCACAAAAGTCTGAAATTCTGCTAATAACGTTGGTGAAGTTTTACTGGTGGGGGTCAGAATATAATAGGCATTCTCCAAAAGATATGGAGTTGCATTTATATAGCCGCTTTTTTCTGAACCGCACATGGGATGTCCACCGATAAAATATGCTTCAATAGGAGTTCCTGCAATTTCTTGGTGTATAGCAGTTTTTACGCTCCCGACATCTGTAATAATGCAGGAATTCCTGGCAAAATTTGACAATTTTGCAAGAAATTCTGCATTTTTTTGGACAGGTGCACATAGAAAAATATAACGGCAAGAAGCGAAATCATCGCTAATTGTATCATAAGAATGAGTAAGTACACCGTCTTGTACTGCCTGTGAAAGAGAAGCAGTATCAATATCATATGCAATCAGTGAAATATCGGGATGTACCCGGTGAATTGTCTTGGCAATTGCTCCACCAATCAGACCAAGACCGATAAAACCAATTTTATCTGGCAACATCCTTATTTCCTCCCGGTCAATGCTACATATGGCTTTAGATTTGTCATAACAGAATCAAACTGTTCAAATGTAAGTGACTGTGGTCCGTCGGAAAGCGCATGTGCAGGATCATTGTGAACTTCAATCATAAGACCGTCAGCACCACATGCAACGGCAGCTTTTGCTAATGGTTCTACATAACTTCTTACACCAGTAGCATGGCTTGGGTCAACGATAACCGGAAGATGTGTTTTCTCTTTTAATACGCAAACAGCACTTAAGTCTAAGGTGTTTCTGGTAGCAGTCTCATAGGTACGAATACCACGTTCGCATAAAACAACATTTGGATTTCCTTCCGACATGATGTACTCAGCAGCGTTTAACCATTCATCCACGGTAGCGCATAGTCCACGTTTTAAAAGAACCGGATGCTTTGTTTTTCCTACCTCTTTTAATAATTCAAAGTTCTGCATGTTACGAGCACCTACCTGGAGCATGTCTACATACTTGGTTGCAAGTTCTACAGCATGGATACTGGTAACTTCACAAATACCGGCAAGTCCTGTTTCAGCGCAGGCAGTCTGCATGAACTTTAATCCATCTTCTTCTAATCCCTGGAAAGAATATGGACTGGTTCTTGGCTTGAAAGCCCCACCTCTTAAAATAGTAGCACCGGATTTTTTTACAGCCTTTGCGATACACATCAATTGTTCTTCGGTTTCTACTGCACATGGGCCTGCCATGATTGTCATGGTGTTCGGACCGATGGTAGTATTACGAACAGATACGCTTGTTGGTTCTGGATGGAACTTTTTGTTTGCAAGTTTGTAGCTTTCGGTAATGGGAACGACCTTGTCTACAGCATGAAGTCCTTCGATTGCCTGTGTATTTAAGCGAGACTTATCTCCGATAACACCGATAATGGTGACTTCTTCTCCTTTGGAAAGGTGTGTGGAAAGTCCGCAAGAAGTGATAGTAGATACCACTTTTTCAATTGCTTCCTGAGAAGCATTTTGTTTCATTACAATAATCATAATCTAAACCCTCAACTTTTCTAAAATTTCGTGATTGTTTCTATCATAAGTGATAGAAAAGAAAAAGTCAACACTTTGTCGCGTCAAAGTGAAAAAGCAATATGTGCAAGATTGATAATAATTGCAAAAAAAGAAAAGAAAAATAAAAGGTATTTTCAATAAAAAGAATAATCTCAATAAATAAATTGGAAAATATGAACAAAATAGTTGAAAAAATACAAACAATTTAGTAAAATATATACTATAAAAACAATAGCATTGGGGGAATTGACATGAACGTTTACACAACAGACAAAATTAGAAATATTGCACTTCTGGGACATGGCGGATGTGGAAAGACCACTTTGGTAGAAGCAATGGCATACCTTTCCGGACTGACCACCAGAATGGGAAAGATTAGTGATGGAAATACCATTAGTGATTATGATAAGGAAGAAATCAAACGCCTCTTTTCCATTAATACAACCGTAGTACCAATTATTTGGGAAGACACCAAAATCAATGTATTAGATACACCGGGCTATTTTGGATTTGTAGGAGAAGTAGAAGAAGCAGTCAGTGTAGCAGATGCTGCGGTGATTGTAGTATCCGGGAAAAACGGAATTGAAGTGGGTACACAGAAGGCATGGGATATTTGCGAAAAGTATAAGATTCCAAGAATGTTTTTTGTAACAGAAATGGATGATGATAATGCAAGTTTTCGTCAGGTAGTAGAAGATTTACAGGAGATGTATGGAAAGAAAATCGCGCCATTTCATTTGCCAATCCGTGAAAACGAAAAGTTTGTGGGATATGTAAATGTTGTGACACAGACCGGAAATCGTTGGAATGATAAGGGAGAAGTAGAAGAAGTGCCTGTTCCGGATTATTCCAAACCTAACTTGGAGATTTGTCGAGAAGCTTTAATGGAGGCGGTTGCAGAGACAAGCGAAGAGTTTATGGAACGCTATTTTGCAGGAGAAGAATTTTCAGAGTTTGAAATTCGTACAGCACTTCGAAATAATGTGGCAGACGGAAGTATTATTCCGATTTCTATGGGCTCCAGTATTATGGCACAGGGAGTTTATACTCTATTAGATGATATTTTAAAATATCTTCCAAGCCCGGAGAAACGTTCCTGCAAGGGAGTCAATATGAAAACAAATGAAGTATTCGAGGGGGACTATGACATTGCAAAACCGAAGAGTGCTTATATTTTTAAAACCATTGCAGATCCTTTTATCGGAAAATATTCTCTCATAAAAGTAAATTCCGGCGTACTTAAGACAGACGATGTTTTGTACAATTCCGAGAAGGATATGGAAGATAAAATCGGAAAAATTTACATTATGCAAGGAAATAAACCAACGGAAGTTCCGGAACTTCATGCAGGTGATATTGGTGCATTAGCAAAACTTTCCAAGGTTGGAACCAGAGATACCTTATCTACCAAGGCAGCCCCGGTTATGTACGGAAAAACTCAGATTTCCACGCCATATACTTACATGCGGTATAAGGCAAAAAATAAAGGGGACGAAGATAAAATATCTCAGGCATTGCAAAAATTGATGCAGGAAGATTTAACTCTTAAAGTAGTAAATGACAGTGCTAATGGACAGAGCTTGATATATGGAATCGGAGATCAACATCTGGAAGTAGTGGTAAGTAAGTTGAAAGAACGCTATAAAGTAGAAATTGAATTAAGCCGACCAAAGATTGCATTTCGTGAGACTATTCGCAAAAAGGCAGATGTAGAGTATAAATATAAAAAGCAGTCTGGTGGACACGGTCAGTACGGACATGTAAAAATGATCTTTGAACCAAGTGGCGATTTGGAAACACCGTATGTATTTGAGCAGCAGGTAGTTGGTGGAGCAGTTCCGAAGAACTTTTTCCCGGCAGTGGAAAAGGGACTTCAGGAATCCGTACAAAAAGGTCCTATGGCGGCATATCCGGTAGTGGGAATAAAAGCAGTATTGTATGACGGTTCTTATCATCCGGTAGATTCATCCGAAATGGCATTTAAGATGGCAACCATTCAGGCGTTTAAGAAAGGTATTATGGAAGCATCCCCAATATTATTGGAGCCAATTGCAACTTTAAAAGTTGTAGTACCGGATAAGTATACCGGAGATATTATGGGGGATTTAAACAAACGCCGAGGCAGAGTATTAGGCATGAATCCGGTAGAAACAGGAAAAACCGAGATTACAGCAGATGTACCATATATGGAACTATATGGATATATGACAGACTTGCGTTCTATGACAGGAGGCAGTGGCGTATTTTCTTATGAATTTGCAAGGTATGAACAAACACCAAGTGATATTCAAGAGAAAGAAGTGGCTGCAAGAGCGAATAAATTAGAAAAAGACGAAGAGTAGAAAAATGATATTTACAGAGAATTCCGTAGAATACATATCTGCGGAATTCTCTTTTTATGCAATAGGAATTTGCATCCTATTGCATAAAAAACGCTCCGCGAATCCTTTACGTTAGGTAGCGGTGATTACACCGCAGGCAATCATACTACCGGAATTTCCGGAAGGTTGACTGTGAAAATCGTCCGGGTTTTCATGTATAATCACAGTTCTGCCAAGAATTTCAGAAATAGAAAAACGCTCTGTATAATATAACATCCAGGCAAATCCATTATTGGAAAAAAGAGGAGGCAGGTCACCGGCATGTTCCGGGTGCTGGCAGGAGTTGGGGTTGAAATGCATTCCGGCATTGGCAAAAGGGTTGTCGGAAGTTCCGGTGCAGCTACCACCTTCATGAATATGAAAGCCATGAATAAATGGTGCGCAAGGCGAGGATTCTCCGGTAGGAAGTCCATATATTTCCGCATTTACAATTACACCGGTACCGGAAGAATAGAATCGGACAATACCGTGAAGATTCGGATAGCTGGGAGAACCGTTTATTCGGGCATATGCTTCCGGCATTTGATACAAAACTTCTTCCAAATAAGAAAGTCCCGGATTTTCATAGGAATTAGTATTAGAATTTTGTGTCATAAGTAACTCCAAAAAAGATTGTTCGGTTTAGTATATGCGAAAAGGAAAGAAAAGTGTTGCCTAAATCTTGACAAATTATCCCCTTGTGATAAACTTTTAAAAGTATAGGTATATACATATAGAATGAAAAAGATTGGCATATTGCCAAGTTTAGGAGGAAATAGAAGATGGCAACACCGTATAACCACAGAGCCGTAGAAGAAAAATGGCAGAAAATATGGGATGATGAAAAAGCTTTTGCTGCAACAGACGATTATTCAAAGCCAAAATATTACGCATTAGTAGAGTTCCCATATCCTTCAGGAAAGGGACTTCATGTAGGACATCCAAGACCTTACACAGCACTTGATATCGTTGCAAGAAAAAGAAGAATGCAAGGATATAATGTACTATATCCAATGGGATGGGATGCATTTGGATTACCAACAGAGAACTATGCAATCAAGAATAAGATTCATCCAAAGATTGTAACAAAGAATAACGTAGAAAGATTCAAAAAGCAGTTACATTCCTTAGGATATTCCTTTGATTGGGATAGAGAGATTAATACAACTGATCCGGAATATTATAAATGGACCCAGTGGATTTTCTTGAAATTATTTAAAGCAGGACTTGCTTATAAAACAGAGATGCCAATTAACTGGTGTACTTCTTGTAAAGTAGGACTTGCAAATGAGGAAGTTGTAAATGGTGTATGTGAGCGATGCGGTGCACCGGTAGTCCGCAAAGTAAAAAGCCAGTGGATGTTAAAAATCACAGAATATGCAGATAAACTTTTGGAAGGATTAAACGATGTAGACTACATTGAAAGAGTAAAAGTTTCACAGCGTAACTGGATTGGAAAGAGCCAGGGTGCAGAAGTAGACTTTCAGATTGCAGGAAAAGAAGATAAGCTTACTGTTTACACAACAAGACCGGATACTTTATTTGGCGCAACATATATGGTAGTTTCTCCGGAACATCCAGCATTGGATAAATACAAGGATGAAATTGAAAACTGGGATGAAATTGTAGCATACAGAGAACAGGCAGCAAGAAAGTCTGACTTTGAACGTTCTGAGCTTGCAAAAGAAAAGACCGGTGTAGAAATTAAAGGACTTAAGGCAGTAGACCCTGTAAATGATAAAGAGATTCCAATCTGGGTATCTGATTATGTATTAATGAGCTACGGAACAGGAGCAATCATGGCAGTTCCGGCACATGATACCAGAGACTGGGAGTTTGCAAAGAAATTCAACTTACCAATCATTGAAGTAGTAGCAGGTGGTAAAAATGTACAGGAAGAAGCCTATACCGATGTTGCTACCGGAAAATTGATTAATTCCGGATTCTTAGATGGACTGGAAGTGGCAGAGGCAAAGAAGAAAATCATTGCGTTCTTAGAAGAAAAAGGAATTGGAAAAGGAAAAACCAATTACAAATTAAGAGACTGGGTATTCTCACGTCAGCGTTATTGGGGAGAACCTATTCCAATTGTAAAATGTGAAAAATGCGGCTATGTGCCAATTTCAGAAAGTGAACTTCCGTTAGAGCTTCCGGAAGTAGAAAGCTATATGCCAACAGATAACGGAGAGTCACCATTAGCAGCTATGGATGAATGGGTAAATACAACTTGTCCATGTTGTGGTGGACCTGCAAAGAGAGAGACAGATACTATGCCACAGTGGGCAGGATCTTCCTGGTATTTCCTTCGTTACACAGATCCACATAACCATGAAGCACTGGCAAGTCCGGAAGCATTGAAATATTGGTTACCGGTTGACTGGTATAACGGTGGTATGGAACATACAACATTACATTTACTGTATTCCAGATTCTGGCATAAGTTCTTATATGATGAGAAGATTGTTCCTACTCCGGAACCATATCAGAAGAGAACTTCTCATGGTATGATATTAGGTGAAAACGGAGAAAAGATGTCAAAATCCAGAGGAAATGTTGTAAACCCGGATGATATTGTTATGGATTATGGCGCAGATACACTTCGTACCTACGAAATGTTCATTGGAGCATTTGACCTTAGTGCTTCCTGGTCTGAAAACGGAGTAAAGGGTTGTAGAAGATTCTTAGAGCGTGTATGGAAGTTACAGGATATTTTAGTAGACGGAGATGCATACAGTGCAGAATTTGAAACAAAGATGCACCAGTTAATTAAGAAAGTAAGCTCTGATTATGAGAACTTAAAATATAACACAGCTATTGCTGCATTGATGTCTATCTTAAATGATTTCTCCAAAGCAGGAAAAATCAATCGTGCAGAGTTTAAGACATTCTTGGTATTGTTGAATCCGGTAGCACCACATATTACAGAAGAATTGTGGACTGCATGCGGATATGAAGGAAGATTGTATCAGACTGCATGGCCGGAATACGACGAAGAAAAGACCAAAGAAGATACCGTAGAGATTGCCGTACAGTTAAATGGAAAAACAAAAACTACTGTTACCATTGCAGTAGATGCTGATAAAGATACAGCCATTGCAATGGGAAAAGAAGCACTTGGAGATAAATTAACCGGAAATATTATCAAAGAAATTTATGTTCCTGGTAAAATTATCAATATTGTAGCAAAACCATAAAAAATATAAGCTCAGAATGGTTAGAAGATAACCGTTCTGGGCTTATTTATATCATAGAAAATATCGTTTTGTTTTTAACGTTTCATGTTTTTCAGCATTTGCATAAGCAAATCGACCTTTTTTTGTTCCTGAGGGGACATATTCTGTTTTAATACTTCCACAATCATCTCTCTTTCATTAGAAGAAAAATTAATACCCTGTTTTTGCGCGGTTTCCGAAGCATTTTTTAACGATTCAGCCATTTCCTGTGGTGTTTCTTTGGGAGAATTGTTTTGTGCAAGGTTCATTAAAAGGGCAAGTTTTTCTGGTGAAATATTCTGTAATTGCGGATTGTTTAATAAGTCTGCCGGATTCATAAGACTCCTTTCCGAAAATTATTGAGAAAATAAGGTTTCATAAGTAGAGAACATCTGTACGAAATTGATAAGATTATCTACGGTTTCTTTTTCAGAATCGTTACAATATTCTCGAATAGCGGTCAACATTTGTACCGGGCGTTCCTCATCGGAACTTTCTTCGGAACACATTTTTAAATTGTTCACCGGATTTTGAAAAAGTGCCATGGTACGTTGCAATTCCATGAATTTTGCTAACATAGCCATATCCCGTTGCCGAGAAGGGTTTAGATATGGAAGAGCAGATTTTATCATTTGCAGATGTTTATCCTGAATTAAATTATCAAGACTTTCCATTTCGTCATCACCATTTTTTATTTTAATTTATGAAGAAGAGACGGAAGATATAACCAGCTTTTGAAAAAAGCATATATTATTAATGGAGGTGGCTGATTATGGGAAAATTAATTATAGATGGAAATAGTGTATATGAAATAGATGAAGAATGTATTCGGAAAAAGGAAAAGGAAAGCAAGGAAAAAAAGGAAGAAAAGAAACAGGAAGGGCAACATCATAGATAAAAAGAAAAACCCGGAAATGCCGGGTTTTTCTAAAAATGAAATACTAGAAGCATCCACAGCCGTTGTTGTTACCGCATCCACCACAGCAGAAAAGTAATAAGATAATCCAGATACAGCTGTTGTTTCCGAAGCAGCTATCACCACAGCCATTGTTACCACATCCACCACAGCAGAAGAGTAATAAGATAATCCAGATACAGCTGTTGTTAAGGCAGCCTCCGTTGTTGTTTTCACATCCACATCCACAGTTTGTTGCAGCTAAATCACTCATGTTCAAATCCTCCATAATTTTGATTACAATGTATCATATGAGAAGGGCTTGGGTGTGTTTACAGATGTTTGAAAAAAAATTTTGTAAATTATTTCGTAGTCTGATATAATTTTAGTATAAATATAAGAGCGGTTAAAATAATGGAATGATTATAACGAAACAGGGAGGCGTTACTATATGGATACGGTAGTAATCATAGATGATAGTAAAAAGATGATTGAAAACTATATAAGAATGTTAGAAGCCTGTAAGGAAGAAATGAACTTTAAATACTTTAAATACCCGGAAAAGGCAGTGGAATATATCCGTAAAGAAGGGGCGGCTGTGGTAGTATGTGAGTTAGATATGCCGGTTATGTCGGGAAAAGAAGTATTTGAAATGATAGATATGATTTCACCGGAAACGGTAAAAATAGCAATGACACAGGTAAAAGACATTAAGGAAACACTGGAGATTGTAAATCATAGCCGAATTTTTAAAGTGATTCTGAAACCATTCTTTTTCCCGGAAGATTTATTAGAACCCATTAAGTCAGCAATAAATTATTATAAGCTCTTAGAGAAAAGGAAAAGTAAGTCATTACAAACCTTAACGGAAGTTAGTGCACCAAGCAGAGCAAATAAACGCCTGGTCGGAGAAGGGGAGAAAAAGAAGCAGATTTATTATGATATTTCTAAAACCATGAGTGGAATGATAAACGGAAATTTACAATGTGGAAATATAGAACTCTCCCGGGGCGAGAAAGAGGTGATTTCAAAGTTGATGGATGGATTATTTCAGGAATTCATGCGTTATTATATGTTTGGTGCGCAGAATTATATTTTTCATATCAATTATTTAATGAATCTGTTTCATGCGCCGGACGAGCATCAGGTATTTCGATTGAAGCGTGAACATAACCAAGAACTACCAGATGAAGTTTTAAAGAAAATAGCATATACTATTTTTATTGTAGGGTATGTGGCAAAAGAAATATATGGACAATATCAGTTGAAGACAGTAATTGACAAAAAGAACGAGGGATATGTATTAGGATTGTTACTGAAAATACCGGGACAGAAGTCGGCACAAACAATATTTGGAAAAAGAGTAACAGAAGTGGTAAGACAGGTGACACAGAAAATGATTGACATTTTAGCAAAGAGTAGCTTGCAAGAGGTTTCGGAGAATCTGATAGCAGAGAAAATCTATTATTAAAGTGTGAAAAGGGGGTATCTTATGAATGAAATTATAAAAGAGTTATATAATATTGAGGAACGCGCAGGACAAATTGTAGAGAATACACAGTCGAAAAAGCAGGAATTAGAAAGGCGAAAACAGGAAAAAGAGGAACAAATAGAAAAAGAATTGCAGGGAGAAATGGAGGGACGACTGACAATTCTAAAAACTCAAGTGGATGAGGAGGCGGAAGAAAAGATTAAAAAAATAACAGAGAAGACAAGCCAATATACAGAACAATTGAAGCAAAAATATGAAGAAGAGGGCGACAAAATAGTACAGGCAATTTTTGAACGGATGATAGAGGTGTAGCATGGTAGGAGAATTGTTGCAATATAGTGGTTTGGTTACGAAGATAAGAGCAATGGCAGGTAGACTTTTGACCCAGGAAGAATATGAGCGTATTTTGGGACTTCAGACGGTTGACGAGACCATTGCTTATTTAAAAGAAGAAAAAACCTATGGCAAAATCTACAGTGGCCATGATGAAATAAAACACCGCGGACAGGTAGAGGCATTGATTTATAATTCCATACGGATGGATTTTGAAAAAATTTGTTGCTTTTGTAATCCGGTGCAGCGTCAGGCAATCAAACTCTATGAACCCCAATTACAATATGAAAATGCAGCACCTGAATTAAATCAGGATTATTTTTTAAAGACGTGGAAACAAATCAGCAGATTCCCTAAAAAAGACGCGAAAAAGATTTTAAGAGAAGTATTCGGTACACAGATAGATTGGCTTAATATTATGTGGGGATATCGGGCAAAACGCTTTTTTAGACAGCAAGATGCTGAGATTATCCCATATATCATACCGGTTTACTATAAGTTAAAAAAGACAGAGCTTCAGAATATGATAAGGGCGCAAAGTATAGAAGAGTTTGAAAAAATTGTAGGAAATACAGCATACTTTAAAGGAAAAGATGCATTTTTACAGTTACAGGATGAAATTTCTTATCATCAGGTAATGTTGCGAATGTATCGAAGGATTTGTAAGAAATATCCCGCAAGCCTTGCACCTGTTTTTTATTATTTGTATCAGAAAGAGCAGGAGATTCAGAAACTGACAAGTATATTAGAAGGTATACGATATCAGGTGGCGAAGCAGGATATTAGAACGATTATTATGGGAAAATAATTGGAGAAGGAGGGAAACGTGTGGTTGAAAAGATGAAGCTGTTGCACATTACCGGTCCAAAAGAAGATATTGACCGGGTTATGCAACAGTATTTGTGCAGATATGAAATCCATTTTGAAAACGCAGTATCAAGTTTGGAAAAGCTAGAAAATATAACTCCTTTTGTAGAAACAAATTTTTATCGTGAGACTTATCAAAAAGGAGAAAATTTAAAAAAATATCTGGGAGAAACAAAGTCCTATTCTGATAGGACATGCACGATTCAAGAAGCAAATGAGATAATTCAAAGTGCAGATGAAAAAATAAAACCGTTCATAGAAGAACAAGAGCGATTAGAAGAAGAAAAACAGAACATAAAGCGGCGAATGACAAAGATAGCACCATTTATTGGTTTGGACTTTGAAATCCATAAGTTAAAGGAGTTTCAATTTATAGACTATCGTTTT
Source organism: Roseburia sp. MSJ-14 (assembly GCF_018918225.1). Taxonomy (NCBI): domain Bacteria; kingdom Bacillati; phylum Bacillota; class Clostridia; order Lachnospirales; family Lachnospiraceae; genus Roseburia; species Roseburia sp. MSJ-14. Next base: position 354,604 of record NZ_JAHLQD010000008.1, read on the forward strand.
GGCAGGATTACCGTAGAAAATTATCATAAGCTGCAAACATATATTTATAAGAATCCATATACGTTGTTTTATGAATGTAATAGCGATGTTGAGTATGTATGGGCAGTATATTTTGCACCGCACATGTACATGAGTGAGCAAGAGGCAGTGTATGCATCCTTTCACTTTGAAGAAATACCGATACCGAAAGGCTTAGAGGGAACACCGGGAGAGGTTTTTGCCAACGAGGCACAGCAATTAGAGGAAAATAAAATTCAATATCAAAAAATTCAGCAGGAAATACAAGAAGTATTACAGCAGCAGGAAGAACAGATAAGGATTGCATGTCATACAGTAACTGCTTATTGTGAAAATTTTGAAATACGAAAATATGCAGCGTGTACCAGAAAAGAAGACGGAGAAGAAAACTATATTTTATATGGTTGGCTCACAAAAGCAGATGCAGAAAAATTAGAACAAGAGATGGAGCAGGATGAAAAGATTCATCTGGTAGAGGAAGAAGCAGATGAAGAATTAAGTACCATGCCACCTACAAAGCTAAAAAATCCTAAGGTATTAAAGCCTTTTGAAATGTTTGTGGAAATGTATGGATTGCCGGCATATAACGAAATGGACCCAACAGCGTTTATTGCACTAACATATACATTGATGTTTGGAATTATGTTTGGCGATGTGGGACAAGGATTGGCATTAGTGATTGGAGGTTTTCTGTTATATCGTATAAAAGGAGTTCGGTTGGCAGGAATTATATCCGTGGCAGGACTGTGGTCGATGTTTTTTGGCGTAATGTATGGAAGTGTCTTTGGATTTGAAGAGTTAATTCCGGCAGTTTGGATGAAACCCATGGACAATATTATGAGTGTTTTGATGTTGGCAATTGGATTTGGAGCTTTATTGATTTTAATTGCAATGGTATTAAATGTGATTAATGCTGTGCGAGCCAGAGAGTATGGTCGCTTGCTTTTCAATCAAAGTGGGCTCATGGGAATTATTTGTTATGGAACTGTGGCAGTATGTGCGCTTTTAATTATTTCAGGACATGGGCTTCCGGCAACTATTATCATAGGATTGGCAGTAGGACTTCCATTGGTTGCTATCTTATTAAAGGAACCGTTGAGCCATTTTATAGAGAAAAAGAAGCCGATTATGCCGGAAGGAAGTATAGTTATGTTTCTGGTAGAGGCATTGGTAGAAGTATTTGACGTAGTATTGAGTTATGCAACCAATACGATTTCGTTTGTGCGTGTAGGAGCCTTTGCATTAAGCCATGCAGGAATGATGGGTGTAGTTATGACATTGGCAGGTTTGGAAAAAGGCAATCCCAACTGGATAGTCATTGTGTTGGGAAATATATTAGTGGCGGGACTGGAAGGCTTGGTTGTAGGAATTCAGGTATTACGTTTAGAGTATTATGAGATGTTTAGTCGCTTTTATAAGGGAAATGGAAAACCATTTGTGGCATTTAACAGGAGGAAATGAATATGGTAATGAAGGTTATTGTTGTGGCGATTTTATTATGTAGTATGATTATTCCATTTGGTGGATTTTTACTTAGTAAAAAGAAAAAGGGCGGACTTAAGGCAGCCCTTGCAAGTAATATATTTTTCTTTTTTGGAACGGTGGTAGTAGCGGATATTTTACTGTTTAAGGGAGACGTACATGCGGCAGGTGAAGTGGCACAGACTGCTGCAAGCGGTGAAGGATGGCGTTATATGGCGGCTGCATTGTCAACAGGACTTTCCTGTATCGGAGCGGGTATTGCGGTGGCAAGTGCAGCAAGCGCAGCTTTAGGAGCATTAAGTGAAGATTCAGGTATTATGGGTAAGGCTTTGATATTTGTTGCGCTGGCAGAATCCATTGCGTTATACGGATTACTGATTTCATTCTCTATTTTAGGCTAGGAGGAATCAATATGAAGATGTATCTGATTAGTGATAATAGGGATACGCAGACAGGAATGAGACTAGCCGGCGTAGAAGGTGTAGTGGTACATGAACGGGAAGAGTTAGAAAAAGCGTTGGAAAAGGTTTATCAGGATAGTGAAATTGGCATTTTGCTTTTGACCGAAAAGTTCGGAAGAGATTTCCCGAATTTGGTAAATGAAGCAAAAATGGGACGAAAACTTCCGTTAGTGGTAGAAATACCGGATCGTCATGGAACAGGACGAAAGGCAGACTTTATTACCGATTATGTCAGTGAAGCTATTGGCTTGAAATTATAGGGGGAAAAGATGCAGATAAAAGAAAAATTAAAAGTGTTTCGACAATCTACTATTGAGGTGGCAAGGCAAGAAAGTAAGGCACAATTAGAGGAATATGAGAAACAATACAAAGAAGAGTTAGAATCATTTCGAGAAAAGAAACAACAAGAGTTAGAGCATACCTTTCAATTGGAAAAGATAAGACTAATAAGAGAAGCAAATCGAAAAGTATCTACAGAAAGTATGAGGCAAAGACAGGTTTTGGAGGAATGCCAAAACGAAAAGGAAGAAAAGACATTTAAAATGGTGGAACAAAAACTTCTTGCATTTCAGCAAACAGAAGCATATGAAAACTATTTGATTGCACAGATAAAAAAAGCCATAGCTTTTGCAAAGCAGGAGGAAGTGGTTATTTACATTAATTCCAACGATAAAGAGAAAAAGCAACAACTGGAAGAAAGAACAGGAGTGACACTTACTGTAAGCACAGTTGATTTTGGCGGAGGAATCCGTGCAGTTATTCCTGCTAAAAATATTTTGATGGATGAATCTTTTGCTACGAAGTTAGAACAGGAAAAGAATTCATATGTGTGTTAGCAGGAGGAACTATCTATGAAGATAATAGGAAAAATATACGGAATTAATGGGCCAATTGTAACCATGAGAGGAAATCTGGGCTTTATGATGTCTGAAATGGTATATGTAGGAGAAAAACGTCTGGTAGGAGAAGTGATTGCCTTAACGAAAGAGATTACCACAGTGCAAGTGTTTGAAGAAACTACCGGACTTAAACCGGGCGAAATAGTAGAAGGGGCAGGGAGACCACTTTGTGTTACGTTAGCACCGGGAATTTTGAACAATATATTTGATGGGATTGAACGACCACTTCAGCTTATCGGAGAAAAAAATGGTGCTTATATTCCAAGAGGTGTTACCGTAGATTTGTTAGACCGACAGAAAAAGTGGCAAGCAAAAATACTGGTAAAAATAGGAGATAAAGTAAGTGGTGGAAATATTATTGCCGAGGTTTTGGAAACTACTGCCATTGTCCATAAAGTCATGGTGCCACCAAAAGTAGAAGGAATTGTCACTAGGGTAGTGAAGGATGGAGCATATACTATAGACAACACTTTAGTTACAATTCAAACAGAAAGTGGAGAACAACAACTAAACATGACACAACAATGGCCAATCCGAATTCCCCGTCCGATTCAAAAACGATATCCGGCAGACAGACCATTGGTGACAGGTCAGCGAATCTTAGATACGTTATTCCCCATTGCCAAGGGTGGAACCGCAGCATTGCCGGGAGGATTTGGAACAGGAAAGACAATGACCCAGCATCAGTTAGCAAAGTGGTGTGATGCAGATATTATTATTTATATAGGATGCGGGGAACGTGGAAATGAAATGACAAATGTGTTAGAGGAGTTTTCGCAATTGATTGATCCGAAAAATGGAAGCTTTATGATGGAACGAACGGTGTTGATTGCTAATACCTCCAATATGCCGGTGGCAGCCAGAGAGGCAAGTATCTATACCGGATTAACATTGGCGGAATATTATCGAGATATGGGATATCATGTGGCGATTATGGCAGATTCTACATCCAGATGGGCAGAGGCATTGCGCGAGTTGTCAGGAAGATTAGAGGAAATGCCGGCAGAGGAAGGATTTCCGGCTTATCTTGCGTCACGGCTATCAGCATTTTATGAACGCGCAGGATATGTAGAAAACTTAAATGGAAGTGATGGAAGTGTTACTATTATTGGAGCAGTATCTCCGCAAGGAGGAGATTTTTCGGAACCGGTAACCCAACACACGAAACGATTTGTACGTTGCTTTTTGGCATTGGATAAGTCTCTTGCTTATGCCAGACATTATCCGGCGATTAACTGGCTTACCAGTTACACAGAGTATCTCAATGACTTGGAACCATGGTATATTGCAAATGTGGGAAAAGACTTTATTTCTTGTAGAAATGAATTGATGAATATTCTTACCACAGAGAGTCGTTTAAATGAAATTGTGAAGTTAATAGGAAGTGATGTACTTCCGGATGACCAGAAATTGATACTGGAAATTGCCAGAGTCATTCGACTGGGATTTTTACAACAGAATGCATTTCATGCGGAAGACACGTTTGTGCCAATGGAAAAGCAGCTGAAAATGATGGAGGTTATTTTATACCTTAATGAGAGGTGTCAAAGCCTTATCGGAATGGGAATGCCAATGGCAATTTTACGAGAGCAGAATATTTTTGAAAAAATAATTGCAATCAAGTATGAGGTAGCAAATAAGGAATTAGATAAATTTGAAACCTATAGACAGTTAATAGATGAGTTTTATCAGAAATTGATAGAACTGAATGCATAGGAGAATGGCTGATGGGAATTGAATATTTAGGTTTAAGTGAAATCAATGGACCGCTCATTGTACTAGAAGGGGTACAGGATGCTTTTTACGAAGAAATGGTTGAATTTGTGGTAGAAGGAAATGAAATAAAAAAAGGACGAATTGTGGCATTAGAAGAGGATAAAGCTGTGATTCAGGTGTTTGATACCACAGACAACATGTCTTTGAAAAATACCCATACCCGATTGACAGGTCATCCTATGGAAATCGGACTTTCGGAAGAAATCTTAGGAAGAACCTTCAATGGAATGGGTGTACCAATTGATGGACTTGGAAAAATAAAGCCGGAAGTGGTGCGTGATGTAAATGGACTTCCAATGAATCCATGTACCAGAGAATATCCGAGAAATTATATTCAAACAGGTATATCCGCCATTGATGGTTTAACAACTTTAATTCGTGGGCAGAAATTACCCATATTTTCGGGAAACGGGCTTCCACATGACCAATTGGCGGCACAGATTGTAGAGCAGGCATCCCTTGGAGCTGATTCTGAAGAAGAGTTTGGAATTGTATTTGCTGCTATGGGGGTAAAGTATGACGTTGCAGAGTTCTTTCGCAGACGATTTGAAGAAAGTGGTGCAGCTTCTCATGTAACCATGTTTTTGAATCTCTCCAATGATTCGGTGGTAGAACGATTGATTACCCCAAAGGTTGCATTAACAGCAGCAGAATATCTTGCTTTCGAAAAAAATATGCATATTCTTGTAATATTAACAGATATGACATCTTATGCAGAAGCGATGCGAGAAGTCTCTTCTTTGAAAGGCGAAATTCCCAGTCGAAAAGGATATCCGGGATATTTGTACAGTGAATTGGCAACTTTGTACGAGAGAGCCGGAATTGTAAAAGGATGTAAGGGAAGTGTTACGCAGATACCAATTTTAACGATGCCAAATGATGATATTACCCATCCGATTCCGGACCTGACCGGATATATTACGGAGGGACAGATTGTACTGGAACGCGCATTGCATCAGAAAAATGTATATCCACCTATTAATGTGTTACCATCTTTATCACGTTTAATGAAAGATGGAATCGGAGAAAAATATACCAGAGAAGACCACCAGGATGTGGCAAACCAGTTATTTTCTTCTTATGCACGAGTAGGGGAAGCAAGAGATTTGGCAAGCGTCATCGGAGAAGAAGAGTTATCCCCTACGGATAAAAAGTACTTAGAATTTGGGACGGCATTTGAACAGCAATTTGTAGCACAGGGACAGAACGAAAATCGTTCTATGGAAGAAACTTTGAGCATTGGATGGCAGCTTTTGCACATTTTACCCAAAGAAGAACTGGATAGAATCGACACCAGGCTGTTGGAGAAATATTGGGAGGAATAGCAGATGAATCCAAAAGAATTTCCCACCAAAGGTAATCTTATATTGGCAAAAAACTCTCTTGCATTATCCAGACAAGGGTTTGAATTGATGGATAAAAAACGAAATATTCTCATTCGGGAATTAATGGAGCTAATAGAGGAAGCCTCTGATATTCAAAAGGAAATTGATACAACTTTCACAAGTGCTTATCAGGCATTGCAAAAGGCGAATATTCAAATGGGAATTCATGAAGTAGAGGGGATAAGCCAAAAGATTCCGCTGGAAGAATCCATTGTCATTAAAAGGCGCAGTGTCATGGGAACAGAAATTCCTAAGGTAGAATATGAACAACAGGAACTAAAACCACACTATGCCTTTTGGGGAACGAAAATGGCATTGGATGAAGCATGTGAGAAGTTTCAGAAGGTAAAAGAACTTACCATCCAACTGGCGCAGATAGAAACCTCTGCGTATCGTTTGGCATATAACATTAAGAAAACCCAGAAACGAGCAAATGCATTGCAGAATATTACCATACCCCATTATGAAGGGTTAGCAAAAAGTATTCAAGAGTCGTTAGAAGAAAAAGAAAGGGAAGAATTTACCCGTTTAAAAGTGATAAAAAAGATGAAAGATTAATTTTGTACCTAAAATATGTTAAAATTCTCTCTTGACAAGGTATAATTGCATACAATAATATAATTAGTATGATTGTATACAATTATACATGAAAGAATATACAATGAAAATGTATAAAAAGTGATTGAGCCAAGAGGAGTGTTAGCCATGAGAGAAGTTGTAATGAACAAACATACCAATCTGTTAGAGTTAGAGGAGCATTTTTATCAATTGGTAGATGTGGACGAGCCAAATGTATTCCGTAATTTGTTTCCATATGAAGAGATACCGAAAATTGCATTCAATGATCGTATTGTTCCACATCATATGCCGGATAATATTTGGATTACCGATACTACATTCCGTGATGGACAGCAGTCTCGTGCACCATATACCACAGAGCAGATTGTAACCATTTATGATTATTTACATCGATTAGGTGGACCAAAGGGATTAATTCGCCAGAGTGAATTTTTCCTTTATAGCAAAAAGGATCGTGATGCTGTATATAAATGCATGGAACGTGGATATGAATTTCCGGAAGTTACCAGTTGGATTCGTGCAAGTAAGCAAGACTTCCAGTTAGTAAAAGAAATTGGTATGAAAGAAACAGGTATATTGGTAAGCTGTTCTGACTATCATATTTTCTATAAAATGAAGATGACAAGAAGAGAAGCAATGAATCATTATTTAAGTGTTATTCGTGAATGCTTAGAGACTGGAATCAGCCCAAGATGTCACCTGGAAGATATTACACGTTCTGATATTTACGGATTTGTAATTCCGTTCTGTCTGGAGCTTATGAAGTTAAGTAAGGAATATCAGATTCCGGTTAAAGTTCGTGCGTGTGATACTATGGGATACGGCGTAAACTTCCCGGGAGCAGTAATCCCAAGAAGTGTACCGGGAATTATTTACGGACTTATGACACATGCAGGTGTACCTTCTGAAATGATTGAATGGCATGGACATAACGACTTCTATAAGGCAGTTAACAACTCCACAACTGCATGGCTGTATGGAGCAAGTGGTGTAAACTGTTCTCTGTTCGGAATTGGAGAACGTACCGGAAATACTCCACTTGAAGCAATGGTATTTGAATATGCACAGTTAAAAGGTACCTTAGACGGTATGGAAACGACTGTTATCACAGAGTTGGCAGAATACTTTGAAAAAGAACTGGGATATCATATGCCGGAAAGAACACCATTCTGCGGAAAGAACTTCAACGTAACAAGAGCCGGAATTCATGCAGATGGACTTTTGAAAAATGAAGAAATCTACAATATATTTGACACTGGAAAATTCTTAAACCGTCCGGCATTAGTTTCTGTATCTAATACTTCCGGACTTGCAGGAATTGCTCACTGGATTAATACATATTATCGTTTGACCGATGAAAGAAAAGTAGATAAGAATTCTGAATTAGTAAAAACAGTAAAACAATGGGTAGATAAGCAGTACGATGAAGGCCGTGTAACTGTAATTACAGATAACGAGTTAGTAGTTGTTATAACTGACTGTTGTAATAAATTGGGAATTGTATTATAACTATAAGGAGGACTTTTTTTGAGCGAAGATAATCATTCACTGGGGCAACGTGTCTTTCATCGTATAAGAGAAGATATTTTGGCTGGTAAATATAAAAAGAATGAGGAACTGAAGGAAAAGACAATCGGAGAAGAGTTAGGTGTCAGTCGTACTCCGGTTAGAGAGGCACTCCGTCAGTTAGAACTAGAGGGACTTGTGACAATTATTCCAAATAAGGGAGCTTATGTGGTAGGATTATCCGTGGAAGATATTCAGGATATTTACGAAATACGTTCTGTGTTAGAAGGATTATGCGCAAAACGTGCAGCACTCAAGGCTACACAAGAGCAGTTAGAAGAATTAGAAGAGATTCTTTACCTTACGGAATTTCATGTGAAGAAGAAACATGTGGAACAAGTTGTAGAATTAGATACTCGTTTCCATGAGGTTTTATATGAGGCATGTGCAAGTAAGATATTAGAACATGCGATGCGTGATTATCATCATTATCTGGAAAGTGTGCGCAAGGTAACACTTGCATCGGAAAAACGTTCTGTAGAATCAAATGAAGAACACAGACAGATTCTGGAAGCATTAAAGGAACGGGATGCAAAAAAAGCGGAAAAGTATGCAAACCAGCATATTTTAAATACCATTAAAAATATTGATAGCTGTGGCTGGGACAAGATTGTAAATAGCACAGAAGCAAAATAGCAGACAAACAAAAAGACAATTTGCAGGAGGATTATTATGGAAAAAATCAAAATGACAACACCATTGGTAGAAATGGACGGAGACGAAATGACCCGTATCCTTTGGAAGATGATTAAGGATGAACTGTTACTGCCTTTTATTGATCTGAAAACAGAATATTATGATTTGGGATTAGAATATCGTAACGAGACAAATGATCAGGTAACGATTGATTCCGCAAATGCAACTAAGAAATACGGAGTTGCTGTAAAGTGTGCAACAATCACACCAAATGCAGCTCGTATGAAAGAGTATGATTTAAAAGAAATGTGGAAGAGTCCAAACGGAACTATCCGTGCAATTTTAGATGGTACTGTATTTAGAGCTCCAATTACCGTAAAAGGAATTGAACCATGCGTAAAGAATTGGAAAAAGCCAATTACCATTGCACGTCATGCATATGGCGATGTATACAAAGCATCCGAAATGAAGATTCCGGGACCTGGAAAATGTGAATTAGTATATACAGCAGAAGATGGAACAGAAACAAGAGAATTAATTCATAACTTTACAGGTGCAGGTGTAGTACAGGGACAGCACAACTTGAACAATTCTATTGAAAGCTTTGCAAAGAGCTGCTTTAATTATGCATTAGATACAAAGCAGGATTTGTGGTTTGCAACAAAGGATACCATTTCTAAGAAATATGACCATACCTTTAAGGATATTTTCCAGGAAATGTATGACAAAGAATATGCAGCAAAATTTGAAGCTGCCGGAATTGAGTATTTCTATACTTTAATTGATGATGCAGTAGCTCGTATCATGAAGGCAGAAGGTGGATTTATCTGGGCTTGTAAGAACTATGATGGTGATGTAATGAGCGATATGGTATCAAGTGCATTTGGTTCCCTCGCTATGATGACTTCTGTATTAGTATCTCCGGGTGGATACTATGAATACGAAGCAGCTCATGGAACTGTTCAGCGTCACTATTATAAACACTTAAAGGGAGAAGAAACCTCTACTAACTCCGTAGCAACTATTTTTGCATGGACAGGAGCACTTAGAAAACGTGGGGAATTGGATAATCTTCCAGAGTTAAAAGCCTTTGCAGATAAGTTAGAAAAAGCTTGCTTAGATACTATTGAATCTGGTAAAATGACAAAAGACCTTGCACTGATTACTACATTAGAAAACCCTACTGTATTAAACAGTGAAGGATTCATTAAGGCAATTCGTGAAACATTAGAGAAGTCTTTATAAAATATTTTATAAAGGCGGAAGAAAGAAGAGGAAAATAATATGATTTTAGCCTGCCAAAATATCAGCAAGTCCTTTGGCACAGATGAAATCATCCAACATGCATCTTTTCATGTAGAAGCATATGAAAAAGCTGCAATTGTAGGAATTAACGGAGCGGGGAAAACAACCCTGCTTCGGATTATTATGGGAGAAATTCCGGCGGATCAGGGAGAGGTAGTTCTTGCAAAAGATAAGACCATTGGTTACTTACCACAGAATCCTGATGTGTCTGGCAATCATACGATTTATGAAGAAGTGCTTTCTGCAAAGGAAGCACTTATTTCCATGGAAGAAAAACTTCGAGACATGGAAAGTAAGATGAATCAGTACCAAGGACAAGAATTAGAAGATTTTATGGAAAGTTATAATCGCCTGAATCATGAATTTGAACTTCAGGGAGGATATTCTTATCAAAGTGAAATTGTAGGAGTACTCAAAGGTTTAGGATTTTCCGAAGAAGAATTTGGAAAGCATATGCAGGAGTTGTCCGGAGGACAGAGAACCAGAGTATGTCTGGGTAAGCTCTTAGTGACAAAACCGGATGTGATTTTGTTAGACGAGCCCACCAACCACTTGGATATTAATTCTATTGCATGGTTAGAAACTTTTTTGCTAAATTATAAGGGAGCAGTAGTGATTGTATCCCATGACCGTTATTTTTTAGACAAAGTGGTAAGTAAAGTCATTGAATTAGACCGTACCAAAGTATCTGTTTTTCAGGGGAATTACAGTGATTATGCGCAAAAACGTGCGCAGGTGCGTGAAGCACAGTTGAAACAGTATTATAACCAGCAGCGTGAAATCAAGCATCAGGAAGAAGTGATTGCAAAGTTAAAATCCTTCAATCGTGAGAAATCCATTAAGCGAGCAGAGAGCCGCGAGAAGATGTTAGATAAAATAGAACGTTTGGAAAAACCTACAGAAGAAAATACCGATATACATCTTCATTTAGAACCAAGAATCGTTAGTGGGAATGATGTATTATCTGTGGAACATTTGGCAAAGGCATATCCAAATCAGCAGCTATTTTCTGATATTTCCTTTGAAATCAAGCGCGGTGAACGTGTAGCCCTTATTGGAGATAACGGAACCGGAAAGACAACGATTTTAAAAATCATTAACGATATGATCGAAGCGGATGGCGGAGTTGTCAAGCTTGGAACGAACGTAAACATTGGATATTACGATCAGGAACATCAGGTACTTCATAAGGAAAAAAATCTGATGGAAGAGATTTCAGATGCCTATCCGAACCTTACCAATACGGAAATCCGAAATGTGTTAGCGGCATTTTTATTTACCGGAGACGAAGTGTTTAAGCAGATAGCAGACTTAAGTGGTGGAGAAAAAGGTCGTGTTTCCCTGGCAAAACTTATGTTGTCGGAAGCAAACTTTCTGATACTGGACGAGCCAACCAACCATTTAGATATTACATCTAAGGAAATATTAGAACAGGCATTGAACAGTTATACCGGAACGGTACTGTTTGTATCCCATGATCGTTATTTTATTAACAAGACTGCTACAAGGATTTTAAATCTGACAGGGGAAACTATTGTCAATTATATTGGAAACTATGATTACTACATGGAAAAGTGCAAAGAACTTACTCAAATCTATGTAGGTAAAAAAGAAAATGAAGTAAAGGCCGAAACAGAAAGCAGTAATAAATTAGACTGGAAACAGCAAAAGGAAGAACAGGCAAGACTTCGAAAAATAGAAAACGAAAGAAAACGCACAGAAGAAAAGATTGAAGAATTAGAGACACATATTAGTGAGTTAGAAGAATCCTTTTCGAAAGAAGAGATAGCTACAAATTCCACCAAGCTACAAGAAGTACATGAGGAATATGCAAAATGTCAGCAGGAGTTAGAAGCACTTTATGAAAAATGGGAAACACTGATGTAAAAAAGAATGTTAATTCTTTAACACATTGACAGTCCGCGCAGGATTCATTATAATAAAGATAGTATGTGCATGGGAGAAATGCAGTTTAGGAGGAACGTCAATGGAAAAGGAAATATCACAGGCAGTAATCCGAAGAATGCCAAGGTATTACCGTTATTTAGGGGACTTGTTAGATGACGGAGTAGAACGTATTTCATCCAATGAGTTAAGTGCGAGAATGAAGGTAACTGCTTCCCAAATACGTCAGGATTTGAACAATTTTGGTGGTTTTGGACAACAGGGTTATGGCTATAATGTGAAATATTTGTATGATGAAATCGGCAAGATTATGGGAATGGATCAGAAACACAACATTATCGTAATCGGTGCCGGTAATCTGGGACAGGCACTTGCAAACTATGTGAAGTTTGAAAAGAGAGGATTTGCAATTATAGGATTATTTGATGTAAATCCGGCACTGAAGGGTGTGGCTGTTCGTGGAATAAATATTCGGATGATGGATGAATTAGAGGAGTTTTTGAAACATAATCAGGTAGATATTGCAGCACTTACAATGCCAAAGACCAAGGCAAGTGAAGTGGCAAATATGCTGGTTAGTTACGGAATCAATGCTATTTGGAACTTTGCACATTTAGATTTGGAGCTTCCAGATCATGTGGTGGTGGAAAATGTTCACCTTACAGATAGCTTAATGCAGCTTTCCTATAATATTGCAAATCATGGAAAGCCGGAGGACAAGAGATAAGAAAGTGGTAAGATGGGTGGAAGAAAAACAACAAATCATGAATTTCAGACAGCACTTCAGGGGAAAAAGATACCACTGGTGATTTTAGATTCAAAGTGGCATGGACTGTTTTCAGACGATGGAAAGCCAAGAAGTATTGTAAGGTTAGAGAAGAAGGCAAACGAATATCTGAAAAAACAGGCAAGATTAAATCAAGATATCAAGGATTTGAAGAACCTGAAAGAAAAATTGATGAAAAATATCATGGAGAACATGGAAGAAACAGAAGAAGAGCAGGAATCTGTCAGACTTCGTGAAGACCGTAGATTGATTTCTGAGATTAATGTGAAACTGCGTCAGGCATATGCGGATTTAGAGGAGCTTCCAAAGGAGCTAGATGCAGTAAATGAAGCATTGATGGTGGAATCCATGGAATATTGTTATGAAAAAATGCGTGCCAACGAGATAGAAAGTGAAGCAATCCGGAAATGGTTAGAAAAAACCAGAGAAGAGGTAAAGCAAAAGGCAGCACGCAGGCAGACTGTACAGGATAAGAACAGAGAGATTTATTCTTACATGCATGATATTTTCGGTGCCGACATCATAGATATTTTTGATTTGACCTATGAAAAGGAACCTACACAGAAAGAAGAGGAAGAGAGGCAGTCTTAAAAGAGAGATAAGAACTGCCTCTTTTTAGCGTTATGAGAAATGGAGGAATGCATATGCGAGTTTTGGTAAATAGTACACAAATGAAACAATGTGACAGTAATACGATTCAACATTATGGAGTTCCTTCCCAGGTACTAATGGAACGGGCAGCTCTTGGTGTGGTGGAAGAAGTTGAAAAACAGAACCTTTCAAATAATAATATACTTGTAGTGTGTGGAAGTGGAAATAATGGTGGCGACGGATTTGCCATAGGAAGAATTTTAAGCCAAAGAGGATATAAGGTTACGTTTGTATTGGCAGGAGATAAGACAAAGGCTTCTGCGGAAACAAAACAGCAGATAAAAATTTGCTTAGCATATGGGGCAAATATTCTGGATGCTATCCCGGATATGGAATACGGAGCAGTAATAGATGCAGTCTTTGGTATTGGTGTTAACCGGGAAATTCAAGGAAACTATTATAAAATTATTCAAAGGATGAACCAATTGCAAGCATGGAAGGTTGCGGTAGATATTCCGTCTGGAATCCATACAGATACCGGAGAAGTTATGGGAATTGCTTTTCAGGCGGACATGACCGTTACCTTTGCTTTTGAAAAAATAGGAATTATGATATATCCGGGAGCAGCCTATGCGGGAAAAGTTGTAGTGAAGGACATCGGAATTGGAAAAGAATCGCTTTTAGAAGAAAAGTGTACAACCTATTGCCTTGAAAAAAACGATATTTTTAAAGTACCGAAACGGTTGAGCTATTCTAATAAAGGAACCTATGGAAAAGTACTGGTGGTAGCAGGTCACAAAAATATGGCTGGAGCGGCATTTTTTAGTGGAAAGGCAGCTTATGCAACAGGAGCCGGACTGGTAAAAGTATATACAGAAGAAATCAATCGAACCATTATCCAGGAATTATTACCGGAAGCCGTTTTAGAAACATATGAAGCCAAAAGTGAGATAGAAAAGACATTGCTAGATAGTTTGTCCTGGGCAAGTGTAGTAGTAGCAGGACCGGGAATCGGTACAGATGAAGTGTCGGAGCACATGATAAGAATTATATTGGAAAATACCGAAGTTCCTGTGATTTTAGATGCAGATGGTCTGAATATTGTGTCTCATCATAAAGAATGGTTAAGAGAAAGAAATATGCCGTTAATTGTTACACCACATCTTGGAGAAATGGCACGATTAACTGAAAAAAGCATTTTTGACATACAAAAGCAGTTATTGCAAGTTGCAGGAGAATTTGCAAAGGAATATAATGTTATATGTGTGCTAAAAGATGCAAGAACCGTGATTGCATTGCCGGATGGAACCACATTTATCAATACCAGTGGAAATAATGGAATGGCAACGGCAGGAGCAGGAGATGTATTAACAGGAGTTATTGCAGGGTTACTTGCACAGAAAATGGAGCCAATGCAGGCTGCACCATTGGGTGTATATTTGCATGGGACAGGCGCAGATTGGATGGTAGAAAAAACAGGTACTTATGGCATGATGGCACAAGATATCATAGAAGGTATCCGTCAGGTATTAAAGGAAATAGATAAGGAAGGAATATAAGATGAAAACATACAGTAGAGTATATGCAGAAGTCAATTTGGATGCAATTCTTTATAATATGGAGCAGATGCGCAAATTGTTGAAAGAAGATACAAAAATTATGGGAGTTATTAAGACGGACGGTTATGGACATGGAGCAGTTCCCATTGGAAGAGAATTGGAACAGCTTGATTATACTTGGGGCTATGCCACAGCAACGGTAGAAGAAGCGGAAATCCTCAGAAGAAACGGAATAGAAAAGCCGATTTTAGTATTAGGAGCAACATTTCCAGAACAGTATGAGGCTATGGCAGACCTTGGAATTCGCGTAAATTTATATTCTATAAGACAGGCAGAACAAATGGAAGCTGCTGCTGCAAAAATGAATAAAAAAATCATGGTACATGCTAAGATTGATACGGGCTTAAGCAGATTAGGATTTCAGGTAACTGAAGAGGCAGCAGATGAAATAGCACGAATTTCCCGGATGCCACATATTATAGTAGAGGGGATTTTCACTCATTTTGCAAAGTCCGATGCAAAGGATAAGACAATGGCAAATCAGCAGATGGAAGCATTTGCTAAAATGAAAAAGATGTTAGAGGAACGTAATGTAGAAATACCAATGATACATTGTTCTAACAGTGCAGCGATTATTGACATGCCGGAAGCAAATATGAGTGTAGTTCGAGCAGGTATCAGCTTATACGGTATGTGGCCTTCAGATGAGGTAAAGAAAGAAAACATTGACCTTCAGCCGGTAATGTCATTGAAAAGCTGTATTGTGTTTTTAAAAGAGTTAGAAAAAGGCAGAACGATTAGCTATGGTGCTACTTATGAGACTACAAGAAAACAGCGAATAGCAACAGTTCCGGTAGGCTATGGAGACGGTTATCCGAGAAGCCTGTCAAATAAGGGATATGTATTGATACACGGAAAGAAAGCTCCGATTTGCGGACGTATCTGTATGGATCAGTTTATGGTAGATGTAACAGATATTCCTGAGGCACAGGAAGGCGATTTGGTAACATTGGTAGGAAAAGACCATGGAGCAGAAATCACAATGGAAGAAATCGGCAATTTATCAGGAAGATTTAACTATGAATTTGCCTGCGATTTAGGAAAGAGAATTCCAAGAGTTTATATAAAAAATGGCGAGGTAGTAGAAACCAAAGATTATTTTGGGGAATAAACTGAATACACACGAAGAAATTGGGAAGAATAGGAAATAACCTATAAAAGTTTTGGAGTGTGATAGTGTGATGATTCATAGAGGGGACATTTATTATGCAGACCTGCGACCGGTGCTTGGCTCGGAGCAGGGTGGCATACGTCCGGTACTAATTATACAAAATGATATTGGAAACAGACACAGCCCAACGGTGATTTGTGCGGCAATAACATCGAAGATGAATAAAGCAAAATTACCTACCCATGTAGAATTAGATGCATCACGGTATGATTTGGTAAAAGATTCTGTGGTATTATTGGAACAATTGCGTACCATTGATAAGCAACGTTTAAAGGATAAGGTGTGTCAGTTAGATTATGAAGTTATGAAAAAAGTAGAGAAAGCTCTGAAAATCAGTTTGGAATTATATACATAAATCTTGACTAATATTCCTTAAAATGGTATATTTCAAGTGTTTATTGTGTAAAACAGAACGAGAATACAGAAGCAAAAGGAGATAGAAAAAAGAAATGGATGACGGCGGGAGTACGGTCATAGGACTGATTATATTTTGTGTGTTACTGATAATGGATGGCATCTTTTATGGTTTTCTCACTGCATTAGAAGAGGTTACAGAAAGCCAGATTCAAAAACATCAGGAAGAAGGGGATAAGCATGCAGAATGGTTGTTGCGTGTTTTAGATTCCCCATATAAAACAAGACACACGATTCAGATTATGATTACATTTGTCAGCGTGGTATTTGGTATTTATCAGGTGCGTTTGTTTGGAGTATTATTAATTCAAAAATTTCTTCAGGAAGGTGCTCAGATATACTGGTATTTTCTGTGTTATGCAGGAGCAGCGTTGATTGGAATTTTTATTTTTACAACAGTTGGTGTGCTTGCACCACAGAAGATAGCAGCACGACGTCCGGAAAAGTGGCTGTTTCGTCTGGCAGGATTGATGCATGGAATCATTGTTTTCTTAAAACCATGTTCTTGTTTGGCAGAAAAAGTTTCTAATCTTGTAGTGCGGATATTCGGAATTGACCCGAATGCAAGTATTGATGATGTGACGGAAGAAGAAATCATTTCTATGGTAAATGAGGGACATGAGCAAGGAGTATTGCAGGCAAGTGAAGCTGAGATGATTCATAATATTTTTGAGTTTGACGATAAAGAGGCAAAGGATATTATGACACATCGCAAAAATATCGTGGCAGTGGACGGAACAATGTCTCTTTCACAGGTTCTGGAATTTATGCTGGATAAGAATAATTCCAGATTTCCGGTATACGGCGAAGATATTGATAATATTATCGGAATCATACATATCAAGGATGTAATGATACAGAGTCGTAATGAACGATACAAAAATTGGCCGGTGCAGGATATTCCGGGACTTGTGCGCGAAGCAGTATTTATTCCGGAGACCAGAAATATTAACGAGTTATTTAAAAACATGCAGTCTCAAAAAATACATATGGTAATTGTAGTAGATGAGTATGGCCAGACTGCCGGTTTAGTAGCAATGGAAGATATTCTGGAAGAAATTGTAGGAAATATTCTGGATGAATATGATGAAGAAGAAAATATGATTGTAGAGCAACCAGACGGAAGTTTTCTAATGAATGGAATGGCACCGTTTGATGAAGTCTGTAAGACGCTGGAATTGGACATGCAAGAGGATGAATATGAAACATTAAATGGGTATTTGATTTCTCTGATTGATAAGATTCCGGGAGATAATGAGCAGTTTCAAGTGGAAGACCAAGGGTGGCAGTTCCATGCAATTGCAGTAAAAAATAAAATGATTCAGACAGTAAAAGTGAAAAAACTAGAGATAGTAAATGAATCAGGAACAGAAAGAGATAGCGCAGATACTTGTCAGAATGACGAGAAAGTGGTAAAATAGCAAAGGCTCACTGTGCCAGAATGGGTGCAGAAAGAAGATTGTAATCAAGTTTCACAGCGTGATTGCAGAATCATTAAGAAAAGAGAAATAGAAAAGAGGAAAAAGTAATGTCAGGACATTCTAAATTTGCAAATATTAAGCATAAGAAAGAAAAAAATGATGCAGCAAAGGGAAAAATCTTTACTGTAATCGGAAGAGAAATTGCAGTTGCAGTGAAAGAAGGCGGAGCAGATCCAAATAACAACAGCAGATTACGTGATGTTATTGCAAAAGCAAAAGCAAACAATATGCCAAACGATACCATTGAACGTGGAATTAAGAAAGCTGCCGGAGATGCAAACTCCGTAAATTACGAATATGTATCTTATGAAGGATATGGTCCTAACGGAATCGCAATTATCGTAGATGCATTGACAGACAACAAGAATCGTACTGCTGCAAATGTAAGAAGCGCATTCACAAAGGGAAATGGAAATGTAGGAACACCAGGATGTGTATCTTATATGTTTGATAAAAAAGGTCAGATTATTGTAGACAAAGAAGAGTGTGAGATGGATGCTGATGATTTAATGATGCTTGCATTAGATGCAGGAGCAGAAGATTTTTCTGATGAAGAAGATAGCTTTGAAATTATCACAGATCCAGATACTTTTAGTGAAGTACGTCAGAAATTGGAAGAAGAAGGTATTGCAATGGCATCTGCCGAAGTAACTATGATTCCACAAAACTATGTAGAACTCACAGATGAAAACGCAGTAAAATCTCTTCAGAGAACGTTAGATCTTCTTGACGAAGATGATGATGTACAGGCAGTATATCATAACTGGGATGAGTAAAATTGAATTTTAGCAATAGTAATTGAAATTTTGGAGCCGGGAATCCGGCTCCTTTTTCTATTTTATCTGTATATTTGAAAAGAAAATTGAAAAAAATATAAATAAAATAGAAAAAGGAGGAATAAATCTTGGGAGAAATGTTTTGCTTTCAATGTCAACAAACTGCACATAATACCGGATGTGAAGGAAGAGCAGGTGTGTGTGGTAAAAAATCAGATACGGCAAATTTTCAGGATGAATTGACCGGAGCATTAATTGGGCTTGCAAGAGCGGTCAGAAAGACACAGCCCACAGAAAAGACAGATGAATTAGTATTAAAAGGACTGTTTACAACTATAACAAATGTGAATTTTTATAATGATACAATTTGTGAATTAATTGACGAGGTAAATAGCATCAGAGAAAAATTATGTCCTGAGGCAGAAAATTATGATGTACAAAAGATATGGAATGATAATGAAGATATTCGTTCCTTGAAGTCACTGATTTTATTTGGAATGCGTGGAATGGCTGCTTATGCATATCATTCTTTGGCACTTGGATATAAGGATTCCCAAGTAAATGAGTTTTTTTATGAGGGATTATGCGCAATTGCAGAAGAAAGTGATATGGAAAAACTTTTGGCACTTGTATTAAAGACAGGGGAAGTAAACTTTAAGTGTATGGCAATGCTGGATTCTGCCAATACGGAGACTTACGGAACTCCGGTTCCAACAGAAGTTCCCCTTACCATAGAAAAGGGACCGTTTATTGTAGTGAGTGGACATGATCTTCATGATTTGAAATTATTGTTGGAACAGACAAAGGATAAGGGAATTAATATTTATACTCATTGTGAAATGTTGCCGGCACATGGATATCCAAAATTAAAAGAATATCCTCATTTAAAAGGAAATTTCGGAACAGCGTGGCAGAGTCAGCAGTTTGAATTTCATAATATTCCGGCACCAATTCTCTTTACCACCAATTGCCTGATGCCTGTAAGACAGAGTTATTGTGACCGTGTATTTACTACGTCAATAGTTTCTTATCCAGAGTTAATCCATATTGGAGAAGATAAGGACTTTACACCTGTGATAGAAAAAGCATTGGAGTGTGGCGGATATAAGGAAGATAAACCATTAACTGGAATTAATGGCGGTTCTACCGTTATGACAGGATTTGCCCATGGAGCAGTATTAAAAAATGCGGGGAAGATTGTTGACTTGGTAAAACAGGGAAAAATAAAACATTTTTTCTTAATAGGAGGATGCGATGGTGCAGCACCGGGAAGAAGTTATTATACAGAGGTTGCCAAAAAGACGCCGATGGATACGATTATTCTTACGGCTGCATGTGGAAAGTATCGAATTAATGACCTGAATTTAGGAGAAATAGAAGGAATTCCGAGAATTTTAGATTTGGGACAGTGTAATGATTGTTATAGTGCTATTAAAATTGCATTAGCACTTGCAGATGCATTTGAATGTGATGTAAATGAATTACCACTGTCATTAGTTCTTTCCTGGTATGAACAAAAGGCGGTTTGTATTCTGTTGACACTTTTGTATCTGGGAATAAAAAATATTTTGCTGGGGCCTACATTGCCGGCATTTATATCACAAAATGTCCTGGATATTTTAGTGGAAAAATATAATATTATGCCTATTAGCACTCCAGAGGAAGATTTGCAAAAGATATTGGGAAATGTTTAATTAACAAAGACGTATTTTATGCGGAAAGCGTAGAATACGTCTTTACTTTATCATAAAAATCAATCCAGCGAATGCTTTGCTTTGAGAAAATCTTTTCGGTGTAAGTCTTGTAACTAAAATAGACATATGCTAACATTATAATATTACTATAATTACAAAGGTGCAGATAACACCGGAGGGAGAGCATATGAAGAAATGTAAAAAAATAATTGCGATGTTGCTTGCTTTGGCAGTCTTTATGACAGGATGTACAAATAATAGCACAACAAAGAATCAGGATTCAAAGGAAACAACTAAAACAGAAAGTTCCAAGGAAGAGTCCAAGAAAAAAGAATCTTCAGCAGATAAAAGTAAAAAGTGTAACTATGATTTTTCTATTTATGAGGATGAAAGAGAGTTTTCAGAAAAACAATTAGCGGAACAGGAAAAATTTGAGGAATATCTAAAAGGAATATTCATAGACGAAATGTCTGACAGTACAGTGAATGCTCATTTTCTAATGGAACATCCGGAAAATTACGGAGTGGAGAAAACAGAGGTTAGTTGGGGACAATTGCCGGACTATACGGATACCCAGAGTGCAACAGAAGAAGTAGATGAGTTATTGGACAAGTTGCAAGAGCTTGACTATGATGCATTAACATATGAGCAGCAACTTATGTATGATACCTTTGAACGATATTTGGAGAGTACAAAGACAGGAAATCAATATCCACTATTTAGCTCCGTATTTTCACCAATATCTGGAATACAGGGAGAATTACCGATTATTTTCTCAGAGTATGCATTTCTTTCAAAAGAAGATATTGATGATTATATAACACTTTTGAATACTTCTTACTCTTACATAGAACAATTATGTAATTACGAGTTATATCGTATGGAAAACGGATATACTCTTACAGAAAATTCATTAGATAAGGTGATTGAACAGTGTAATGAATTTATAAACGAGCAGCCGAATTGTTTGCGACCGGTATTTGAAGAAAAGTTAAATCAATTTTCAGAACTTACCGACGAAGAAAAAAATCAGTATATGGAAGCATTTGATCAAGGAATGCAACAGGCGTTGATTCCGGCATATCAACTTATGATAAATACGCTTACAGAAATCAAAGGACAAGAACAGTCAAAATTGGGATTGTGTAATTATGAAAATGGTAGTGATTATTACGAATATTTGGTAAGGGAAAATACAGGTTCTAATCGTACCGTGGATGAATTATATATGATGATTCAAAAAGAGATGGAACGTTGTGCATTGGGAATAGCAGCTATTTATGCAAAAAATGATAATTTACAAGAAGATATGAACAGTTATGAATACCCAACAGAAGAACCAGATGAGATGCTTTCTATGCTTCAAACAGCATTAGAAGAAGATTTTCCCAAAGCAGTGAATGAGGAATATACACTGAATTATGTTCCGGAGTCATTGGAAAGTACCATGTCCCCGGCATTTTATTTGATAGCTCCTATTGATAATCCAAAGAAAAATATTATTTATATTAATCAAGGAGAAGAATACGGGAATATGGATTTGTTTCCAACGGTAGCCCATGAGGGATTTCCTGGACATATGTATCAGACAGATTATTTTTATAGTTTGAATCCACACTACTTCCGTTCTATGTTGTCCTTTAATGGCTATAGTGAAGGATGGGCACAGTATATTGAGACTTGCTATGCCTATAAATATTCGGGAATGAATAGTAGTTTGGCAAAGGCTTTTGAATATAACACATCTTGCAATTTTGCACTTTACTGTATGGTAGATATTGGTGTGAACTATTACGGATGGGATTATGATGATACGGCAGATGTCTTGTCTCAGTATGTAGGAGACGATGAAGATGTTATCTCCGAAGTATATTATACCATGATAGATGAACCGACCGTATATCTGCGATATTATATTGGGTATTTAGAGATACTTTCTTTGAAAAAAGAAGCTAAGAAGACATTGGGTAAGGCGTTTGATATCAAAGAATTTCATAAATTTTTATTAGAAATAGGTCCATGTCAATATGATGTAATTGAAGACAGAATGCAAAGTTGGATGGAGCGGGTGACAGAATAAAATAATTGTCAGATAGTTTTTTCTAGCCTTATAGGAATAGTTGTGCTAAAATTATAATTAATGAATACATTGTTAGGAGGAGACAAGATGAGCAATTATGAAATAGAGACAAAATGTATACAGTCAGGATGGCATCCGAAAAAGGGAGAGCCACGGGTACTTCCTATTTATCAGAGTACAACTTTTAAATATGATACCAGTGATCAGATGGGAAGACTGTTTGACTTAGAAGATGAAGGATATTTCTACACCAGATTGCAAAACCCTACCAATGATGCGGTGGCACAGAAAATTTGTGAATTAGAAGGTGGAGTAGCTGCAATGCTTACATCTTCTGGCCAGGCAGCAAATTATTACGCATTGTTTAATATTTGCGAAGCCGGAGATCATGTTGTATGTTCTTCTACCGTATACGGTGGAACATTTAACCTGTATGGTGCAACAATGAAAAAACAAGGAATTGATTGTACCTTTGTTGATCCGGATGCATCAGAAGAAGAGATAGCCAAGGCATTTCGTCCAAATACAAAAGCATTATTTGCAGAAACAATTGCAAATCCTGCATTGGTAGTATTGGATATTGAAAAATTTGCTAAGTTAGCTCATGATCATGGAGTGCCCTTAATTGTAGACAATACTTTTGCAACACCAATTAACTGTCGTCCGTTTGAGTGGGGAGCAGATATTGTAACTCATTCTACCACAAAATATATGGATGGACATGCAATGTGTGTAGGCGGATGTATCGTGGACAGTGGAAATTTTGATTGGGAGGCACATGCAGATAAATTTCCGGGATTGACACAGCCGGACCCAACATATCATGGAATTGCTTACACCAAGAAGTTTGGAAAAGGCGCGTACATAACAAAAGCAACAGCACAGTTGATGAGAGATTTGGGTTCCATACCTTCTCCAATGAATTCGTTCCTGTTAAATGTTGGTTTGGAAACCTTACATTTGCGCGTTCCAAGACATTGTGAAAACGCTCAGAAAGTAGCAGAATTTTTAAATAGTAATGAAAAAGTAGCGTGGGTAAATTATGCCGGACTTCCGGATAATAAGTATCACGTATTAGCACAAAAATATATGCCAAACGGAACTTGTGGTGTTATTTCCTTTGGGTTAAAAGGTGGAAGAGATGTATCTGTAGGGTTTATGGATAAATTAAAAATGATAGCTATCGTAACCCATGTGGCAGATGCAAGAACCTGTGTACTTCATCCGGCAAGCCATACACATAGACAGATGACAGATGAACAATTGATTGAAGCAGGTGTAGCACCTGATTTAATACGTCTTTCCGTGGGAATCGAAAATGCAAATGATATTATAGCAGATTTAAAACAGGCATTAGAAACCATATAAGATAATGATATGGAGGGTTTGATATGAGAAAAATTCTTTTTGCAGCATCAGAATGTGTACCATTTATTAAAACAGGCGGACTTGCAGATGTATGCGGTGCATTGCCTAAGGAGTTTGATAAAAAAGAATGGGATATCCGAGTTGTTATTCCAAATTATACATGTATACCGGAAAAGTGGAGAGACAAATTTCAGTATGTCACACACTTTTATATGAGTTGTGGAAGCTATATTCAAAATGAGTATGTGGGTGTTTTACAATACGAAATGGATGGTATTACATACTATTTCATTGACAATCGTCATTATTTTGAATGTTTTGCACCATATGGTGATATTCGTTTTGATATTGAAAAGTTTATTTTCTTTGATAAGGCAGTATTGTCCATGCTTCCTTTAATCGGTTTCCAGCCGGACATTATTCATTGCCATGACTGGGAAACAGGATTTATTCCGGTATATTTAAAAAATGAATTTCAAGGCGATATGTTCTTTTGGGGAATGAAGTCTATTATAACCATTCACAATCTGAAGTTCCAAGGGGTGTGGGATGCGAAAACAGTGAGAGGCTTAACAGGATTTCAGGCAGAATTATTTGCCCCGGATAAATTGGAATTTAAGAAAGATGCCAATATGTTAAAGGGCGGCTTGGTATATGCTGATTATATCACAACAGTAAGTGATACTTATGCCAAGGAGATTCAAACGGATTATTATGGAGAAGGTTTGAATGGCTTGTTATCAGCAAGACATATGGATATGCAGGGAATTGTGAACGGTATTGATTATGAAACTTATAATCCTGAAACAGACAAGAAGATTTATGCTAATTATAATGCCGATAATTTCCGTAAAAAGAAGAGTATCAATAAAACAAAATTACAGGAAGAGCTTGGATTGGCAGTAGATAAGAAACGTTACATGATAGGGTTGATTTCCAGATTGACGGATCAAAAAGGTCTGGATTTAATAGATTATGTGATGGAACGTTTAGTAGATGATTATACACAGCTTGTTGTAATTGGAACGGGAGAAGCGCAGTATGAAAATATGTTTCGACATTTCGCCTGGAAGTACCCGGATCGAATTTCTGCCAATATTTGCTATTCTGACGATTTGGCGCATAAGCTATATGCGGCAGCAGATGCATTTTTAATGCCATCCCGATTTGAACCTTGCGGACTTACGCAAATGATTTCTTTCCGCTATGGCACATTGCCGATTGTGCGTGAAACAGGAGGTTTAAAGGATACCGTACAGCCGTTTAATGAATACGAAAATACCGGAGACGGATTTTCCTTTACCAATTATAATGGTGAAGAAATGTTAAATGTCATCAATTATTCGAAACATATTTACTTTGATAGAAAACGCCAGTGGAATCAGATGGTAGACCGGGCAATGGCAAATGACTATTCCTGGAATGCTTCAAAATTCCGTTATGAAGGATTGTATAAATACCTTATGGGCGAATGTTAATAAACGAAAAGTGAGCGTGTTTGGATAATTTTTAGAAAACTTCCCATACTATGTGAAAAAGGCTTTGGCTTAAAACATAGAAAGGGAAGTTTTTTATGGAAGAAAATTTAAAGCAACAGGAAAAAGAAAAGAACGAGAATGAAGAAATTAAAGAAATGGGACAACTTACCTTAGAACAAGGGAAGGAAAAACATAAAATCCATTTATTATCTATTATAGGAGAAATTGAAGGACATGAGGTCTTGTCAGCAAATACAAAAGCAACCAAGTATGAACATGTACTGCCAAAACTTGCGTCGATTGAAGATGATGACACCATTGATGGAGTAATGATGATTATTAATACAGTAGGCGGAGATGTGGAATCAGGACTTGCAATTGCGGAAATGATAAGTTCCTTAAGTAAGCCTACGGTATCGTTAGTGCTAGGTGGAAGTCATTCCATTGGTGTTCCGTTAGCAGTATCTACGGACTATTCTTATATTGTGCCTACCGGAACAATGGTGATACATCCGGTTCGGTTGAATGGACTTGTCATTGGAGCACCTCAGACATATGATTATTTTCAACAGATGCAGGATAGAATTACAGGATTTATTGCAGACCACTGTTTCGCCACACAAAGCAGGTTAGAACAAATGATGTTAAATACCGGAATGTTGACCAAGGATCTTGGAACTATTTTAGTAGGAAGTCAGGCTGTTGCAGAGGGAATTATCAATGAAGTGGGAGGAATTGCGGAAGCAATGAAGAAACTTCACCAGATGATAGAAGAAAAAAGGGATAATGACATTTTAGAATAAGTATGGTAAGATAATACGGATAGGGCAGAGAACAGCTCTGCCCATAAATGAAAGAGTAGAATTTAGGAGGAAGTAAAATGGCAGCAAAGCCTAAAAATAAATCTGCCAGAGGAGGCACAAAACGAAAGACATCCGGGCAGAAGCGAAAGAAGAATATGAAACAGCAGCAGGAGTTTCAGGATGAAGTTATTCTGCTTTCTGTATTAGCAGTGTCTATTCTTCTTTTTATCAGTAACTTTGGATTTGGAGGTTTTGTAGGTGAGTGGGTAAGTTCCTTCTTTTTTGGTGTATTCGGATTAATGTCATACATATTTCCAATTGCACTATTTGTGGGGACAGCTTTTTTTATGTCAAATCGTAAAAATACTGTTGCAGTAGTGAAAATTGTTGCTGGTGTATTATTTATTTTATTTTTAAGTCTATTTGTAGAACTGGTTGTAGATGCTTCGGGAGCATATTCTATCAAGGCAGGCTATGAATATGCAAAAGCTAATAAAAACGGTGGTGGAGCCATTGGAGGACTTTTAGCAGGAATTTTGTGCCCGGCTATTGGAAAAATAGGAACATATGTGGTAGATATTATTGTTCTGATTATTTCCATGGTGCTTTTGACAGAACGTTCATTCTTAGGCGGGGTGAAAAAAGGAAGTAAAAAAGTATATGATACTGCCAGAGAAGATGCAGTAAGACGTAGAGAAATAAAAGAACAACGACGTGAAGAACGAGAAAAACGTCGTATGGATAAAAAAGTAGAAGGAGTTTCCGTTGATACGAAAGTGGTACCACCGGATGTTAAAAATTCTGATAACATCAGCGAATTGACAGCACCTCCGGTAGAAGAAAAGGAAGAAGTATTTTCTCCACAGGTAAGGGACAAGCTCTTTTCACCGGAAGAAGCGGTTATGCCAGTAGAAAACGTAATGGCAGTAGAACCGGAGCCTGAGGTAATACCGGAACTAGAAGAAGTGATACCGGAGCCGGTGGTAGTGGAAAAAGTACATAAGAAACCAAAACAGCCAAAGCAGGAAAAAGCGACAATCGAAGAAAATGTGGCGGAAATAGAACAGGAAATGGAGCAGATGCAACCGGCAGTTCCAGAAAAGACAGGACAAAATTATATGTTCCCGCCAGTATCTTTACTTACAAAAGGTGAAAATGTACAGGGTGATTCTAAAAAACATTTACAAGAAACAGCAATGAAATTACAACAGACATTGAAAACTTTTGGTGTAAATGTTACTATTACGGATGTAAGTTGTGGACCAAGTGTTACACGTTATGAACTTCAGCCGGAAATGGGTGTTAAAGTAAGTAAGATAGTAAATTTGGCAGATGATATTAAGCTGAATTTAGCAGCAGCAGATATTCGTATTGAGGCACCAATACCGGGAAAAGCAGCTGTTGGAATAGAAGTGCCGAATAAGGAAAATGTAATGGTACGTTTCCGGGATATGATAGAAGCACCTGAGTTTAAGAATCATAAGTCTAATATTTGCTTTACAGCCGGAAAAGACATTGGTGGTCAGGTAGTGGTAGCGGATATTGCAAAGATGCCTCATTTGCTGATTGCAGGTGCTACCGGTTCCGGTAAGTCAGTGTGTATCAATACGATTATTATGAGTATTTTATATAAGGCAAATCCGGAAGACGTAAAGCTTATTTTGATTGATCCAAAGGTAGTTGAGTTAAGTGTATACAATGGAATTCCACATCTGTTTATTCCGGTAGTAACAGACCCGAAAAAAGCAGCAGGAGCATTACACTGGGCAGTTGCGGAAATGACGGAACGATATCAGAAGTTTGCAGAATATCAGGTACGAGATTTGAAAGGATATAATCAAAAGGTAGAGGCAATCAAAGATATACCGGATGAGACAAAACCGCAGAAATTACCACAGATTGTCATTGTGGTAGATGAGTTGGCAGACCTTATGATGGTTGCACCTGGGGATGTGGAAGATGCAATTTGTCGTTTGGCACAGCTGGCAAGAGCTTGTGGAATTCATTTGATTATTGCAACACAGCGACCATCGGTAGATGTTATTACAGGATTGATTAAGGCAAATATGCCGTCAAGAATCGCTTTTTCCGTTTCATCAGGTGTTGATTCCAGAACAATTCTGGATATGAATGGAGCAGAAAAGTTATTGGGAAACGGTGATATGTTATTCTATCCACAAGGATATCAGAAGCCCCTTCGTGTTCAGGGACCATTTGTGTCGGATAGTGAGGTAGAAGCAGTAGTTGACTTTTTGAAAAAGCAAAGTACAGTAGTATATAATACAGAAATAGAGGAAAAAATGAACAGTGTTTCTGTTGGAAGCGGTTCTGGCGTTGGAGGTGTCGGAAGTGCAGATGAGAGAGATGCCTATTTTGTAGAAGCTGGAAAATTTGTAATAGAAAAAGATAAAGGTTCCATAGGAATGTTGCAGCGTATGTTTAAGATTGGATTTAACCGGGCAGCCCGTATTATGGATCAGTTAGAAGAAGCTGGTGTTGTTGGACCAGAAGAAGGTACTAAGCCTAGAAAGATTCTGATGTCTATGTCAGAATTTGAGGAATATATTGAAGAATACGTTTAAAAGCAAGACGGAGGAATAAGTCGAGGAGGATGAAAAATGAAAACAGACATTCAGATTGCACAGGAAGCAGAAATGATACATATCAAGGATGTGGCAGCACAGCTTGATATTAAGGAAGATGATTTGGAGATGTACGGAAAGTACAAAGCCAAATTGTCAGATGATTTAATGAAAAGAATAGAAAAGAATCCAGATGGAAAATTAATTCTTGTAACAGCCATCAACCCTACTCCGGCAGGAGAAGGAAAGACAACCGTAAGTGTAGGCTTAGGTCAGGCATTTGGAAGACTTGGAAAAAAAGCAGTAATAGCATTAAGAGAGCCATCTTTAGGACCTTGCTTCGGAATTAAAGGTGGAGCAGCAGGCGGTGGATATTCTCAGGTAGTACCAATGGAAGATTTAAATCTTCATTTTACAGGAGATTTTCATGCAATCACTTCTGCAAATAACTTATTAGCAGCATTATTAGATAACCATATTCAGCAGGGAAATGATCTTGGAATCGATCCAAGACAGGTAGTATGGAAACGTTGTCTGGATATGAATGACCGTTCTCTTCGTAATATTGTAATCGGTCTTGGTAGAAAAGTAGATGGTATGGTAAGAGAAGATCATTTTGTAATTACAGTAGCATCTGAAATTATGGCAGTATTATGTCTGGCAAATGATATGGCAGATTTGAAGAAGCGTTTAGGACGCATGATTGTGGCATATACATTTGATGGAAAACCGGTAACAGCAGATGATTTAAAAGCTACAGGTTCTATGGCAGCACTTTTAAAGGATGCTATAAAACCGAATATGGTTCAAACCTTAGAGCATACACCGGCAATTGTACATGGTGGACCATTTGCAAATATTGCACATGGATGTAACAGTGTACGAGCTACTAAGATGGGATTAAAACTTGCTGATTATGTTATCACAGAGGCAGGATTCGGTGCAGATCTTGGTGCAGAGAAGTTTATGGATATTAAGTGTCGTATGTCAGGTTTGAAGCCGGATGCAGTTGTTTTGGTAGCAACAGTCCGTGCGTTAAAATATAATGGTGGTGTGCCAAAGGCAGAGCTTTCCGAAGAAAATCTGGATGCATTGAAAAAGGGTATTGTAAATCTTGAAAAACATATTGAAAATTTACAGAAGTTCGGAGTGCCGGTTGTTGTAACATTAAACTCTTTTATTACAGATACCAAAGCAGAAACAGATTATATTGAACAGTTCTGTAAAGAAAGAGGCTGTGAGTTTGCACTTTCCGAAGTATGGGAAAAAGGTGGCGAAGGCGGAGTCGCTTTAGCAGAAAAAGTCTTAGATACATTAGAAAATAAAGAAAATAACTTTAAACCACTTTATGCAGATGAATTACCTTTGAAAGATAAAATTGAAACTATTGCAAAGGAAATTTATGGAGCAGATGGTGTTACTTATGCACCGGCAGCATTAAAAGAATTAAAGAGAATTGAAGAACTTGGTATGGGTAATTTCCCAGTATGTATGGCAAAGACACAGTATTCCCTTTCGGATGACCAGACAAAATTAGGACGTCCAACCGGATTTGATATCAATGTTAGAGAAGTATATGTTTCTGCTGGAGCAGGATTTGTAGTAGTAGTAACAGGTGCAATTATGACAATGCCAGGTTTACCAAAGAATCCGGCAGCTTATAATATTGACGTAGATGATAATGGTGTTATTACCGGATTATTCTAGGTGATATATGATAGAAAGGAAACACTATGGCAAAGTTAATTGATGGAAAGAAAATATCACAGGAAATCAAAGATGAATTAAAAGAAAAAGTGGCTGCATTAAAGGCAGAAGGAAAAACAGGGGCACTAGCAGTAATTCAGGTGGGAGAAGACCCTGCTTCCAGTGTTTATGTACGCAATAAGAAAAATGCATGTGCGTATATCGGAATTGAATCTTTGGCATATGAATTACCGGAAAGTACAACGGAAGAAGAACTTTTGAAGTTGATTGAAGAATTAAATGAAAAGGAGAAAGTGCGCGGGATATTAGTGCAGCTTCCGCTTCCTTCTCACATTTGCGAAGACAAAGTGATACAGGCAATCAGTCCGGAAAAGGACGTAGATGGATTCCATCCACAGAGTGTTGGAGCCATGACAATTGGAGAGAAAGGCTTTTTGTCCTGTACTCCGTCAGGTATCATACAGTTATTAAAGCGTTCCGGCGTAGAGATAGAAGGAAAACATTGTGTAGTAATTGGAAGAAGTAATATTGTAGGAAAGCCAATGGCGCTTTTGATGTTGCGTGAAAATGCTACTGTAACCATTGCACATTCCAGAACAAAGAATTTGCCAGAGTTATGCAAACAGGCAGATATTTTGATTGTTGCAATTGGAAAGCCAAGATTTATCGGCGCAGAATATGTAAAAGAGGGCGCAGTTGTTATTGATGTTGGAATTCATCGAGATGAAAACAACAAGCTTTGCGGTGATGTGAAATTTGATGAAGTTGAGCCGATTACATCTGCTATTACACCGGTTCCGGGAGGCGTAGGTCCAATGACAATTGCAATGCTAATGTCTAACTGTGTACAGAGTATAGAAGAGGAAAAACGATGAAGTGCGCAAAATGTGGGGCAGAATTAAAGGTAGGATGTATTTATTGTTCTGTTTGTGGGCAAGAGGCGCAGATTGTACCGGATTATAATTTGCTGGAAGATGATTTGCTGAAAGAACTTTTAAATGAAGAAAAAAAGCAAAACAGTGCAAACCAACAGAAAAAGTCAGCGGATGAAAAAAAGAATCAGGTACTGCATAAAAAGAAGAAAAAGAGCAAAGCACCAATAATTGCAGGCGCTATCGGTGCGATAATTGTATTAATAATTTTGATTGTTTTATTGGTAAAGCACAATCACAATAATTCCTATGATTATCAGTTTCAAAAGGCTGAAGAACATGTACAGTATAAGGAATATGCCGAAGCTCAAAAGTATTTGGAACGTGCGGTAGAATTAAAGTCAGATAGTATAGAAGCATTATTGTTATTGGGTGATGTGTACCATGCAGAGGATGAAACGGATGATGCAGTTGGTACATTTCAAAAGGTGATTGAATTAGAGCCGGATAATGAAAAGGCATATCAAAGTCTGATTGATATCTATGCTCAGTTACAGGATTATGATGCGATTGCCAAACTTTCTAAACAAACCAAGGACAGCAATATTTTAGATTTGTTTTCTGATTATTTGGTAACAGCACCAAAGATTTCAGAGGAAGATTATGATGAAGAGAAAGGATTAGAGATTACATCACAATCCGGAGTGACTACGTATTATACATTAGATGGTTCTGATCCGAAAGAGGGAAAGAAATACGAAGAACCAATCTTTTTAGAGGAAGGAACCACTGTCATAAGAGCAATCTCAGAAAATGAGTTAGGCATTTATAGTGAAGAAACAAAATCTACTTATAAAGTGGAATTTGAACCGCCGGAAGCACCAAAAGTTACACCTGATGGCGGAAGAATTACGGTAGCACAGCAGATAACGGTCGATGTTCCGGAAGGTTGCAAGGCATACTATACTTGGGATGGAACAGACCCAACAGCCAATTCAGAAGAGTATGTAGGACCTTTGGAAATACCGGAAGGAAACAATATTTTTTCTGTGATTTTGGTAGATAAAAGAGACCATTGGTCGGATGTCACGAAATGTAATTTTATTTATACACCGTGATACAAAAGTTAGGAAATGATATTTTTAGGATTCAACAGGTCATACCGCTAAAAGCGGTATAGACACATTGCTTAAAAATTGCATCTGAAAAACAAGTTTTTCAAGTGCAATTTTTTGCAATTAACACTTATCACTTTTGTGATAAGTGCTTTTGAATATAGTATAAGAACTTATAAATCATCTGTGAAATATGTTGCACATTGTGAAAGGAAATTTTTATGGAAAATTATCAATTAGGAAAGAGTAACTGGCGAACACCGGAACAGGGGTTAGAAAAAGAGTGGTTGCTGGTGAATGGAATTGGAGGATATTCTAATTGTAGTGTAACGGGAGAATTAACAAGAAGTCATTCCGGATATTTGGTGGCAGCAATGAATCCACCGGTAGAAAGAATGCTGATTTTAAGCAAAACTCAGGAACGCATTGATATAGGAAATCATACCATTGATTTGGCATGTCAACGTTATCTTGGGAAAGAAAAAAATGGATGTCGCTACTTGGAACATTTTTCTTTGGAGGCAGTACCACAGTATTTGTATCAGGTTGAGGATGTTTTCTTAAAGAAGACAATTGCAATGGTACGGGGTGAAAATACGGTAGCAGTCTGCTATGAAGTAGAAAATGGAATGGAACCGGCAACTTTGCATATAACACCATTGTTTAATGTGCGAGAAGCGGCAAATATGACGGATAAGTCTGCGATTTCTTATAAAAAGAGTATTGAAAAAAATGTACTTACAGTAGAAGCAGAAAAATATTCAGATATTCAGGTGGAACTTTATACGTCAGAAGGCAGATATGTAGACAGAAGTACATATCCTACTTCTATGGCAGCACCAACCTTCGTGGTAGAGGAAGATTTGTGCTATACCATCGACGTACGAACAGGAAGTCATAGTCTGGATAGTCATTATACGCCGTATGATATTGATATAGAATTAAAACCATTTGAAAAGAAAAAGTTTTATATGCTTTGTTCTGTAGAAAAAGTAGATATAACAAAAAAAGATGGCTTTCAGATTGTAGAAGATTATAAAAAAGCTATTTTAGAGTGTATGAATCAATCAGTTGTACAGGATGATTTCGCAAGAAAGCTCACTTGGGCAGCAGATAGTTTTCTTGCAGCACGTAATTCTACCGGATTAAAAACAATTTTAGCCGGATTTCCATGGTTTACAGATTGGGGAAGAGATACCATGATTGCATTTCATGGTTTGACCCTTTGTACCGGTAGACTTCAGGATGCACGAGATGTATTAGAGTCATTTTCAAGATATGTAAAGAATGGATTGATTCCCAATGTTTTTCCGAATAAAGCGGGAGAAGAACCAATGTATAATACCATGGATGCATCCATGTGGTACTTTTATGCAGTAGACCGATACCTCACTTATGACAGTTCTGAAGAAGGAAAGACGTTTGTAAAAGAAAAAATATTCCCGTATTTGAAGGAAATAGTAGAAGCATATAAAAACGGAACAGATTTTTCTATTCACATGGATGAAGATGGATTGGTGGCAGGAGGCTCTGACTTAGACCAGATTACATGGATGGATGTAAGAGTTGGAGAATGGGTAGTGACGCCAAGACACGGAAAGCCAGTAGAAATCAATGCGCTATGGTATAATGCGTTAAAGGTGATGGAACATTTATGTGAAATTTTTAACGAAGATGGCAGTCAATATGGAGATTTGAGTGAAAAGGTAAAAGAAAGCTTTTGTAAAAAGTTTTGGAATGAAAAAACAGGTTGCCTTTTCGATGTCGTAGATGAAAATGATGGAAAAATACGACCAAATCAGTTATGGGCAGTTTCACTTCCATATACAATGTTAACAAAGGAACAGGAAAAGAGTATCGTAAATGTATGTAAGAAATATTTGTATACTTCATATGGTATGCGTTCCCTTTCATGGGCAGATTCTGAATATCAACCGGTCTATATAGGCGAATGTATCAAACGCGATGCAGCTTATCATATGGGAACTGTTTGGGCATATCCAATTGGCGCATATCTGACAGCTTATTGTAAGGCACATGATTATGCTAAGGAAGCAGTATTGGAAGTCAAGAAGATGTGTGAATTGTTTTTAGATCATATGGAAGATGGATGTCTTAATGGAATTGCAGAAATTTTCGATGGAGATTTTCCGTGTACGTCCCGTGGATGTTTTTCGCAAGCATGGAGTGTTGGGGAAGTGCTAAGAGTGTATACGGAAGATGTAATGGAAAATTTATAAGGAAAATCAGCATTTATACGCTTTAACGTAATACGGTATTTCCTATGGTATAATGAGTGCAAGTGAGTCAACATGCTTGCATGATTGACGAACGACGAATGTTGGTCATGAGGCTTTGCTTCATGATATAAAAAGGACTCAGAAAAGTAATTATCATTTTTCTGAGTCCTTTTGAGACCATAAGAAAATTGCGTAATTAAGCAACATTCATTGAATTATGATTCTTTTACAAATTCTACAAATCCTTCGCCCATTTTAGCAATGCGAGCAAGAGAGTAAACTTCAATACCTTGCTGGGTGAGTTTATCGTGTCCCGGTTCAAAGGATTTTTCAACTAAAATACCGATACCTGCAATAGTAGCATGTGATTTACGGATTAATCGAACGGCTCCGGTAGCTGCTTCACCATTAGCAAGAAAATCATCAATAATTAAAACGTGGTCTTCCTCGGAAATATATTTCTGGGAAAGTGTTAATTCGTAGTTTGTTCCCTTAGTATAGGAAGTAACAACAGTCTGATAACAATCTTGGTTTAAGATTTTAGAAGGTTGCTTTTTTAAAATAACAAGAGGAACATTTAGAGCCAGAGCTGTCATGAGAGCCGGACTGATGCCGGAACTTTCAATGGTAGCTACTTTTGTAATACCTTTTCCACTAAAATGTGATGCAAATTCTTTTCCTAGTTCTTGCATCAGTTCGGGGTCAACCTGATGATTGATAAAACTATCAACCTTTAAAATGTGTTCGTTAACGGCAATACCGTCAGAAAGAATTTTGTCTTCTAATAACTTCATAATAACCCACCTCGCAACATTATTTGTATAAAGATAGTATAACAGAATTTTCTAATCAGGGAAATACATCTGGTAAATTTTTTCTGTCATATATTCTAAAAAGTTTTCTTCCAATGTAGGAAATGCCTCTTTCATAAGGCGATTGATATTTTCAGAGCGTAAAAAGTACAATTGTTCTAAAGAAATGTCATCCGTATCCATGCCATTGGAAATAGCATCCGCAGAATAGTTATCTTCAAACCATTGTTTTATCTGAATGATGGTACATTCTTCATCATTTTTTGCAGAAGCTAAGGATTTCATTTCTCGAAAGGAACGAATTCCAACGAATAGAAAGAAGATAAAAAGAATTCCCAAAACAACAGTAAACATACACTGTGTAAAAAAGGAAAATGAAATTGGCAGGATGCCAATCCAAAGGAGTATCAGCAGAACAATACCAAGACATCCAATAATCAGAAACGTATATGCAGTGCTTTTTACATCTTCATATTTTTTACCAATTTCTACATAAGCATGTGAGGCTTCTGAAAGTAAAAAAGATGAGTCTTGTTTGGTTGTATCATTCAAATTGTAATCAGAACTCATGATAAATATACCTCGTTTCATAAAAAGATAGATAAATTATAAAATAAATGACTGATTAATACAACCGGAATGTGCTATAATAACGTCTGTTAGTAGTTTCGCGAGCTGGAAAAGCGAAGAAACGGCGGTATTATCAAAGAAAGAATCAAGTCTATGGAGCAAATAGAAAATGAAAATAACAGTTTTAACAGTTGGTAAAGTAAAGGAAAAATTTTACAGACAGGCAATTGAAGAATTTCAGAAAAGGTTAAGCCGATATTGCAAGCTGGAAATAATAGAAGTTCCAGACGAAAAAACACCGGATCATGCCAGTGAAACAGAGGAACGTCTTATTAAGGAAAAAGAAGGTCAACGTATTTTAAAATATATCAAGGAAGATGCATGGGTATGTGCTCTTGCAATAGAAGGAAAAATGTTGGATTCTGTGGAATTGTCCGAAAAACTGGAACAAATGGGAATTGGTGGAGTAAGCCATATGATATTTGTGATTGGCGGTTCACTCGGTTTGGCAGATGAAGTGTTAAGAAGGGCAGATTTTAAATTGAGTTTTTCAAAAATGACATTTCCCCACCAATTAATGCGGGTGATTTTACTGGAGCAAATTTATCGTGCATATCGAATTATGCAGGGAGAGCCGTATCATAAGTAAGAATTATAAGAAAGAATAAATACAAAAAAGTTCCAGATAATCCAGTGATTTCCGGTATCTTTAAATATACCTCTGTGCTATGCTATTTCTCGTAATAAAAAGAAATCATTACGAAATAGTTTTGTAATAATTAAAACAGGAGGTTTACATGAGAAAAACATCATTATTGGCATGCATTACAGCAGTGGGTATTGCGGAATGTACTGTTTTACCCGTACAGGCAGCAGAGGAAAGTGCTATTTCCTGGGAGTTAGGGAATGGAAAAGGTTATATTGTGGCAGGTGAACAGGTATGTAGCCCGGAAGAAATAAAGGAACTTTTAAAAGAACTGTGTAATCGTTTTCCTAATATTGATATTCCGGACAACAATCAGCCGGGGAATGATATAGAGGCACTGGACAACAATCAACCAGGGAATGATACAGAGACACCAGCTTTTTCTTATGCAGAACAGGTGGTAAAACTGGTGAATGAAGAACGGGCAAAAGTAGGAGCAGGAGCACTTACTTTAGATAAGGAAATAGAAGCAGCGGCGTTAGTCAGAGCAAAAGAAATAGAAATATCTTTTTCCCATACCAGACCAGATGGAAGAAACTTTAGCACTGCATTAACAGATACAGGAATTACATTCCGCAGTTCAGGAGAGAATATTGCATGGGGACAGCGTTCACCAGAAGAAGTAGTTAAGGCTTGGATGAATAGCGAAGGACATAGAGCCAATATCTTGAATACAAACTTTACAAAAATTGGAGTAGGATATTATCAGAACGGCGCAGGAAGAAATTATTGGACCCAGTTGTTTACGAATTAGATAGTATTTTGTTGAGTATTTACAAAGGACTTTATCATAGAGATAAGGTCCTTTTTGTATGAGATTTCAATTGCCTTTTTAAAGTTAGTATGATACTATGAAATCAAGCAATGAATTCAAAAAATATCTAAAGCAGTAATTCTGAAGTAATATTCTTAACCGCGAGGTTGTCAAAATGAACTCTTTGCTTAATTACCAGAAATAATCAGGCAGGGAGGTTGATGCATCTTCCTGCAAAGTGAAAAAGAAAGGAAGTATGTGAATGACAAAGGAGAATTTAGTAGGTGTATTACCAGAGGAGTATGAGTTTAATCTCAGTGATTTTGCACTTTTTCTGTCTGTAATGAAGAATAAGGAAGCATATGAGAGCACGTTAAGTATTATTTTAGATGAAGTTGATTTAGAACTTACAGATGTAAAGGTGGAACAGGTTGTACTTAATAAAAGTGGAAAAAGAGCAATTCGATTAGATGCGTGGGCATTAGATAAAAATAATCGTCAGATTAATACGAAAATGCAGAATGATACGAAGCATGATGATGTGAGAAAACGTTCAAGATATTATCAAGGATTGTTGGATTCTCCCATCTTAAAATCAGGAGAACAAACCTTATACAAAAATCTTCCATCTACAATTATTATTTTTATCACTCAAGAAGATATTTTCAAGAAAGATATTGCAAAGTATACTTTTACAGAACAATGTGAAGAAATACCAGGATTGCATTTAGAAGATGGTACAGAAAAGATATTTTTAAATATGAGTAGTAAAAATGGAAAGCCAGAGTTAATCAGCTTGTTACAATATATGAAAGAAACGCGATTGGATAATCCTGAAATTTTGATAAAGGATAGACGAATTTTAAAACTGGATTCCATTGTAAATGAGGTAAAACAGTCAGAAGAATGGGAGGCTGTCAAAATGAATATATTAGAAATAGGAATTGAACAAGGGAAAATAGAAGGTGTAATATTAGCATATCGTGACATGAAACTTTCTGATGATGAAATTATGTTAAAATTAGTAGAAAATTTTGGCTTAACTCCAGAACAAGCAAAGAAAATATTGGAAAAGAATATATAGAAGATCCTTTTTGTGAAAAAGGGGTTGAAGTATAAATTACCTTCTGTAGAATATAGGTATCGGGTACTCGATGAGAAAATTTTAGGAGGTTCAAGAAGAACGATATTAAAGTATTTTCCATCGGAAAGATTGTAAATGAAGAAGGAAATGTAAAAGTGGTCATTAAACCAAAATATGCAGAAGGGCTAAAAGGACTTGAAGGATATAGTCATGTGCAGATTTAATGTGGCTTCACAGAGAATACTTGAGAAGTGTGGTTATACAAAGGAAGGATTTATCAGACAAGGAAAAATGATTAATACATGGTGTGACTATTATGTATATGGCATTTTGGATTCTGATTATTCCGAAAGAAAATAAAATGCTATTTTAGGTATAAAAAGCCGACAACTTATAGTTGGAAAAACAGGACTTTATCTTAATGGGAGATAAGTCCTGTTTTCCTGTACAAGAAATCTGGTTTGCGTTATAATGAAAAGAACATTATAAGCGGTACAGAGTGTAAGGATCGTTTTACCTAATGGAGAAATACGAAGAATGAAACATTTGATTAGATTAAGTGATTATAGTAAGGAAGATATAAAAGAAATTTTTAACATTGCAGACTAATTAAAACAGGGAAAATATCAAGAGTTTTTAAAAGGAAAAACAATCGTGATGTTTTTTCCGGAATCCAGTATTCGTACAAGAGTGACTTTTAAAAAAGGAATTTATTTGCTGGGAGGACAGTCAATTCTTTTTTCACCGGAAACCTTAAACAAAAAAGAAAAAATACAGGATGTGGTAGGGTATTTGAATAATTGGGTAGATGGGGTGATTGTTCGATACAAAGATATTACTATGTTAGAAAACATGACAAAGTATGCAAAAATGCCGATTATCAATGCGCTGACAGACATTAATCATCCATGTGAAATGTTGGCGGATATGTATTCCCTATCTAAAATTAGAGAAGATTTTATAAAAGACAGATATTTGTTTGTAGGTGCCAATGGGAATATTGGATTAGCATGGAAGGAAGCATCAGAAGTTATGGGATTTTCTTTAGAACAATGTTGTCCATATGGATATGAAATGCCGGAAACTACAGTTTTACATAATTTAGACAAAGCTATTTGGGATAAGGATATTATATGTACCGACTCTTTGGGCAGGGATGAATTGAAAGATTTTGCAGATTATCAGGTAACTTATCAGCGCATGGAACATGCCAACAAGAATGCCATATTAAATCCATGTCCGCCTTTTTATCGGGGAGAAGAAGTATCGGAAGATGCAATTGAGAGTAAATACTTGGTGGGGTATGAATTCAAGAAAAGTTTATTAGAAAGACAACAAGCAGTTCTTATTTTTAATATGATGCCATAGGAAAGAGGTAAATAAAATGCGAATGTATGATTTGATTAACAAAAAGAAAAAGGGCGAAGCCTTAACAAAAGAAGAAATTGAATTTATGATTACAGGTTACACAAATGGCGAGATTCCGGATTATCAGATGTCAGCTATGATGATGGCAATTTGTTTTCAAGGAATGAATGATGAAGAAACACTCAATCTTACCCTTGCTATGAGAGACAGTGGCGATGTACTGGATTTATCTGAAATCGAAGGAATCAAGGTAGATAAGCACAGTACAGGCGGAGTTGGAGACAAAACATCCCTTGTGTTAGCACCAATGGTGGCTGCACTTGGGATTCCGGTTGCCAAAATGTCCGGAAGAGGACTTGGGCACACAGGAGGTACAATCGATAAGTTAGAATGTTTTCCGGGATTTTCCACCAGTCTTACAGAAGAGCAATTCTACCAAAATGTAAATCAGGTAAAAATGGCAATTATGGGGCAAACTGCCAATCTTGCACCGGCAGATAAGAAGTTGTATGCATTAAGAGATGTTACGGCGACCGTAGATCAGCTTTCCTTAATTGCTTCCAGTATCATGAGTAAAAAATTAGCAGCAGGTGCAGATGCTATTGTATTAGATGTAAAAACCGGAAATGGTGCATTTATGAAAACAGAAGAAGATGCAGTTGCCTTGGCAAAAGAAATGGTGAAGATTGGTAAAAATGCAGGAAAGAAAATGGCAGCAGTTGTTACGGATATGGATCAACCGTTAGGAAATGCAGTTGGAAATGTGCTGGAAGTAAAGGAAGCAATTCTTGCACTCAACGGTTTAGGACCAAAAGATTTTATGGAAGTGGTATATGCATTGGGAACACAAATGGTTTTATTTGCCGAAAAAGCTAAAACAGAGGAAGAAGCAAGAGCCATGTTGGAAGAAACCATTAAAAACAAGACCGCATTAGACAAGTTTGCAGAATTTGTAGAAGCACAGGGTGGTGAAAAACGTTTTGTGTATCAGCCGGAAATACTTCCGAGAGCAGGAATTGTCATGGAAGTGATAAACACAGAGGAAGGATATGTTT
Organism: Roseburia sp. MSJ-14; assembly: GCF_018918225.1. Classification (NCBI taxonomy): domain Bacteria; kingdom Bacillati; phylum Bacillota; class Clostridia; order Lachnospirales; family Lachnospiraceae; genus Roseburia; species Roseburia sp. MSJ-14. The sequence goes on from NZ_JAHLQD010000008.1 coordinate 395,743, forward strand.
CTAAAATCAAGGCAGAAGAAATCGGATTGGCAAGCTTAGTTCTTGGTGGCGGAAGAGCAACCAAAGAAAGCAAAATTGACCTTACAGTTGGTGTACTTTTGAATAAAAAGCGTGGAGATAAGGTAAAAATGGGTGATGTTCTTGCAACTATTTTTGCAAACGATATGGAAAAGGCAAAAGAAGCCTATGCAAAAATTGTATGTGCCTATGAAGTGCAACAAGAAGAACCAAATCCGGTTCCTATGATAAAAGGGATTCTTAAATAGAAAGGAAGACCTTCTGGGGAATAAGTACATGCTATATATCATATAGTGCAATATGGGAAAAAAGAATTTAAGTCGGGTCAAATCGAATATTGTGGAATCACTGGAACTTCCAAAGGATATTATGTATGGGGCAGTTATTATTTCTGCCACAGGAAGGAACCAGGTACTGATAGAAAATTATAAAGGAATCATAGAATATACCAACGAAAAGATTCGTGTCCAGACGAAAAATTGTCAAGTCACAGTAGCAGGAAAACGTCTGATGATAGAATACTATACCAATGAGGAAATGAAAATCACTGGATTTATACAGGGAATCTTATATGACTCATAAGGAGTAGTATTTTGTTAATTGATAAATTAAAGTATCTGCAAGGGTATGTAAAAGTAAAACTTTACGGATATGCACCGGAACGTTTCCTGAATCTGTGTAGCAACCGCAATATTCTGATTTGGAATCTGGAATATGAGGACGGCAATTACATATTTTGTATTAGTATCAAGGGATTGAAGAGCCTGAAACCCATTTTGAAAAAAACAAGGACAACATTTGTGATATTGGAACGTTATGGAATGCCTTTTTATTTGCACCGATATCGAAAACGTAAACTGTTTGCAGTAGGGATTTTGGTATGTAGCCTGTTACTGTATACCATGTCTTTGTTTGTGTGGAAAATTCAGGTAGAGGGTAATCTTCATCGTACGGACGAAGGCATTATTAAGTTTTTAGAAGAACATCAGATATATCACGGAATGCCAAAAAGCAAGATAAATTGCGAAGCTATAGAGGAACTTCTAAGAACCGGGTATGATGATATTATTTGGGCATCCGTAAAGGTAGAAGGAACGATGTTGGTGATAGACATTCAGGAAAATCTTTCTACCAACCAACAGGCAGAAGAAAAGAAGACAGAGGATGGAACACCGGTTGACATTGTTTCGGATAAGGATGCTGTTATTTACAGTATTCTTACAAGAAAGGGCTTGCCACAGGTGGAAAAAGGCGCAGAGGTTCATAAGGGAGATGTTTTAGTAGAAGGACGTATTCCGGTTATCAATGATGACGGAGAGGCAACTGCCTATCAATATTGCAGTTCGGATGCGGATATCATGGGAATTACGGATTATCCGTATGATGACAGTTTTTTGTTAGAATATCAGGATAAGGAATTTACCGGCAACGAGGCGACAGCGTATGAAATGCGTATAGGAAAACAACAAATTTCCATTCCTAGTTTTACAAAAAAGTTTTCAAATTACGATACCATAACAGATGAGTATGACTGGAAGTTAGGGGATAGTTTTTACCTGCCGGGAGCTTTTAGACGGAAAACTTATAAGGAGTATAAAATCGTAAAAAAGCGGCATACCAAAGAAGAAGCGAAACAGGTGGCTGAAAAGAAATTGGAGCAATTTAATGAAAAATTAAGACAAAAAGGGGTTCAAATTATAGAAAATAATGTTATGATAGTAACAGACGGAAAAAAATGTAAGGCTTCAGGTTCTATAAAAGTGATTGAAAAAATCGGAACGGCAAAAGCTTCCGTCATAGTAGAAGAGACACAGGAAGGGCAGATAACAGATGAGTCTGATGGAGAGAACAATTGATATACCGGTAGAACATATGTCTAATGTATTTGGACAGTTCGATATGTATATGAAGAAAATAGAGCGAGCATTTGGCGTTACCGTTGTAATCCGGGAAAACAACATGAAGATTCTGGGAAATGAGCAGGATATTCAAAAGGCACTGCGTGTATTTACACAGCTATTTGAACTTTCCAAGCGTGGGAACCAGATTACAGAACAGAACGTAGATTATGCAATATCGTTAACTTTTGAAGAAAAGGAATCTGCAATTGTAGAGATTGATAAGGAACTGATTTGTCATACTATTAATGGAAAGCCGGTAAAGCCGAAGACACTTGGACAGAAAAAGTATGTAGATGAAATTCGTAATAAAATGATTGTGTTTGGAATGGGGCCGGCAGGAACGGGTAAGACGTATCTTGCCATGGCAATGGCGATTACGGCATTTAAGAATGAAGAAGTAAATCGAATTATTCTTACCAGACCGGCGATAGAGGCAGGCGAAAAGTTAGGATTTCTTCCGGGAGATTTGCAGAGCAAAATTGACCCATATCTGCGTCCTTTATATGATGCATTATACCAGATTATGGGAGCAGACAGTTTTCAGAAAAACATGGAAAAGGGGTTAATAGAAGTAGCTCCTCTTGCTTACATGAGAGGACGTACCTTAGATAATGCTTTTATTATTCTGGATGAGGCACAGAATACAACTCCTGCACAAATGAAGATGTTTTTAACTCGTATCGGCTTTGGCTCTAAAGTAGTAGTAACCGGAGATGCAACGCAGAAGGATTTGGCACCGGGAGCAACTTCGGGACTAGACGTGGCATTGCGGGTTTTGAAAAATGTAGAGGATATTGGGATTTGCAGATTGAGCAGTGCCGACGTAGTACGTCATCCATTAGTACAAAAAATAGTAAAGGCTTATGAAGAATATGAAAAGAAAGAGACCAAAGGAAAAGAAAAAAATAGAAACAGAAGCAGAAAAAAGACCGATGCTGGAAGATAACTGGTCCTGGAAACGATTTTACATGATTTGCATTATGATGGTAAGTGGAATGATTACTGCTGTCATTTGTGGATGTTTGTCAAAGTTAACACCTGGTAGTCGTATTGCACTTGGGTTTTCCAGTGCACTGTTCTTAATAATATTTGTATTAGGCATGGAAATTTATCGTCTGAAAAAGGGATGGTTTCATGAAAAAGCAAATAATTATGTAAGAATTTCTATTAGTCACGGTGTTTGTTGTGTGGCAACGATTATATTTTTATTTTTACCATCGTATGTGGCACCTGTAATGCTTATGGCAGTAGGAATGACAATTGTAACCAATTCTTCTCTTGGAATGTTGGCTGGAATATTTTATTGTGTGGTATGGAATATTTCTAAGGGTGGAGGCGTATACCAGTTTTTGTGGGCAGTTGTGTTACTTGTTTGCGGGGCTATGATTGTTGACTTCTTGAAGGAGAAGGAAAATCAAAAGTGGGTAGCCATGGTGATTGCAATATTTACTTTGGGATGCACTGTGGTATTTTCTTACTTGGATACTGGTAAAATAAATATAAATATGATAAGCTATGGGGTGTGCAATGGAATCATTACAGCAGGACTCACAGTTATCTTGTATCGTTGGCTGACAGAACGAATGAGTCATACCAGCGAACAGACATTGGAACGAATTATATCAGAAGATTTTAGTTTAGTACAAGTAATGAGAAACTTTTCTAAAGCAGATTATCGTCACGCAAGAAAGGTATCTGATATTGCAAGAGAATGTGCAAAAGAAGTAGGTGCAGACCCATTTGTGGCAGCGGCAGGCGGATTTTATTATCGAATCGGCAGAATGGAAGGAAAACCATATGTAGAAAATGGGGTTCTTTTAGCCAAGAGCAATTACTTTCCGATGCAGGTTGTACAGATTTTGAGTGAATACAATGGAGAAAAGGCTTTGCCTACTACTGTGGAATCGGCGATTGTACATATAGTAGACAGCGTAGTAGCTAAGTTCGATGTGTTGGACAAGAATACCTTGTCTAATTCATGGAATCAGGATATATTAGTTTATCAGACATTGAATGAAAACTCGGCAGCAGGATTATATGATAAAGCCGGGTTTAGTATGAATATGTTTTTGAAAATCAGAGATTACTTAATAAAGGAGGCGAAACTACTGTGACAGTTAGTATCGAGGAAGAGCAGAATCCGGAATTTGACTTTGATTATGAAACACTGGCAAAAGAAGTAATAGAAGCGGCAATAACATGGGAAAAATTCCCTTATGAAGCAGAGGTAAATCTTTTGTTGGTATCATTAGATGAAATTCACGAAATCAATCGGGAACATCGTAATATAGATCGTCCAACGGATGTGCTGTCTTTTCCAATGATTGCATATGAAGCTCCCGGAGATTTTTCCAATATAGAAGCTGATGAGGATAATTTTAATCCGGATACAGGAGAAGCACTTTTGGGGGACATCATTTTATGTGTAGATAAGGTGAAAGAGCAGGCAGAAAGCTATGGACATAGTGCTAAGCGGGAATTTGCTTTTTTAATTTTACATAGTATGTTGCATCTGTTTGGGTATGATCATATGACAGAGGAAGAAGCAGCAGTTATGGAACAAAAACAACGAGAAATCTTAGAGCATATGAATATTTTGCGATAATTATAGAAGGAAAATGGAGGAAAAATAATGAAAAAACGTATGTTATGTGTTGTATTGGCAACTTGTATGGCAGTTACAGCAATTGCTGGATGTGGCAAGAAAAAGGAAGAACCAAAGCAGGAAGTGAAAAAAGAAGAAGTTAAAAAGGAAGAACCGGTAGAAGAACCGGTTGATACACATGAAGGACAGGCTAAGAGTTATTTGTCCGGACAATGGATTGATGAAAATCAGGCAAAGAAACGTCCGTTGGCAATTATGATTGGAAATACTTCTGATGCATTACCACAGTATGGGATATCTTCCGCAGATATTATTTACGAGGTTCCGGTAGAAGGAGCATATACTCGTTTGATGGCAATTTTCCAAGATTATTCTGCATTGGATAAAATCGGTTCAGTAAGAAGCTGTCGTCATTATTTTCTTTACTTTGCAAAAGAATTTGATGCAATATATGCACATTACGGACAATCTATTTATGCAGAACCTTTATTAGCACAGGAAGACGTAAATAACTTAAGCGGACTTGATGGTTCTGTTGGTTCTATTGTATTTTATCGTGATGCAAACCGTAAGGCACCTCACAATGCTTTTGCAAGCGCAGAGGGAATTAATGCCGGAATTGAGAAAAAAGGATATCGTACAGAACTTTCAGAAGATTATAAAGGACATTACCAGTTTGCAGAAGATGACCAGGAAGTAACATTGGCAAACGGCGAAGATGCACAGGTTGTAAGCCCGGGATATGTGGTAAATAAGCCTTGGTTTGTATACAATGCAAATGATGGTTTGTATTATCGTTATGAATTTAAGGATAAGCAAATTGATGGTGCAAATGAACAGCAATTAGCAGTAAAAAATATTTTGATTCAGTATTGTTCCTGGTCTAATAAAGACGAAAACGGATATTTAGATATTAATACAACTTCCGGTGGAGAAGGTGCTTATATTACAAATGGAAAAATGGAAAAAGTAACATGGACAAAGGCGAATGAGAATTCACCGGCACGTTACTTTGATGAAAGCGGAAATGAGATTACCATTAATCAGGGTAAGACATGGGTATGTATTGTACAGGATACCTATAAAGATCGTTTCCATGTATACCAGTCAGAGGAAGAATTACAGCAGGCAAGAGTTGCGGAATAAGAACGAATTTGAGGAACTTTTATGAGCACACAGAAAAAAAATGAATCCGGTTTTCTAATACAAGGTTCCATTCTGGCAGTGGCATCTATTATTAGTAGAGTAATTGGATTGTTGTACCGAATCCCTTTAACTGCAATTATCGGTGATATTGGAAATGATTATTATGGAGCGGCAATGGAGGTATACAGTATTCTGTTGCTGATTTCCTCCTACAGCTTACCATTGGCTGTTTCCAAATTAGTATCAACCAGAGTTGCTAAGGGAGAGAGAAAAAATGCATATCGACTTTTTAAAGGGGCAATCTTGTTTGCAGCAATTTCCGGTACGATAGCAGCTTTGATTGTATATTTTGGAGCAGAAGTTATAACTGTTTATTTGGTAAAAACTCCTCTTAGTATTTTTGCATTAAAAGTATTGGCACCCACGTTACTGGTGGTAGCAGTTCTTGGCGTAGTGCGTGGATTTTTCCAAGGAATGGGTACGATGATGCCAAGTGCCATTTCCCAGCTACTGGAACAGATTGTAAATGCGATTGTAAGTATATGGGCAGCTTATATGTTATTCGGATACGGTTCTCGTATCGGTGCGGTTTTAGGTAATTCAGACCAGTATGGAGCTGCTTATGGAGCAGCAGGCGGAACGATAGGTACCGGATTAGGAGCATTAGCAGCATTGCTATTTGTGTTATTTGTATTTTCTGCTTATGTACCGGTGTTTAAACGCCAAATGCTCCGGGATAGAAGAAAGGGAGAAGAAAGCTATCGAAACATCTTTTTTGTTTTGGTTATGACAATCATCCCGGTTTTATTAAGTACAACTATCTATAATATCAGTTCTATTATTGACATGGGAATTTTTAAGCATGTGGCAGCAGCGCAAGGATATGCAGAAAAAACTTACAGTACTATGTGGGGAATTTTTAGCGGAAAATATAAAACATTGATTAATGTGCCAATAGCAATTGCATCATCCATGGCAGCATCTAGTGTACCAAGTCTTGCAACTGCATTTGCATCAAGAGATTTCCCACAGGTGCGAAGAAAAATTGCAAGTTCCACTCGCTTTGTCATGGTCATTGCTTTTCCATGTGCAGTAGGCATGGGAGTGTTGGCATCTCCGATATTGCAATTGTTATTCCATGATGCAAGGCAAATGCCGGCAAGGATGATACAGGTAGGAGCAATTTCTATTATCTTTTATTCCTTGTCTACATTAAGTAACGGTATACTTCAGGGAATTGACCGTATGAAAGCACCGGTAAAAAATGCAGTAATTACCCTGGCACTTCATATAGGAGTGTTATTCATACTGATGTATGGTTTTAACCTGAATATCTATGCAGTCGTATGGGCGAATACATTTTTCTCATTTTTAATGTGTATTTTAAATGGTGCCGCAATACGAAAATATATAAAGTATCGCCAGGAAATTGTCAGGACATTCCTGATTCCGGCAATTGCCTCTGTGGTTATGGGCGGAGCAGTATACGGTATGTATGAGCTTTTGATTAAAACAATAAAAAGAAATGTAATTGCAACAGCGGCAGCTATTCTTGTTGGAGTGATTGTATATGGTGTAGTACTTTTATTAATGCGTGGCTTGACGGAAGAAGAATTAAAAGCATTTCCGAAAGGATATTTATTAGTAAAGATTGCAAAAAAACTACATCTTTTGAAAAAATAAAAAATGTGTATAAAAATTTAAAAACAGGCGGATACTACATAAAAAGGAGTTTATGATGAAAAGAACATGTAGTATCCGCCTGTTAGTGGGCGTAAGCTTATTTACAGCAGCTTTTTCTAGCTGCATAGGATTTTTTGCAGGAACCATGAAAAACTGGGATTCCTATGAAAAGCAGATTACTTTGTTGGAAACGGAAAATGTAAAACTGGGAAACGCAAAAGAGGAAGATACGGATATAAAAGAAAGTTTGAATGTGGTAGAACCCTATGAATATATCTTATTAGAAGAAAAAGGGTATGTAGCGGTATATCATACAGACCGTAAGACATTGTATGCATCTACCGATATTTTAGTATCCAAACTTCCAGAACAACTGCAAAAAGAAATTGGAGAAGGAAAATATATTAGCAGTGAAGAACAACTTTACAGCTTTCTTGAGAATTATTCTAGTTAAGGAGTCGCAAATCTTGAATGTTATTTGGGGTTGTGATAAAATCATGGATAGCAGAAAATCATAAAAGTAACAGAAAGATAGGAAAAGTAAAACCCATGGGTAGGAAATTTGATGTAATTATCGTTGGTGCTGGGGCAGCCGGAATGATGGCAGGAATCAGTGCTGCGAGACATGGCGCAAGTGTATTGATTTTAGAACACATGGAGAGCGCAGGGAAAAAAATACTGGCAACCGGAAATGGAAAATGCAACTTTACCAATGAAAAGCAGGGAACCTTGTATTATAGAGGCAAGAACCCTGCCTTTGTATTGCCTGTTTTCCAACAATTTGGTTTAGAAGATACCTTAGAACTTTTTCAAAAATTAGGAATAGAGCCTCGTAGTAAAAGAGATGGTTATTATTATCCGGCAAGTGGACAGGCATCGGCTATACGGGAAGTGCTTTTGATGGAGTGCAGATATCAAAAGATAAGAATTGCTTACAATGTTGGTATTCGAAGTATTCAAAAAGTAGAAAATGAATTTATTTTTAACACCAAGCAGGGAGAATTTCAGAGTAGCACCTGTATAATTGCTACCGGAGGAAAGACAGCAAAGAAAACAGGAAGTGACGGAAGCGGAATTCCATATATTGAAGGTTTTGGTCATAAAATAATAGATATTGTGCCTGCACTTGTCGCTTTGCAGGGAAAACAGTCATTTTTGCCGGAAATTGCAGGAATTCGTGCAGAAAATCGAGTAGAAATCTACATAGAAAATGAGAAAATAGCCGAAGAAACAGGAGAACTTCAATTGACCGAATATGGTGTATCTGGAATCCCTGTTTTTCAGATAAGCAGATATGCCTCTTATGCTTTGCAAGAAGGAAAAGAGGTTTATATTTTGCTGGATTTCCTTCCATGGCAGACAGAGGCACAAACGGAGAAAATGTTAGAGGAACGGTTTGTTACCTACGGAAATAAAAAGTCTGCATACGAAGCTATGATAGGATTGTTTCCGAATAAGCTGATAAACGTTCTTTTAACACAAAGTGGAATCGTGCTAGATTTAAGCGCAAAGAATTGTTCCAGAGAAAAAATCAAAGAACTGACAAAGACAGTGCGGCACTTACGAGTAGATATTACCGGAACAAAAGGGTTTGAGTCAGCACAGGTAACCGCCGGTGGCGTAGATACAGAAGAAATTAACGCTACCACGATGGAGTCTAAACTAGTTTCGGGACTTTATTTTGCAGGGGAAGTAATAGATATTGACGGAATGTGCGGTGGTTACAATTTGCAATGGGCATGGTCCAGCGGTTGGATAGCCGGTGCCTATGCAGGGGAAGGAAGCAAACAGATATGATTCGAATACAGCAATTAAAATTACCTATTTCTCATACGGAAGAACAGCTAAAACAAAAAATAGCGAAGACACTTAAAATGTCAGCGGCGGATATACAAGAGTATTTTATAAAAAAGCAATCCATTGATGCCAGAAAAAAGCAGGAAGTATCTTATGTTTATACGGTAGATGTATCAGTTCCGAACGAACAAAAACTCTTAAAAAAGTTAAAAAACAATCATCTTTCTATTGCAACAGATGTAGCATATGTTTTTCCTGAAAATGGAACAAGGGTCTTAAAACATCGTCCGGTTATAATCGGAAGTGGTCCTGCGGGTTTATTTTGCGGGTATTTACTGGCACAGCATGGTTATCGCCCAATTATAATTGAACGTGGCAGATGTGTAGAGCAACGTCAAAAGGATGTAGAGGCGTTTTGGAAAACAAATGTACTGGATATTCACTCTAATGTGCAGTTTGGAGAAGGTGGTGCAGGAACTTTTTCTGATGGTAAGTTAAATACTCTTGTAAAGGATGTAAAAGGAAGAAATAAAAAAGTGCTTGATATTTTTATTTTTCATGGAGCACCGGAAAAGATTTCATACATGAATAAACCTCATATTGGAACGGATATTTTAATGAAGGTAGTAGCCGATATGCGTAACCAAATAAAAGTTTGGGGTGGGGAATACCTATTTGAAACTTGTATGAAAGACATTGTGCGAAGAGACAATGAAATAACAGGTATTATATGCAGAAATGAAAAAGATGGAAAGGAATTTCAAATTCCGACGGAAGCATTGGTTTTAGCAATCGGGCATAGTGCCAGAGACACCTTTGAAATGTTACTGGAACGTAAAGTGCCTATGGAAGCAAAATCTTTTGCGGTTGGAATGCGCGTAGAACATCCACAGGAAATGATTAGTAAAAACCAATATGGAGAAGCTGCCGATATGTTACCTGCTGCATCCTATAAAGTTACGGCAAACTTGGAAAATGGAAGAGGTGTCTATTCTTTTTGTATGTGTCCGGGCGGTTATGTAGTGAATGCTTCTTCAGAAGAAGGTCGACTGGCAGTAAATGGCATGAGCTATAGTGGAAGAAATGGAAAAAATGCCAACAGTGCAATTATTGTAACTGTTACACCGGAAGATTTTGGAAGTAGAGAACCTTTGAGCGGTGTGGAATTTCAAAGAAAACTGGAACAAAAAGCATATGAATTAGGAAACGGCAAAGTGCCACAACAGTTATTCGGAGATTTTGAACAAAGAAAGGATTCCACGACATATGGAGCCTTTGAAACAGAATTAAAAGGAGCGCATACGTTTGGTGCACTTCATACCTTGTTTTCAGAAGAAATTACAGAATCTTTTGTCCAGGGAATGCATCAGTTTGCAAAGAGAATTCAGGAATTTGACCGAAAAGATGCAATTTTATCTGGCGTAGAAAGTCGAACTTCATCTCCGGTAAGAATTCCAAGGGATGAAAACTTTGAAAGTAGTTTGAAAGGAGTATACCCTTGCGGGGAAGGAGCAGGGTATGCAGGCGGAATTATGTCGGCGGCAATGGATGGCATGAAAATAGCAGAAGAGATAGCAAGAAGGTACAAGGTACCTGAAGCATAGGAAAAGAACAGAAACGAGAGGAAATAATAACGTGAATGTAAATATGGCAGATTTAACACCCATGATGCAAAAATATATGGAGACGAAGCAAGAGTATCCGGATTGTATCTTATTTTATCGACTGGGTGATTTTTATGAGATGTTTTTTGAAGATGCAGAAATTGCATCGAAAGAATTGGAGATTACATTAACAGGCAAAAGCTGTGGACTAGAAGAACGTGCACCTATGTGTGGTGTTCCATATCATGCAGTAGAAGCCTATCTAAATAAATTAGTGTCCAAAGGACATAAGGTGGCTATTTGTGAACAGGTAGAAGACCCTAAAATGGCAAAGGGATTAGTAAAACGTGAGGTAGTGCGTATTGTAACTCCGGGAACGAATTTAGATACACAGGCATTGGATGAGACGAAGAACAATTATATTATGTGTATTGTTTATATGCAGGATCGGTATGGAATCTCTATTGCTGATGTGACAACAGGTGATTATTATTTAACCGAAGTAGATACAGAACGAAAACTTCTGGATGAGATACATAAATTTGCACCATCGGAAATTATCTGTAACAAAGCATTCTATATGACAGGAATGGACTTTGAAGATTTAAAACATCGTTTAGGAATTGCTATTTATTCATTAGATTCCTGGTATTTTAGCGATGAGACAGCCAAGGGAACACTTTTAGAACATTTCAAAGTAAAGAATCTTCAAGGACTTGGTATCGAAGATTATGAGTCTGGTACAATCGCTGCGGGAGCTTTGTTGAAATATCTCTACGAGACACAGAAAAACAATCTAGCCAATATGACTTCCTTACAGTTATATATTACCGGAAAATATATGATTATAGACAGTTCTACAAGAAGAAACTTGGAGTTAGTAGAAACATTGCGCGAAAAGCAAAAACGTGGTTCTTTATTGTGGGTTTTGGATAAAACCAAAACAGCCATGGGAGCCCGCATGTTGCGAAGTTTTGTGGAACAGCCATTAATCGATAAAGAAAAAATAGAACAACGCTTAGATGCTATTGAAGAACTGAATCAAAATGCTATGACCCGTGAGGAAATTCGGGAATATTTAAATCCCGTCTATGACCTGGAACGATTGATTAGTAGAGTGACCTATCAAACAGCAAATCCAAGAGATTTGATTGCATTTAAAAGTTCTTTGTCTATGCTTCCGTATATCCGAAATTTACTGGGTGAATTCAAGGGAACGTTATTAAATGAAATTCAAGAAGAAATGGACGTTTTATCTGATATTAACGACTTGATTGAGCGTTCTATCGTGGAAGAACCACCGATTTCTGTTCGTGATGGCGGTATTTTAAAAGAAGGCTACAATGAAGAAGTAGATAAGTTGCGTCACGCAAAAACAGAGGGAAAGACGTGGCTTATGGAATTAGAAACCAAGGAACGGGAAAAAACAGGGATTAAAAATCTGCGTATCAAGTATAACAAAGTATTTGGCTATTATCTGGAAGTGACTAATTCCTACAAGAATCTGGTGCCGGACTACTATACCAGAAAGCAGACCCTTGCCAATGCAGAACGTTATATTACACCGGAATTAAAAGAATTAGAGGATATTATTCTGGGGGCAGAAGATAAACTTATTTCCCTAGAGTATGAATTGTACCGTCAGATTCGAGATACCATTGCGGCAGAAGTACTGCGTATTCAAAAGACAGCCAAGGCAGTGGCAAAGATAGACGTATTTGCATCCCTTGCACTGGTAGCAGAACGAAACAATTATTGTCGACCGACAATTAATGAAAACGGTGTCATAGACATCAAAAGCGGACGGCATCCGGTAGTGGAAAAAATGATTAGCAATGATATGTTTGTGTCCAATGATACCTATCTGGATAATGGAAAAAAACGTATTTCTATTATTACCGGGCCGAATATGGCAGGAAAATCTACTTATATGAGACAAACAGCGTTGATTGTGTTAATGGCACAAGTAGGAAGTTTTGTTCCGGCAGAAAGTGCAAAAATCGGCATTGTTGACCGCATCTTTACCCGTGTGGGCGCATCTGATGATTTGGCAAGTGGACAAAGTACCTTTATGGTGGAAATGACCGAGGTGGCAAATATTTTACGAAATGCTACAAGTAACAGTCTTTTGGTATTGGATGAAATCGGAAGAGGAACCAGCACCTTTGATGGATTGAGTATTGCCTGGGCAGTGGTGGAACATATCAGCAATCCAAAACTTTTAGGGGCAAAGACATTATTTGCTACCCATTATCATGAACTGACAGAACTGGAAGGAAAGCTTAATAATGTCACCAACTATTGCATAGCAGTAAAGGAAAAAGGAGATGACATTGTTTTCCTACGAAAAATTGTTCCGGGAGGTGCTGACCGAAGTTACGGTATTCAGGTAGCTAAATTAGCAGGAGTACCGGAAAGTGTTATTGAACGCGCGAAAGTAATCGCAGAGGAACTTAGTGCAAATGATATTACTGAAATTGCAAGTAATATTATGGTAGATACCGGAGCAACATCAAAGAAAAAGAAAGAACGATTAGACGAAGTGGATTTGACACAAATGTCGCTGTTTGATACAGTAAAGGACGATGATATTATTGAAGAAATCAAAGAGATTGATTTAGCAAATCTCACACCAATTGATGCATTAAATAAGTTATATCAACTTCAAAATAAAATAAAAAACAGATGGTGATTACAAAGCGAGAGAAAAAGTTAACATAAAATAATTATGTCAACCGAACAACATGGAAAAGGAGGAAATATGCCTAATATAGAAATACTAGACCAACAGACCATAGACAAAATTGCGGCAGGAGAAGTCATAGAACGACCGGCATCCGTAGTAAAGGAATTAGTGGAAAATGCCATTGATGCCAGAGCTACTGCAATCACAGTAGAAATCAAAGAAGGCGGTATTTCCTTCATTCGAATTACGGATAATGGATGGGGAATTCCGAAAGAGCAAGTGCCGTTGGCGTTTTTACGTCATTCTACCAGTAAAATCCGAAGCGTAGAAGATTTATTAACCGTATCTTCCTTAGGATTTCGAGGTGAGGCACTTTCCAGTATTGCAGCCGTTTCACAGGTGGAATTAATTACAAAAACAGCAGAGGGAATCAGTGGTGTTCGCTATGTGATTGAAGGTGGTAAAGAAAAAATATTAGAAGAAATCGGAGCACCGGATGGTACCACCTTTTTGGTGCGAAATCTTTTTTACAATACCCCGGCGCGAAGAAAATTTTTAAAAACATCCCAGACAGAAGCGGGTTATATTGGAGATTTAATGGAACGATTGGCAATGTCCCATCCGGAAATTTCTTTTAAGTTTATCAACAATAATCAGGTGAAACTGCATACATCCGGAAATTCCAATTTAAAAGAAATTATATATCATATTTATGGAAGAGATATTGCTACGAATCTTTTAGAAATACAGGGGGAAAATGAATTCTTTTCTGTTCATGGATTTATTGGAAAACCTTTGATTTCCAGAGGAAACCGAAACTATGAAAATTACTTTATTAATGGAAGATATGTAAAAAGTAAACTGATTGCCAAAAGCATTGAAGAAGGCTACAAGTCTTTTGTGATGCAGCATAAATATCCTTTCACAGTATTTCATATCTCAATTAATGGGCAACTTTTAGATGTAAATGTACATCCGACGAAAATGGAACTTCGTTTTAGTAACGGAGATGTGGTGTATCATTTTTTGGAAAAATTGATTCGAGATACGATCAATCAAAGTGAATTGGTATATCAGGTGACTTTGGAAAAAGAAAGGGAAACCAGAGCACGGGAAGAACAGGAACGAAGAGAATTTTTGAAGAAAGAACAGCATGCCCCGGAGCCTTTTGAGGTAAAACGATTAGAAAGTATAAAAGCATCGATTCAAAAGGAAAGAGAAAGTCAGGTCAGACCACAGAATAACCAGGTGGCAGAAGAATCTACTTATGCTGTGAAAAGGGAACCGTTAAAACCGGAAGATGCGATGCCACTAGCGAATTTCGAGAGAAACGCAGAAGGTTTGCCAAAACAGGAAGTATTGCAGACAACAGAAGGCTTGCAAAAACAAGCAGTATTACAGCAAACAGAAAGTTTGCCGAAACAAGAAATCCCCCAAGAAACAAAACCGATTCAAGATAAGAATGTCATTCAAGAAGCGGCAGAACAGCCGAAAGAGACATTTGCACAACAAGTTGTTAAAAATCCGGTACAGGAGGATATGCGAAAACTATTGGATATAGAGTCGAAAAAGGATCACAGAATTATTGGGCAGCTATTTGAAACCTATTGGTTGATTGAATTTGATGACCATCTCTATATTATAGATCAACATGCAGCACATGAAAAAGTACTGTATGAACGCACTATGAAAAGCTTGGCAAACAAAGAATTTACTTCTCAGACTATATACCCACCGGTTCTTCTGACACTTAATATGCAGGAAGAGGAACTGCTGAAAAAGTACATGGATTATTTTAAAAAGTTAGGCTTTGAAATAGAACCGTTCGGAGGAAAGGAATATTCTGTCACAGCGCTTCCGGGCAATCTGTTCGGTTTAGACGGAAAACAACTGATGGTAGAAATTCTGGATAGTCTTGCAAGTTTTCATGGAAATGAAAAACCGGATATGATTACGGAAAAAATTGCGTCCATGTCCTGTAAAGCGGCAGTAAAGGGAAATCAAAAGTTGTCTATGGCAGAAATCGAACGTTTAATTGATGAACTTTTAACTTTAGATAATCCATATCATTGCCCACATGGAAGACCAACCATTATCTCCATGTCGAAATATGAATTGGAGAAAAAATTTAAGCGGGTGTTATAATGAAAAAACCACTAATTATTTTAACGGGACCTACTGCGGTAGGAAAAACAGAATTATCCATTCAACTTGCAAAAAAAGTAAACGGCTCCATTATTTCGGCAGATTCTATGCAGGTGTATCGTTATATGGATATTGGGTCTGCGAAAATTCAAAAAGAAGAAATGCAGGGGATTCCGCATTATTTAATTGATACCTTTGAACCGGATGAAGAATTCCATGTGGTAAAATTTCAGGAATATGCTAAAAAATATTTAGAAGAAATTTATGCAGAAGGAAGAATTCCCATTGTAGCAGGTGGAACGGGATTCTATATTCAAGCCTTGCTGTATGATATTGATTTTACCGAGGAACAGGAAGACGTTGCTTATCGTAAGGAATTAGAAACGATTGCAAGGACTCAAGGTGCTCATGTATTACATGAAAAACTCAGAGAAGTAGATCCAAAATCAGCGGAGGAAATTCACGAGAATAATGTAAAGCGTGTGATTCGGGCGTTGGAATTTTATCACCTTTCAGGCGGAAAAATATCAGAACATAATGAAAAAGAACGTCAAAAGGAATCTCCCTATCATTTTGCGTATTTTGTTTTGAATGATGAGAGAGAACGATTATATAGAAGAATCAATCAGCGTGTAGACATAATGCTAGAACAAGGATTGGTAGAAGAAGTAAAGAAACTAAAGGATATGGGATACCACAAAAAGATGGTTTCTATGCAGGGACTGGGCTATAAAGAAATATTAGATTATTTAGAAGGCGAGTGTACCTTAGAAGAAGCAATCTATCGTATAAAACGAGATACCAGACATTTTGCAAAGCGTCAGCTTACCTGGTTTCGCAGAGAACGGGAAGTACTTTGGGTTAATAAGCCGGATTTTCAATATAACAATGATAAAATGTTAGACTACATCATAGCAGAATTGGAAAAGAAACAGATATTAGTGTAAGTATTGTAATACAGAAAAGAGGAAGAAAAGTGGAAACAATGTATCAGGAATTAGGAATTGATTCAAAAGTATACCAATATGGAAGGAAGTTTGAAACACAATTAAAGGAACGATTTGAAAAGATTGACCAGACAGCAGAATACAACCAACTGAAAGTAATTAAAGCATTACAGACACACAAAGTAAGTGCGGAATGCTTTATGGGAAGTAGCGGATATGGATACAATGACCTTGGCAGAGACACCTTAGAAGAAGTTTATGCCACCTGTTTTAAGGGAGAAGCAGCGTTGGTTCGTCCACAGATTACTTGCGGAACGCATGCGTTAGCACTGGCATTAATGTCAAATTTACGTCCGGGAGATGAATTATTATCTCCGGTTGGAAAACCATATGATACGCTGGAAGAAGTAATTGGAATTCGACCATCTGTGGGTTCCCTTGCAGAATATGGAGTTACCTATCGTCAGGTAGATTTACTGGCAGATGGTAGTTTTGATTTTGAAAATATAAAGAAAGCCATTAATGAGAAAACAAAACTTGTAACAATCCAGCGTTCCAAAGGATATCAGACAAGACCGACTCTTTCGGTAGAACGAATTGGCGAGTTGATTTCTTTTATAAAAGGAATTAAGCCGGATGTAGTCTGTATGGTAGACAACTGTTATGGAGAATTTGTAGAAAAGAGAGAGCCGTTGGAAGTAGGGGCAGACATGATAGTCGGTTCTCTTATTAAAAATCCGGGAGGCGGATTAGCCCCAATTGGCGGATATATTGTAGGTAAGAAGGAATGTGTAGAAAATGCAGCATACCGACTTACATCTCCGGGACTTGGAAAAGAAGTAGGGGCATCCCTTGGGGTCATTCAATCCTTTTATCAAGGATTATTTCTTGCGCCGACTGTTGTGGCAGGTGCTTTAAAGGGAGCCATCTTTGCAGCTAATATTTATGAAAGTCTGGGATATCCGGTGGTTCCAAATAGTACGGAAAGCCGTCATGACATTATTCAGGCGGTAACCTTAAAATCCCCGGAGGCACTCATTGCTTTTTGCAAGGGAATTCAGGCGGCAGCTCCGGTAGACAGTCATGTGACACCGGAACCATGGGCAATGCCGGGATATGATGATGAAGTTATTATGGCAGCGGGAGCATTTGTACAAGGTTCTTCCATCGAATTAAGCGCAGATGGTCCGTTAAGAGAACCATATGCCGTATATTTCCAGGGAGGACTTACCTGGTATCATGCAAAGCTTGGAATTTTGATGTCTTTACAGAAACTATATGAGGCAGGTTTAGTCGAATTATAAGTGTAACAATGTAAAAAATAGAATAAAATAGTGTACACAAAACTTCTTTTGTGCTAAAATAAAATGTAAAACTTTTTCCGTTACATTGAGAGAGTTAGGAAAAAGCATGCAAACACATATTACAATGAAAGAAATGCCGGAGTCGGAAAAGCCATATGAAAAATGTATTCGTAAAGGTGCAAAAGAACTTTCGGATGCAGAGTTACTTGCGGTTATCATAAGAACAGGTACGAAAGAGAGAACAGCGTTACAAACCGCACAACAGTTGTTATGCGGTGGTGAAAAAAATCTTCTCAACCTGATTAATATGACGCAGGAAGAGATGCAAAAGATTC
The DNA here is from genome assembly GCF_018918225.1 of Roseburia sp. MSJ-14. NCBI lineage: Bacteria > Bacillati > Bacillota > Clostridia > Lachnospirales > Lachnospiraceae > Roseburia > Roseburia sp. MSJ-14. The sequence continues at coordinate 413,914 of NZ_JAHLQD010000008.1, forward strand.
CGGGAATTGGTCAGGTCAAAGCAGCACAATTAAAATGTGTAGCAGAGCTGACCATGCGTATTGCCTGTACAAAACGGGCAAGCAGAATAAGCTTAAACCAGCCGGAAAGTGTTGCCGGATATTATATGGAAACACTAAGGCACGAATCGAAAGAAAAATTGTTATTAGCAATGTTTGATGCAAAATGCAGTCTTTTGGGGGATGAAGTTATCTCTGTTGGAACGGTGAATCATTCAGTGGTATCACCTCGTGAAGTATTTTTAAAAGCATTACAGTATAAAGCAGTGCATATTGTATTACTTCACAATCATCCAAGTGGAGATCCGACACCCAGTGAGGCTGATAAACAGGTGACAAAGCGAATTGCAGCTTGTGGGGAAATGATGGATATCGTTCTTGCTGATCATATCATCATTGGTGATAACAGTTATATAAGCTTTAGAGAAAAAGGCCTTTTGGGCTGAGGGAAAGGATAAGAAAAATGTCAACAAATGTTTATGGAATTGATTTAGGGACCTGTAATTTGAAAATTTTTTGCAAAGCAACAGGAAAGGTAATCAACGAGAAAAACACCATTGCAATCGTAAAGAAGAATCAGTTATATGCGTTCGGTGATGCAGCATATGCTATGTATGAAAAAGCACCAGATAATATAAAGGTGTCATTTCCTATCGTGAACGGAGTAATTGCTGATTATAATAATATGCAGACTTTGATAGGAGAGGTATTAGACAAACATGTAAAGAACCATACCAAGGGTGCAGAATATATTGTAGCAATTCCAACTTCTATCACTATGGTAGAACAGAAGTCCTTTGCGGACTTGTTTTATAAGAGCAGATTCAAACCAAAGAGTGTATTGCTGTTCCAGCGTCCTATCGCAGATGCAGTAGGTTTGGATTTGGACGTGCTGTCACCTACCGGATATATGATTGTAAATATCGGCGCAGATACTACAGAAATATCTGTAATTTCTCTTGGAGGACTTGTATTAAGTGAATTATTAGACTTTGGTGGCAAGCGAATTGATGAGTCTATTATCAGTTATTTGAAACGTACCTTCAGTTTGGCAATTGGACACAAAACAGCAATGTATTTAAAAGAAACATTGGGATGTGCGTTGCCGGAAGAGGAAGAACGTACTGCTAAAATCGTAGGAAGAGATTTGGTAAGTGGTTTACCAATTGAAATGGAGATTTCTTCTAAGGTTATTTATGAGGCAATTAAGGATAACCTGAATTCTATTTGCAATTCCATAAAATTGATTTTGGAAAAAACTCCACCAGAATTGGCACAGGATATTATTCATTCCGGTATTTATATTACAGGTGGTTCTTCTAAAATCAGTAAGTTGGATCAGTTATTTACCCAGATAACAAATATCAAAGTAAATAGCTGCGAATATCCAGAAGAAAGTGCGGTTAGAGGATTAAATAAAATTGTTTCTGATGAAAAATTAAAGAGATTGGCATTACAGTAAATTATAGATAGGATTGTGTTTTATGAAACGTAGATCAAAACATTCATTTCCAACTAAATATATGCTGCTGATACTATCAGGACTGTGTGTCCTGATAATGTTCGTAAGCTTTACGTTGAATCTATCTGGCGGACCGCTAAATACGGTTGCCGGCTATGTATTTACACCAATGCAAAAAGGAATTAACTCTGTTGGAAATTGGTTCGTATCCAGAGCGGATGAATTAAAATCATTAAAAAACGTTACCAAAGAAAACGAAGAATTGCAAGCGCAAGTGGATGAACTTACCGCAGAACTGAATACTGTTAAATTAGAACAGTACGAGTTGGACAGCTTGAGAGAATTGTTTCAGTTAGATCAAAAATATCCAAGCTACAAGAAAGTCGCAGCGCGAATTATCGGTAGCGATAGCAGCAACTGGTTCAATACATTTGTAATTGATAAAGGAACAAAAGATGGCATTGAAAAAGATATGAATGTCATTGCAGGAAGCGGTCTTGTAGGAATTGTAATTGATGTAGGACCAAATTATGCAAAGGTACGTTCTATTATCGATGATGCAAACAATGTCAGCGGAATGACGTTATCTACTACCGACCGTTGTAATGTAAACGGTAATTTGGAATCCATGAATGAAAATCAGGTAATTGAATTTTCTAACTTAAAATGCGATGAAAATGTAATAGGTCCTGGTGAACAGTTAGTAACTTCTAATATCAGTGATAAATACTTGGAGGGAATTTTGATTGGATATATTAGCTCTATTAAAAGAGACTCTAATAATCTAACCTATTCCGGAACAGTAACACCGGCGGTGGATTTCAAACATTTGCAAGAAGTGTTGGTAATATTGGATAAGAAGCAGTCTGCAAAGTAAAGGAGTATGAAACATGAGACGTAAAATAACGGTTTTTCTTATTATAGTAGTGTGTTTCTTGTTGCAAACGACTTTATTTCAGACCTTGGCATTTGCCTCGATAGCCCCCAATTTATTAATTGTAGTGGTTTCTTCCTTCGGATTTATGAGAGGGAGAAAAGAGGGGATGTGGATTGGGCTTTTTAGCGGCCTATTGGTAGATGTATTCTTTGGAAGTGTAATAGGATTTTATGCATTAATATATATGTATATAGGCTATATCAATGGTTTCTTTCGGAAAATCTTTTTCCCGGAAGATATTAAATTGCCATTGATTTTAATTAGTGCCAGCGACTTAGGATATAACCTTTTGGTATATTTCTTTTTGTTTTTCTTACGAGGAAAATTCCAATTTGGATATTATATACTTCATATAATGATTCCGGAGCTGGTATATACCATAGTAATAACAATTGCTTTGTATTTTGTGATTTTGAAAATCAATCAAAAGTTAGAAACAATCGAAAAAAGGAGTGCAAGTAAATTTGTTTGAGACAGTAAAAGAATTTTGCAAAAAACTAATAAAATCCAGATTATTTGTGCTCAGCGTTGTAATAGTAGTGCTGTTTGGCGTGCTGATACAGCGTATTTTTGCGTTACAGATTATTAATGGAGAAAAATATTTGGATAATTATACATTGCGTATTCAAAAGGAACGGACAATCCCCGGAACGCGCGGTAATATATATGACAGTAATGGAAAACTGCTGGCGTACAATGAGCTTTCGTATTCTGTAACCTTTGAGGATAGCGTGGTTTATGATACTACAAAGCAACGAAATCGAGAAATGAATAAAGAGTTAAACACCTTGATATCCATGATTGAAGAACATGGGGATAGCATTTCTAATGATTTTCAAATCCAAAAGAATGCAGATGGGGTTTATGATTTTACGGTTACCGGTTCTTCACTGAAACGATTCCTTGCAGATATTTACGGGCACAAAAAAGTAGATGAATTAACCTATAACAAAAAACTTGGATATGATGAAGGAAGTGCCACAGCAGAACAGGTTATAGAGTTTTTACAAGGTAGCAAGAAATTTAATATTCATGTGGAAGGAAAAGAATATCCGGACGAGAAGAAGGAAGACATTGATTATTATACAGAAGATGAAGCTTATAAGATTATGATTCTCCGGTATGCAATTTCCCAGAATAGTTATCAGAAATATGTACTTACCACAGTTGCACAGAATGTTTCGGAGGAAACAGTTGCAGTAGTAAAGGAAAATTCAGATACACTCCCGGGTGTTGATATTTCAGAAGAAAGTGTTCGAAGATATAACGATAGTAAGTATTTTTCACATATTATTGGTTATACGGGAAAAATTTCGCAGGATGAATATGAAAAGCTGTCTGCGACAAATGAAGAATATACCCAGAATGATGTAATTGGAAAATCGGGAATTGAACAAGTGATGGAAGAAGAATTGCAAGGAAAAAAAGGAAAAGAAACCTTTTATGTAGATAGCCTTGGAAGAATTATGGAAATCACTGATCATGAAGATTCCGCTGCCGGAAATGATATATATCTTTCCATTGATGCAGATTTGCAGAAAGCAGTGTATGACTTATTGGAGCAGGAACTTGCGGGAATCATCTATTCTAAAATGATACCGGCTAAGGAATATGATACCAGCTCCGGCTCAGCTTCCGACATTAAAATTCCAAGTGATGATGTGTTCTTTGCGTTGATTAATAATAACGTGATAGATGCAAGCCATTTTTCCCAGGAAGGTGCCAGTGGAACAGAACAGCAAGTGTATAACGCATTTTTATCTAAACAGGCAAATGTTCTTTCAGATGTAGAAAGAGAGTTGCAAAGTGCATCGCCAACAGCGTATAATGAGTTGGATAAGGAAATGCAGGTATACATGAGTTATATTCTCACAATGCTGACGAATGATAAAGTATTCCTTTCTTCAGAAGTGGATAAGGAAGATGCAACTTATCAGGCATGGAAAAATGATGAAATCAGTCTTGCGGAATATTTACATTATGCAGTATCCAAAGATTGGATTGATATTACAAAGTTTGATACACAGTCAAAGTATTCCGATTCAACAGAAATATATGAAGCATTGGTACAGTATATTATAGAAACATTAAAAACCAATAAGGGATTTGATAAAAAAATATACGAATACATGATTCATCAGGATTTGATTTCAGGAACGCAGCTTTGCATGATTTTATTTGAGCAAGGTGTATTGGCAGAAAATGAAGAAGCATACAATGGCTTGAAAAATGGAAGCATAAGTGCTTATAATTTTATTCGGGAAAAGATTAAAAATCTGGAAATTACTCCGGCACAGTTAGCGCTAGACCCATGTACAGGCTCCTGCGTTGTTACAGATGTAAAAACCGGAAAATTATTAGCGTGTGTTACTTATCCGGGATATGATACAAACCGTTTGGCGAATACGGTAGACGCAAATTATTTTGCAAGTTTACAACAGGATTTGTCACTTCCGATGTATAACAATGCAACGCAGCAAAGAACTGCACCGGGTTCTACTTTTAAACCGATTACCGCCGCAGCAGCATTGACAGAAGGCGTGGTTTCTACACAGGAACAGATATTGGATGAAGGAAAGTATACGAAGATTGACCCGGTAAATCCACCAAAATGTTGGATTTATCCAAATGGAACCCATGGATTGATTAATATCTCAGAGGCAATCAGAGATTCATGTAACTATTTCTTCTATGAAATGGGATATCGTCTGAGCATGAATGGGGATACCTATGATGAAGATAAGGGTATTGCAAATCTTCAGAAATATGCAACACTTTTCGGATTAGGACAAAAGACGGGAATTGAGATACCTGAAAACGAACCAAAGATTTCAGATGAATACCCAATTACGTCGGCAATTGGTCAGGGTAATCATAACTATACTACAACGGAATTAGCACGTTATGTAACAGCAGTTGCCAGCAGTGGAAATGTTTATCAAATGACGTTGTTAAATAAAGAGACCACTTCGGAAGGTGAAGTAGTACAGCAGTTTGAACCACAGCTTTTGTGGCATATTGATGATGTGGCACAAACTTCGTGGGATGCGATTCATTCAGGTATGAGAATGGTTGCAGAAAATAATAACAGTTTTAAGAATTTCCCGATTGCAGTTGCCGGAAAAACAGGTACTGCGCAGGAAGACAAAACACGAGCAAACCATGCGTTGTTTATTGGTTATGCACCATATGAAGATCCACAAGTAGCAGTTACTACCCGTATTGCTTATGGTTATACTTCCGCAAATGCGGCAGAGTTATCCAGCAACGTATTGAAATATTATTTTAAGCTTTCAGATGAACAGTCCTTATTGAATGGACAGGCTCAGAATATTGGAGATTCTACGAATGGATTTACAGACTAAGAGTGGAGGGACAGGATATGCAGCAACCAGTTGTATTAAAAAGTAATAAATATGGAATAAATCTGATTCTGAATGACCACATGGAGTTCAAAGAATTGTTGCAGTGTATCATTGACAAATTTAAAGAATCAGAAGGTTTTTTTAAAAATGCCAAAATGGCAATTTCTTTTGAAGGAAGAAAGCTGACACAGGAAGAAGAATTTGAAATTGTGGAAGCTATAACCGAAAACAGTTCGGTGCAAATCATTTGTATTCTAGACAATGACCAGTTAAAAGAAGAACTGGTACGTCAGAAGATAGAGCAGTTTGAAGAAGAACAGGCTGGAAGAACAGGAGAGTTTTATAAGGGAACGCTTCGTTCCGGTCAGGTTTTGGACTGCGAGACCAGTGTTGTGGTCATAGGGGATGTAAACCCGGGGGCTAAGGTGATTTCCAAAGGAAACATCGTAATTCTTGGTGCACTTAAAGGCAATGCCTATGCAGGGGCAAATGGAAATATGCAGGCATTTGTGGCAGCACTAGATATGGATCCGGTACAGATTAAAATCGGCGATGTTATTGGAAGAAGCGCGGATAAAACAGCAAAAGACCGTAAAAAGAAAAAACAACCGGTAGAGCCAATAGAACCGCAGGTGGCGATTGTAAAGGATGGAAATATTTACATTGAGCCAATCACCAAAGGACTTTTAAATAGCATATAATTATCAGGAGGATATGGTAAATGAGTGAAGTAATTGTAATAACATCTGGAAAAGGTGGCGTTGGTAAAACAACAACAACAGCAAATGTAGGAACAGGTCTTGCGCAGTTAAACAAGAAAGTAGTATTAATTGATACTGATATAGGATTGCGTAATCTTGATGTAGTTATGGGATTAGAAAATCGTATTGTATACAACCTGGTTGATGTGGTAGAAGGAAATTGCCGTATGAAACAGGCGTTGATTAAAGATAAACGTTATCCAAATCTTTGCTTACTTCCATCTGCACAAACAAGAGATAAGACTTCTGTAACACCAGAGCAGATGGTAAAAGTAACAGATGAATTAAGAGAAGAATTTGATTATATTTTATTAGACTGTCCAGCAGGTATCGAGCAGGGATTTAAAAATGCTATCGCAGGTGCAGATCGTGCATTGGTAGTAACTACTCCGGAAGTTTCTGCAATTCGTGATGCAGACCGTATTATCGGATTACTTGAAGCAAATGAATTAAAAAAGACAGAATTAATTGTAAACAGACTTCGTATGGATATGGTAAAACGTGGAGATATGATGTCTATCGCAGATGTTACAGATATTCTTGCAATTGATTTAATTGGTGCTGTTCCAGATGATGAGCAGATTGTAGTTTCAACAAACCAGGGTGAACCATTGGTTGGAAGTGATTGTCTTGCGGGACAGGCTTATGCAAATATCTGCCGTAGAATTCTTGGAGAAGAGGTTCCGTTTTTGGATTTAGAAACAAAATCAGGTGTATGGTCAAAGTTCAAGGATTTATTTAAAAAGAATTAGGAGGAAACCATAAGATGGGTTTAATGGACTTGTTTAAAAAGAAAAATTCTGGAGATATTGCAAAAGACAGATTAAAATTATTATTAGTTTCGGATAGAGCAAATTGCTCTCCGGAAGTAATGGAAAAAATTAAAAATGACATTATACAGGTGATTTCCAAGTATATGGAGATTGATCCGGAAGGTCTGGATATTCAAATTACTCAGACAGAGTCAGATACCAATAATGGAAGTGTTCCGGCATTATATGCAAATATTCCAATCAAGGATCTGAAACATTCTGGAAATTCAAATTAAGGAAGTTTTTGTATGTTAAAACAGTATCAGGTAAAGGATTATAACTTTCGTTTAATTGTATATGTGTTAGTACTTACAATGATTGGAATTAGCATTATTGGTAGTGCTAGAGAATCTGTACAAAGCAAACAGGTTATGGGAATGTTAGTTGGAATTGTTGCCATGGTAATCGTTTCTCTTATTGATTATAACTTTATTTTACGATTCCACTGGATTATTTATGCATTCAATTTAATATTGCTTGGATTGATTACCTTTAATATTCTTGGTTCCGATGCAGGTGGTGCAACACGTTGGATTGAATTTGGACCAATTCGTTTTCAGCCTTCTGAATTTTCCAAGGTATGTATTATTTTATTCTTTTCGTGGTTCTTTGCAAAATATCACGAAAAGGTGAATAAACTTCCATTGTTATTGGTTGCAGGAATATTAATTGTTGTGCCATGGTATATGATAAAAGAACAACCTGCACTTACAACCAGTATTGTTGCCATTATGATTTTTTTATCATTGTTGTTTTTGACAGGCTTAAGTTACAAGATTATAGTGGGCGTGTTGGCTGTCAGTGTTCCGGCAGTTAGTATTTTCCTCTACTTGATTTTGCAACCGGATCAAAAAATATTAGAGCATTATCAATGGCTTCGTATTATGGCATGGTTGCAACCTGACAAATATGCAGAAAAAGCATGGCAACAACAAAATTCTATTATGGCAATTGGCTCTGGAATGTTATGGGGAAAAGGATTGAACAACGATAATGTTTTCTCTGTAAAAAATGGTAATTTTATTCCGGAACCCCATACAGATTTTATTTTTTCCGTAGCTGGAGAAGAATTAGGATTTGCAGGATGTGCGGTTATTTTAATCTTGTTATTGCTAATTGTGATAGAATGTATTATTATTGGAAAAAAGGCAAAAGATTTATCTGGAAGATTGATATGCGGTGGTGTTGTTGCATGGATTGGATTTCAAACCTTTTTTAATATTTGTGTAGTAACCGGTTTAATGCCCAATACCGGAGTACCGTTGCCATTTGTAAGTTACGGACTCACCTCCCTTGTGAGCTTGTTTATTGGCATCGGACTTGTGTTGAATATAGGGCTTCAGCCTAGAAAATATGGAATGGGGGAATTTTAAATGAACATTGGTTTAATTGCACATGACTCTAAGAAAAAATTAATGCAGAATTTCTGCATCGCATACCGTGGTATTTTATGTAAAAATGAATTATACGCAACCGGTACCACAGGAAGACTGATAGAAGAAGTTACGAACCTTTCTATTCATAAGTACCTTGCAGGGCATTTGGGTGGAGCACAGCAGCTTGGTGCCCAGATTGAACATAACCAGATTGACCTTGTGATTTTCTTGCGTGACCCATTAACTCAGAAGTCTCATGAGCCGGATGTACACAATGTACTTCGCTTGTGTGATACACATAATATTCCACTTGCAACCAATCTGGCTACAGCGGAGTTGTTGATTAAGTCATTAGACAGAGGAGATTTAGAGTGGCGTGAGATGTACAAGTAAAAAAAGAATAACCAGTATTATAGGTGTTGTATTAGCAGCTTCGTTTTTATTAAGTGGTTGTGGAAAAGAAGCGGAAATAGATAATGCCTATAATGTGTATGATACAACCAGTGCTTATGGAATGGATACATCTGTACAAGAACAGAATGTTTCTTATTTTGCAGATAATCTCTGTGTAGCCGGAAACGACAATTTGTTGACAGAAGGTGTTACAGAGAATATTTCAGAGGCCGCTGGATTATTTGATGTAGCCAATCATGAAGTGAAGTTTGCAAAAAATATACATGAAAGATTATATCCGGCAAGTACCACAAAAATATTAACAGCTTATATTGCACTAAAGTATGGTGATCTTGCAGCGACAGCAACAGTGACAGAAGACGAATTGAAACTGGAGGCAGGTTCTACAACTTGCGGTCTTTCGGTAGGTGATACGATATCTTTACAGGAATTGTTGTATGGATTAATTCTTTGTAGTGGAAATGATGCGGCAAATGTGATTGCTGATATGATATCAGGAAGTACTGAAGAATTTGCAAACCTGATGAATCAGGAAGCATTAGTCCTTGGAGCTACAAATTCTCATTTTGTGAATGCCAATGGACTTCAGAATGAAGAACATTATACCACCGTTTATGACATGTACTTAATTTTTAATGCTGCCGTTCAGGATGAACGATTTGTACACCTGATTAATACACAAAATCATACAGCAAATTTTGTGAATTCTTCAGGTGAAGCAGTGGTAAAAGACTGGGCAACTACAAATAAGTACTTAAAAGGCGAAGAAGAAGCACCGGAAGGAATCAATGTAATTGGTGGTAAGACAGGTACTACCAATGATGCCGGTTACTGTTTGGTTCTTTATAGTAAAAAGGGTGATGAAATACCATATATTTCAATTGTATTTAAAGCAGATAGTCGTAACAATTTGTACCATGAAATGACAGAATTATTACAGGAAACCTTGAAATAGTCGTTGAATTATCTGTAAATATATACTATAATGTACACATAATAAGAATCGTTCCTATACAAAACAAACAAAGATTGGGAGGAGATTGTTATGGTACAAATTATAGCCGGCGAAAAGGGAAAAGGAAAGACAAAGCATTTGTTAGATTGGGTGAATCAGGATGTATCATCTGCAAGCGGAAATATAGTATATCTGGACAAAAGTGCCAGGCATATGTATGAGTTGAATAAAGCAGTTCGTCTTATTGATATTTCGGATTATCTTATAACAAATTGTGATGAATTTATGGGATTTATCTGTGGAATAGTTTCTCAGGATCATGACTTAGAAGAAATGTTCTTAGATAGTTTCCTTACCATTGCACAGGTAAAAGAGGATGAAATATGTCGTGCAATCACGAAACTTCAAGAAATTGGAGAAATGTTCCATGTGAACTTTGTTTTGAGTGTTTCGAAAAATGAAGCAGATTTACCTGAATATGTAAGAAGTAAGATTATTATTTCATTGTAGAATACAGAAGAGAAAGGGGTTGTTGCCAGGCAATAACCCCTTTTAGAATGCTAAGAAAGTAATGGGCTCAGGCTTCGTTCATGGAACGAATACGTCCGAAAGCGCTACATAGATACAGACCGCTGATTCCTACAATTCCATATACAATACGGCTAAGCCAGCTCATGTTTCCAAATAAAAAGGCAACTAAATCAAAGCGGAAGAAACCAATTAATCCCCAGTTGATAGCACCGATAATTGCAATTGTTAGTAGCGTATAATCTAAACATTTTGTGTTCATATGCATTCCTCCTTTTACATGATTCTAGTATTGCCATGCAAAAAGAAAAGTATGTTGGAAATGTATGGCAGTATTGAGTTTCCTAAAATAAAATGTTAAAATATATAACAGTATATAAAATAAGGATGGCAAATTTTGTGACAAAAAAAAGAAATAAAAAAATCGTAAAATTTCATAAGAGTTCTCATATAAATATTGGCGTTATTTTGTTTGCGATTATATTTATTTATATGTTATATAACATTTTTCAATATTTTACTACAGAACAAGTGGCAGTATATGAAGTAACACAAGGAACGATTGCTCAAAATAATACCTTTACAGGACTTGCACTAAGAGAAGAAACGGTATTTAATGCAGACGTGAGTGGTTATGTTAATTATTACAATAAGGATGCTACCAAAGTAGGCGTAGATACTTATGTATATTCTGTAGATGAGACCGGAGATTTTTATAATCAGGTATTAAGTGCCAATAATGGACAGTTATTTCAGCAAAAAGAATCTTATCAGGAACTGGAAAAGACAGCATCCGAGTATGTGCTGGGATATTCCGATGAAGATTTTTACCAGGTATATGAATTCAAATACGACATGCAGGCAGCGCTTATGGAAGCACTTAGTGCCAGCAACTTATCCAGTTTGGATGGATATAGCGGCAATGCAGCTACTTTTCATCCATATCTTGCTCCACAGGCAGGCGTGGTTGTATACAATACCGATGGATTAGAAGGAACAACAGTTGATACATTTAATGCAGATAGTTTTGAACAGTCAAAACATATTAAAGATAATCTTCAGGCAAAGGAAAAAGTATCAGCAGGAGAACCGGTATTTAAGTTAATTACCAGTGAAAACTGGGACTTGATTTTACCTATTGATGAACAGCTTGCTACAGATTTAGCAGAGCAAAATAATATAAAAGTAGAATTTCAAAAAGACGGAACAACTGCATGGGCAAGTTCTAATATTATAAATCGTGATGGAGCTTATTATTTGGATTTGACCTTTCAAAATTCCATGATTCGTTATGCCTCTGACCGATATGTAGATGTGAAGTTGTTAGTTTCTGACACCAACGGACTTAAGATTCCAAATACAGCACTAACGGAAAAATCATTTTTCGTTGTACCAAAGGATTATGTAACAAAAGGTGGCGATTCTGATGGAAATGGTGTTTTAAGACAAAATGTTTCAAAAGACGGTAAAAAAGCAATGGAATTTACAGATGTAACCGTATTCCAGGAAACAGAAGATTCTTATTATATAGATGGTAGTGATTTAAAGAAAGGCGATATTATTAATAAGCCGGATTCCAGTGAGACAATGACTTTGGAAAGTACAGCAAAGCTTCAAGGGGCTTACAATATTAACAAAGGTTATGCTGTATTTCGAAAAGTAGAAATATTATATCAAAATGAAGAGTACACCATTATCAATACAGGGACAAGCTATGGATTATCACTTTATGATCATATAGCCTTAGATGCCTCTGCAATTAAGGAAAATCAGATAGTGCAATAAGGAGGACATTATGGTAAAAGAAAACTTAGAAAACGTACGGAAAAATATAAAGAAAGCCTGCGAAAAGGCGGGACGGGATGTAAGCGAGGTTACATTGATTGCTGTCAGCAAGACAAAACCGGTCCCTATGTTACAAGAAGCATATGACGCAGGTAGCAGAGATTTTGGAGAAAATAAGGTACAGGAGATTATGGACAAATATCCGGTGCTGCCACAGGATATTCGCTGGCACATGATCGGGCACTTACAACGTAACAAAGTAAAGTACATTGTAGATAAGGTTTGCCTGATACATTCCGTAGATTCTTTACGCTTAGCAGAAGAAATCAGTTCACAGGCGGAAAAGAAGAAAGTGGAAGTGGATATTTTAGTAGAAGTAAATATTGCCCATGAAGAAAGCAAGTTCGGAACCAGCAGAGAAGAAGCTATTTCTTTAGTGGAAGAAATTTCAAAATTGCCGCATATTCATGTGAAAGGACTTATGACAATTGCACCTTTCGTAGAAAATCCGGAAGATAATCGAAAATATTTTAAACAAATCAAAGAATTATCTGTTGACATAATGAAGAAAAACATTGATAATGTATCTATGGAGATTCTGTCTATGGGAATGACAGGAGACTATATGGTGGCAGTGGAAGAAGGTGCTACCATGGTTCGTGTTGGGACAGGGATTTTTGGCGAAAGAAATTATAATATATAAAGTACGAAAAAGTTACGAGGAGAATTATCATGGGAATGCTTGATAAATTTTTAAATGTTATGAGATTGAATCCAGAGGATGATGACGATTTCTATAACGAAGATTATTACGATGACGATGAATATGAAGAAGAAGCACCAAAGAAAAAGGGATTTTTAAAAGATAAAGAACCAGAAGATGATTTTCAATATGAAGAAAAGAAACCAAAAGCGGTGAAAACAACTCCAAAGATTACACCGATGCGGTCATCTAAAAGGCAGGGAACGAATATGGAAGTATGCGTAATTAAGCCAACCTCAGTAGAGGATGCGCGTGAAATTACAGAAACATTATTACTGAACAGAACTGTGGTGCTGAATGTAGAGGGATTAGACGTAGAAATTGCTCAGCGTATTATCGATTTTACGTCAGGTTCCTGTTTCGCAATCAGTGGTAATTTACAAAAGATTTCTAATTACATATTCATAATAACACCTCCAAACGTAGATATTTCTGGAGATTTTGCGAATATTATGGATGCATTTGATGTGCCTCCAATTCAGACAGATTTGTAAGGAATGAGAAAATGACCAGAGACGAGACTTTATTAGGGAAACGTTTTATAGACTTGTCCAGACAGGCACAGCAAAAGGATATTGTTTTATTTAGTGATTTTTTGAATTTAAATGAACAGAACATTTTTAAGGAAAATGTTTCAGAGCTGTATTGTGGCTTTGAAATGTATGGTGGTTTTTTAAACAGTGAGCGTCAGATGATAGCATTTCTACCTGATGCTCTTTGTTATACCTGGGATTATCCGATTTCCTGCTTGAAAATTACTCCCCTCAATCGAAAGTTTGCAGATGAATTGACACATCGTGATGTGTTGGGAAGTTTAATGAATTTGGGAATTGAACGAAGTATGTTAGGGGATATTCTGGTAGAAGACAATGTGATTTATGTCTTTTGTCAGGAAAAAATTGCAAATTATATCCAAGAGGAACTTACCCGTATTAAGCATACATCTGTACAATTAGAAAAAACATCTGCTTCTGAGGTAAATATTGTGCCTAAAACAGAGGCTTGTGAGGGTATTATTACTTCTAATCGCTTAGACAGCGTAATTGCCTGTATTTGTAAAGTATCGCGTTCCCAGGCAAATGAGTGGATTCGGAGTGGAAAAGTATTTGTAAATAGCAAAGAAATTTTAAATACTACTTACGAATGTAAAAAGGAAGAAGTGATTTCCGTTCGTTCAATAGGGCGTTTTTTGTTTCAGGGAACTTCAGGAGAGACAAGAAAAGGACGCTTAAAAATACAATATGAAAAATATATTTAAATAGAGGAGAAGCAATGGGAAGAAAAATAACTGTAAATTATGAACAGAAGCCTTGCTATGATATTGAACTTCAGCAAAGCTTTCAGGAATTACCGGAAAAATTAAAAGCATTAGGCTATGAGAATCGCAAGGTTTGTATTGTTACAGATTCTAACGTAGGAAAATTATATTTAGAAGAGATTCAGGCATTATTAGAACCGATGTTTTCAAAGTGTGTCTCCTATACTTTCGAAGAGGGAGAGGCCAGTAAAAATACGGATACAGTAGGAAAAGTATATGAACATCTGATTTTAAATTCTTTTGACAGAAAAGACCTGTTAGTAGCACTTGGTGGTGGCGTGGTTGGAGACTTGACAGGGTTCACCGCAGCTACATATTTGCGTGGAATTGACTTTATTCAGGTACCGACCACACTTTTGGCACAGGTAGATAGTAGTATTGGTGGAAAAACAGGGGTAGATTTTATGCAGTATAAGAACATGGTAGGCGCATTTTATATGCCGAAACTAGTCTATATGAATCTTTCTGTATTAAAAACATTACCAAAACGTCAGATTGCATCTGGCATGGGTGAAATTATTAAACATGGTTTGATAAAAGAAGAAGCCTATTTTTCTTATATTGTAGAAAATAGTGCAAAAATTCAAGAACTTGATATGGAAGCATTGGAGAAACTTGTATACGGAAGTTGTGAGATTAAACGAAAAGTAGTAGAAAACGATCCGAAGGAACAGGGAGAACGCGCACTTTTGAACTTTGGACACACTTTGGGTCACGCAATTGAAAAATTGTCAGGTTTTTCCTTATATCACGGAGAATGTGTGGCACTTGGAATGGCTGGTGCAGGTTATATTTCTATGAAATTGGGATATATCACCGAGGAACAGCTTAATATGATAGAAGAAACGATAAAAAGTTACGACCTTCCGGTTCGGATTGAAAACTTTTCCCATACACCGGAAGAAATTTTGGCTACTACCAAGTTAGATAAAAAAATGGAGTCTGGAAAAGTCAAATTCATTGTATTAAAAGAAATTGGAAATGCGGTGATTACCAAAGAATTGACGGATGCAGAAATTCTTGCCGGAATTACCTATGTCACAGGAGCATAACATGATAAAAAATAAAAAAACAAGTTGCATACTTGGTGTAATAATAACAATACTTTTGGTCGTATTAGACCAGTTTACAAAATATTTGGCAGTAACAAATCTAAAAGACGGAAATTCCATATCTATTATTAAAAATGTATTTCAATTACAATATTTAGAAAACCGTGGAGCAGCATTTGGAATGTTTCAGGGCGGTAAAGTAATATTCGTGATGATTACAATATTTTTAGTAGCGGTTATGGCTTACATTTATTGGCATTGTCCTATGTCCAAACGATATCTTTGGATTCGGATAATCATTACATTCCTTATGGCAGGTGCCTTTGGAAATTTGATTGATCGTATTCGTTTAGATTATGTAATTGATTTTTTCTATTTTGAGTTGATTAATTTTCCAATTTTCAATGTAGCTGATATATATGTAAGTTGCAGCGTAGTAGTACTGTTACTGTTGTTTATTTTCTATTATAAAGAAGAGGATATGGAGGTATTATTGCCTTCAAAGAAGAAAAAAGATGCAGGAAACGAAGCAAAATAATGAAATATCCCAAGAATTTGAAGTAAGCTTTGAACAAGAAGGGGAACGTTTGGATAAATATCTGGCATTGATTTATGAGAATCAGTCTCGTTCCTTTTTTCAGAAAATCATAAAAGAAAATCTTGTATTGGTAAATGAGAAAGCGCAAAAGGCAAACTATCGCATTAGTGCAGAAGATACAGTAAGTGTTACAATTCCAAAGGCACAGGAAATTGAAATTGTGCCAGAGGATATTCCACTGGATATCTTATACGAAGATGAGGATGTTTTGGTTGTAAATAAGCCCAAAGGAATGGTAGTGCATCCATCTGCGGGACATTACACCGGAACATTGGTAAATGCTGTTATGTATCATTGCAAGGATAGTCTTTCTGGAATCAATGGGGCAATTCGGCCGGGAATTGTGCACAGAATTGATATGGATACAACGGGAGCATTAATTGTATGTAAAAATGATAATGCACATGTGAAGATTGCCCAGCAGATTAAGGAACATTCCGTTACAAGAAGATATCGCGGGATTGTAAACGGTGTAGTAAAAGAAGACACCGGAAGAATCGAAGGAGCCATAGGAAGACATTCGGTTGAACGTAAAAAGATGGCAATTAATGAGAAAAACGGAAAGCCGGCAATAACACATTATAAGGTATTAGAGCGGTTTAACAATCATACTTATATGGAGTTTGAACTGGAAACAGGAAGAACACATCAAATTCGTGTTCATATGGCAAGTATCGGTCATCCTTTGCTTGGGGATACATTATATGGAAGTGGTAAGAATCCTTATCATTTGCAAGGACAGACGTTACATGCCATGGTCATAGGCTTTATTCATCCTTCCACCGGAGCATATTTGGAAGTCGAAGCACCTTTACCGGAATATTTCCAAAAGTTATTAAAAGGGAAGCTGTAAATTAGTTGAATCGTATATACATTTCAAGAAAAATGTATTATAATAAAGACAAGTAAAGCAGAAAGGTGGTATTTCTATGGACAACTTTGTAATTACAATCGGTAGAGAATTTGGAAGTGGCGGTATGGATTTGGCTCGAGCACTTTCTGAAAAATTGAATGTGAAATATTATGATAAGGAACTGCTTGCAATGGCGGCAAAGGATAGTGGGCTGTGTGAGGAGATTTTTGAAAATCACGATGAAAAACCAACTAACAGCTTTTTATATTCCTTAGTTATGGATACATATTCTGTTAGTGGCTACACATCTGCTCCGTTTTTGGATATGCCTTTAAATCACAAAGTATTTTTGGCACAGTTTGATACGATTAAAAAGCTTGCAGAGAAAGAATCCTGTATTATCGTAGGACGTTGTGCAGATTATGCATTAGCTGAACATCCAAAGTGTTTGAGCGTATTTGTGCATGCAGATATGGACTTTAGAATCAATCATGTTATGGATACTTTTAAGCTTACCAAGGAAAAAGCAAGAGATATGATTCAAAAAACGGATAAAAAACGTGCAAGTTATTACAATTATTACTCCAGTAAGAAATGGGGAGATTCCAGAAGTTATGATCTTTGCATGGACAGTGGAAAGCTTGGAACCGATGGTTGTGTAGAAATGATTCTAAAATACATGGAATTGAAAAAAATGAATAAAGGATAGAAAAATATATATGAGTTATAAGATGATTGTTCTGGATATTGACGGAACACTGACAAATGATGAAAAGAAGATAACTCCAAAAACATTGGATGCCCTGAAAAAAGCACAGGAACGTGGCATAATTCTAGTGCTTGCTTCCGGGCGTCCGGTTGCTGGATTAGACCTTTTAAAGCAGGAATTGGAGATGGATACCCATCATGGAGTTTTGTTGGCATATAATGGTGGAAAAGTATTAGATGCTCAAAATGGAAAAGTATTGTATGAAAAAGCAATTTCACAGGAACGCGCAAAGGCTGTTTTAAGACATTTAGAGCAATTTCCGGTTTCTCCTATGGTGATGAACGGAAAATTCCTCTATGTGCCCAAAAAAGACGGATATAAGGCAGATTACGAGAGCAGTATCAATGGATTAGAGATAGTAGAAGTGGGATTACTTTCTGAATTTTTAAATTTCAATCCGGTAAAAATATTGACTGCGGCGCCAAATGAAGTTTTGTTAGAACATATGGAGAAAATGACAGAGCCATTTCAAAAAGAATTTGCCTTTGTTATGTCGGCACCATTTTATTTAGAGTGCAATCTAAAGGGCATTACCAAAGCCGTTTCCTTGGATATGGTTTGCAAGGAATTAGGAATTGCTCAGTCAGAAGTAATTGCATTTGGAGATGCTCAAAACGATATGTCGATGGTGGAATATGCAGGTCTTGGCGTTGCTATGGGCAATGCTTGTGAGGAATTAAAGACTATTGCAAATGATGTTACTTTATCAAATAACGAGGATGGAATTGCAGCAACTTTGGAAAAATATGCGGTTATTTAATTTTTTATTCATCTTCATGGAAGATACTTCCGGAAAACTTACCGGCTAAGCGACGTCGGTCATCATCGATGGCAGCGTAGTGCTGCCGGGTAGTTTCCACACTTTTGTGTCCCAGTGCATCGGCAACTAAGTAAATATCACCGGTTTCTTTGTAGAGATTGGTACCATAAGTGCTCCTCAGTTTATGAGGAGTAATTTTTTTATTAATATTTGCTGCACCGGTATATTTTTTAACCAGTTTTTCTACGGAACGAGTAGTAAGACGGCTGTATTTTAAGGATAAAAACAATGCGTTTTCATGTTCCGGTGTTGCTTTTTGTGCCAAGCCTTCACGTTCTAACTCTAAATAGTCCAAAAGAGCATCTGCAACTTCATCACCAAAATAAATGGTAGATTCATTTCCACCTTTTCGTACAACACGCATGCAGTTATTTTTAAAGCTTACATCAGCCACATCCAAACCGACACACTCAGAAACACGGATTCCGGTGCCAAGCAGGAGTGTTAAAATGGCAATATCACGATATTTTGTCTTTTGATGTGCAGCAAGCTGACGGGCAGTTAAATTCTCACCATTTTGTACCGTAGTAATCAGGTCAGCTACCTCATCCTTATCCAAACGGATAATATTTTCTTTGTGTTTCTTTGGTGTATCAATCATGGATGGGGCATTTGTCTTAATAAACTCTTTTTTGAAATAGTAGTTATACATGGTGCGGATAGCAGAAAGCTTTCGCGACTTTCCTTTTTCACCATTTGTTACAGCCTGTCCATCGCTTTTTTCATAATAAGATAAATACGAAAGATATTCTTCAATATCAATGGGGGTCATCTCATCCAAAACGCTGATTGGTATGTCATGCATAGACATTTTCTTATACACCGGATTATTTTCCTGAATAAATTCAAAAAAGATGCGAATATCATATCCGTAAGAAAGTCTGGTTCTGGAAGATGTGTTTCTGGTATCCAGGTAACGAAAAAAATCACTGCAAAACTTTGGCAGTTCTTTTAACAGTTCTTGTAGTTTTTTCTTATTTTCCAAATTGATTTTTTCTGTGTATTCCATGAGAAAAACTCCTTGTAATGTAATAGTGCTAATAATTATCAGTTCGCGAAATGTTGATTTTACGAACTGATAGGGTGAATTTTAAATAAGTACCTTTTTGTATCTGTTTATCTATATATCTGCATCTTTCTTCAGGTATACGTTAGGTTTTAACAGATTTCCGCGGAATCTAAAATAATCGTAAATGGTCCGTCGTTTAATAAAGAAACTTTCATGTCCGCACCAAATTCTCCGGTTTGTACTACCGGAAATTCCTTTTTACATGCTTCAATAATATATTCGTATAATTGATTTGCCAATTCCGGCTTACCGGCTTTGGTAAAAGATGGTCGATTTCCTTTTTTACACTCGGCATATAAGGTAAATTGTGAAACCAATAACAATTCTCCCCGAATATCCTTTAAGGAAAGGTTTGTTTTTCCGTTTTCGTCTTCAAAAATACGCAATCCTATAAGTTTTTTTACTAATTTATCGGCAATTTCGGTTGTATCATCTTCACCTATTCCAATTAGTACCAAAAATCCCTGTTTAATAGAACCAATTACCTTTTGATTTACAGTTACAGAGGCTTGGGTGACACGTTGTATTACAAATTTCATATATCATAAATCCTTTCTTGTATTTGTTTATTTAAAAATATAAATATTCCTTCAAAGATTGATTATAACATAAACTTATACTATAATAAATACTTTAGAAAATGACATTTTTAGATTGATTAACATAAGTATATTATGTCAACCAACATGGAGGATATATGAAATTACAAAGGTTATTAAGCTATACACGTCAGGCAATCGATACCTACGAAATGATTGATGAGGGGGATAAAATTGCAGTTGGTATATCTGGTGGGAAAGATTCCCTTACACTGCTCTATGCACTACAAGGATTGCAGCATTTTTATCCTAAGAAATTTGAGCTTGTAGCAATTACTGTAGATTTAGGATTTCCGGAATTTGATACCAGCAAAATTGCAAAGTTATGTGAAGAACTAAATGTACCATATGAAGTGGTTTCAACAGAAATTGCCAAAATTGTTTTTCAGAAACGAAAGGAAAAACATCCATGTTCCTTGTGTGCAAAAATGCGAAAAGGTGCTTTAAACCAAGCGGTTAAGAAACTTGGAGTTAATAAAATTGCATATGCACATCACAAAGATGATATTGTAGAAACCATGTTAATGTCTTTGATTTTTGAAGGACGCTTTCATACTTTTTCTCCAAAAACCTATTTGGAAGATATGGATTTAACCGTGATTCGCCCAATGATGTATGTATTGGAAGCAGATGTAATTGGTTTTATGCATAAGTATGAATTACCTGTGTTGAAAAATCCCTGTCCGGCAGATGGCTACACAAAGCGTGAATATGTAAAAGAACGTTTAAGACAATTAAACCGTGAACATCCCGGATGTAAAGAAAGAATGTTCACGGCAATTGAAAGGACATTACCTGATTATCAAAGTGATAAAGTTAGCAAGGCATAAAGCTGTACTCTTCTATCACTTGTTCAATGCGTTCCTGCACAATTTTTGCAATTTCTACTGTTTTTAAATTCTTATATTCTTCGTATAACAGTGGTTTTAAGTAGTGTACCTGAGTAGTCACCTTACCAAAGGAAAAGCTATTAAATACTCGGTATGAGTCAATGAGAGCTACAGGGACAATTGGTACCTTGGATCTGAGTGCACACTTAAAGCTACCTGCTTTAAAGCTGGATAAACGGTTATGGTTGTTAAATACATAGTCACCTTCTGGGAAAATAATATATTTTCTTCCATGTTTCACTTCTTCCGTCACTTCATTTAAGACCGGAAGGGCTTTGCGTACATCTTTACGATCTAAACGTTTTCCCTGGACTAAATCTACAATTTCACTGGTTAAAATCATATGGGATTTTACTTTATCCATAACAAAGGAGCATGGATTCTTATGTGTAATCATAATACCAAGAGCATCGTATTTTCCCTGATGATTTGGATACATGATGTACCCCCCATCTTTTGGAAGGTTTTCTTCTCCATAAGCTTTTGTATGAATGTGCCCGCTTCTCTTCATAAGGGTAATTGCATGCTGAACTAATGCATAACGTTTTTGCTCAGAATACTTTTCCGGATGGTTTGCCTGATAACGCATCTTAGGAATCATATAAGGAGCACGAAACAAATTCATAAAAATAACATATAAAAATCTAAGCATATATTTTCTCCTATTTGTAAGTATATCTTTTTTATTATAAAATGAAATCCCTAAAAAGACAAGTAAAAAGCCTACTGAAAAATATGTAAAAACATAATCAGTAGGCAAGAGTTATATTAAGATAAATAAGTAAAAAGCAATATTATTTATTCTCACTGGAGAAATATGGAATCATAAGATATTGACCTGAATGAATATCATCATCACCAAGATTATTAATTTCTTTAATCTCTTCTACATACGCCTGCGTATTTGGATATTCAGGTGTGATATAGTTTTCAGCAATACTCCAGAGAGTGTCACCTTTTTCAATTTCGATACTGGTATAATATTTTGTAGATGCATTCTGAGCTGCTTTGCTATGACTGGAAACTGCAATATTACTGCCAATCAAGGCACATAAAATAATAATAATGGATGTAAATAATGCTAAAAGAAGATTGCGATGTACAACAGCTCCTCTTTGCTGTAATAAAACGTTTTGTTCTTTGTAATTCATAATAGTTCCTCCTTCATTCCAAATCATGGGTATTAAGTATTGTATTTATATTATATTCTGTCGAACACCTGTTGCGAACATTTGTTTATGTTTGAATCATAGCACACGAACAGACGTTTGTCAACATGAAAAGCGAACAAATTTTCGGAATATGTGTTTGCATTTTAATATAAGGTATGTTATGATAAAAGAAATAAATTTTCGTGATTATATGCGTAGATTTGGAATAATATTAGGAGGTATGAGTATATGTCATACGGCAAGATTAGTGATAAACAGCGAGAAATTTTAGAATACATTAAGAGTGAGATTTTGAATAAGGGCTATCCACCAGCGGTAAGAGATATTTGTGAGGCTGTTCATTTAAAGTCCACCTCTTCTGTTCACTCACACTTAGAGACACTTGAGAAGAACGGTTATATACGTCGTGACCCTACCAAGCCCAGAGCAATTGAAATTATTGATGATAATTTTAATTTGGTACGTCGTGAAGTGGTTAATGTTCCTCTTATTGGAAGGGTTGCTGCCGGTGAGCCATTGCTTGCGGTAGAGAATATCGAATCTTATTTTCCGATTCCGGCAGATATGATGCCGAATGTAGAGACTTTTATGTTGAAGGTAAAGGGAGAAAGCATGATAAATGCAGGAATATTCGATGGTGACAGTATATTAGTCCAGTGTCAGAACACAGCACAGAACGGTGACATGGTCGTTGCATTGGTGGATGATTCTGCTACTGTAAAGACATTTTACAAGGAAGATGGTTACTATCGTTTACAACCGGAAAATGATAATATGGATCCAATTATTGTTCAGGAATGTAGCATTTTAGGAAAAGTATTCGGTGTATTTCGTGTTTTTAAATAAGTAATTGTTTTACATAAAGGTATAAGTTTGATTATATAAAAGCAACAAAGAAACCGCTCTATCTTTTAGAATAACAGATAAAGCGGTTTCTTCTTATATCATAGTAAATTTTTATAATTTTATAAATCTTCTAAATCTACTTTTTTTCCGTCTGTCCAGATACGTTCTAAGTCATAGAAAAGACGATCTTCTTTGGAAAATACATGAACAACAATATCATTGTAATCCATTAAAATCCAACTGGAATTACGATTTCCTTCTACTTGTTTTGCAGTATATCCTGCTTTTGTCAATTCTTCGTCTACGGTATCTACCATAGCCTGAAGCTGATTGGCATTTGAACCACTTGCAATGACAAAATAATCTGCGATAGGGGAAATTTCACCAATATCAATAATTTTAATATCGTCAGCTTTTTTTTCGCTTAATGCGTGGCAAGCTATTTTTACCATTTCGCGTGAATTACTCATTGTTTATAGTCTCCTTTTCTGTAATAGATTCAAAGTTAATTGTGAGAAATACTGTTATGGAAATATTGATATGTTTCATTGGTTAAAGGGTCTATTTCTCCACCTTTTTCCGTTAAGTACTGAAGCGTATCACTTAAAATTTTTTCCATAGTTTTATCCAAATCCTGGAACGCTAATTTACGAATGGCAGTTAAATTCGGTGCCTGATCTCTATTAGGTTCGATATAATCTGCAATATAAATAATTTTATCCAAAAGATTCATTCCCGGTTCACCAGTGGTATGCACTTTAATTGCATGAAGAATTTCCTCATCTTCTATTCCGTATATGCTTTTGGCAAAATATGCCCCAAGTTTGGCATGCAAAAGAGATGGACTTTTCCGTTCTGCGTCGGAAATAGAAATCTGATATTTTTCACACAAGGAAAGTTTTTCTTCATTGGGGATGCATTTTGCACAATCGTGTAATAATCCGGCATATAAAGCCTGATCCATATCTGCACCATGTGCCATAGCAAGAGCGGCTGCGGTGTACATAACACCCATGGTATGGGTAAAACGCTCCTTATCCAACTCTTTTTTTAATTGTTTTTCAATTTCTTTGCGTTTCATAGTATCCTTCTTTCCCTAAGATTCCTGATACAATTTGTTTGTGTGGATGTAGTCCGCTACTTCTTTCGGAACAAGATAGCGAATACTCAAATTGTGGTTAACACGAGAGCGAATGTTGCTGGATGATACATCAAAACAAGGCATGTGAAGAGGATAAATATGTGCATGATACTTTTCATTTAAATAAGAAATTTGTTTCATAAAATCCAGTTCACGCTTATCTTCGCGATAGGCTGCCAATACGTTGCAAGAGGCTAAAATTTCCCCGGGTTCTTTCCAGTATTCTATGTCAAATAAGGAATCAGCACCAAGAATAAAATATAATTCAGCGTTGCCATACTTCTCCTTGAGCTTTGGAAGCGTCAGGTAGGTGTAACTAATACGCTCCTCTTCCACCTCCATAAGTTCCAGTGCGAAAAATGGATTATCTTGAATTGCCAATGTTATCATGTCACAACGCTGGGATGCAGGAGTAATCTGTTGCTTTAATTTATGAGGAGAATGTCCGGTGGGAAGAAATAAAACCTGCGATAGATTGTATTCTTCCCTGGCATAGTCCGCAATTAACAGATGTCCGTTATGAATGGGATTAAAGGTACCGCCCATAATTCCAATCTTTTGTATGGAATTGTTATTTTCTATCACCTTGTCCATTTTAACGTCTCTTTTCTTAGTTATTAGCGTGGCAATTGGATTTTTGCATCCTTTTTTGCAGGACGGTATAAAACAATTTTTTTACCAATTACCTGTACTACTTGTGAATGTGTACGTTCTGCTAAGGTTTGTGCAATTTCCTTTGGCTCATCGAAACAATTCTTTAATACAGAGATTTTAATAAGCTCTCGTTTTTCTAATGCTTCATCAATACCTGTTGCCATTTCAGGGGAAATACTGGCCTTTCCCACCTGAAAGATTGGTGTTAAGTTGCTGGCAAGGCTTTTCAGATAAGCACGTTGTTTACTTGTTATTTCCATTTCTAGTTCCTTTCTAAATAGTTTTTATTTATAATAATCAAATTCTAATCCATACATACGGACAGTGTCACCTTCTGAAATGCCTGCGTTTTCCAGGTCATCCAAGATACCTTGCTGACGTAAAAACTTCTGGAAGAATAAAAATCCCTTTTCAGAATCAATGTTGGTATAACCAAGCATTTTCTCGATTTTTGGACCTTCTACCACATAAACATTGTCTTCTTCGTTATATTCCACTGTGTATGCTTCGTCTTGGAATAAGGATGCCTCCGGGAAGTATTCCTGTTCGTATACTACAGGGGCATCATCCAATCCGGATAATAATTCATTTACATGATATAAAAGCTCTTTTACCCCTTCTCCACTAACTGCGGAAATTGGATAAACTTTGATGCCTTTTGGTTCAAATTCAGCTTTTAATGCAGGCAAGGCACTTTCTTCTTCGTTATAAATAGCATCAATTTTATTTGCGGCGATTACCTGAGGCTTGTTCATCAATTCCGGATTATAAGCCTTTAATTCGGAATTGATTGCATAAATATCTGCAATTGGATCTCTTCCTTCTACAGATGCAGCATCTACCATATGAATCATAACTTTTGTACGTTCAATATGTTTTAAAAAGGAATGACCAAGTCCGACTCCTTCGGATGCACCTTCAATCAATCCCGGAATGTCTGCAATGACAAATCCACCAGTGCCTTCTAAATCTACCACACCAAGGTTTGGATTTAATGTGGTGAAATGGTAATTCGCAATCTTCGGACGTGCATTAGTTACACGAGATAATAAAGTGGATTTACCAACATTTGGGAATCCTACCAATCCTACATCAGCAATTACCTTTAATTCCAGGCGAACTTCTAACTCAATACCAGGTTGTCCCGGCTGAGCATACTTTGGTGCCTGCATGGTGGAAGTAGCATAATGCTGGTTACCTAAACCACCTCTACCACCTTTTAAAATAATTTGTCTGGTATTATCTCCGGACATATCTGCGATTACTTTGTCAGTAGCCGCTTCGCGAATAATGGTTCCTGCCGGAACCTTTACAACTAAGTCTTCGCCGTTTTTCCCGTGGCAGTTACGCTTGCCGCCTTCTTCACCGTTTTGAGCAGCATATTTACGTCTGTGACGGAAGTCAGTTAGTGTGTTTAATCCATCATCTACCTGAAAAATTAAATCGCCGCCTTTTCCGCCATCGCCGCCATCCGGCCCGCCATTTGGAACATATTTTTCACGACGGAAGGAAATATGACCATTTCCGCCGTTTCCTGATTTTATAATAATTTTTGCACTATCTGCAAACATTGTTTTCCACCTCAATTTCAAATATGAATGTATGTTGGTAAAATACGCTTATTAGCCGGTTACTTATTAAAAGAATAGACCCGGCTGTTGCAGTCGAGTCTATCAGTCTTTCTTATTCGTTGCTTGCTACTGGATATACGGAAGCCTGTTTCTTATCTCTTCCTTTTCTTTCAAATCTCAGAACACCGTCAACCTTAGCGAATAATGTATCATCTCCACCGATTCCAACATTCACACCTGGGTGAATCTTGGTTCCACGCTGTCTGTATAAAATATTTCCAGCCTTTACAAACTGTCCATCAGCTCTTTTCGCACCTAATCTCTTGGATTTGGAATCTCTACCGTTCTTAGTAGAACCAACTCCCTTTTTATGAGCGAAAAATTGAAGGTTCAAATTCAACATGTCTTACACCTCCTTGAATATAAGCGTAATATATTCATTTCCGTAGTTATTTTGTATTCCTTGTAAGCCTAAAACCATGGAGCGAATTAACAACACTGCTTCCTTTGAATAATCTTCCTTTAAAGAAAAATCAATCAGACCGCTTTCTTCTTCTGTTACAATATCAAAATCATCCGAAACAAGCTCTTCTATGGAATTAATTGTATTTATAACTAATACAGAAACAGCAGCACAGACAATGTCCTCTCCTGCTTCTCCGTACTCGGCGTGTCCAATACAATTAAATGCAGTATATTCATGCTTCTGGTTTTCATAAATCGTTATATAAATCATAACAATTCCTATCGATTAGCCATTAATCTTTTCGATTTTCACTTTGGTGAAGGACTGTCTGTGACCGTTCTTCTTGTGATAACCGGTTTTTCTCTTGTACTTGTAAACGATAACTTTCTTACCTCTGCCGTTTTCTACTACAGAAGCATCAACAGTAGCCTTAGCTGCGTCAGCTCCAACCTTTAAAGAACCGTCGCTTACTGCTAATACGTTATCAAAAGTAACTTTTTCACCAGCTTCAACACCAAGCTTTTCAATGGTAATGATATCGCCTTCGGATACTTTGTACTGCTTACCACCTGTTGCTATAATTGCGTACATATGGCACCTCCTATTTATCATTACTCGCCAGTTACGGTGCTGTATCAAAAAATGCAGACTTATAAAACCTCACTGTGCGGCATACTTGTATATAATAGCATGTGTATTTTCATGCGTCAAGGGGTTTGGCATAAATTTCTTATATTTTCTTACATTTGATGCCGAACCACCTTATATTCATCATCGCATTGATAATAAGGACATTCCCAATGGGAATTTGTCATGAACTGCACCATTTCATCTTCATCCAGATTTACCATACAAACATAGTATTCGTAATCTTCATCATATACATAGTTTGCACAGGTATCACAGTTTGATATATTTTTCATGTAGTTTCCCCTTTCGTTTGGGTTAGGAAATTTGTTCTGCAAGAGATTTTCGTACTTTTTTTCGGGTTAATTCTACTAAGTTTAATCGTGTCATATCTACTACCTGCACCGGAACACTGTCGGTCTTTACCAATTGTCTTAATTGATACATCAGGGTATCCTTTGCTTTTTGCTCTTTCATATCAATAAAATCCACCACAATAATTCCTGAAATATTGCGAAGACGTAATTGATGCGCAATCTCTTTTGCCGCTTCTAGGTTAATGTTAAGATAATGTTCCTGTACATTCTTTTTGGCGATACTTTTTCCGGAGTTTACATCAATTACAGTTAAGGCTTCGGTAGGTTGGATAATTAAGTAGCCACCGGATTTTAACCATACACGTTCCTGTAATGCCTCCTTTAACTTTACTTCAAGGCTATAAAGTTTACTTAAAGAAATCATGGTATCTTCATATAATTTCACAGGAAATCCGGACTTTTCTATTTGTGCATAAAGTTCTGTGTCATCCGTAATGATTTCCTGAAGTTCGTGCTGATGTACATCTCTTAGCAGGGAAAGAAATTCGGGTGGACTTTCTTTTAGGCATGAAAAACAGGTACGATGTACAGCATTTTGTACTAACTGTTCATATTCTTGCTTTAAATTGTTATATTCTGTAAGAATTTCTGTTTCCGTTGCCTGTGCGGCATTTGTTCTCACTACAATGCCAAAATCAGGGTTTCGATATGGTTCTAATAGTCCTTTTAAACGTTCTCTCTCTTCTTGCGGAAGTTTTCTGGAAATACCTATGGTTGTATTTTCGGTTGTAAGAACTAAATAGTTACCTGCAAAAGTAAGGTTGGTGCTTAACTTTGGGGGCTTTGTTTTTATATTTTCTTTTACCACCTGAACAACAACTTCATCTCCTTGTACCATTCGTGGACTGTTTATTTTTTTCACATAAATAGGATTATGACAGTCCTCTAATGAATAATAACAAGGTTTGCCCGGTGCAATTTCGATAAAGGCAGCATTGAGATTTTTTACAATGTCTTTTACGCGACCAACGTAAATATTATTTAAAATACTCTTCTGTTCCACTGGCTCTAAGTATACTTCTAATAACTGCTTTCCGGAATAAAGTGCTGTGGTAATATAAGTAATTTTGTTGTAATTTAATTTGGTAATTAGTACTTTTTGATCCATCACTATAAAATATCTTCCCCTAACTCACCCAGTGTAAAAAATGTCGGGAATTCCAATCCTTTTTCTGCATACTCTTTCTTCATAAGTGAAAGTTTTTCAGCATATTCAGCACGTTCATGTTCACCCTTTACCGGAATCTCTTCAGAAGATACATAAACCTCCTGACGATGAATCTGAAATGCCAAAGGTTCAAACGGAATCTCGCAAAAACGATAAAATTTTTCTATTACTAACTCAGGTTTAATGTTGCTGCTGCTTCCGGTACATACTTTTAAGAAAAATGCGGGCTTTCCATCATATTCAACTGCCTTCATGTCATAGATGAACGGCTTTAAGTCAATGACTCTTTCACTTTTCTTTGTCTTCTTGGTAATGAGAATCTCTGGCTGCTGGTAAAAAGCATGCATCTGTTCTTCAAGTTCCTTCAAGTTGAAGGGATTGGTGTAATTATCTTTAATATATACCAGATAATCTGCGGCAGCAACTAAAGACATAGAGGTCTTTGCCATATCCGGAAGTTTTTTGTATTCTAAAATAGAAATACCATCAACCATAACTTGATTCAGTGCATCAATGGATTCCTTACTGGAAAGGGTACTGTTTACTTCAATATCTAAATATTCTCCATCGCTGGTAATGCCTACTCCCAATGGAGCTGCAAAGGACATAATCTGGTGAGGACTGAATCCTTCGGAATAAGCAATATCAATGTGGGCTCTACGCATACTTTTCTGGAAGTAACGCATAATGTCCAGGTGCCCGATAAACTTCATTACACCATATTTTTTAAATTTAATTCTGATGTTCAAGACAGACACCTCCTCCAAATCTAGCTGCGCCACAGGCGTTACATTGCATGCGGCAGTTTGGTGTTACCACTTCTTGCTGTGCACGTTCCCATTCACGTTTTAAGAAGGACTTCGTTACACCACAGTCAATGAAATCCCATGGAAGAATCTCATCGGTACTTCTGGTTCGTAAATTGTAAAAAGCAATGGATATGCCACATTCGTCAAAGGCTTCCATCCACTTATCATTATCAAAAAATTCACTCCAGGAGTCAAAAATACAACCTTTTTCATAGGCTTTTAACAGGACTTGTCCGATTTTACGGTCTCCTCTTGCTAGAACACCTTCCAAAACAGTAACATCTGCTTCATGCCAGTTATATTTTAAACTTTTACGATTTAACTGTTCTTTCATTTCTGTATTTACAATTTTAGCACGGCGCAGATACTCGTCTTTTTCACACATTGGTGCCCACTGGAATGGAGTAAATGGTTTTGGCACAAAGAAAGACGTACTCATGGTAATTTGACATTTTCCGTTTCTTTGTTCTTTGGGAATTTCATAGTAACGTCTTGCAATTTTATCTCCAAGACGAGGAATTTCCTTCATATCTTCTTCCGTTTCGGTAGGAAGTCCAAGCATAAAGTAAAGTTTTACCTTTTGCCAGCCACCTTCAAATGCAAGACCTGCACCATGTAAAATAACCTCTTCTGTTAAACCTTTGTTAATGACGTTTCTAAGACGTTGAGAACCGGCTTCCGGCGCAAAGGTCAGGCTGCTTTTTCGGATATCCTGTACTTTACTCATAACATCCAATGAAAATGCATCGATACGCAAGGAAGGCAGAGAAATGTTTACTCCGTTTCCTTTTTGGTCAATTAAGTAGTTAATTAATTCCGGCAATTGACTGTAATCACTGGAGCTTAAGGAACTTAGGGAAATTTCTTCATGCCCGGTGCTTTCCAACATATCATGGGCGCACTCTTTTAACATATTTACATCACGTTCTCTTACCGGACGGTAAATCATGCCTGCCTGGCAAAAACGACATCCTCGAATACAACCACGTTGAATCTCCAACACAACACGGTCCTGGGTTGCTTTGATAAATGGAACTAATGGTTTGTGAGGATAGGTTGTGTCAGTGACATCCATCTGAATTTCCTTACGGATTGTAGTAGGAATATCCGGATATTTTGGCTGGAAAGATGCAATGGTGCCATCTTCCTGATAAGTCACCTCATAAAGAGATGGCACATAGATTCCAGGGAGTTTTGCTGCTTCGCGTAAAAATTCCTGACGATTTTTTCCTTGTGCTTTCATGGTGTTATAAAGGTCAAATAAAGCATCGTACTGTGTTTCGCCTTCTCCGATATAGAACAAGTCAAAAAAGTCTGCTAATGGCTCCGGATTATAAGTACAAGGTCCTCCACCAATCACAAGGGGATCATCTTCTGTACGTTCTGTTGCAATAAATGGAATATGACTTAAGTCTAAGATTTGCAAAATGTTGGTATAGCACATTTCATATTGTATGGTAATACCAAGAAAATCCATTTGTTTTACCGGAGACTGTGTTTCTAATGTAAAAAGTGAAATGTCCTGTTCTTTCATAATTTTATGAAGATCCGGCCATGGAGAATAGACACGTTCACAATAGACATCGTCTCTTTTATTGAACATATCATATAAAATCTGGATTCCAAGATGAGACATTCCTATTTCGTATACATCCGGAAAACACATGGAAAAACGTATGGATACATCTTCGGGATTTTTTCTTATCATATTTACTTCATTGCCGATATAGCGTGCCGGCTTATCAATGGACAATAAAATTTCATCGGATAATGCAAGCTGATTCATAAATTGCTCCTTATTTTTTTCTTTTCATATCATACAGATAAATCTGCACATTGCATTTTAGTATAGCATATTTTACAAATAATGTACATACTCACTGCTTTGAGGAAGTTTTTAAAATTCCAGAGAATCTACGGAAATCGGAAGTGGATTCCATTCAATCTGAGAATAAACCTCCTTGGTACTATAATCTTGATAGGTAAGGTGTTCTTTGTCGCAGTAAACAAATGCGGCAAAAATAAGAATGGCAATGATTGCACGAAGTCCAAATGTGGATGTAACACCAGAAGGACTGTCTTGGTCTGCAAGTGTTCCATATAAAGAATAGTGTGCCTGGGGATGATTTGGCTCTGTCTGAAAAGAAGAACGGATTTGATTTACATATGCTCTGCGTTCTTCTACGGTTTGTTCCATTGATTTATCCATAAAACTCCTTGAAATAAAACCTTTTATTACAGTTTACTTTTCGTAAAATAAAAAATGCATAAAAGGTACTTGAAAATAAAAATTCAAGTACCTTTCAATGGTTTCGTTTTAATCTTTTAATAGTTTTTGTATTTGTTCTTTGGAGAGTAATGGGTCTGTTACATAAGCAGTATCGCCATTTCGATATACATACCTAACTTTGGATAATTCATATTCATCATCAACAAAAAATACAAGCGAAAAACCTTCGGTATTGGAAACCTGATAATCTATACCGGCTGAGGAAATTCGAGGATTTTCATATTCTATACGTCCTCGAGATAAATAATGATAAGTGCTAAAATTTGAATTATCTAAACTATCTAAATCATCATTAAAAGTCAATTCCTGCTCAATAGTATATTCATGTGCATCCAATACTTGTTTTATTTCCTTTGACTCTAATAATACATTTATTTCTTCCGTCAATCGTTCTTCTGCTTTTTCTCCAGTAGAAATAACCTTATTCAAGTTATGCTTATTTGCAATGTAATTTCCTAATGGTTCTCTAAACGCAAAATAACCAATTAAAACTAATACTATGGCATAAACAATAGAGGCAATGGTCCATTTTCTTTGATATTCATAAAAACCATCTTCGTTATAATAACTACCTCTTTCATATGCCAATTCAGAACCATAGAGTCCAAGATAAATTGCTATAAAAGGATAAAGGATTGGAATAAATGCTAGTAATCCTATCCATACATGATTTCCGATAGACCAGAATTGTGGCATCAAAAATGCAGCAACATTAAATCGGTTTTTAAAAGTTTCTTCCACAATATACTCCTCTTTATTTCACTTTGTTTATCGCTGACTTAATTCTTCTACTACTTCTTCCCAGGTAATGCCTTTTTCTACCATAAGAACCATCATATGATATAAGAAATCAGAAATTTCGTATTTGATTTCTTCAGGTTCCGGATTCTTGGATGCAATTACAATCTCAGTTGCTTCCTCTCCTACTTTCTTTAAAATTTTATCAATGCCCTTATCAAATAAATAGTTGGTATAAGAACCTTCCTTTGGATGTTCTTTTCTATCAGCAATTACCTGATATACTTCTTCAAATACTTTTAATGGATTCTTGCTTAAGTATTCCTTTTTAATCAGTTCCGTAAAGAAGCAGGTCGGATTACCGGTATGGCAAGCTGCACCAACCTGTGATACTTTTGCAAGAATGGTATCCTTATCACAGTCTAATGTTAGAGATTTCACATACTGATAGTGACCGGAAGTGACACCTTTGGTCCAAAGTTCCTGACGGCTTCTGCTATAATATGTCATTTTTCCCATTGCAATGGTGGTATTAAATGCTTCTTCGTTCATATAAGCAAGCATTAATACTTCGGATGTTTGGTAGTCCTGGACAATAACAGGAATTAATCCGTCAGAATTTAACTTAAATTCTGACCATGCAATTGCTGATTCAAATTTCTGTGTTTCCACACCCTTCATGGCAAGAAGCATTTTCACCTTCATAACGTCTGTTTCCGGATTGCTAATATAGGAGCCACCCATTCCGGTAACAGCAGGTTTCTTTAAAATATCTGCCCAATGGTCGGTATCGTATTCGTTGGTAATGACACTAAAAGGTAAATCGGTTACATTGGTAAGTGAATCAATGATTGTTTCATCTAATGCAACTAATTTGTGTACATAATGTTCGATGTCTTCTTTATGCTTGAACAATAAATCTACGGTATCTACGGCAACTAATAATTTTTCTCTGCCAAAGCGTTGCGCTCCTTCTTCTGCAAGCTGCGGAGTGTCGTGCTTTGAGCTATCTAAAATAGCACCTTTACATCCGGCATAAAGAATTTTCTTAATATCTTCCAGACGATTAATGTTACCGCCACCATAAACCGGAATTTCCACAATACGACATATCTCTTTAATGGTGTGAAGATTCAAATCGTGTTCATTGTCATCATTGGATAAATCAAAAACATATAATTTATCTACCCCACTGTCATTGTACTGTTTTGCTAATTGTTTTAAATCGCCTGTATTTTCTAAATCCTGAGGACCTTTTACTGCCATACCATTTTTTAAATACATAGTGGCAATCAAATTTTTATGTTCCATACTATCACCTATAAACTACCTTTCGTTGACATAATATCTGTAATTCTTGGATCAATGGTAGTTGCTTCATCCAAAGCTCTTCCAAAAGCCTTAAATAACGCTTCTATCATATGATGATTATTTGTACCGTCTAATATTTTCATATGGAGATTCATTCCTGCACTATAAGATATGGCATAGAAAAATTCTCGTACCATTTCAGTGTCCATATATCCTACACGGTCTGTTGTAAATTCGCCTTCAAAGGAAAAATATGGCCGTCCGCTTAAATCAACCGCGCATAATACCAATGTTTCATCCATAGGTAAAATACAACTGCCGAAACGCTTAATCCCCCTTTTATCTCCAAGTGATTTGCGAATTGCCGTTCCTAACACAATTCCAGTATCTTCAATAGAATGATGTGTATCTACTTCTAAATCCCCGCTTACATGTACTTTTAAATCGAAAAAGCCATGACGTGCAAATCCGTCTAACATATGATCAAAAAATCCAATTCCGGTATCTAACTGCGTATCTCCCTTCCCATCAATATTTAATGAAAGAGAAATATCCGTTTCCTTTGTCTTTCGGTTTTGTTGTACATTTCTTTGAAATGCCATACCAACACCTCGTTTCTGTTTAGTCTTCAAATCTTACTTTAATCGAATTTGCATGAGCCGTCAACTGTTCTGAGGTTGCAAATTGCATAATATCTTTGTAAACAGGTTCTAATGCTTCTCTGGAGTATGAAATAATGCTGGACTTCTTAATAAAGTCATCCACTCCTAATGGTGAGAAGAATTTTGCTGTTCCATTGGTAGGAAGAATGTGATTTGGACCTGCAAAATAGTCACCTAATGGTTCACTTGCGTATTCACCAAGGAAAATAGCTCCTGCATTCTTGATTTTCATCATAACTTCAAATGGATTTTTCATTAAGATTTCCAAGTGCTCAGAAGCAATTTCGTTTGCAGTATCAATGGCTTCTTCTTCGGAATCTGCAATTAAGATATAACCATAGTTTTCTAATGATTTTTCAATAATTGCCTTTCTGGAAAGTTCTGCCACAAATTTATCTACTTCTTCAGATACTTTTTTTGCTAAAGTTTCACTGGTTGTAATTAAAATTGCACTTGCAAGTTCATCATGTTCTGCCTGAGATAACAAATCCGCAGCCACATAACGTGGATTGGAAGTTTCATCAGCCAAAACTAATATTTCACTTGGTCCGGCAATGGAATCAATGCTAACATGACCAAATACTGCTTTTTTTGCAAGAGCAACATAAATATTTCCAGGTCCGACAATTTTGTCTACCTTTGGAATGCTTTCTGTTCCAAAAGCAAGAGCTGCAATTGCCTGTGCTCCACCGACCTTGTAAATTTCAGTTACACCTGCCTCTGTTGCGGCAACTAAAGTAGCAGGGTTTACTTTCCCTTCCTTGTTACAAGGAGTTGTCATTACGATTTTTTCTACTCCGGCTACTTTTGCAGGAACTACGTTCATTAATACGGAGGAAGGATAAGCTGCCTTTCCACCCGGAACATATACCCCTGCACTGGCAAGGGCTGTAACTTTCTGACCTAACATAACACCGTCTGGGCGGCTGTCAAACCAACTGTACTGTTTTTGTTTCTCATGGTAAACACGAATGTTTTCTAATGATTTGCGCATAACATTGAGCAGCTTTTCATCTACTAATGTATATGCTTCTTTGATTTCTTCTTCTGTTACACGCACATTAGAAGCATTGATGTCTGCACCATCGAATTGTTTGGTGTAAGCAAATACCGCAGCGTCTTTTTCTGCTCGTACTTTTTCGATAATTGCATTGACACTTGCTTCATACTGTGTATAGTTATTCGGACTTCTTTTTAATAAATCTTCTAACAGATTCTTTTTGGTATCACTTGTTAATTTTAATGTTCTCATTTGCCATTCTCCTTTGCTAATACCTCTTTCAAATCTCTGATTATTTTGGTAATACGTTCATTTTCCATTTTCATACTAACCTGATTTACTACCATTCTTGCAGAAAGTGGACATACTTCTTCTAATACGCTTAAACCATTTTCCCGCAAGGTAGTTCCGGTTTCTACAATATCTACAATTACTTCGGATAACCCAACAATCGGTGCCAATTCAATAGAACCATTTAATTTGATAATTTCTACTGTCTGATGTTTTTTGTTGTAAAAATAATCCTTGGCAATACGGGGATACTTAGTTGCCACACGAATAAGTTCGTGGTGTTTTAATAATTCTTCTGCATCTTTCGGACCGCATACACACATCTTGCATTTTCCAAAACCTAAGTCCAATACTTCGTAGATATTACGAGCTTCTTCTAAAATAGTATCTTCTCCTACGATTCCGATGTCTGCTGCACCGTATTCTACATAAGTAGGTACGTCAGGACCTTTTGCAAGGAAAAACTTTAACTTCAATTCTTCATTGACAAAAATTAATTTTCTGGTATCTTTATCTTTCATTTCCTGACAGGTAATTCCGATTTTTTCAAATGTTTCCAAGGTACGGTTCGCCAGACGACCTTTTCCAAGTGCAAATGTTAAATATCTCATCTCGTCCCTCCTGTTACTCCATATATGTAATATCCTGCATATGCATTCGTTTTGCATACGCATCATAGTCTTCTTTTACTTTACCTTCTTCCCATCTTACAAGAGAAACGCCGGTGCCGTCTTCTCTTAAAGCTAAGGCTTTTTTTATAGCATCTGCATGTCGGGACTCTTTATAAACAATTAAAATCTGTTGTTCTTGTATTGGTATCTCAATTTTTTGTCTGGATAATGCAGCCATTAACTGGTCAATTACTACGGCAAAACCAATAGATGGTGCATTCTTTCCAAAATAAGGAAGAAGATTGTCATATCTTCCACCTTTTACGATTGGTTCACCGCTTCCGAAGGTATATCCGGCAAAAATAATACCGGTATAATAATGATAAGTGCTAAGCATTCCAGGTTCCAGTGATACATACTTTTCTACACCATAACAGGAAAGTACCTGAAGTAATAATTCTAAGCGTTCCAAGGCTTCTAATACCGTTGGATAAGATACTGCAAGCTCTTTTGCACGGTTTAACATATCCTCTGACATGCTGATACTGCCAAGCATGGAAAAGAGTTCTTTTAAGTCTGCTGTTAATCCAAGAGAATCAATTAATTCCTCAACTCCGAAAAAGTTTTTATTAGAAATTAATGCAATCAAGTCAGATACCGTTTCTTCCGGTAATTTTGCAGCTTCTATCAATCCTTTAAAGAATCCAACATGACCAATTCCAATTTGAAATTCCTGTAATCCTGCTGTTTTTAAGGAATTTACTACAAGTGCAATGATTTCTGCATCTGCATCTACGGAATTATCACCAATCATTTCTGCGCCTAACTGAGTAGATTCTTTTAATCTTCCCTGATAGCTGGTGTTATTGATAAAGGTGTTGCCCATATAGCAAAGACGTACCGGTAATTCTTCTTCGGCATAATATTTTGCCACACATCTTGCTACGGAAGGAGTGATATCCGGGCGTAATACTAAGGTATTTCCTTCTCTATCAAAAAATTTGTATAGGTCTTTGGAAGGAGTTGTTCCGATTTCCTTGCCAAAAATGTCGAAAAATTCAAAGGTTGGTGTCTCAATTGCATGATATCCGTACTTTTTTAGCAAACCATGCAAGTTATCCTGCAAAACTAATTTTTTTGCACATTCAGAATTGTAAATATCTCGAACTCCTTCCGGAGTATGTAATAAACGTCGTTCCATTTCGCCCTCCACTTTAGCATGCTACCATGCTACTAAATTAAATTAGTCATATTATATCCAACAATCCAGAAATTGTCAACCTCGTCTTTCCAAATCCTTTTGCATCATATCTAAATAAGGAACTAAAATTCCCCCATGAGAAGAAAAGAAAAACTCCGGTTCTAACTCTTCATAGCAAAAACTTTTTCTGCCACCTTCCTTCGCACGGTTCCAAAATTCCATCAGTTTTTCATAACGAAGATAATAAAATTGATTCCGTTGGGAGTAAAAAATCACCAGAAATGATATTCCGTCCTGCTGCTCAAAATGCTCCATAAAGCTAATCTGGTGGGCATGAATATTCTGCAAAGGAAAGGTATCGGTATTACATTCTTTTGCATCGAAACATACCGGAATCCCCTGTACTGCCCCAATATAATCTACAGTACTTTTCTGTTCAAAGTATGCCAGTGTAATGTGGCGGTTATCTTTGTCTATTTTTAGGGGCGTAATGGGTGTTGGTACCTTTTGAATCAGGGCAAGTCCCTGAGATAAATATTTTTCATTTGTAAGATTAATAAATTCTTCCAGGGTAGAACCTCTTAACCCTCTGGAATTCCATGTTGCCATAAGTGCCTCCCGTTTGGTAAATGTTAAAATTTTATCAAAAAGCTTTTCTCTCGTTTTTTCTTAGATAGTCCAAGGTATTTTCAAAAGTTTCTCCCAAAGGAGCAGTCACTTCTTTTCCATCCGGAAATACCATACGGTAAGCATGAAGTAATTGAAAATGAACCTTTGCTTCTTTTGCAAAAAATGCATTTATCTTTTTGTTTCCATACTTCATATCACCGACAATGGGATGTCCAATGGATGCCAGATGTGCACGAATTTGATGTGAACGACCGGTAATTAAATGTACCTCTAATAAGGTAAAGATATCAGAATCCTTTCCCTCTTTTGACGGTAAAGAATAATACGCTGCCGGGCGATAACCTGTTTTGATATACTTACTATCATTAACTTCTTCTGGATAAATAGTTACTTTATTGTTTTTTTCATCCTTTTGAAGCCAGCCTTCGATTTGTTGTGTCTTTAGTATCTTTCCTTTTACCAGGCACAAATAATATTTTTCCACAGAACGTTTTTTCAGGTGTTCTGACATCTTTTGTAATCCCTTTAGGGTTTTTCCTGCAATTAACAATCCTGAGGTATTACGGTCTAAGCGGTTACAGATAGAAGGTCGAAAAGTCCGCAAGGTATCTGGAGAAAGTTCGTTATGATTTAATAAGTACCCAATCATATATTCGTTAGCTGAAATATCTGTCGGTGTTGCTTTTTGGGACAGCATACCGGCAGGTTTATTGATGATTAAAATATCTTTATCTTCATATACAATGTCCAGCGGAATATTGGGATATTGTTCTGCAAGTAAGTCTTGGTTGTGGGCGAGAGCTTTTACATTTTCCTGACCGGAAAACTTTTCAAATGTTTCATCCGAAAGAAACAGTTTTACTTCATCACCAACATTCAACTTTTCAGAACCATCCGCTTTTTTTCCGTTTAAAGTAATATTTTTCTTACGAAGCATTTTGTATACAAAACTTCCTGATGCCTGAGATAGAAGTTTTTTCAAGTATTTGTCAAAGCGTTGTCCTGCTTCATTAGTATTTATCTGAAAACTTTTCATCGCTGTCTCTTTCCCTTTCTGCTTGAAGAATTACGTTGCTTAGATTGCCTGTTTTTAGTGTGGTTATCTCGTGCACTATTCTTTGAAATAGGCTTTGATTTTGGCACTGCTTTCGCTTTTTTCCCGGAAGAGGTATGTGCATGTTCTGATTTTGGCTTTAATTTTCTCGGCGGAATCAGACATTTGCTATCGAATCCGATTAAGTCAGCATGTCCTGTTTTGATTAACGCTTCTTTTACCAAATCATAGTTCTTCGGGTCTCGATACTGAATCAAGGCTCGCTGCATAGCTTTTTCATGAGGGTTATGTGCTACATATACCGGCTCCATGGTACGAGGGTCTAATCCGGTATAGTACATGCAGGTAGATATTGTAGATGGGGTAGGATAAAAATCCTGTACCTGCTCCGGCATATAACCCAAATCCCTTAAAAATTCTGCTAATTCCACTGCTTCTTGTAACGTAGAACCCGGATGCGAGGACATTAAGTAAGGTACCAGATACTGTTTTTTGCCTAGTTTTTCATTCATTTGCTTGTATTCTTTTACAAACTGATTATAAACTGCTACTTTGGGTTTTCCCATCTTCTGTAATACTTTATCTGAAATATGCTCCGGAGCAACTTTTAACTGCCCGCTGACATGATATTCACATAGTTCTTTTAAAAAGGTACGGTCCGGATCGGCAAGTAAATAGTCAAATCGGATACCGGAACGGATAAAGACACGTTTTACTTTTGGTATTTTCCGTAATTTTCGCAATAAGCTCAAGTAGTCCTTGTGGTCTGCTTTTAGATTTTTGCAAGGCTCCGGAAACAGACATTGTTTAGTTGGACATGCTCCCTTTGTTAATTGCTTTGTACAGGCAGGGGCACGAAAGTTTGCAGTAGGCCCTCCTACATCATGAATATAGCCCTTAAAGTCTTTATCATGGGTAATGTGTTCTGCCTCAGTAAGCAAGGAATCGTGACTTCTTGCCTGTATGATTCTTCCCTGATGAAAGGTTAAGGCACAAAAACTGCATCCACCAAAACAGCCTCGATTGCTGGTAAGACTAAACTTCACTTCCGAAATTGCCGGAACTCCGCCAGCAGCTTCATAGGAAGGATGATAGGTTCTCATATATGGAAGTGCATACACATCATCCATTTCTGCTTGAGATAATGGTTTTGCCGGAGGGTTCTGTACAACATAAATTTCATGGGGATATGCTTCTACTAATCTTTTCCCACTAAACGGATCCGTGTTGCAATATTGCATATAAAAACTTTGGGCATAGGTGGTTTTATCTTCTTTTACTTCTTCAAAAGCCGGAAGATAAACAGCATCGTAAATATCTTCCTTTTTGCGTGTTTTGTAGACAGTACCGTCTACAAATGTAATATCTTCTACTGCAATTCCACTTGCCAAAGCATCTGCAAGTTCGATGATGCTGTGCTCGCCCATGCCATACATTAAAATATCTGCACCGGAATCCATTAAAATGGAACGTTTTACCTTATTGCTCCAATAATCATAATGAGCCAATCTACGCAAGCTGGCTTCAATTCCACCGATAAGAATTGGCGTTTTTTTATAAGTCTGGCGAATCAGATTACAATAAACAACGGTGGCGTAATCCGGACGTTTTCCCATAACACCTCCCGGTGTAAAAGAATCTTTTTCTCTACGTCTTTTAGAGACGCTGTAATGGTTTACCATAGAATCCATATTTCCGCTGCTAACTAAGAAAGCAAGGCGAGGTTCACCGTAAATAGCGATACTATCCCTTTCCTTCCAATCCGGTTGAGAAATAATCCCTACAGAATAACCGTGTGCTTCTAACAGTCGGCTGATAATTGCATGTCCAAAGGAAGGATGGTCTACATAAGCATCCCCAATGACATAAACAAAGTCAAACTGTTCTATGTTTCGTTCTATCATATCCTCTTTGGAAAGAGGTAAAAATCCATTATTCATGTTCTAAAACCTCATAACTGTTTGTTAAGACCTCCTGATAGGAGGAAATATAATAATCTGCGTATTTTCGCTTTTCTTCACGCTGGTCTTCGGAGCAAGCGTCTTTTACTGCACAGACTTTCATTCCGGCATTTTTCCCTGCCAGAATTCCCATTGGGACATCTTCAAATACCAGACAATGTTCTGGCTGTACCCTCAGCCGCTTTGCAACCTCCAGGTAAACATCTGGTGCTGGCTTTCCCTTAGCTACTTCGCAGGAAGTAACAATTACTTCAATATAATCTTTCAAATGATGTGTATTTGCGACTGCATCCACTAACTCTCTGGAATTACTGGTGGCAATTCCCATAGGTATTTTTTTACTTTTACAATATTTAAAAAATGCTTCTGCACCGGGTTTTAACGGTACTTCTTTGGTATATTTTTCCAAAGCCATCTGATTCCAAATAGTTTTTAATTCTTCTACGCTTTCCGGAAATTGAAACAGTTGCTTGGTATAAATGGCTGTTTCTGTAAAACTCATGCCTTCAATCTCCTTTTGATAAGTTGGTGGAAGGGTAAGTCCTC
The DNA here is from genome assembly GCF_018918225.1 of Roseburia sp. MSJ-14. Lineage (NCBI taxonomy): Bacteria > Bacillati > Bacillota > Clostridia > Lachnospirales > Lachnospiraceae > Roseburia > Roseburia sp. MSJ-14. Next base: position 456,184 of record NZ_JAHLQD010000008.1, read on the forward strand.
TTGCGGATAAGAATTCAATATCTATTTCATCCCAAACCCACATGGAATCTATCAAAGTGCCATCTAAATCAAAAATAATTGCTTGTATATTTTTTAACAATGTTGTGTTGTACTCCTTTAAATTTATAAGAAATGACAAGATACAATAATTGTCATGTTAATTATTATATCTTGTCACTGTGTTTTTCGCAATGTGATTTCCTAAAGAATTATATTTTATCTGTGTACATTATTGGAGAAAGTGCAGCTTTTTCTTCTTCCGTTAATTCCCGGTATTCGCCCGGCTGCAATGTCTCATCTAACTGTAACGGTCCCATGGAAATGCGTTTTAGGTAAACCACTTTCTTTCCAACCGCTTCAAACATTCTTTTTACCTGATGATATTTTCCCTCCGTAATTGTTACTTCTATTTCAGAGATAGTGTCAGAAGTAATGACATGTAGCATTGCCGGCTTAGTCAAATCCTTTTCTCCAATATCTAGTCCATGCTGAAAATATGCTACATCTTCTTTTGTTACTTTTCCTTGGATTTTCGCATAATAAGTTTTTTCCACATGTTTTTTAGGAGAAAGTAACTCGTGAGCCAGTTTTCCATCATTCGTGATTAGAAGAAGCCCTTCGGTATCAATATCCAATCTTCCCACCGGAAATAAATCCTTTCGTTTTTTCGTATTTATGTAGTCCAATACGGTTTTATGTGTAGCATCTGTAGTAGCACTTACGCAGTTTTGGGGCTTATACAACATAAAATATTCCATTTCTACATAACCGACTTTCTGTCCTTGAAAAGTGATTTGGTCTGTTTCCGGATTCACTTTCTGCTCAGGTTTTGCTACAATGCTGCCATTAAGCTGTACCTGTTTTTTCCGAATATATTGTTTTACCTCACTTCGAGTACCGACTCCCATATCTGCCAGAAATTTGTCGATTCTTAACTGCATAGTTTCAAACTCCTTTTTATAACCATAACTATTCATATTGACTAATCAGAAGTTTATCTTCTAAATATTTCATAATCCAATATGAATTGATGCTGAATTCTTCTCCCTTTTCATCATTTAAGTAAATGCCCATATGAAGATGTACATCGAACTTTCCTACGGTGCCTTCCTCTCCATAACCGCTATCTCCCATAAATCCTAAAAGTTCGCCTGCTTTTACGTTACATCCTTCCGAAATTCCTTCTGCATAATCATAAAGATGGGCGTAATAAAAATAGGCTCCACTGGGGGAACGAATGCCTATCCGATATCCTCCCTGTGGAAGCCATCCTGTTTTTTCTACAATACCATCAGAGATACTAACGACCGGATAATGTCCTCGTTGGTTGTAAGATGCCATAATATCCGTTCCTTCGTGTCCCCTTTTCCCACCGAACGTGCGCTGGGACATCCAGGAGTTTTCAAAGGAAACGTGTAATATTCCTCCACGTTCGGCAGGAATTGGAAAATACACAATATCATGCCAAATTGCCTGCTCATACGCTGTCATACGAGAAAACTCCTGCTTTTTATATTTTGTCACTAGTCTCAAGTATTCATCAAGAGAATTTTTCGTTTTTTCCCCGATAAAAAAATAACCACAAAGATATTCATAGCGGGAAAATTCCCCTTTTCCTTCATATTTGCAGAATTGGTTATATAATTCCGGGGAAATACTCTGGTCGCGTAGTTTTTCTTTCGTACTTTCGGCATCCATGAGATGCATTACCTGTGCAATTCCTTGAATTCGTACGATAGCCACCGTGTCAAATCCAAGAATTACAGTAAAAAGTATACAAAACAACCCTACGCGTTTTTTCATATTATTTCGAGCGTTTTAAAAACTCAACAATCAGATTCCATACACGTTCTGTGGAAGAAATACTTAAACGTTCCTTTGGTGTATGGATATCAAAATTAGCTGGTCCGAAGGAAATACAGTCAAGTCCTTCAATTTTACCTGAAAAGATACCACATTCTAATCCTGCATGGATTGCCTGTATTTGTGGTTCCTTCCGGAATAAATCACGGTAAGTTTCTACCATTAAATCACGCATCTTAGATTCAGCCTTATATTCCCAAGCCGGATAATCACCGCTGATATTTACACTACCACCAAGGAACTCTGTTACAAAAGTAAGACGATCTGTTACTTCATACTTGCGGCTGGTAACACTGCTTCTTACAGAGAAAGAAAGTGCAAAGGTATCTTTGCTTAGTGTCATAATTCCTGCATTTAAGGAAGTCTCTACTAATCCCGGAATATCCATGCTCATATGCTGTACACCGCATGGCAGGTTACGCAGCATAAATAATACTTTTACAAAAGAAGTTCTATCCAGAGTCTCATCAGTAGTATGTTTCTTTTTCGTACAAAGCACAGAAACATCTGCATCTGAGATGTGATACTCATTTTTTAAATCTGCCTCATATTCTTTTACGAATGCTAAAAGTTCTGCCTCATTAGCTTCGTCTGTTAAAATAGTGCACACCGTTTCTCTTGGAATGGCATTATCCTTTAATCCACCACCTAATGTAACTAAAGAGATATCCATTTGGTCAGCTAACTGTTTGAGCAATCTTCCCATCAACATGATAGCATTTCCATGTCCTTTGTGGATTTCGCTTCCAGAATGTCCACCCTGAAGTCCTGTGATTTTCAATTCATATTCCATGCCGTCTACACTTTTTCGTGTGACTGGCAAAGTACACTCAGCAGTAAGTCCGCCGGCACAACTCGTTAAGAAAATTCCTTCTTCATCAGAATCAAGATTTAAAAGTTTCTTTCCTTTTAACATGGAAAGATCAATTCCTTCTGCTCCAAGCATACCGATTTCTTCGTCTACGGTAATTACAACTTCTAATGGTGGATGTGCCAAAGTGTCATCATCTAAAATAGCCAACGCATAAGCTACGGCGACTCCATCATCCCCGCCTAAGGTAGTTCCCTTTGCCTTTAAAAAATCACCATCTATAAAAAGATTCAAGCCGTCTTTTTCAAAATCAATATCCACACCATTTTCTTTTTCGCATACCATATCCATATGACCCTGAATAATAATGGTCTCTGCATTTTCATATCCTTTTGAGCCCTCTTTAAATAAAATCACATTATTCATTTCATCCTGAATATACTTAAGACCATGCTCTTTTGCAAAATTAACGCAGTAATCACTGATTGCTTTTGTGTTTTGAGAACCATGTGGAATACTGCATATATCTTCAAAATATTCAAATACTTTCTTTGGTTTTAAATCTTTACAAACTTTCATTTTATGACCTCCTAATTTACGCATATTTATTATTATGATTCATAGAATAAACTATGAAAAAAATCGTGTACATTATTATTTTATTGAGCTTTTTAAGTTATATTTTATGTTTTCCGAAAGATGCTGTAATGGCAGCTTCCGTAGGTTTGAAGCTTTGGTACGAAAAAATGATGCCAACACTTCTTCCGGTTACCATTCTATCCTACATATTAATTCACTCCGGACTTTTGGACAATATGACAGGAAAACTTCACAAAATAGTAAAGCATTTCTTTCCTATCAGCAGTGCAGGTCTCTATCCGTTAATTGCAGGTTTACTCTTCGGATTCCCACTAGGCAGCAAAATCGCTGCGGAATTGGTACTATCCCAAAAAATGACCTACGAAGAAGGTAGTCACCTGTTTTGTATCTGTAACAATATCAGCCCTGTGTTTATTAGTGGATTTATTATTACAGATTGTTTGCATTGTCCGAAACTTTTGCTTCCAAGCTATTGTATTTTATACTTACCACCATTGGTCTTATATATGTTTCTTTATCATAAAAAAGATTTTTCTGCTTCTGCAATACTTCAAAAAAAGCCGACATCAATGAACTTTCAACTCATAGATGACGGCATTATGAACGGATTTGAAACACTGGCAAAATTAGGTGGGTACATCATGCTTTTTGCGATACTTGCACAAATGAGCACACTTTTACCTATTTCGAATCAGTATCTTCAATGTATTTGCGTTGGATTTACAGAAATCACCAATGGTATTGCCTATACTACGCATACCAAGATGCCTTTTGCAAAAATGTATCCATTAGTTATGGCATACACAGCTTTCGGCGGGCTCTCAGGAATTGCGCAAACTACATCCATGGTAAAGGATGTACGCTTTCCAATAAAGCCGTACATTTTTACAAAATTATTTGGAACAGGCATCACATTTTTACTTGCTCATTTACTGATTCAGTAAGTCCGTATTTACCTCCATCTGTGGTGTCTCATCCTGTGCTGCTTCATCCTCTGGAGTTGACTGTTCCTGAGCAATTTCTTCTTCCTCAGGTCTTAACTCTTTACGATTGGTGTTTACCAAATCATAACAACTTTGAAGGGATTTCATCAAATTATCAGTTCTTGCCTGTGTAGTTTCCATGGCATGACCGATAATTTCCTCTAAATTTTTCAAAATATCATCTGTATACTGAATAGCACCCATACGAATATTATTAGCATCATTTGTAGCATTATCCAGAATTTCCTGCGCCTGATTGGTAGCAACCAGTACTACTTCATTTGCCTGCGCATATGCCTGTTGCATAATCTGGTGCTCACTCACCAACTCAGAAGTATGTACTTGTGCTTCTGCAATGATGGCATCTGCTTTTGCCTGTGCATCTGCTAAAATAGCCTCTTTATTGCTGATGATTTTCTGATATCTCTTAATTTCATCTGGAGTTTTTCTTCTAAGCTCTGCCAATAAATCATCTAATTCGTCTCTATTTACTATGATTTTAGAAGCAGAAAATGGCTGTGGTTTGCAACTATCAATATACTCTTCAATTTCATCAATAATCTGTTCTATTCTACTGCTCATGGTTAACTCTCCTTATTATTATATTTTGCATAAATTCTTTCAATCAGCCTCTCTGGCACAAAGTGGGAAATGTCCCCCCCATAGGAAGCGACTTCCTTTACAATTGTTGAACTCAAATAAGCATACTCCAAACTTGTAGTCAAAAACAATGTGTCTACATTTGGATTTACAATTCGATTCGTCTGTGCAATTTGAAGTTCATATTCAAAATCTGTTACTGCACGAAGTCCTCGAATAATAATAGACGCATCTACTTTTTTTGCATAATCTATGAGTAGTCCATCAAAAGAAGTAACCTTCACATTTGGAAGATGACTTGTTATCTCTTCTAACATACTAACACGTTCTTTTACAGAAAACAACGGATTTTTTGCACTATTATTTAAAACTGCCACCAGTAATTCATCTACCATCTTAGCAGAACGTTCAATCATATCAATATGTCCAAAAGTTACCGGGTCAAAGCTTCCCGGATAAATTGCTCTTCTCATGTATTTATCCCTCGTTCCCTATGCATCGTGTCTTAAGAAAACATGCATATTAGTTTTATATCGTTTTTCTTTTGTTATCTCATAGCCAAGCTCTCTCGCATAGGAAAAATCCGTATCTAAAGACGCTTCTACAATAATTATTGTATCTTCATTAATAATAGATGAATCAGATAAGATTCTTAAAACTTCCTCTTCTAACCCTTTTTTATATGGAGGATCCATAAAAACAATATCAAATACATGTTTTCCCTCCATACGGTGAATTGCGGATATTGCATCCATGTGCATTACGGTACTCTGTTCAGTAAAACGAGTAAATGCTACATTGCTTTCAATACAATTTACAGCCTTTTTATTATTTTCCACAAAAACTGCATGTTTTGCGCCACGGCTGATTGCCTCTAAACCAATCTGACCGCTTCCGGAAAATAAATCTAAAAATTCACATCCTGCAAGAAATGGATTTAACATATTGAATAATGTTTCTTTGATACGGTCTGTTGTTGGTCTGGTATCCATTCCTTCTATTGTTTTAAGAGGAAGGCTTCTTGCACTTCCGGCTATAATTCTCATGATTCCACCTCTTTTAAAATTGCATTACGAAGTAATGTCAATGCACTGGCAACGGCATATTCTCTTACTTTGCTGCGGTTTCCTGTGTATAAATTACGTTCTACATAAGTTTTTCCTTTGCAATAACAACACATATATACTAATCCTACAGGTTTTTCTTTGGTACCACCATCGGGTCCTGCGATTCCTGAAATAGAAACACAAATATCCGCATTGGCGGCAGTTGCTCCACCTTTTGCCATTTCTAAGACTGTCTCTTCACTTACTGCACCATGTTGTTTCAATGTATCATGTGACACACCGAGAAGTTTTTCTTTGGCTTCATTAGAATAAGTAATGTACCCTTCCTTTAGATTTTCCGAAATTCCCGGTACATTAATCAATCTACCTGCCAACAGACCTCCTGTACAGGATTCTGCGGTTGTAACAGTTAAATGATATTTGGCCAGTAATTGTGCTACTGCCATTTCAAGGGTAATACTTTCGTCATCGGTATATATTTTAGAACCAAAACGATGATACAGTTCTCGCTCTAATGGTTCAATCATAGCAAATGCCTTTTCTTTGGATTCGGCTCGTGCAGTAAGACGTAAATGAACTTCTCCGGTTTTCGCATAAGGAGCAACGGTAGGATTGTCTTGCTTTTCAATCAAATCAAGAATTTCCGTCTCGGCAGCACTTTCTCCTATACCACAGAGTTTTACCATTTTAGAACAGATAATTTCCGGTTGAAGTTGGTTCAAATATGGATATACCTGTTCTTCAAACATGGGAATCAATTCATTTGGTGGTCCAGGAAGTAATATCATTTGTGTATTTTCATCTTCCATGATAATTCCCGGAGCTGTTCCGTTAGGGTTATACAAAACCTTACTTCCTTCCGGAACTAACGCCTGTTTCCAGTTATTTTCTGTGATTTTTCTGCCACGCTTTGTAAGAAATGTTTCGATTTCCTGTCGAGCCTGTGCATCTTCTACTAATGTTTTACCCATTACTTTTGTAGCAGTTTCTTTTGTTAAATCATCCTGTGTAGGTCCAAGACCACCACATAAAATAATAATATCAGAACGTTTTTTCGCCATTTCTAATAGTTCTTTTAACCGTTCCGGATTATCACCTACCACACTTTGATAATACATAGAAAGTCCAAGCATTGCACATTTTTCTGCCATATACGCTGCATTGGTATTTACAATATTTCCAAGTAATAGTTCTGTTCCTACACATATTAATTCTACTGTCATACAATTACCGTCCTTTGCAAAAATTATTTTCTTGATTATTTTTGCTCTTTCAACACTGCTTTATTCTTTGCAAGATAATCAATCAAGGAAATAATGGTTAAAATTAATGCAATATAAGTAACTACGGTTGTGCAGATACGGTAAATATCATTATCGAAATCCAGTATCAGCATAACAATCATAATCATCTGGAATGTAGTTTTAAACTTGCCCCAGTAACTTGCAGCAATAACAATTCCATTATCAGAAGCCACTAAACGAAAACCACTAATGATAAATTCACGGCTAATGATTACAATAACAATCCATGCTGCTAATTTATTATTGGCAGTCAGACAAATCATGGCAGAACTTACTAAAAGTTTATCTGCTAACGGATCCATAAATTTTCCGAAATTTGTCACAAGATTGTTTTTTCTGGCAATTTTTCCATCTAACATATCGGTTAAGCTGGCAAAAATAAAAATTGCTACTGCCACATACTTTCCAGCCGTTCCGACTCCCGGAAGCAACATACAAAGTACAAATGGAATAATTAAGATAACTCTTAAAATGGTTAATTTGTTTGGTAAATTCATACTATCATCTCTCCTATTAAATCATATTCATACGCTCCAGTTATTTTCACTTTCACAAAATCTCCCGTCATCAAAGTCTCATCTGTGTTAACGAATACATATCCATCAATCTCCGGTGCGTCGCGATAAGTCCTTCCGACATAGGCATTTTCAGCATCTACTTTACCTTCTATCATAACCCAAAGCTCACGACCTTTCATTTCTTCATTTTTATCAAAAATGATTTCCTCTTGAAGTTCCATAACTTCATCTCGCCATTCTGCTTTGACTTCTTCATCAATCTGACATGGAAACTCTGCTGCCGGAGTTCCCTCTTCCGGTGAATAAGTAAATGCTCCTAAACGGTCAAATTCCATCTCGTTTAAGAAATACATAAGTTCTTCATGCATTTCCTGTGTTTCGCCCGGAAATCCGCTAATTAAAGTAGTACGTAAGGTAATATCCGGTATTTCCTGTTTGAGATGTGAAATTTTCTCGATAAGTTCTTCCTTGGTGGTACGTCTGCCCATGCGCTTTAACAATTCATTATTGATATGCTGTATTGGCATATCTAAATAATGACAGACTTTTTTGTTTTTCTTAATAGACTGAATTAATTCTTCATAAATTTCTTCCGGATAACAATACATAATACGAATCCATTGAATTCCCGGAATCTCATTTAATGCATCTAAAAGTTTATGCAAAGACTTTTCGCCATACAAATCCACACCGTATAAAGTTGTTTCCTGGGCGACCAAAATAAGTTCTTTGACACCTTGTTCTGCTAACTCACGAGCTTGTTTCAGAAGTTCTTCCATTGATACACTACGGTATCTGCCGCGGATATGTGGAATAATGCAATAAGTACAGTTTTTATTACATCCTTCTGCAATTTTTAAGTGAGCATAATGTCCTCCGGTTGTCAAAGAACGGGAAGACCGTACATTCGGCAATCCTTCCAGAGGCTTATAAACCTCGTAATACTCACCGGTATGTGCTCGTACTTCTTCTATTGCCTTTGCAATTTCTTCATAGGAATTTGTACCAAGAATTACATCAACCTGTGGGATTTCTACAATGATTTCATCGCGATATCTTTCCGCAAGACATCCTGTTACAATGAGTACTTTGCAGCTACCTTTATCTTTATATTCAGCCATTTCCAAAATGGTATTAATACTTTCTTCTTTTGCATCGTTAATAAAACAACAGCTATTAATTACAATTACATCTGCTTCTGTTTCGTCATTTGTAAAAGTATGCCCGGCATCTCTTAATGTTCCAAGCATAAATTCCGTGTCCACAAGGTTTTTATCACAGCCAAGGGATACAAATAAAATTTTCATAGTTCCTCCATTACATACATTTACTGCATTCAATAAACAAAGATTACCACACCGTTCTTACTAAAAACAGTGTGGTAAAATACCTCTGAATTTATGCAATTTTATTCTTCTGTTTCTTCGTCATCTCCAACGATTTTTACTTTACCGCTGTAAAGTTCTTCTACTGCGATAGAAAGAGGTTTCTTTCCGGCAGCATTATCAACTAATGGCTCCTCACCGGCAATAATCTGTCTTGCACGTTTTGCTGTTGCAAGTACAATTGAATAACGGCTGTTTACAACTGGTTCTTCACCAATTTCCACTCCGCTGTTTACGACTCTCATTAAATCTGTGTAAGATGGATGTAACATCATATGGCATCATTCTCCTTTTGAAAATTCTTTTAATTCATTTTTTATAGTATCAATTAATTCCTGATTGCGGAATGCTCTTGCATGCTCATTTTGGATAATTGCATGTACTTTTTTTACACAATCTTCCAACACATCATTGATTACAAAGTAATCATATTTTTCAACGCCTTGTGCTTCCTGCCATGCACGGCTTAATCTGGAAGCGATTGTGGCAGCATCTTCTGTTCCTCTACCTTCTAAACGTGATTTTAACTCAGCAGCATTTGGTGGAGAAACAAACATCAACACCGTATCCGGGTATTTTTCCTTTACCTTTAATGCACCCTGAATTTCTATTTCTAAAATAACATCTTTTCCATTTTCTAACTGTTCGAAGACGTAATTTTGGGGAGTTCCATAGTAATTATTCACATATTGCGCATGTTCAATTAATGCATCCTGCGCTATCATATTTTCAAACTCCTCTGTGCTAACAAAAAAGTATTCCCGTCCATTAACTTCACCCGGTCTTGGGGCTCTGGTTGTGGCTGAGATACTCAATGCATAAGTATCACTATAATTTTTCATTAGCTCTTTCATAATTGTTCCTTTTCCTGCACCGGAAAAACCGGAAACAACTGTTAATATTCCTTTGTTCTTCATTTCTAGAACCTCTTTATTCAATATTCTGAATCTGTTCTCTTACTTTTTCAATATCCGTCTTCAAATTAATGGCAATATCTGAAACGGTAAGATCATTAGCCTTTGAAAGAATCGTATTCGCTTCACGATTCATCTCTTGTGCAATAAAATCAAGCTTTCGTCCAATACTTCCTCCCTGAGAAAGTGTTTCTTTTGTGGCAAGAATATGACTCTTTAATCGTACAGTTTCTTCATCTGTACAAATCTTATCCGCAAAAAGGGTTACCTCTGTTGCAAGACGACTTTCTTCTATTTGAGTATCGTTTAGAAGCTCATTTACCTTGTCTTGCAATTTCTGACGATATTCTGCAATAATTTCAGGGGAACGCTTTTCGATTTCGTCTACATATTGTATCATACCGTCTAACTTTTGCATCAAATCGTCTCTTAAATTATTACCTTCTTTGATACGAGTCTCTACAAACTGTTCAGCAGCCCCGCGGATAGCTTTTTCTAATGTTGCCCACAAAGCATCTTCATCTACTGTCTGCTCTTCCATGGTTAAAACTTCTGGATAACGCGAAAGTGTACATGCCTGTAAATCATTGTTTAAGGAAAAATCCTCTGCCATCTGCCGTATGTATTTTACATATTCAGCAGCCAGCTCCTGATTATATTTTAAGATTACATTATTTTCTGTGTAATCCTCATAAATAATAAAAATATCTACTTTACCACGCTGAATATATTCCTTCAAAAGAGTTCGGATGCTACTTTCAAAAAAATTAAGCTTTTTCGGCATTTTAATATTTACATCCAAATACCTATGGTTAACAGCTTTCATTTCTACTGTAATCTTCCGTTCTTTATCAGCAATTTCACAGCGTCCAAAGCCGGTCATGCTCTTAATCATGTGAAACCTCCTGTCTCATGCATCACCGTATGCATAATTATCTGTATTATAGAACAAATTTTACAATTAGTCAATTGCAAAAAACTCCTATGCGAATAGTTTAAAAATTATTCACACGGAAGGTTTTCCATTAATAGTTGATATTTTATTTAATTTTAAAATTTTTACAAATATGCGTCAAAAACATTTGCTTTTTCAAATTATTTTTACACTTCTATAATAGTTTTCTTTTCCCCCTTTTTAGTATATAATGTTCAGGTAGGCAACGAGCAGTGTCAGGATAGGCGAAGGAAAATTGACAGTTTACTGTCACATTTTTCTTTGACTGAACTGATAGGGCAACTGCCCGTGAGTGAGATGGCGCATAGCGACATCTCACTCTACTGTGAGGGTAAACATCAAAGCGATGCGACTGCCCGTGAGTGAAGTATTATTTTAGAACAGGAGAATTATTATGGCTTTTGATGGAATTGTAATCGCAAATCTTGTAAAAGAATTAAATGAAAATATATTAAATGGTAGAATCAGTAAAATTGCACAACCTGAAAACGATGAGTTGCTTCTTACAATGAAGGGAACGAATGGTCAAGTACGATTGGTATTATCTGCCAGTGCCTCTCTTCCGCTTATTTACCTTACATCATCGAACAAACCCAGTCCTATGACTGCACCAAACTTTTGTATGCTACTCCGAAAACATATTGCCAATGGCAGAATTACGCGAATTTATCAGCCAAATATGGAACGTATCATTAATTTTGAAATTGAGCACTTAAATGAACTCGGGGATTTATGTCACAAAACTCTCATTGTAGAAATTATGGGAAAACATAGTAATATTATCTTCTGCAATGAAGATGGTATGATTATCGACAGCATTAAGCACATTTCTGCACAGGTCAGCTCTGTACGAGAGGTATTGCCCGGAAGAACATATTTTATACCGGAAACTCAGGACAAATATAATCCTCTTACTACGGATCAAACTACTTTTTTTGAAAAAGTATACAAGAAAGCAACTACAGTTATAAAAGCAATCTATACCACCTATAATGGTATCAGTCCTGTCATTGCTTCGGAATTGTGTTATCGTGCCGGAATTGATGGTGACAGACCTACTGATGCTTTAACTGAAGAAGAAAAGTTGCATCTTTACCATCATTTTCAATGGCTTATGGAAGATATTTCAGAAGGAAATTTTGCCCCTACCATTGTAAAACGAGGAAAAGAACCTGTTGAATTTGCAGCTGTCCCTCTAAAGCAATACGCAGATTTGGATATTACAAACTTTGCTACTATTTCAGAAGTGCTAGAGCAATATTATGCAGATAAAAATATTTATACACGAATCCGCCAAAAATCCGTAGATTTGCGAAAGGTTGTTACAACTGCATTGGAGCGTAACCGGAAAAAGTATGATTTACAGGCGAAACAGTTAAAAGATACAGAAAAACGTGATAAATATAAAGTATATGGTGAATTGATTAATACTTATGGATATAATCTGGAATACGGTGCAAAAAAGTTGGAAGCATTAAACTATTATACCAATGAAATGATAACCATTCCTTTGGACCCGCAATTAACACCACAAGAAAATTCGCAAAAATATTTTGACAAATATAATAAGTTAAAACGTACCAGTGAAGCTTTAAATGACTTAATTCAAGAAACCCATGACGAAATCCAGCATTTGGAATCTATTGCTACTGCCATGGATATTGCTGTTTTGGAGGAAGATTTAACGCAGATTAAGGAAGAGCTGGTACAGTCCGGCTATATTAAAAAGAAAAATACCGGAAAAAGGGAGCGTATAAAAAGCAAACCGTTTCATTATATTTCTTCTGACGGATATGATATTTATGTTGGAAAAAACAATCTGCAAAATGATGAACTTACCTTTAAATTTGCAGTTGGCAATGACTGGTGGTTCCATGCAAAACAAATGCCTGGTTCTCATGTAATCGTAAAAACAAATGGGGATGAACTTCCGGATCGTACGTTTGAAGAAGCCGGTCGACTTGCTGCATACTATTCTAAAGGACGAGAAAACGATAAAGTAGAGATTGATTATCTGGAGAAGAAAAATGTAAAGAAACCAAATGGCAGCAAACCGGGATTTGTAGTATACTATACCAACTATTCACTTAACGCCAGTCCAGATATCAGTGGCATAAAATTAGTGGAATAAAAAATTTAAGGAAAAAATTGCATGTCTAAAGAAATATCTTCCGCATATACTACTACCGTAACAAATCTTGTTACACAACCAAAGAGAAAGAGAACAGGAGGTAACGATATGTCTAATTCATCTAACAAGGCAGTAGTGCCTGAAGCAAAAAGCGCGTTAAACAGGTTTAAATTTGAGGTAGCTAATGAAATTGGTGTCCCTTTGAAAGACGGTTATAACGGAGATTTAACTTCAAAACAGAATGGTTCTGTTGGAGGTTATATGGTGAAGAAAATGATCGAAGCCCAGGAAAGACAGATGTCTGGTAAATAATTCTTACCAGTATACTGAAACATTCACTTGTCCTCAGCAAAATGGAGCAGTTGCATAATTTTTTATGCTTCTGCTCCATTTTTATATAAAACATCGGGAAAAAACTTATAAATTAGCAATTTCTATCTGTTCTTTTAAGTATCTTTGAATCTGTTCTTTTACAAAGTGATATTTTTCGGAAGTCAACTGTCGATCTTCTGCCAAAATCACTTGTGCTTCTTCGGAAGCCATTTTTAGCAAATCTGCATTTTGATAAATATCGCCTAAACGAAATTCTAACAGTCCGCTCTGACGAATTCCAAAGAAATCTCCCGGTCCCCGCAATTTTAAGTCTTCACTTGCAATATAAAATCCATCATTAGACTGATTTAATATTTCTAAACGCTTTTTCGCTTTTTCAGAATCTGTAGTATTAATCATAATACAGTATGATTGTGCTTCACCACGACCTACTCGTCCACGCAACTGGTGAAGCTGTGCAAGACCAAATCGTTGCGCATCTTCTATCATCATTACCGTAGCATTTGGTACATTTACACCTACTTCAATTACTGTGGTTGATACCAAAACCTGTATTTCGTTTCGGGCAAATTGTTCCATGATAAGATTTTTACGCCCAGACTTCATTTTTCCATGCAGATATTCTACTACGGTTCCCTTAGGTAAATTCTTCTTTAGCGTTTCGGCATAGTCTGTAACATTTTCCATTTCCAGACCTTCGCTTTCTTCTACCAAAGGACAAACAACATATATTTGATGACCGTTTTGTATTTCTTTTGCAATAAAGTCATAAGAAGTTTTCCGTGAATTTTTCCCTACGACACAGCTTTTTACCGGAAGTCTTTTTGCCGGAACTTCATCAATAACCGAAATATCCAAGTCCCCATATAGAATAATTCCCAAGGTTCTCGGTATTGGCGTTGCACTCATTACTAAGGTATGTGGCTGAGCACCTTTTAAAAATAACGTTTCTCGCTGTTTAACTCCGAAACGATGCTGTTCGTCTGTGATAACCAACGCGAGATTATCAAATATTGCACGTTCTTGTATCAATGCATGGGTTCCAATTACCATCGCATTTGGATAAAGTTCCATTCTTTCATAAGCGCGACGTTTTTCTTTTTGTGTCAAAGAGCCTGTTAATAAAATAATGGGAATATTTAATCCATTCTCCTGACACAGACTGGTAAAAGTCTGATAATGCTGCTGTGCCAATACTTCAGTAGGTGCCATGAGCGCAGACTGATAGCTGGACTGGGATGCGTCCAGCATAGCCAGAAAAGCAATAATTGTTTTACCGGAACCAACATCTCCCTGTACCAAACGTTGCATCACTTTTTTCCCACGCAAATCATTACGGATTTCCTGAAGTGTACGCAACTGTGCTCCTGTTAATTGATACGGAAGTTGTTCCATTACCTCATCTGACCATAACTTGTCTTCCAAAGGCAAGAACGAAAAGTCATTTTGAATCTCTTCCATCTGTTCTTTTTGCATTCCGGCAGCAAGGATAAATTGGAAAAACTCATCAAAAATCAATCGTTTTCTCGCTGATGCTAATGCCTGCTCACTTTCCGGAAAATGAATATTTTCTATAGCAAAATTATATTCTGCTAATTGATGGCGATTGCGAACTTCCTCCGGCAAATAATCTTTTGATAAGTCCAGTTCTTTTAATACCTGTTGAATTGTCTGAGACAGCTTATTCTTACTTAATCCAGCCGTTAATGCATAACTTGGCCACAAACAATTTTGCATCGCATTGTATTTTTCCGGTGCAAGTATCTGTGGTTGTTCCATATGATAACCGTTTCCTTTTCTGGTTACTTTTCCTAGAAAGACAAACCAGCTTCCAAGGGATAATGTACTTTTCAAATATGGCATACGAAACCATACGACATCCAAGTGCACGTCTTGTTCCTGTACCTGTAAGGTCGTAATCTGCATGGAACGAGCGCTTTTTACAAAAGGTGTTTTTTGAATATGAATTGCCAATGCTGCTGTAATCCCTTCTGTTCCTGTCTGAAACTTGTCCGGTAATTCTGCAAGAGGGGTTATCGCAGGCAGTTTATTATAATCCTTAGGATAATGAAGGAGTATATCACCTAAGGTGTATACTCCTATTTTATGAAACAACTCTTCTGTTTTTGCGCCGATTCCCTTAATGGTTCCAATTCCAGAACTTAATTCCATGGGAATCCTCCTAACTTATTCTACAGAAATTACATAATAGTAGATTGGCTGACCACCAGAATGTACTTCAACTTCACACTCTGGATAAAGTGCTTCTAATTCACTTCCTAATGTCTCTGCCGCATCTTCTTTAACTTCTTCTCCGTAATAAACACTGATAATAGAAGATTCATCATCTACCATCTGAGCAACCATATCCTTGATAACTGCGTCCATATCCTGACCTACTGAAAGGATTGCACTGTCACCGATTCCCATATAGTCCCCCTGCTTAATTTCTTTATCATCAATCAGAGTATCTCTTACTGCGTAAGTTACCTGACCGGTTTTTACATTTTCAAGCTCTGCTGTCATCTGCTGTGCATTTTCTTCTGCTGTCTTATCCGGCATAAAGTTGATGAGAGCTGTAATTCCCTGCGGAACTGTCTTAGTTGGAATTACATAAATATTCTTCTCTTCCATCAATGATGCTGCCTGATTTGCCGCAAGAATGATATTCTTATTATTTGGAAGAATGAAGATATTATCTGCATTTACTTCTTCAATAGCATTCAGCATATCCTCTGTACTTGGATTCATGGTCTGTCCGCCGGCAATAATATAATCTACGCCAAGACCTTTGAAGATTTCGTTAATTCCTTCTCCAATGGAAACAGAAATAAATCCCATATCTTTTCTTGGTTCATTTGCCTTTGCTTCTTCTTCCGCATCTTTTTCAGAACGTTTCTTAGCCTCTTCAGCCTTTTGCTCAGCAGCTACTTTTTCCGCATCCTTAATAAGCTTTTCCTGATGTTCTTCACGCATATTATCAATCTTAATCTTACTTAAAGAACCATAGGTTAATGCCCTTTGGAGCGCAAGTCCAGGATCATTGGTATGTACATGGACTTTTGTAATCTCATCATCTGCCACAACTACGATAGAATCACCGATAGACTCTAAGAAGCTCTTAAAGTTATGCTCTTCTTTTTCGCTTAAAGGTTTATTTAATACGATAATAAACTCTGTACAATACCCAAATTTAATCTCCTGTTCTGTCTGAGCAGAAATTTTGGTAAATCCGGAACCGGTAGTTGTTGTACCTTCAATCGTATAATCAATTTCTTTTCCTAAAAGTGCATCATAAGCACCTTTTAATACAGTAACCAGACCCTGTCCGCCTGAGTCAACAACGCCAGCCTGTTTTAATACAGGAAGCATTTCCGGAGTCTGACTCAAAACATAATCTGCATGTTGAATTACTTCATCAATAAACTGTACTAAGTCATCTGTTTCGCCTATTAATTCCAATGCCTTATCTGCACCGCCCTTAGCAACTGTAAGGATTGTACCTTCCTTTGGCTTCATTACTGCCTTATATGCAGTCTCTACTGCCTTTTGAAGCGCATCACATAATACAATTACATCAATTGTATCATGCTCACTAATTCCTTTTGTAAAACCACGGAACAACTGTGAAAGAATAACACCGGAATTTCCTCTTGCTCCACGAAGAGAACCAGAAGAAATTGCTTTTGCTAAAGATTTCATATCCGGATTTTCTCCAAGATTACTTACCTCTGCTGCGGCGGACATAATTGTCATTGTCATATTTGTTCCAGTATCTCCGTCTGGTACTGGGAATACATTCAACTCATTAATCCATTCTTTCTTTGATTCCAGATTCTTCGCACCTGCTAAAAACATTTTTGCAAGCATAGAAGCATCTATTGTATTAATCTGCACTACCGTTTCCTCCTTAATCAATCACTCTCACACCTTCTACGAAGATGTTGATTTTTTCGATTTCCATACCGGTAAATTCTTCTACCTGATATTTCACCGTACTGATCAAGTTATCAGAAACAGTTGAAATACTAACGCCATAAGAAACAATTACATGAAAATCCAATGTAATCTTATTGTCTGTAATGGTAACATTTATACCATGATTCAGATAGTCACGCTTTAACAGCTTTACCAGGCCGTCTTTTACATTAACGGCTGCCATACCTACGATACCGAAACACTCTACCGCAACGGAACCTGCATAGGTTGCAATGACATCTGTATCAATTAACACTTTTCCATAAGGGGTGTTCATTTGTCCTTTCATACCATAACCTCCATTTTAATAAAAATCTCCTACCCAATTCCAGCTCTGTAACAACTTAAGAGAAACCAAAGTCTCTCTCCTATGAAACTACTAAAAGTGAATACAGATTTCCGATAGTTTATATTATAACCGCTTTTGTAGAAAAATGAAACATAAATTTTTGCTTTTTTATAAAAAATTCATTTTTTACTTGCATTTCATTCTTCTTTCTGTTAGAATATCTTTGTTGTGAGCCTACAACAATATGTAGACTTAGTAAGTTGCAAGGAGGTGCAATTATGGCAAAATGTAGTGTTTGTGGAAAAGGTGCACATTTCGGAAATAATGTCAGCCATTCTCATAGAAGATCTAACAGAATGTGGAGTTCTAACGTAAAATCCGTTAAGTGTAAGGTAAATGGAGCCGCTAAGAAGATGTATGTTTGTACTTCTTGCTTAAGAAGCGGTAAAGTTGAAAGAGCTTAATTAGCGGAAATCAAGCCAGCCTGTGAAGGCTGGCTCTTTTTATTTTTCTATTTTTCTTCTACTGCTATCATAATCCTTTTGTATTAATCCACATAACCTTCTTTAAAATCTTCTATCCACTCATCCTCTTTCTTTTCTGTATCTATTACTTCTCCGGTTATTGCTTCATATTTTAGATAAACCAAACAAAACAAATATATAAAATCTGCTCCATCACTTGCCATAGATTCCATAATATCTGCCGCTTCATTTGGATGTTTCATGCCCCAGTCCACCGTTAAGCGATTGTCTGTTGTGAATCCATATTCTTTTGCTTTTTCAAATCCGTCTCTATCATATTCTGATAAATCATCAAACAACCAATAACCTGAATCAGTGAAACTCAGGTGTTTTTTTACAGGAACCTCGCTTCTAACTGATTTTAGACAATAATCAGTTAGAAGCGAGGTTCCTGCTTATACCTATTTTTTTCTTTAATAGAGTTACTCGTTCATAAAATTTACGCACTTTAAAAAACCTTCTATTTGTGGAAGGATTTATGCTAAAGCAAATCGATTATAAATATCCATAAAAACATGGCGCCATACATTGCTACATCCTATTGCCAGGATTATTCGTTGCCCATGTGTTGTTACATGACCTGCGATTTGAATCAGATTTCCTATGACTGTTCTGATTCGGCGTCTTTTCTTCAGGGGTTGTTTTAAAAATGCAGGCGTATTACACTGGCAATGCTGGCTTCCTTCACGAAGCTCTGTATTTACAAGAAAACCTTCTGTTCCAATGTAAGCCATCATTGGTGCGTAACCATCAAATCCTTTGTAAGTGTGTGAAACACCTTCCTTATGAGTCTTGGAATTATCCATAGGAGTCACATCAAAATCCAGAGGAACAAGATCTGACTTAAGTGCAGAAGGCTGAATTTATTATTGCACTTTTTGATAAAGTTGCTTTTGCCAAGCATTTGTCCAACAAGAGATAGTCCACTCGGGGTGATTAATCTTTCATTAGAGAATTCAATTACAAGCTTTTTCATGTGTATTTACCTCATATATTTGATACCTATATTTTACTATATGAGGCATAGATAGCATAGGAAAACTTAAGTTTTTTTCGTGTATTTTAACTTCACCAAATGGGTGAAATCAGAAATAGGAAATGAAGCTTCATTAATCCCTTTGTTTATCATAAGTTTGACGCATTATTGATTAATGAGTTTCACGGATTCAGGTAATATTATTGTCATAATACGTTTCTTCTTCATAATCTTACTTCCTACTCTTTGGTTATATCTTCTATCTTTTCACCTGTAATTCTTTCATATATTGGATATATCCATTCTCTAAGTTCTTGAAAAATTTCTCCATGACTTGCCATGGAATACATAATCTCAACTGCTTTTCTAGGATGTTCCATAACCCATTCTACTGTTATCCGATTATCCGTTGTAAAACCATATTCTGTTGCCTTTTCCCATGCGTCTTTATCCACTTCTGACAAATCATCAAATAACCAATAATTCATTACAATAACCACTATTTTAGTATCTTCTGTAGCTTCTATGGTATAATAACTATAATCTGGTCTATCTTCTTCATTCCAATTTTCCCACCAGTCTGGTGTTGTCTTCACATGAAATTGACTGTTTAAAATATTCATTTCTTCTTCATTTAACTTATATTTTGTAAAATAAGGTTTCTGTGCCATTCGTTCCTGTTCTGCTTTATAGTCACGATACAACAATACTCCTTTGATTCCTGCCAACAGTACTATTACTAATAATATTATTGTTATAATATGTTTTTTTTTCATGTCTACCTCCTAATCTCCCTTTATTGCATCATTATATCTATCTGCGTTCTCTGGATTCTCAGCAATTAACTGATCAATTAAATTCGAAATCTCGTTCGGCTTTGTCACAACATCTGCCTCTGTTATTTCTGTTCCTAATGCATCATTTACACTATTTATAATATCTGCCGTCTTTCGTCCAGATTGTGTATATAAGGCAAGTTGTTCATTATCTACTGTATCATACGCAACAAAGTTAACGCTACAATCAAAGGCTCTATAAATCATTGCACTTTCTAAAGTGTCTAATTGCCCTGTGATAAACTTTTGCGCCGCATCTGCTTCTGCTCTGCTTTCTGCCATGTCGATTGCAAAGCCTGCTATATCACCGGCTATGGGAACATATCCTATCACATTTTCTAATGCCTCTTTTCCTGTTTTTTCTACCAGATATGTCCCTAAATATTCTGAGCCCATACTAATCATTTCCCCTGAAGTTTCATCTATCATAAAACTCCACGTCTCGTCAACTAAGGAAACCCCTGCAAAATATCCCGCAAAAGAAAGTTCTGTATCTTTTAATGCATCTCTATCAATATTTTCACCATTCTTAGTTCTTGAAATGTTTATGGTAGATTCTCCAAGATTACTCATTGTTGGTGACACTTCACTTCCTATATTACGAAACTGGCAAAAACTCATAGTCAGACTTTCATCCTCATTTTTCTTTATCTTAATCGTTGGATGCTCCGCCTGATACTCTCCACGAAAAGTTCCAACTTCTCCTGTCACTTCCAAAAGTGTCATCCTCTGAACTATAATATTTCGTTGCTCTCTTAGTCTTTTATATTGTTCATTCTCATTTCCATTTTCATTTTCACTATCAATCACTCGCAACATAGCTAATGTACCATCCGAAGCAATGGACACCTGCTCTATCAATTTATCCAATTTTTCTGTATTTACAGTCCATTCAGAGAAATCTTCGCCTCCCGAAAAGCCTGTTCCCATTTGAATCATTTCATTATACCATGGAACATCTACATCCGATGTTCTATCCATGCAAAGTTCAAGAAAATGAGACAATTCTGTTTCATCAATATTCAGATATAACAATGCCAATGCTTCATACTCTTCCTGCGTAATTTCTTCCGCTGGCTTACTCAACACTTTTTCTACTTCATCCCAATTTGCAGTTATAGTTCCGTCTGCATTTACCGTCAATATACGCTCTATGTAAGACTTTGCAAGCTCTGTCCTCCATGCTGCATTTGGATCCGAAACATAAGCGCCATTTTGAAAAGCATTATCAATAGCACAAAGTCCCGTTTCTGCTGCCGCCCGCATAGTAGCCACTGCCAAAAACAATCCACTGGTAGTACCTTCTATTTCATCATAGCGGTCTTCTTTTGCCTGCCACATGAGATACAACCTTTGGTCAATTTCTGCCATATTCCAGTATTGATTTGCTTTCCAGCTATAATACCGACTTTCCCATGGCCAGAAGGCTTTGTTTGCTTCTCTTTCATACTCCTGTGCAGTCTCCTCATCTGCAGCTTTTTGTCGCAACGCAGCAGCTTTTTGTTTCAGAATATTGCCGCCAATCAACACTTCATCTCCAACAGACGATTTTAAGATTGTAAAATCAGCAATATCGGAATTATTTGCTGTTCTCATTGCCTGCAGCACTGTAATATAATCACTCATCTGAAACTTGAGGGCATCAAATGCCTCACTTTTAATTTCACTATCATTCAAAAAGGTATTCAAGCTGTTTTCTGCCACACGAATGGCTTCATTATCGTTTTCCAGCTTTTGAATCGCACTATCACATTCTTCTTTTATTTTGGTGGGATTTAAATAAGAATTTTCGTTCATGAAATTTTTCCTCCGTATTAATTATTATCTTCCTCATTTTTTTCAGCATTCTTTTCCTGAAAGTTTGCTTCTGTTTCCTCTATTTTCTGTTCTTCCTTCTTAGTCTCATTTTGGAACTCTTCCCCAAATTCCATTTTCCTTCTTCTTAATGAGTCTAATACACTTTGCTTTTCATCCAACAGACGTAATATTTCTGTATCATTCACTCCACAAGCTTCCCGCATTCTATCCAGATTCCGATAAGTCCTTAAAATCTCCATATCCTCATCGTCTTCCCTTTCTAATACACGCTTTTTTCGCCTTTCTAAAGTTTCTTTATCTTCTTCTAGTTTTTCAATACTCTTTTGTTTTTTAGTCTCTTCCATTGTTAAGTCTCCATGTTATTTTTGTTTAGGGTTTGCTCTCTGTTAATGTTTCATATCTACAGCCATTTTCCCATAATTGGCTCATCATGCTGTCATATTCCTCAAAAGTTGCACCCAGTTGTCTGACATTGCCAACTTCTTTTTCTATCGCAGCTCCAAAAGAAGCGATCAGTTTTTGGGATTTGCCAAAATTACTCTGCCCGTTTCCATTTGCTGTAAGCGTAGTCTCTCCATCTGACGGGATTAACGCAACTTCTTTAAAATACGCTGCTGCCCCCGAAAGTACCGTTGCGTCATTTTCTACGGAGGTTTGGTTAATTTTAATTTTTTCTGACATATTATTTCTTCTCCCTTTATGCTTTTTAACTATTCAATCATACAAAAGATTAAATTTACTGTCAAGTTTTTCCAAAATAAAGCGGACAGCTCACTTTTATACAAAAAAATAAATACTGTCATATCAAAGAATAAATACGACAGTATTAACTCAACAAGAAAATAAATTATATCCTAATAACAAAAGCAGAAATATTATAATCAATCCCAATAATTGGCTGTGCAGAAACATCATAAGCGCCATTCCGATTGCTATCCAGAACAGAACAAATCCTATCAGCCGTCGCATATTTTCCCTCCTGCAAACCTTTCTATTATATACTATATGCAAAACTTGGGAATAAATGCCTTGAAACGGCAAAACCAAATCTACGCTTCTGTCTCATCAACAATATTCAGCTTCTCTGATAAATCTTTTGCAGCAGCCTCTTTCGCAACTTCGTCTACGATTCCGTTTTTCTTTTTATTGTCTTTCCCACTAGTAAATTTATTCACAAAATCAGGAACCATATCCAAGATCTTGGTCACACTGTCTTGATTCTTAATATTTACAAGTTTGGTGCATCCATCCTGAATTACTAATACAGCACTTGGAGTGATTTTACCACCCATACCTCCTGCTGCGTTATTTTTCTTATCCTGACAAAAGGCTCCCGCTGCCACACCGAAAGAAACTTCTATCAGCGGCAGAATGATAGTGTCACCAATATGCACGGCATCTCCCACTACGGTTTTTGTAGTGATAAAACTATCCATTCCCTTAAATAATGACTGTACTGTTGTGTTAAAATTATTGTCTTGCATATGAAAAACCTCCTATTTATCCTCTGATTTGATTGAAAAGTTTGCGTATATCTTTATTTTTTATTAGCCGTATACCGGATGATAGCATATGCACACTTCGCATATATCCTTTTAAGTAAATATTGCCTTTTGCATAAAATGCTTCTGCTGTAAAATCCGGTATAACGGATATTTGATAACGATACCAAAATGGCATCATACTTATAACGCCAAGAAGCTCCCCGGTGTTTGCCGGGTCTTCTGTACCAAATAGAAGCTCACCAGACGCCTTTCTTGGTGTATAATGTTTCAATAAATATTTCAATTCCTGAAAAAGCGCGGATACGGCATTTCTATTAGTTTCCGCCGAAATAATACTTTTTATGTTTGTAAGCTGTTCTTTGATGTTCTTTAGTTTCTCCAAAACATTCTTGCAGCGTTCTTTTATTTTTGAAAAACTTAATTTTCGCCACCAAGCATCTTTTTTCTCAGTTTGTTTTAGTGCGTCTTCTTTTACTACAATACTATTTTCTTGCTCTACCGTGCTGTTTTCTTCTGAAATTTCCTGTATTTTGTTTTCCTGCTCTGCATCGTTATTTTCTTCTACTGTTTTCTGTACTTCAGATTCTTTTGTTTTCTTTTTTCTCTTTTTCCTTATTTTCTTTTTGGACTTTTTTTCTTTTCCGAGATGCAAAGGGATTCCAAATATTCTTATATTAAATTGAAGTCCATTTGTATTATAATGTATTCTTGCATGAATGATATGCAAAAACCAGCTGAATACTGCATCTGCTTCTAGTTCATTTGGAACCTGACCATTTCCTTTCATACGGTACCGAACCGGAATAAATATAACGGAACCTATCAGGAACACACATATGCCAAGTAAGACAAGCAGACAAATACCAATTATTTTCAAAATCAATAAGATGATTTCCATACTGGCTCTTTTCTGAGATTTTCTCGATGCTTTTCAAGAAAATACTCCTTTACGTCAAAGGTTCCGGTCTCCTTATATACGTCCATTACAATCTTTCCTGCTAATTCCATTGCATTATCATATCCCTTGTCCACTCCTACTACCACCATGTCCCATTTCGGATAATGCTTTTGCATCAGCTCCCAAGCCGGAATGATATCTAAAAGATTTCCTTCTACACTTCCAAGTGCAATCACATAAATGTCCAATTGTCCTGCATTATGCATGATTTTCCATTTTACCTTTTTCTTTTTCGATGCAATAGATTCTCCTGCATAAAAATCTTTATACCAAATCATTCAAACCTCTCATTACTTCTTAAAAAAGGTGCTCTCTTTCGATGAGCACCTTTTAAAAATATTTTCTGTTGCCCCAAAGATTACTTTTCTTTAAATCCAGATATTCGTTATAAGCCTTTTCTAATATCTGTTTCTCATTTGCAAATTTTAATAAATGATATGCTTCATGAAATTTATAGTACCCGGAATCAACAAAATATTCTTCCCGTTGTGGTTTGCTGTAATAACTATCTGCCATCATAAGATACCAATGAACCTCTTTCTCCACAGTATCTTCCGGAACATTAAAGGTATACTGGCTTTTTCCGACATATTTGATAATTGATGCATCTACACCCGTTTCTTCCAGCACCTCTCTTGCAGCCGTATCTTTATACTCCTCGCCCGGCTCTACTGTTCCCTTTGGCAGAACCCAACCTTCATACTTATTTCTGTAATTTTTATACAGAAGCAGTATCTTTCCGCGAAATATTACCACACCACCACAACTTGTTGCTTCTATCATTGCAATACCTCCTGATGTGGTTATAAACTAAAAATAGTATAACTCTTTTTTACTTATCTTGCAATACAGACTACCAATTAATTATTAAAATAAGCGTCAAATACCTGCTTTGCAATTGGAACTGCAACAGAGCTTCCGGCACCGCCACCTTCTACAATTACGGTTACCACAATACTTCCTTTTTCCTTTGTGGACGCATACCCGGTAAACCAGGCATGACTTTCTCCCTTTACATTACTATATTCTGCCGAACCTGTTTTTCCGGCAGCCTGATAACTCTGACCGTTTAATTTCGAGCCTGTTCCATCGCTTACCACATAGGACATGAATTCCTGCATGGTTTTTGCTTCTTTAGAATCCAACAGAGTTCCATAGGTAGACGGTTGATACTCTTTTACCGATATTCCCTTATAATTCTCTGTATGATCGATTACATAAGGTTTCATTAATACGCCATCATTTGCAATCGCTGAAGTAATTAACGCCATATGAAGTGGAGTCACAAGGGTCTGACCCTGACCGATTGCTGTTTGCATGATTGCAGAAGTATCGGAATTTTCATTTAAAACAAAACTACTCTTCTGAGATGGGTATACACTTGGAATAGCCTTATTAAATAATAAGGTGTCACATAGCTTTGCAAAGGACGTTTTATCCAGCATAAGCCCAATATTAGCATATGAAGAATTACAGGATTTTGCAAAAGATTTCTTCAAATCTTCTGTGCCATGTACAGAATTATCATAGCAGTGAATTTCTGTTTCCCCTTCTGTAATACTTCCCTTACAATCGTAAGTATAATCAGCGTAATTTGGGTTTTCTCTAATATATTCTAAAGTTGTTAATATTTTAAAGGTAGATCCCGGTGGATATAATCCCTGGCTCACACGATTGACCAAAACAGAATTTTCACCATCTGTTTGAGACACAATGTCATTCCAGTCAGCCGCAATGGTATTGGGATTAAAGTCCGGTTTAGATACCCATGCCAATATTTTTCCTGTTGTAGGATCAAGTGCCACAATTGCACCATTATCATCTCCCAGTGCATTGTAGGCAGCCTCCTGCAAGGAATAATTCAACGTAGTAATCACATTATCTCCCGGATTTTTTTCATCTTTTAATCCATTTACAATTTGTTCTAAGAAAAAGGCATGAGAACGAAGTAAATTAAAATTAGCCATGGATTCAATTCCGGACTTTCCGTTACAATCATACCCTACTGCATGAGCAAACATATTTCCATACGGATAATATCTGGTTTCACTTCCATCATCATCTACAATTGTTTCTGCCAAAGTTTTACCATCTGCGGATAAAATACTTCCTCGAATAACATGTTCTCCAAACTTATCCTGTCGGGTATTATAAGGGCTATTAATAAAATCCTCACTTTTAAATACTTGAAAATAAGCAAAATACCCCATCATCAGGATAAACATTCCCACAAACATATATGTAATGGTTACAAATTCTCGATTTCTATTTTTATTAGTCGAAGTTTTGGACTTTCGTTCCGTGGATTTTGACTGTTTCTTCATGGGATACTCTGCCTCCTTTCTTTTTCTTCTTCTTTGGCTTTTTCTTCACAGGTTCGTTTTCTTCACGTTCACGCAATAAATACAATCCCTGAATAATCGCAAAAATAATTAATGTACTTAAAAGAGAACTTCCTCCATAACTTACCAATGGTAAAGTTACTCCCGTAGAGGGAATAAACTTAATGTCACCACCAACTGAGAGGAAAATCTGGAACCCGTATATTGTTCCAAGCCCCAGTGCTACCAGTTTATAAAAAGAATCTTTCATTTGCATTGCAATATTTAAAAACATAAGGAAACAGCTTACGCACACCAAAATCAGACACAATGCAAAGATGCCTCCTAATTCCTCGGAAATTGCCGAGAAAATAAAGTCCTGCTTCACTTCCGGTATCTTATTAGGCATTCCCTGATTTAGCCCCATGCCAAACCACCCACCTGTTCCAATAGCAAACAGCGAAT
This sequence comes from Roseburia sp. MSJ-14, assembly GCF_018918225.1. NCBI lineage: Bacteria > Bacillati > Bacillota > Clostridia > Lachnospirales > Lachnospiraceae > Roseburia > Roseburia sp. MSJ-14. The sequence continues at coordinate 483,318 of NZ_JAHLQD010000008.1, forward strand.
TGGATATCTGGTTTCCTTCATTTTCAAAACGTGCCAACGGATCCTGCCACGCCAATACCCTTACCCGCACATGGCTGAACATAAAGTACCCTGCCACAGATGCAAGGCACCCGCATAAAAGTCCGCTTAAAAAATAACCAATATTGTGAGTGGCAACATAAAGCATCACCATATAAGCAATGAAGAAAATCAACGCTGCACCCAAGTCTTTTGATATTGCAAGTATAATAACGTGAAGTGCGGCAACTGCTGTAGTTTTTACTACCTGTATAAATTCCGTAGACTCATGATACATAGCCGCTACGAAAAACACGAAAATAATTTTTATAAACTCTGATGGCTGAATGGTAATTCCCGCTACGGTAAAGGATAGCTTTGCACCATGGGAAACCACACCTAACGCTGCAACTGCCCCCAGTAACGTGATTCCCAAAAGGGCATATACCATAGAAAGATTACGGAAAAACTTAAGTCTGCTAATCAAAAATGGGATTAGCATGGTAACAGCCATGGAAATGATTGCTATCTGAAACTGCTTCACAGCAAAATCTACGGATAATCGTGTTAAAACAATCAGTCCAATCATCATAAGCATACACATATTATTTACTACTAATCTGGATGCTCTGTCATAAAATATGGAATAACAAAGCTGCACTATCGTAAAATATACTACCTGCATCAGATAAAAAACAATTAATTCCTTGCTCTTAGTAGATAAATACAGCACTACATATGCATTCAAATGAATCGCATACATATAAAAAATTTGCTGATGAAACTTTCTACGCTGTTTTTCTGGGGTTATATTTCGTTTTAATACTGCAAAACACTGATATGTATACAGTGCAAACAGAATAATCATCAAATATTTTGATAATTCTGTAACTAAATGTACCATTTCTATTCTACTCCTCGTTTAAAATGACCATTGGTATAGTCTTTAAAATATTCTTCAGGTGCTATTTTCTTATGTTCAAAAAATGCTTTCTGACAGACTTCAAGCACCGTCTCTATTTGATGTTCTTTTTCTATGGTAAAAGAAACTCTAACTGCCTTAGGTGCTAATCGTTGTATTTCCTTCTCATGGTGAAACAATGCCAATGGACTTGTGTTATAAATTACATTGTAGCATGACGTACAGTTATTTTTTACTGGAAAAAGCTTCCCATAACGATCTTTTAAATAAAAAATACCCGGAGTTTTATCACACCTTGTAGTATTTTTATGAAGACACTGTGCACTAATCATCAAAGGCTGATGACCGTATACAATTAATTCACTGTTTTCGTTGTTTAGCTGCAAAAGTTCCCCACGATTTAGTTCTACCGGCATGGTAAATTGCTCAACGTTCCAATCTGCCAGTTCCCTTCTTGCTTCTTCGGAAAAGACATAGATACCATAATCTGTTTGTATACGGCTGCCTTTGATTTCTAGTTCTTGCAAAAAGTTGATTTCTTCAAAGTTACGAACCAGATAACCATCGGGTTTTATCTCTTCTAGTTTCTGAATTGTTTTTCTTAACGATTCCACCATATTCATTCGTAAAATATATGGCAATGCCAAATAAATTTCTTTTCCAGCTTGCTGAGCTGCCTGAATGTCCTTAGTAGTAGTTTGAAATACATCAAAATAAATTCGTTGAACTTCCTGATTTCTCACAACAACAGAAAATTGTGCCGGCGTTTCTACTAATACATGAAGCTTTGGTTTCCACTTTGTTGCACCTGCACTTTTCTTTGGCTTCGTAATTTTTTCAATCACTTGATTTTCCGATACAGTTCTTCGATATTCTGTAAGAATATGGTTTTCCAATTTTTCTAATCCGTCTCTTCGCAATTTATTCAAAGCACCAACCGGAATAAAAATATCATCTTCCATCTCTACTTCTAATGATGAAAACGTAAATGGTGTATTTCCTGTTTTTTGCATCTTATCTAAAATCGTTTCTTGGGACATTGGTTGTTTCTGCGCTTTTTGAACAACATCTCCCTGTACTTCTATCTCTACATTTTTATATTTTAGCACAAGTTTCGATGGAAGTTCTTTGGAAAGTATTAAGATTCCCTTTATTTTTTCTTTTTGTTCAACATTTACATAAGTTTCACGGACTTGCTGTTGCAACTGCTCATTCTTTTTTTCATGGGATGGGGATGCAAAAGTAATCATTTCCTTGCCATTGTGTCTTTTATAATATCCATCTGTAAATCCGCAACGATTCCCCAAATCCCACAACTTCTGGTGATCCTTAGCGGATACTTCATAGGTTGCTTTTGGATTTGCTTCACATTTGTCAATATAGTAACGATAAATACTGGTAACTCCGGCAGCATACTCTGCCTGCTTCATACGTCCTTCGATTTTAAAAGAATGTACACCATGTTGAATCAGTTCCGGTATTAAGTCAATGGTACATAAATCTTTCGGACTTAATAAATAGGATTCATTTCCTTTCTTTGCCGAAGCAGCTAACTGCTTTTTATCAAATAATTCATATGGCAAACGACATGGTTGTGCACAGCGTCCACGATTTCCACTTCTGCCTCCAATCATACTACTTAGCAAGCATTGACCGGAATAGCAATAACACAAGGCACCATGTACAAAGCTTTCAATTTCTGCTCCTGTCTGCTGATATATATTGCCTATTTCCTCTAAAGAAAGCTCTCTGGCTGTTACAATACGATTGCATCCCGCCTTTAACAATAAATCTGCACCATAAGCTCCGGTGATTGTCATTTGCGTACTTGCGTGAATAGCAAGATTTGGAAAATGTTCCCGTACAAAACGCATAACGCCTAAATCCTGTACAATCACCGCATCTAACCCTGTTTCATAATATGGCACAAGATAATCGTATAGTTCTTCTAACTCTGCTTCTTTCAAAAGAGTGTTTACTGTCATATACAACTTTTTTCCTTTTAAATGCATAAAATCTATGGCAGAAATCATTTCCTCTTCTGTAAAATTATTCGCATAGGCCCTTGCGCCAAAACGGTTTCCCGCACAATAGACGGCATCTGCCCCTGCATTTACTACTGCTTTTAATGTTTCAAAAGAACCTGCCGGAGCTAAAAGTTCTGTTTTTCTTTGATTATTTTGATTCATCATAATATCCTCATCACTACTCGTACAAATAGGAAGCTCTGAAAAACCATTCGATTTTCAGAGCTTCCTATTACTTATTCTTTTCTTCATTCAAAGACTTTGTCTGGGTTGATTTCTCAGATGATTTATCCTTGGAATTCTTATGTGTGTGCTCTGTTGACTCTGCCTGACCTTTCACTTTTCCAAGTAATGCATCTTCCAAAGACGCTTCTAACTTCGCCTTGTTTAATAATAATTCTTTATTTTCCTTTTCAAGTTCCGCAATAGACTTCTCGTTACTTTCTAATTTTATCTGCGCAGAAATCAATTCATGCTTTAAGTCATAAATTTCTTTGTCTTTCACTTCGATATCCTGCTCTAGTTGCTCTGCCTGATCCTTCGCCTTAAAGTAATCATCCGCAATATTCAATTCCAACAAGGTGGACTTCATATCCATCGGCAAACGACGAAATTGCTCCATCTCATCGAATTCACTCATTTTATTATTTATATAGGTGGCAACTTTCTGTAAATAAGCTTCACTTTCATATCCGCTTAATGTATAAACCTTACCTCCAATTAAAACATCTGCGCTGGTCTTCGCTGACATAACTTTCATCCTCTCCGGCTAATCTTTTTCTTTTTCATTATACCTAATTTTCACAGAAAAACAACCTTTATTTTGTAATTCCAAAATGTCCAAAGGCGAAATCTGTTGCTACTCTTCCCTTTGGTGTACGGTTAATAAAACCATTTTTTACTAAATATGGCTCGTACACATCCTCAATGGTTCCTGCATCTTCGCCCAATGATGCAGCAAGTGTATCAAGTCCAACTGGCCCACCTTGAAATTTCTCAATAATTGTCAACAAAATATTTCGGTCATTCTGGTCTAACCCATACTTATCTACTTCTAATAAGTCCAAAGCAAAGGTTGCGACCTCTTTTGTAATTTTTCCATCATACTTTACTTGAGCAAAATCGCGCACACGCTTTAGCAAACGGTTTGCCAGTCGCGGAGTTCCCCTGGAACGTCTGGCAAGTTCAAACGCTCCTTCATCATCAATTTCTACTGCTAATTTATCTGCCGAATGAAGAATAATTGTTTTTAATTCCTCAGGTGTATAGAATTCCATGTGATGTACTACGCCAAAACGGTCTCTTAGGGGTGCGGATAATAATCCGGCTCTTGTTGTTGCACCTACTAAGGTAAAATGTGGTAAATCTAATCGAATAGAACGTGCCGTTGCTCCTTTTCCAATCATAATATCAATCACATAATCTTCCATAGCCGGATATAGTACTTCTTCGACTTGACGATTTAAACGGTGAATCTCGTCCACAAAAAGAATGTCACCTTCCTGAAGTCCACTTAAAATTGCTGCCATTTCTCCCGGCTTTCCGATAGCCGGCCCGGAAGTAATCTTCATATTTACTCCCATTTCATTGGCAATAATTCCTGCAAGTGTGGTTTTTCCAAGTCCGGGAGGTCCATAAAACAATACATGATCTAAGGATTCCTTTCTTTGTTTTGCTGCCTCTATGTAAACCTTCAAGGTTCCCTTTGCTTTCTCCTGACCAATATATTCATTTAGTGTTTGTGGTCGCAGACTTGTTTCGATTTTGATATCCTCTTCCTGTGCCTGCGTAGAGATTACACGTTTTTCCATGAAATTATTCCTTCCGTTTCATCAAACTTTTACAGATTTCTCTAAAACTCTTTCTCTAAATAGCTTTTTGTTGTTTCCATAATTTTTTTCAAATATTCAATATTTATAATAACATCCTCAATTTCCAGTGAATGATTTGCATTTTCCAGTAATTGAAGGGATACATTATTTTTCACACAAACTTCTTTTAAATCTTCTGTGTTGCACCAAGAATCATTGGTACCATGAAAAACAATTGCATTTTCTATTCCATAGGTAAGTGTTTCTTGAATCGGTGTATAAATCACCTGCGGCACTTTCAGATTATGTCTTTTCCTATATTCTGCCGATACCACACTTCCAATACTTTTAGAAATAAAAAGAAGCTCTTGCGGTTGATTTGTATCAACAACATCGGATAATTGTTCTTCCACTTGTTTCATTATTCTTTGAATACTTTCTTGCAGTCTATTCTTGATCTCTTCCTTGGACAAATCCGGATAACTGACACAAATACATGTATATCCCAGAGAAGTCACTATTTTTCTGGCATAATATAGTAATGGTTTGTCTACATGATAACCAATACCCGGAAATATAATAGCAAGTTTTTGATTTTTATTCTTCATATCTTTGTGCGTCCCCTATTTTTTATCTTTCTAAAATCAATCTAATAATGTCTAAAGTTTTTGCTTTATCTTCTTTTAAAAAGTTTATAAATGCCATTACATTGGGATATTGGGAAATCATACAAATATTACGATAATTTTCAATTATACCTTTTTCAAGTTCATTTAGTGCATACTCTTTCATTATAATGGCAAGTTTACAATTCTGTTCCAATATCCAGTCAGAGTAAAATTCAAATGCAGACTTTGCCAAAAAATCCTTTTTCGATATGTATCCATTGGTTTCTGCACAAAAATAATTTACATTTACTTCTGTTCCAGCCATATTAAAATCAATCAATCCAATGAAATGATTATCCTTTACTAAAATATTAGCACAATTTAGGTCTCCTTGTATTACACATCTTGGCAATTGCTTATATACTTTTTTAATCTCATTTCGATTCTCTTCATTAAAAGAAACTATGCTTTTTGCCAAGTTACTTTCGCCAATTTCATCTAAATTCTTCACTAACATATCTAAATTTTCTTGTTTTTCGTCCACATTAATATCTAACGGAGCTAAATCAATTAAACTCCACATGGAATTAATATCAGATAAATCATAATTGGAATACTTTTTGGAAAAGATCCCAATCATTTTCAAAACTTCCTTTTCTACTTGTTTGTGATTACAGCTTGTAGCATCTTCTTCTGTGGAATAATCCAAATACTCTGATAAATAGCAAACATGATTTTGATAACTTGTCAAGTATACACCATCCTTATTTTTGTAAAGCTTTGGTGCCAAAACTCCAATAGAACGATATCTTTCACAAAGTCTGGAAACAGACTGCAACCGTTCTTCTGTAATAACATCATTGTTAATTCTTAATACATATTTCTTATCAACTACAATATTTACCCTATAATCATCACCATTTGTTGTGTCTATTTCTCTATAATCAATAATATCACTTATACTATAATTATTTAGAATATTTATAAGTTCATCCTTTTTCATGTTTCCATTTAGCCCTTTAATCCGCGAGCCTGTCTATCCATATCTTCTACCACAATATCATAAATTTCCCCTAAAGATGCACAATACTCTAATACCTTCCATGGCTCATTGGTATGAAAATGAATCTTTATCAATTCTTCATCTCCTACAGCCAACAGGCAATCCCCTTTAAAATGACTTGTGAAATACTCATTAATAGTATCTTCATCTAAATCTTTTCCTTCAATTAATAATTGTGTGTCATATCGAAATTCTAACATTGTTCTTCCTCCTGCTTACTTTTTATTTTAATTCCTTTTTGTTTTAATACATTTTTACTTGAGAGAAACTTTCTTTATAAAAAAGCCATCTGTTTCAAAGCTTCCTTTAATACTTCTTCTACTGTGATATCTTCTGTAAGCTCCACTCCACTAACTGCCTTCAATGCCTCTGATGAAGAATATCCCAATGCAGTCAATGCTTGAACAGCTTCGTTTTTCACACTGGAGGTTACACTCTGTCCTTCTGCTACATGTACAGTCTTTGCTTCAAAAGCATCTTCTAAACTTATCTTATCCTTTAACTCTAAAATAACTCTTTGCGCGGTCTTATTACCAATACCGGGAGCTTTTGCAATGGACTTTGCATCTTCTCCAAGTACAGCAAAACGCAAATCATCCGGAGTCATAACGGACAAGACTGCAAGTGCACCTTTGGGTCCAATGCCATTTACCCCTAATAACAACTTAAAGATATTAAGGTCATCTCTTGTTAAAAAACCATACAGTTGCATATCATCTTCTTTTACCTGAAGATAGGTATAAATCTTCACTTCCTGCCCGGTTCCCGTAAAATTATCTATCATACTGGCTGGAATATGAATGTTGTAACCGATTTGACCTGCTTCTACCACAATCACATCATCCAAAATCTCAACCAGTTCACCTTTAATATAAGAATACATTCCTTCTCCTTTATGTTACATGCCATGAACCTTATTCTACGATTTCACCGTAAAAATAAAAGCCCTTGCATTCCTTTAACTTCACGTTAATGATTTTTCCAACCAAATCCTCTGTTCCCGGAAAATGTACAATAAAATTATTACTTAATCTTCCTGTCACAAGATGATTGTCCTGTTCATTTACTTCTTCTACTAATACACTTTCTGTTCTTCCGGTAAGTGCCTGCGCACGTTCTGCCGCATCTGCCTGCACTTCTTTCAGTAATCTGTCAAATCTATCCTTTACCACATCTTCCGGAACCTGTTCCTTAATAGAAGCCGCCGGTGTTCCGGTACGTTTGGAGTAAATAAAAGTAAATGCACTATCATAACGTACTCTTTTTACTACATCCATGGTTTCTAGGAAATCTTCTTCTGTTTCTCCTGGGAATCCCACAATAATATCCGTTGTAAGAGCAATATCCGGCACTGCTTTTCGAATCTTATCTACTAAGGTCAAATACTGTTCCTTATTATAATGGCGATTCATTTCCTTTAAAATACGACTGCTACCTGACTGCAATGGCAAATGCAAATGCTTACATATTTTCTTAGATTTTCCCATTACTTCAATAAGTTCATCGGATAAATCCTTTGGATGGGACGTCATAAAACGGATTCGTTCCAGTCCTTCAATTTTTTCTACTTCCTGCAATAATTCTGCAAATGTTACCGGAGTATCCAGATTCTTTCCATAGGAGTTTACATTCTGTCCAAGTAACATAATCTCTACAACACCATCTGCAACTAAATGTTCAATTTCACGGATGATATCCTGTGGCTTTCTGCTTCGTTCCCTGCCTCTTACATATGGTACGATGCAATAACTACAGAAATTATTACATCCAAACATGATGTTTACACCAGACTTAAAGGAATATTTACGGTCTACCGGAAGGTCTTCCACAATCTTGTCCGTATCTTTCCAAATATCAATAACCATTCCTTTTTGTTCAAAGGTTGCCACGATTAATTCTGCAAATTTATAAATATTATGTGTTCCGAAAATCAAATCTACAAAACGATAACTTTTGCGTAACTTTTCAATCACTTCCGGTTCCTGCATCATACAGCCGCAAAGTGCTATCTTCATATGGGGATGATGCTTCTTATAAGTGCTTAAATATCCCAGTCTTCCCCATACCTTATTGTTTGCATTTTCTCTAACGGTACATGTATTGTAAATTACAAAGTCTGCTTCTTCATTTTCGGCAGCTTCATAACCGATTGTCTCTAAAATACCAGTCAGCTTTTCAGAATCGCGCGCATTCATCTGGCACCCGAATGTGGTAACGCAAAAGGTTGGTCTTCGTCCCAGTTTTTCTGCCAATGCATTTACATAGCCCTTTGCCTTCTCCATATAATAAAACTGACGTTGAGGTTCTTCTTGTGGAACCTGTTCATATATCTTGTTTTCCATACAAATTTTCCTTTTCTTTCCTATTTCAAAATCTAGATTGCGCAAGGCAGACCTAAACTATATCATACACTTTTTTCTCCTGATTGTAAATGTCTCTTTGGAAAAAAGCAACCATTTGTTCGTAATTTTGTGTGTCTTGTATTTCTAAAAATAACATGGTAAAATTAATGAAAAATATTCTCATGATTTATTATACGAAAGAGGTGTTTCAATATGAACGCAAAAGTTACACTGGGAAAAACAGGAATCACCACCAACAAAAATGGATTTGGTGCACTTCCGATTCAACGAATTTCTACTGAAGATGCAGGAAAATTATTACGAAAAGCTTATGACGCAGGAATTACTTTCTTCGATACTGCTCGTTTTTATACTGACAGCGAAGCTAAAATCGGCGAAGCACTTTCCGATGTCAGAGAACATATATTTATTGCCACAAAAACGGCTGCACAAAACGGTACAGATTTTTGGAAAGATTTACGAACCAGTCTTTCCCTTTTAAAAACAGACTATATCGACTTATATCAATTCCACAATCCTTCTTTTTGTCCAAAACCCGGAGATGGCACCGGATTATACGAAGCTATGGAACAGGCAAAATCGGAAGGTAAGATTCGCCACATCGGAATTACCAATCACCGACTTACGGTTGCCCATGAAGCAATTGACAGTGGGCTCTACGAAACCTTACAATTTCCGTTCTGTTATCTCGCTACGGAAAAGGATTTAGACGTAGTGAAGCGATGCAAAGAAGAAAACATGGGATTCATTGCTATGAAAGCCTTATCCGGTGGACTAATTACCAATTCTGCCGCTGCTTATGCTTATCTGGATCAATTTGACCATGTTCTTCCTATCTGGGGTGTACAACGCGAACAAGAATTAGACGAATTTTTAAGCTATATCCAACATCCACCTGTTTTAACACCGGAACTTCAAAAAGTCATTGATACAGACCGCGCACAACTTGCCGGAAACTTCTGTCGTGGTTGCGGATACTGTATGCCAACTTGTCCGGCAGGAATCGAAATCAATAACTGTGCCCGTATGTCATTGTTACTACGCCGTTCGCCTTCAGAACTTCAGCTTACCCCGGAAGTTCAGGCAAAAATGAAAAAAATTGAGGATTGCATCCATTGCAACCAATGTAGTGCCCATTGCCCTTATGGCTTAGACACACCGAAACTATTAGAAGAAAATTATAAAGATTATGTAGAAGTTTTAAATGGAAAGCCACTGTAAAATATATTACTTTAAGATTAGAAAACACTGCTAAGAACCTATAGTTTAAGCTCTTAACAGTGTTTTCCTTTTTAATATTCTATGATAACTACAATACAAATTCCAACTGACAATCACAAGGTTCTGCTTCTGTCAATTCGCGATTGTATTCCTTTGCTTCAACACATCCAAGTACATGGTAAAATGCCTGAGACTCTTTTGCAGAATGTGCAGAAATATACAATTTTTGAGCACCTAATTCTCTTGCCGCCTCCACAGCATACGAAAATAATTGCTTTCCAATACCGTTTCCTCTGCTTTCCTCTGAAACATGGATGCAAGAAAGTTGCAAGTATTGTTTTTCAGAGCCAAAAAAACTATTTTCCACTGAGGTAAACCCTACCAAACGTTCTTCTGTAAATGCTCCAAATACTGCACCTCCGGTATTTACAGTATTCTTTAAGCATTTTACCAGAAAAGCATACTGTTCTTTTGTCCATTCATCAACAAATGGTATATCTTTAAGCTGCCACTTCCCTGATTCCTTTCGCCAGCATTGTGTTACAACCTGATGACGGTGAAATCCCTGAAACAAGGGAAGTTCTATCTCTTCTTGCTTTAATTTCTTATATATCATGAAAATATCCTACTCTCTTACCTGACCATTTCCATAAATGATATATTTGGTAGTTGTTAATTCTTTCAATCCCATAGGTCCTCTTGCATGAAGCTTTTGTGTACTGATACCTATTTCAGCTCCAAACCCAAACTCGAATCCATCTGTAAATCTGGTAGAAGCATTTACATATACGGCTGCCGCATCGATTTCATTCAGGAATTTTTGTGCATTTGCATAGTCTTTCGTAATAATTGCTTCTGAATGTCCGGTATTATATTTATTGATATGCGCAATTGCCTCTTCAATAGAAGATACCGTTTTAATGGAAAGAATATAATCTAAGTACTCTTTTCCCCAGTCTTCTTCTGTTGCCGCCTGAATTGTTGCACAAGCTTCTCGGCTCTTTTCATCTCCACGCAATTCTACATTTTTTTCTTTTAAACGTTCTGCTAATTTTGGAAGTAATGCATCCTTTACCTTCTCATGAACCACTAAGGACTCACAAGCATTGCATACACCTATTCGCTGTGTTTTGGCATTAAAGATAATATTAATTGCCATATCTAAATCTGCGGTTTCATCTACAAATATATGACAATTTCCAGTACCTGTTTCAATTACCGGAACAGTTGCCTTTTCTACTACAGTACGAATTAAACCGGCACCGCCTCTTGGAATTAAAACATCTACATATTCGTTCATACGCATAAATTCTTCGGCAGTTTCATGGCTGGTATCTGTAATAAGCTGAATCGAATGAATTGGCAATCCACATTTACGAAGTGCCTCTTGCATAGTTTTTGCTATAGCATTATTGGAATGAATAGCATCCTTTCCACCTCGAAGAATTACCACATTTCCTGCTTTAAAACAAAGTCCGAATGCATCTGCGGTAACATTTGGTCTGGATTCATAAATAATTCCAATAACTCCTAATGGTACACGTTTCTGTCCAATCATCAATCCGTTTGGACGTTGTTTCATATATAGCACTTCTCCTACCGGATCTTCTAATCCTGCAATCTGGCGCAATCCTTCTGCCATTTGTGCGATTCTGGATTCTGTCAGTTGCAATCGATCCTGTAATGCTATTGGCATATTATTTTCTCTTGCAGTCTCCATATCTGTTGCATTTGCCTCTAACAGTAAGTTCATATCTGCCATCAAATAATCCGCAGCCGTAGCCAATAGTTTATTTTTCTCGTTTACAGACAATACACGCAGTACTGCTTCTGCTTCACGCGCATTTTTTCCGATTTGTTCTAATGTACTATTCATTCTATTTCCTCCCTTTCTGTTACAATTACATCCAGTTTTGTATCATAACTATCTGTTGGTATACAATCTATGATTTGTGCCGCATAAGCTGCACCTATTTTTCGACATGACGGAAATCTTGCAAAATATCGATCATAGAATCCTTTTCCATATCCAATGCGATTTCTGCTTTTATCAAAACCAAGTCCAGGTACTATTACAAGCGGAGTCTTCTCACTAATGGAATATTCTCCTATTGGCTCCATAATACTAAAAGCACCCTTTTGAAATTCAGACAAAGACATCACCTGAAAAAAATCCATATTCTCACCGTCGGTTCTTGGAAATGCAACTTTCTTTCCCGCTATCAATGCCTTTTGGGCTAACGGAAGTACATCTACTTCATTTCCTAACGGATAATAGCAATATATGATTTCTGCATGTTCCTTTTCAATAATATTCCATATTTTTTCACATATGGTATTGGAATAACTCCTGCATTGTGCACTTGTTAATGCACTTCGTTTTTTCTTTAATTCAGCTCTAATTTGCTGTTTTCTTTCCATACTTTTCCCCAAGATTTTCAATGCTTCCATCCGTATTTATCATATCTATATTATTGAGCTGCGCCTGTAAATTTCTCTTCACACTTGCAATATATTCCTGTCTTAAAAGTGCCTGTTCTTTTTTCTCTGCTTCGGTTAATCCCTCAGCCTTTGATTTTCGTGCTAATGCGTTGATACGTTCAATCTTACTGTCTTCCATGCTATTCTCCTTATCCAATACTTTCTTCTATAAAATCCGCTATGTAAAAATCTTCATTTCTATGCTGTTGAAATAATGTGCCTGTAAAGTCTCCTTCAAAAATCTCATGAAGAACTCCTACATCTTTTGCATTTGCAATAATCATATCCGCTCCGGAAAGAGTTGCTATTTTTGCAGCGGTAAGCTTCGTTGCCATGCCACCAGTTCCAACATCACTTCCCGGTGTATCTTTTGCCATAGACATAACGCTTTCATCCAGATTTTCTACTACCTTAATTAATTCTGCTTTTGGATTCTTATGCGGATCATCTGTAAATAAACCGTCAATATCCGACAACAAAATCAATAAATCCGCTCCCACCAAAGAAGCTACAATTGCAGATAAGGTATCGTTATCACCGAATTGCATTTCGTAAGTAGATATTGTATCATTTTCATTTACAACGGGAATTACTCCCATTTGAAAAAGTTCCTCAAAGGTATTCTGTGCATTTTTTCTGGAAACATTGTTTAACATCGTTCCTTTTGTCATTAAGACCTGACCTGCAATATGATTATACTCGGAAAAAAGTCGCTGATAAGTCATCATAAGTCTTGCCTGTCCTACGGCAGCACATGCCTGCTTGGTAGATATGTTTTTTGGACGTTCTGCCAGACCGATTACTTTTCTTCCTACTGCAATGGCCCCTGAACTTACTAAGCACACATCTATTCCGCGATTGTGAATATCGCATAATTCTCGTACCAGCTTCTCTACTTTGGGGTAATTAAGACCGCCTGTTTCTTCATGCATCAACGAAGATGAACCTATTTTCACAACTACTCGTTTTTTATTTTTTAAATATTCCTTTGTTTTCATATTCATTTCCTTGCCTTGGTCTTATTATTCTATATGCTTATACATACACCTTATTACTTTATCACATTTCAGTGAAAAAGCCTAGACTAAAATCAAAAAACTACGATTCTGTCATTTTTGCATTTGGATAAATCCGTTCCATACGCTTATCATCGAAATGACTATCCAGCCACTCATCTACTGCATTCTGCGATTCTTTTCCCTGGGCTCTGTCACTATATCTTGCTAATGCTCCTGCTGAAATAATAATGTTTACAATCATAAATATCACAAATATATAGCTGAGGATTTTTCCTATTTTCATTGGAATTCGCTCAATCCATTTTGCAAAGAAGGGATAAAACAGCTTCATCCACACTAACGCTGCAATTCCCCAGAAGAAACAATATAATAAGTTAATACGCCCGCCAAGATTAAACGGAATATCACTATAATCCCAAAATACTGTACCAAAACATATTTCCGTAAATACGCTACATATGTATTCATAGGCTCCGCCTAAAAATGTTCCTGCCAAAAAGATATATCGATCTTCTTTATTGCGATAACGATACAAAAGCATGGTAATTCCCGCAACTCCAATTCCCCATACTAAGCTAAAGGGGCCATAAACCACACTACTTCTACTCATAAGTTTTCCCATTGTCAACCAACAGAAAATCGTTTCCGTAATATCTCCCAGAAATGCTCCCAAAAAGAAAATCCAGACAATTTTGTGGAAACCGCATCCATAAGCAAAAACCGTTTCTTTTAATTGCTTTTCTCGTTGCTCTTCTTCACTTTCTAACGTTTTCTTTTTCTGACCCGGAAAAGCACGTTCCATGCGTCGTTCTACTCTGGAAGTAATCGCATTACGAAGTGACTTGGATGCTTGAGAAAATCCCTCTGCGATTTCGTCCATGCGCGCAGCATTTTTCTTTCCACGATACAATACGGTTAAAGTTGTCACCATATCCAACAACAATAATACTACCAAAATAATTAGTATTATATTTCCTGCCAAACGTGGGATTTTTGGTATGATTCCAAGTAATAACGGATCCACTAATTTTATTAGCAGTGTTCCTAAAGCTCCCCAAAATACAGCATATTTCAGGCAAACATATCCGCCTACCTGAAACTTCATATGAGAATAGTCCCACATTCGTATTTGAAATACTTTTTCTAATACAACACCTGTAACCAATTCAATCACGGAGCCTATAATCATACAGCCTAAAAATAGATAAAACCAGTCACTCCGCAACGAATCCAGGAATATTGATAGAAATACCATGGAAAATCCGTAAACCGGACAAACAATCCCATTTAAAAAGCCTCGGTTTACCAACTTTCTTTTTCCATATATGGCATGTATTACTTCTAAAATCCATCCTAAGAAACTATAAATCAAAAATAGCCATGCCATTTCATATACGCTGAATAACATATTTTTCTTTTCTCCTTTGTATTAGGAATCGGAAACGATATTTTGAAGCCAAATTCCCTTCTTTACTAAAGCATATCCTATGAAACACTTGATGGTTTCTATCAACTGACAACTTAAATACACCCATACAATTGGCATATCTGTAAATCTGGATAATACATAGGCAAGCGGAATATCCACCAACCATACATACACACTGTCAAACAGCACAGTAATCCATGTTTTACCACCGGATCTTAACGTAAAATAACATCCATGCATAAATGCATACAATGGCATACATGCCGCCGCGATTAAAATAAAACGAGTCGCCAGCTCCTGCACATTGTTAGATGTATTATAAATCTTCGGGAAAAACGGAGATATAATTGCCAGCAAACTTCCGAATATTACACAGGTTCCTACGGTAAATACCAATAATTTGCGGTCTGTATCCTTTGCTTCTTCCATCTTGCCTGCCCCTAATAGTTGTCCTACTAATATGGCAATGGCACTTCCCATAGATAAAAATACTACATTAAACAGATTGGAAACCGTACTGGAAATATTTAACCCAGCGACTACCGCCAAACCTCTCACAGAATAACATTGCATTAAAAATGCCTGTCCTATGGACCATGCTGCTTCATTTAACAATAACGGAATTCCCTTTTTGATAATTTCAAGTGTCAATACCTTAGGGATTCGCATACTGGCGTATGCTCCAACAATAAAGTTATGTCTCTCACGATTTTTGTGTGTCCAATAAATCAATATAAAACATTCTGCAAAACGCGCAATATCCGTAGAAATAGCCGCTCCGATTGCACCGAGCTTTGGTGCTCCAAAACTTCCGAAAATCAAGAAAAAGTTTCCTATCATATTTAATAATACTGCAACAATTCCAATCTTCATCGGCACAAGCGTTTCTCCGGTTTCACGCAACGTACTTGCATATGTCTGAGATATAGCATAAGGAATTAATCCTATCATAATAACTGATAAATATTCTTTCCCGAACTGCAATGTTTTCCCAATATCTCCTTCTTGAGAACCTTCATGCAAATATAACATGATTAAATCTTCTCCGAAAAAGAAAAATAGTCCCATTGCTACTACTGCCATGAGCATACATACCAAAAATTTAAAACGAAAGGTATTTCGAACGCCTTCTCTATTTCCCTGTCCATAATATTGAGCCGTAAAAATCCCTGCACTGGATACTCCACCAAATACACAGATATTAAATACTACAATTAGCTGGTTTACAATGGCAACACCACTCATTTGCTCGGTTCCCACTTGTCCCACCATAATATTGTCTAAAAGGCTTACGAAATTGGTGATTCCATTTTGAATGATAATGGGAATTACCACTAATAATACCATTTTATAAAATTCTTTTGTTCCTATATATTTTCTTAAAACATTCTGGTTCATTATGAATCCTCTCTATTTTTCAATAGTAATAACTGGACAAGTATATCATATTTCCTCAAAAAAAACCACTTCTTGACTAAATATTACAATTTAGAAAAGAAGTGGTTCTTCAACTAATCGTTATTTAACTTTTTATTACTGAACTGTAATAATCTTCTTTGGACATTTTTCTGCGCACAGACCACATCCGGTACATTTTTCATAATCAATATGAGCAATGTTGTCAGTTACAGTAACTGCTCCGCTTGGACAATTCTTTTCGCAAAGATGACAGCCGATACATCCAACAGAACATGCTGCCATAACATCTTTACCTTTATCCTTAGAACTACACTGTACTTTCTGTTTTGCATCGTAAGGTACAAGCTCGATTAAGTGTTTTGGACATGCTGCAACACACTTACCACAAGCCTTACAAACCTCTTTATCTACTAATGCAATTCCATTTACAATATGTATTGCATCAAATGGACATGCCTTCACACAGCTTCCATAACCAAGACATCCATAATTACAGGACTTTGGTCCGCCGTTTGGCACAAATGCCATTGCTGCACAATCTTCAATACCTGTATATTCATAATCATGTTTTGCTTTTTCGCAATCACCGGCACATTTTACAAATGCAACTTTTCGTGTGCCTTCTTCCGCTGCAACACCCATGATTTCACCGATTTTTGCAGCTACCGGTGCTCCACCTACCGGACACTGATTAACCGGAGCTTCTCCTTTGGAAATTGCTGCTGCCAAACCTGAACATCCTGCATATCCACATCCACCACAGTTATTTCCCGGAAGTACGCCTAAAATAGCTTCTTCCTTTTCATCTACTTCTACTTTAAATTTTTCTCCGAAAATTCCAAGGAAAAATCCAAGTATAATACCTGTTCCGCCTACGGCAAGGGCGGCAATGATAATTGCTGTAAAATTCATATTCATTCCCTCCTAAATCATGCCTGAGAATCCCATAAAGGCGATTGACATTAAACTGGCTGTAATCAACACGATGGCTGTTCCTTTAAAACGTTCTGGAATGTCATTGTATTCAATCTTTTCACGAATTCCTGCCATAATTACAATTGCAATCAAAAATCCAACTGCTGTTGCAAATCCGTTTACTACACTTTCAAGAATTCCATATGCCTTAGTTACATTGGTAAGTGCTACTCCTAATACCGCACAGTTTGTTGTGATCAGTGGAAGGTACACTCCCAAGGACTCATACAGTGGCGGCATATTCTTTTTCAAGAACATTTCTACGAACTGTACTAATGATGCAATAACTAAGATAAACACAATGGTCTGTAAATATGAAATATTTAAAGGTGCCAATATGAACTTATAAATCAATGCTGTTACAAATGAGGATAAGGTAATAACGAATACAACTGCTCCTCCCATTCCTGCTGCGGTTTCTGTCTTCTTAGATACACCAAGAAACGGACAGATTCCAAGGAACTGACTTAATACGACATTATTTACAATGGCAGAGCCAATTGCAATAATCAATAATTCTTTCATCTAAATCTGCCTCCTATTCTTCTGTTTTCTTGGTCTCAGATTTACCGGTACACATAGCAGACTGTGAACAGCTTGCACAATCTCCTGTAATACATCCGGATGGTTCTGCTAAAGGTTTTCCCTTCTTCTCCATCTTGTCACGCACTACATTCATACCTGCTACTAAAAATGCCAGTACAAGGAATGCTCCAGGTGCCATAACAAATACGGTGATTCCAAGCATAGAACCAAGAATCTGACGAACCAAACCAATCAAGGTCAAACCAATGGTAAATCCAAGTCCCATTCCAAGTCCATCGAAAATAGATGGCACAACCGGGTTCTTAGAAGCATAACTTTCTGCTCTACCTAAAATAATACAGTTTACAACAATCAAAGGAATATATACACCTAATGCAGATGATAAGGAAGGTGTATATGCCTGCATTAAGAACTGTACTACGGTAACCAATGATGCAACGATAACGATATAAGCCGGCATACGCACACCATCCGGTATAATTTTACGAAATGCTGAAATCAACAAATTTGACATAACTAAAACTACGGTTGTAGAAAGTCCCATTCCAAGTCCATTAATTGCAGATGATGTAACCGCAAGTGTTGGACACATTCCAAGCATTAATACAAAGGTAGGATTTTCCTTAATAATACCATTATATAATCTTTCAACATACTTATTCATACTTAGTTACCTCCTTGCAATGCTTCGTTGAAGTATACCAAACATGCATTTACTCCATTTGTGATGGCTCTGGAGGAAATTGTTGCACCGGTAACTGCTTCTATTTCGTTATCCGCAGATGGTGTAGTCTTTACAACTGAAAATGATTCTTCATTCTTATTATTGAATTGATTCTTAAAATCATCTTCATTTACCAGCATACCCAAACCTGGAGTCTCACTAATTGAAGTAATGGAATATCCATTTACAGTTCCATCTACCTGAATACCAACGGAAAATGTAATATCTGCCTGACTTCCTTCATGAGAAGTAACATTGATAACATATCCAATTACATTTCCAGATTTATCAAGTGCATTTGTTACTCCAATAATCTCATCGTTTGTATAATCGCTTTTTGCTATGATTTTTTCTGCATTTTCTGCTGTGAATTCTACGTTATCTTCAAAAGAATCTGCATCTTTAAATACTTCTCGATATGCTGCATCCTGTGCTGCTTTATTTGCCTTAGCAATAGGTTCCTTGGTGATTTCATTTACTGCACCGAGGATAAATCCAAGAATTAAGGTAAATGCAGTTAATACTAATGCATCATGCACAATTTTCTTATTCATGCTGCTTTACCTCCTTTTTCTGACCAAATGCCTTTGGGATGGTAAGTTTCTCAATAATTGGAACTAACAAGTTACTCAAAATAATTGCGAAAGATACACCTTCTGCATTTGCACCAAATGTACGGAATAATCCAGTTAAAACACCAAGAAGAATACCATACACTACTTTACCCATTGGAGTAATTGGAGATGTTACATAGTCAGTTGCCATAAAGAAGGCACCTAACATCAATCCACCACCGCAAAGCTGTGCTGTGATATAATTTCCATCCAATCCATGTCCGCCGAACAATGCAATAAATACAACAAAACTTACGATATATGTACCTGGGATTGTCAAATCAATAACCCCCATCAAAATCAAGAAGATTGCTCCTACTAAAATTGCAATTGTTGATGTTTCACCAATAGTTCCTGCAGTAGTACCGATTAACATTTTCATGGTATCTACACTCTCACCGTTACGAATCAAAGCCAAAGGTGTTGCTCCTGTGTATGCATCGCAGTTAAAGTTTGTCATAGTTCCTGCAAAAGATACCAAAAGGAAACATCTTGCTCCGAGGGCCGGATTCATAAAGTTCTGTCCCAGTCCACCAAACATCATTTTTACAATTACGATTGCAAATACACTTCCTAATACTGCCTGCCAAATTGGCAATCCACTTGGAAGGTTTAATGCAAGTAACAAACCGGTTACTACTGCACTCAAATCGTTAATTGTACTTTTTTTATGTATTAGCAATTCAAAAACCCATTCAGAAACCACACAGGTTGCAATACAAACTGCTATTAAAACTAATGCTCTTAATCCAAAATTCCAAATACCAAAAACACTTGCCGGTAATAAAGCAATGATTACATAAAGCATGATTCTGGCTGTTGTATCTTTGGCACGGACATGTGGTGATGATGATACGTTATATAAATCACTCACAATAAGCCACCTCTTTCTTCGTTATTTTTTATTTCTTCTTTCTGCAAGTATTTGTTTCTTCATTGTTTTAATGGACTGTGCTAATGGACGTTTTGCCGGGCAGATAAAGCTACAACTTCCGCACTCGATACATTCCATTCCGTTCCACTTTTCAAAGCTTGCCATATCACCATGCTCGCTCATTTTTGCAAGCTTAGATGGTACAATTCGTTCTGGACAAGCTTCTACACAACGTCCACAATTAATACATGCAGTGGTTTCACTTGCTGCTACATCATCTTTTGTAAGACAAAGTAAAGAGGATGATGTCTTTGTTGTTGGAATATCCAATCCAAACATAGCAAATCCCATCATTGGTCCGCCAGAAATGATTTTCTCCGGCTGTGTTTTGAATCCACCTGCTGCTTCAAGAATCTCAGCATAACTCATACCGATACAAATATTAAAGTTACCCGGCTCTTTTACTGCATCACCTGTAACTGTAAATATTCTATTCATAACAGGTTTTCCAAGTTTTACTGCATTATATATAGAAATCAATGTTTCTACGTTATCAACAATACATCCTGCATCTGCCGGCAACATTGTTGAATTAATTTCTCTATGTGTGGTTGCATAAATCAACTGACGTTCTCCACCCTGTGGATATTTCGTCTGTAACGGACAGACTTCCATGCGTGGTTCGTCTTTTACCAACTCCTGTAATTTTGCAATTGCGTCCGGCTTATTATTTTCAACTCCGAAAATACCTTTTGCATGTTCAAAAAGTTTCAGAACAATTCTCATACCTTCTACTAATAACTCCGGATTCTCAATCATACGACGATAATCTGCTGTCAGGTATGGTTCACATTCTGCGCAGTTTGCAATAATGTAATCAATTTTTTCTGGCTCTTTTGGCGATAATTTTACATGGGTAGGGAATCCTGCTCCACCCATTCCTACTACACCAGCTTCTTTCACCTTGTTGATAATCTCCTCTTTGGAAAGAGAATCAATATCATCTACCGGGTGATATTCCACTTCTTTCATTTCGCCATCATTTTCAATAATGATGGAATTCACCATGTCCCCAACGGCTCCACGGCGTGGCTGAATTGCCTTAACTGTACCGGATACAGATGAATAAATCGGTGAAGATACAAAGCCTCCTGCTTCTGCTATCTTCTGTCCTCGTAACACTGTATCACCCACAGCTACGACAGGACTTGCCGGTGCTCCGATATGTTGTGATATTGGATATACCAGTTCGCCTTTGGGTAATAATTCACGAATTGGCTTATCCTTGGAAAATTCTTTTCCATCATGCGGATGAACGCCACCTTTAAATGTCATTAAACCCATTTTTTCGTGCCCCACTTTCTCTATAAAATGTATGTTTCTTATATTCGTTATTCATAAAGATTATTTCCTTCTTTATGAATAACTTTATCAATATAATTATAGCACAATTTTCTCACAATAGTATATATTTTTTGTACTTTTTTACATACTTTTGCCATTTTTATTTATGTAATTTGTATTATTTATACTATTAATTGTATTTGTAGTTGTTTGACCTCATCCCAAAATATGTTATACTTGTCTAGAAAGGAGCATTTAGACATATGAAAACTT
Source organism: Roseburia sp. MSJ-14 (assembly GCF_018918225.1). Lineage (NCBI taxonomy): Bacteria > Bacillati > Bacillota > Clostridia > Lachnospirales > Lachnospiraceae > Roseburia > Roseburia sp. MSJ-14. Next base: position 505,028 of record NZ_JAHLQD010000008.1, read on the forward strand.
GGCAGAATGAAATTCCCTTTTGTAGGGAAAATCCTATTACAGAAGCGCTCTTCCCGGAGAATGCTGTATTTTTTGATATTGAAACCACCGGTTTTTCTGCAAAACATACACAAGTCTATTTAATCGGCTGTGCTGCCCGAAAGGGAAATGTAATTTGCACTACCCAATTTTTTGCAGAAAATTCTTTAGATGAAAAACTGATTTTAAATGCTTTTTCCGAATTATTAACGCATTATGACATCTTGATTACTTTTAACGGCGTGGGTTTTGATATTCCATATCTTCAAGGGAGATATCATTATCATTCTCTCATGGAACCTTTTGAAAATTTTGAATATCTTGATATTTATAAATCACTCTCTAAATACAAGCATATTTTAAAACTAGAAAATTTAAAGCAAAAAACAATAGAATTATTTCTGGGAATCCAGAGAAAAGACTTATATTCCGGTGGGGAATTAATCAATATATATGACAGTTATATGAAAGAGCCTTCCGAAGATGCTCTTAATCTTTTACGCCTCCACAACTATGAAGATGTAACAGGAATGATTGACTTGCTTCCAATTCTTTCCTATGTTCAATTATTCGAGGGCAAATTTGAAGTAACCGGATATGAAACATACACTTACGAAGAATATGAAGGCGACGAAGCCTTAGAACTTCATATTGACCTAAAACCTGTTTTTCCTCTACCTAAACGCTTTTCCTATGGATTTCAGGATATTTATCTTACCGGATTTCAAAATAGTGTCAGGCTTAAAGTTAAACTTTACCAAGGGGAATTAAAGTACTTCTACTCGAACTATAAGGATTACTATTACCTTCCCAAAGAAGATATGGCAATCCATAAAAGTGTTGCTTTCTATGTAGATAAGAACTATCGTACCCGAGCAAAAGCAGCTACTTGCTACAGCAAAAAAACAGGTTGTTTTTTACCTCAATATGATGAAATTTTTGTTCCTTACTTTAAGTTAGAATTTCACGATAAAGTATTGTATTTCGAAATGACAGAAGATTTCACAGAATCTATTGACGCTCAAAAAAAATATGCTTCGCATTTATTAAAACATTTACTTACAACAAAAGCTTAACTGCTTTTTCGTACAGACAAAAAGAGGAATTCCAAACCCGGAATTCCTCTTTCTATTTATGCGTTTTTCATCGCTATGCTTTTTCAAAGAAAAATGATTGTTTTCTCTGATAGTTTAATTCTTTGTAGTTCATAATCTGTTCCGTGCTTCCAATGAAAAGGACACCTTCTTTTGTTAAAGCGTCATTAAATTTCTTATATATCTCTTCCTTGGCTTCTTCGGTAAAATAGATTAATACATTTCTACAAACAATCAAATGGCAACCACTTGGATATGAATCTTTTAATAAATTATGCTCCTTGAACTCAACCTGATGTTTGATTTCGTCTGCAATCTGGTAAGAAGCTCCTATTTTCTTGAAGTACTTCTTTTTAAACTCTTCCGGTACCGATGCAATACTCTTTTCATTGTAAAGACCAAGTCGTGCCTTATCCAATACCTGTTTATCAATATCAGTGGCAATAATTTTAATCTGATTCAATGGTACATGCTTGGATAAAGCCATAACCAATGAATACGGTTCATCTCCAGTAGAACATGCCGCACTCCAAATCTTAAGATTCTTTCCGAACTTCTGAACCAAAGTAGGAAAGACCTCCTTGTCTAAAATCTGCCATTGTTCTGGATTACGATAGAACTCTGACACATTGATTGTAAGGAAGTTTACGAACTGTTCAAACTTCTCGTTATCTTTTTTAATCAATGCTACATATTCTTTATAGTTGCTAATATTATTTTTTGTAATCAGCGTATCAATTCTACGCTTCATTTGCTTTTCTTTATAAGCATTCAAATCAATTTTGGTTAATCCAAAAATATCCTTTTTGAACTCTTCATACCCGGTAAACATAGTTATATTCACCTACTCTTTCGTATTATAGATGTTCCTACTCTGCGTCTGCTGCTTTCTCTTCTTCTGGAGCTAATAATGCTTTTACACTTAAGCTGATTTTCTTTTCTTCTTCATTGAAGTCAACAACCTTAGCTTCGATTTCCTGTCCAACGCTTAATACGTCTGAAGGTTTTTCAACATGCTCTTTGGAAATCTGGGAAACATGAAGTAATGCATCTACTCCCGGAGCAAGTTCTACGAATGCACCAAAGTCTGTCATTCTTGCAACTACTCCTTTTACAACAGTACCTACTGCATACTTAGAAGCTGCATCTTTCCATGGGTTTTCATCTTCAAATTTCATGCTTAACGCAATCTTATTTTCGTTAATATCTTTGATGAATACTTTAACAACATCGCCAACTTTGAATACTTTCTTAGGATTCTCTACTCTGCCCCAAGACATTTCAGAAATATGAAGTAATCCGTCAGCTCCGCCTAAATCGATAAATGCACCGAAGTCTGTTACATTTTTAACAGTTCCTTCCATTACATCGCCAACTTTAATCTTTGCAAATAATTCTTTCTGTAATTCAGCCTTCTTAGCAACTAATAACTGCTTTCTGTCACCGATGATTCTTCTTCTGCGTGGATTGAACTCAGTGATTACGAATTCGATTTCCTGATCTTTGTATTTGCTCAAGTCTTTTTCGTATGTATCAGATACGAGACTTGCAGGAATAAAGATTCTTGCTTCATCGATTACTACGCTTAATCCGCCATCCAATACCTGTGCAACCTTTGCTGTAAGCACTTCTTTGTTATTGAATGCTTCTTCTAATCTCTTGCTTCCTTTTTCAGCTGCAAGACGTTTGTATGTCAACAATACCTGACCTTCGCCATCGTTCACCTTAAGCACTTTTGCTTCCATGGTGTCTCCTACGGATACAACTGTAGTCAAGTCAACATTTGGTTCATTTGTATATTCGTTACGGGTAATGATTCCATCGGACTTGTAACCAATATTCAAGATGATCTCGTCTGGTTTCACATCAATAACGGTACCGTCGACTACCTCTCCATTTCTTATTGTTTTAAATGATTCTTCCAGCATTTGTTCAAAACTCATTTCTGACATTTTTTTGAACCTCCTCAATAATTTTGTTTGGGGTAGAAGCCCCTGCGGTAATACCTACGCTATTAATGGACTGTAATTTAGACAAATCCAAATCCTTCAGTGTCTGTATATAGCAAGTATTTTCACATTCTTTTTTACATATTTCAAATAACTTTTGCGTATTGGAACTGGTCTTTCCACCAATCACAATCATTGCATCCACATTTGCGGCAATTTTTCTTGCTTCTGCCTGCCGTTCCTGAGTTGCATTGCAAATTGTATTTAAAACAATTATATCATAACCTTTTTCTGTAATAATTTCAACTAATTCTTTAAATTTCTTGTTGTTAAATGTCGTTTGGGAAACCACACATATTTTTTTATCCGTTTTTAAGGTAAAATTCTGTGCTTCCTGTAGGTTGGAAATCACTGTCGTTTCCTCCGGGTTGCTACTCCAACCACGGATTCCCTGAACTTCCGGATGTTCTTCGTTTCCGATGATTACTACATGATAATTATCATTGCTGTACTTTTCTACTAACCGATGTATTTTCAATACAAATGGACAGGTCGCATCTACATATGAAATATTTTCCCTTTTTAGTAAATCGTAAACTTCTTTTCCCACACCATGAGAACGAATTACTACGGTACCATCTTTACAGTCTTTTAAGGCTTCCTGTGTTTCTATTACGCAAACGCCTCTTTTTTCTAAATCTTTTACTACTTCTTCATTGTGTATGATAGGACCATAAGTATATATTTTACCATTTTTTTCTTCGGTTTGCTGATATACCTTATCTACCGCTCGCTTTACACCGAAACAGAATCCGGCACTTTTTGCAAGTATTACTTCCATAAATCATGTCCTCTTTTTTATTACTGTTGTTTTTCTTTTACCAGCTTTAATATTTCTGCAACAACTTCATCAATGGTCATATTGGAACTATCCACTAAAATTGCATCTTCTGCTTGTTTTAACGGAGCAATTTCACGATGCATATCACGATAATCTCTATCCTTGATATCTGCACAGATTTCTTCCAAACTGCATGCCTGTCCTTTTTCTTGTAATTCTAAGAAACGTCTTTTCCCACGAGTTTCTACGCTTGCTGTTAGATAAATCTTCACTTGCGCATTCGGCAGTACACAAGTTCCAATATCTCTTCCGTCCATGATAACATCCTGAGTTTCTGCTAATTTACGCTGCAACTCTAAAAGTTTTGTACGCACTTTTCCATATACACTTATAGTAGACGCGGTATTTCCCACCTCTTCCGTACGAATAAATCCGTTTACATTTTCTCCATTCAAAAGCACTTGCTGCTCTCCATTTTCATATGAAATAGATACTGTAATCTCCTCGCATGCCTTAGAAACTTCCTGTTCCTTTTCTCTATCTACGCCATTTCGGATACAATATAATGCCATAGCACGAAACATTGCGCCAGTATCCACATAGATATAGGACAATTCCTTTGCTACCTTTTTCGCTATCGTGCTCTTTCCGGCTCCCGCCGGTCCATCAATTGCTATGTTAAAAGCCATATTATTCCTCTTTTCTTTTATTTTATACTATCGCCTGCCAAATATCCGGTAGACCATGCTATCTGTAAATTAAATCCTCCGGTCAAAGCATCTAAATCTAATACTTCGCCTGCAAAAAACAACCCATTTACTAACTTGGATTCCATTGTAGATGGATTGATCTGCTTCACGCTGACACCACCTCGCGTAATAATCGCCTCATTAAAATCACGAAAGTGTGATAAGGTCAATGGAAAATGTTTTATCATTTTAACCAAGTGTTGTCGCTCTTCTTTGGTGATTTCATTCACTTTCTTTTCCGGTGATATTCCACTCAAACGAATTATTACCGGTATTAGTTTTGCCGGAAACAGCTTTTGAACTGCATTCTTATACTGCCGATTTTGATTTTCTTCAAAATCACGCAAAATACGTTTGTCTAACTGTTCCTCCGTCAGTGCCGGTTTTAAGTCTATCGTCATCTGTAAAGGCATTTTTTCAATATAATCATTGATTGCACTGCTGGCACTTAATATCAACGGACCGCTCACGCCATAATGAGTAAATAGCATCTCACCAAAGGCTTCATAGAGCTTTTTCCCGTCTTTTTCTATCTCTATGGATACATTTTTCAAGGATAGTCCTTGGAGTTCCTGAATCCATGATTCTTCCACTTCTAGCGGCACCAGTGCCGGATGCAATTTTGTCACTGTATGCCCTGCCTCTTTTGCAAAGCGATATCCATCTCCGGTAGAGCCGGTAGACACATAGGAACACCCTCCGGTTGCCACAATTACCTGTTTGGCTTCCAGTGTTTTTCCATTTGACAGTATGACTCCTTCTATCTGATTATCTTCTATCTTCAATTCCTTTGCTTCTGAGTGAAGCCGAATTTCTACTCCATGTTTTTCTAACGCACGCTTTAATACCGCTATTACATCTGACGAATGATCCGACTGAGGGAAAACCCGTTCTCCACGTTCTGTCCTTATTCGTAATCCATTTTGTTCAAAAAAATCCATTACCTGATAGTTGCTAAAGGTATAAAATGCGCTATATAAAAACTTACTGTTTCGCATTACATTTTGAAACAATTCTTCTGTATCACAAGCATTTGTAATATTACAACGCCCTTTTCCTGTAATATAAATTTTCTTTCCAAGCTTTTCGTTTTTCTCCAGCAGAACTACTTTGTGTCCCTTTTCTGCTGCCTGAATTGCAGCAAACATTCCCGCAGCTCCGCCACCAATTACAATTACGTTACTCATTTTTTTCTCCTAATCCTCTATAACGCATTTTCATTGTATCATCAATGTAGTTAATTTCATCATTTCCATACACCTGATACTCTTCCCATACATTTTCCAGCATTTCTAAAGTCTTAACCACTTCTTTTTGTTTCTTCATGCACAACGCCATAATTAACGCATTGATAACACTCAAGGGGGCAACCAGGGAATCTACAACAGATGCCATATCGCTTTTGGCGATTAAGTTACAGGAGGAATACAAATTCATAGGGGAATGAACACTATCCGTTATAGTGATTACTTTCGCACTACGATTATTAGCAAATTCCAATGCTTTTAATGTACGCATGGAATAACGAGGAAAACTAATTCCGATAATTACATCTTCCTTACCTATCCGTACCATTTGTTCAAATAGCTCACTGGAACTATTTGTATGTAACAAATGTACATTTTTCAATATAAGATTCAAATAAAATGCCAAAAATTCCGCTAATGGTGCGCAGCTTCGAATTCCGATAATATAAATATTTTTTGCCTTCAAAATCGTATCAACTGCCAAATCAAAAGCATGTTCATCAATGGATTCTAACGTGTCATGAATCCGTTCTGCATCTGATGACAGTACTGTTTCCAAAATTTTAGACTGACTAATTCGCCCATAAGTGTCTTCCATCCTCTGTACGGAATTCAGTTTATTCCGCACCAGTTCTTCCAATCCTTTTTGAAATTCAGGATATCCCTTGTATCCTAAATGCGTGGCAAAACGCACCACAGTAGACTCACTGACACCTACTACTTCACCTAAACGAGCTGCCGTAAAAAATACTGCTTTATCATAATTATCGGTAATATAAGCAGCAAGCACTTTCTGACCTTTGCTCAAACTTCCATATTTCTCATTAATTCGATTAATCAAATCATTGCCATTTCCCATTTCCCTGCCTCCCAAACTATGAGAAACTCGCGTAAAAGATGCAATCGGACGTATTTTCCTATTACATAAAAAATGGCGCTCTGGCACATTGCCATGAGCGCCGTCGCTTTTTTCATTATATCAAAAAGCTACTTTTATCTCAATAGTTTTTTATTCAGTAACTACACCTTTCATTTTTTCAGCCACACGATTTACCACTTCTTCAATTACTTCTGTTTGAGCGGCAATTTCTTCACTACTAGCTGCTAATGCAGATGTTCTTGTGTTAATTCCTTCAATATTTTCAATAAAAGAATCTGTTTCTTTTCCCAAGTCTTCCATTGCCGGCATTAATACATCACTTTGTTTCTTTCCGGTAACAACCGCTTCCTTGGTTTGTTCGGATAATTCTCTTACGCGATTTGCAATTACCGCAAATCCTCTTCCGGCTTCACCACTTCTAGCGGCTTCTATTCCAGCATTCAACGCGAGCATACCGGTCTGATTTGATATCTTAATGATTGCATCGTTAATGGTATCGTATCCTTTAACCGCCTCTGTTACCTGTCCCATAGAATCACGCAGAGTATCTGCAAAACCTGAAATTTCTCCAACTGCCTGTGCCATAGATGTTGCATCTTCCGCTGAATTTTGATTTCCTATTGCCAGTTCTGCAATAGAATCCTTAATCCGCTGAAAATCTTTCATGATTTCCTGATACAAAACCTCTTTTTTCTGCTGTTTTTCTTTTTCTTGCAGTGTCATTTCTTTAATGGTTTCCTGTTCTTCTATCAATTCATTTTTCACATAATGAATACAGTTTTCTTTTCGATTACATCCCAATACAATTGCTTCTGCCATTTTACGACAACTATCATATCCACAAGCTCCACAGTCAATTTTCTGTTTTTCCGGTGTATCTTTCTTAAGTTCCTGAAATCCCACTTGCAGTTCTTCCTCTGTAATTTTAACTTTTTTATCCGCCGGATGATATTCACACATAAAATCCTCTATGTTTAATTGTGCAAATTGCTCATTGAAGTTTTGCAATCGTTTTTCATAACTAATTTCTTTTGCCCATGGATTTTTCTTATCATCTTTTCTTGCCTTAATTCTCTGGTTATGAATTTCAAAAAGTACATCATCATTATCATCCATGCTTGGTTCTGTAGCTGTCCCGTGAATACATCCACCGGCGCAGTTTAAAGCATCTACCAAAAATGGCAACGGTTTTCCGCTCTTTACACGTTTGGCATACTCTCCCAAGAAATGATATACATGTCCTTCTCCTTCTACCTGGCGAACCAATACATCTCTTCCAAGGAAATGTTCTACATTTTCCTTTAATCCTCCCGGTTGTGGATATAAACTTCCCATTCCGTATTCCAGTTCATCTACTGCATCATAGTTTGATAAATTAATCCCTTTGAGCACTTCCATTAAATGTGTAAATGTTACATTATAAGAAATATAATCCTTATTCTCCGGACGAATAATTTCTGTCTTTTTTGCAATGCACGGACTAATAAATGCAAGTTTATCGGTAACTTTCATATATTTTTTTACATAAATTGCCGCACACATCATTGGGCTATGCACAGGTATTAACTTTTCTGTAAGTTCCGGAATATATTTTTCTATGTAATTTACAATTGCCGGACAAGGTTGAGATATTCCACCTTTAAAATTATGTTTGGTAATATAATTCAAATATCCCCAAGTTGTAATATCTGCGCCAAAACTTACGCTTATCATACGGTTTACACCTAAACTTTTTAAGTATCCTAATATCTTACGATACTCTTTCGGATAATTTGCAATAAATGCCGGAGCAATTAAAATACTAATATTTTCTCCTCTTTTCAATGCAGCAAGAAACTCCTCTGTGTCGTCGCGATATCCTCTTGCCTTATGATGACAGACATCCATGCATGCCCCACACTCTATACATGCATCGCCATCCACATGAATCACATTTTCGCCACTTTCCATTAAAGAATAATTTGCTTCTAGTACGGAACAGACTGAAATACAACGGTTACACCCCGTGCAACTTTCATTCGTATATACAAGTCCTTGATTTAAACTATCTCTTCCCATATTGCCAGTCCTCCATTATCTTTTTACTTATATATATGCTTTTGTTTATTATATCATATTTTTCGACACTTTTCATTTTTTTTTAGTAAAAAGCACAATAAGAAAGACGGATTTTTATTCCGCCTTTCTTAAAATTATTATCACTTATCTTATTATCTTATACTGGATATGCCTGATTCTCCTTGTCAGCAAGAGTTGCATCTACTTTCGTTTGCTGCGCCTGTCGATATTTAAAGAACTCCGTAGCTACCTGCGGGAATAATGCGTATGACAATACATCTTCATCCTGCTGTTTCCACTGCTTCATTTCTTCTTCGATTTTAGCAAGTTCCGGTTCTAATAAATCTGCCGGACGACAAGTAATTGCATTTTTCTTTTCTTCACCCAACACCTTATCTACAATCTCCGGATTAAATGGTTTTACCGTCTGTCCATATTTACCAAGCAGCACATCTTTTGTTTCTTTTGTTGCTACTTTATAGCGTTCTCCCATCAGTACATTAAACACTGCCTGAGTTCCTACAATCTGGCTGGATGGAGTTACCAATGGCGGTTCTCCCAAGTCTTTTCTTACGCGTGGTACTTCTGCTAACACCTCTTCAAATTTATCTTCCTTGCCCTGCTCTTTTAACTGGGAAAGCAGGTTGGATAACATACCACCCGGTACCTGATATAATAATGTCTTGATATTTACACCTAACACTTTTGGATTCATCAAACCGTTTTCCAAGAACTCTTCGCGCATTGGTCTGAAATAGTCTGCAATTTCTGCAAGCTTTGTCTGATTCAATCCGGTATCGTACTCTGTTCCCTTGAAGGCTTCTACCATAACTTCTGTTGCCGGCTGGCTGGTTCCAAGAGCAAACGGAGACATTGCGGTGTCTATAATATCACATCCAGCTTCTACAGCCTTCATGTAAGTCATAGATGCCACACCACTTGTATAATGTGTATGAAGCTCAATCGGTAAACTGGTAGATGCTTTTAAAGCTCGAATTAATTCATCTGCCTTTTGTGGCACCAGTAACCCTGCCATATCCTTGATACACAAGGAATCTGCTCCCATATCTTCTACTCGTTTTGCCATGTCCATCCAATAATCTAAGGTATATGCATCTCCTAAAGTATAGGATAATGCTACCTGTGCATGTCCTTTTTCTTTGTTACATGCACTTACTGCTGTCTGAAGATTACGAATATCATTCAAACAGTCAAAAATACGGATAATATCAATTCCGTTTGCAATAGATTTCTGCACAAAATATTCTACTACATCATCTGCATATGGACGATATCCTAAAATGTTCTGTCCACGGAATAACATCTGTAACTTTGTTTTTTTAAATCCATCTCTCAGCTTTCTCAATCTATCCCATGGGTCTTCCTTTAAGAAACGAAGGCATGCATCAAAAGTTGCGCCTCCCCAGCATTCTACTGCATGATAACCTATATCGTCCATTTTATCTACAATCGGTAACATTTGTTCTGTTGTCATACGAGTTGCAATCAGAGACTGATGTGCATCACGCAGTACTGTTTCGGTAATTTTTACCGGTTTTTTTATCTGTTCAGCCATTTTCTTACCTCTCATTCCGCCTTACGACTTCAAACTGTTTTATATTCCAAAGATTGCCATAAATACACCGGCTGCCACGGCAGTACCGATAACACCTGCAACATTTGGTCCCATTGCATGCATAAGTAAAAAGTTAGTCGGGTCTTCTTCAGCTCCTACCTTTTGTGATACACGAGCCGCCATTGGTACCGCAGATACTCCCGCAGAACCAATCAAAGGATTGATTTTTCCATGCGTAAGCTTGCATAACAACTTTCCAAACAATACTCCTGCGGCTGTACCAAACATAAATGCTACTAATCCAAGGAATACAATTTTTAATGTAGTAATATTTAAAAATGCCTCTGCGCTGGTGGTTGCACCAACGGAAGTTCCCAGTAAAATAACTACAATGTACATCAACGCATTTGATGCTGTTTCAGACAACTGACGAACTACACCACACTCACGGAACAAGTTTCCTAACATCAACATTCCTACCAATGGTGCTGTTGTTGGTAACAATAAGCAAACAATTGCTGTTACAATAATTGGAAATAATATTTTTTCTAATTTTGAAACAGGACGCAGGTTTTCCATTTTGATTGCACGTTCCTGTTTGGTTGTAAATAACTTCATAATCGGTGGCTGTATAATAGGTACCAGCGCCATGTACGAATATGCTGCTACCGCTATCGGTCCTAACAGACCTGTCTGTCCAAGTTTTCCTGCTAAGAAGATAGATGTCGGACCATCTGCTCCTCCGATAATAGATACAGCTGCTGCGGCTTTATCATTAAATCCTAACAATATTGCCAGGAAATATGCTCCGAAAATACCGAACTGGGCTGCTGCTCCAAGTAAAAAGCTGATTGGATTTGCAATCAACGGCCCAAAATCCGTCATCGCTCCTACACCAAGGAAAATCAATGATGGAAGTATCGACCATTCATCCAGGGAATAAAAATAATAAAGTAACCCACCTACACCGTTGCTGGATTCTTCCGGAGAAACAATAATATCCGGATAAATATTTACCAACAACATACCAAACGCAATTGGAACCAACAGCAAAGGTTCAAACCCTTTCTTAATTGCCAGAAAAAGAAAGATAAACGCTACTAAAATCATAACATAGTTTCCCCACGTCAGATTAAAGAATGCTGTTTGATGCAGGAGGTTTAATAATGTTTCTCCTACGTAACTCATATTTTGCCCTCCTGATTATTTATTCATTGTTGCCAATAATGCACCTGCTTCTACTGCCTGTCCTACAGTCACATCAATACTTGCTACTGTACCGTCTTCCGGTGCAACAACTGGTGTTTCCATCTTCATAACTTCCAATACCAAAATGGTATCACCACGTTTTACTGCATCTCCCGGCTTACTATCTACACTAAATACTTTTCCTGCTGCTCCTGCATCAATTTTAATGCTACCTGCACCGCCTGCTGTTTTTGGAGCTACCGGTGCTGCCAGAGCTACTGGAGCTGTTCTTTTTGGTGCTGCTGTTCCCTGAGATGCTCCGGTTTCTTCCACTGTAACATCATAAACATTTCCATTCACGGTAATTGTATAACTCTTCATTTTAATTTCCTCCTGAATATCAAGTAAAATTTTCTTTACTATTTAAAATCTTCTCTTAATGGAACGCACCACAAAATCGTCTGTGGAAGTTCCTGTAGATGCTGCAATTGCCGCTGCAATTACTGCTACCAGTTCCAAATCATCCGTTGCCGTAACAGCCGGAATTTCCTGTACATTCTCATCTGTTGCAGAAACGATTGCTTTTTCATTCTTTTTCTTCTTTTGTTCCAAATATGGGAATATTTTAAAACCATAAATAATCAAGCTGATTAAAATCAGAACTGTAAATACAACGCCCATTCCCATTAACGTATTCAGTCCTGCATTTGCCATTTTTTCGCCTAGTGTCTGCACCGGATCAACCGTAACATCATCCAATTCCATATTGTAATATGTGAAAACAAAGGTTAAAATGACAGATCGTTCTTTAAATACAATTTCCTGTTCACAAGTAAGGGTCTTTCCTGACTTTGTGATAGTAAAATCTCCTAATTTCTGATATTTTCCTACATCTTCTGTCGCATCATCCCAGCGTGTCACCATATCCGCAAGCATTTTATATTGTTCATTCTCATTGCTCTTGTACTGTTCTATTTGATCATCACTCATAGCCAGTAAACCTTGTGCTGTTGACTGAACCTGTTCTTTCAACTGGTCATAACTATAACCATTATAATCTACTTTGGTCGGATCTTCTCCACACGCTGTTAAGCCAAGTACCATAAGACACAGGCTCAATATGAGCGCTATTTTCTTTTTCATATGCTTCACCTTTCTATTTTGCTATATGCTTTTTCACTGGTTCTCCAGCACCTTTTGTATAAAGCATTTCAAATGCCGCTACTGCATACTTTCTGGTATCTGCCGGAGAAATAATCAAATCTACAAGGCCTCGTCTTGCGGCTGTCTGTACAGAAGATTGTAATTTCTCATATTCTTTTGCCTTTTGTGCAACTACTTCCGCACTCTCATCTTCATACATGATTTTTGCAGCTAATGTAGCATCCATCATTCCTACCTTACTGCCTTCCCATGCATATACCAAATCTGCTCCGATAGATTTACTATTCATCATAACAGAGGCACTTCCATATGCATTTCCTACAATAATATTTACCTTAGGAACTGTGGCATTGGCAAATGCTGCTGTCATATGTGCCATTGCCTTTGCTAAATTCTTTTCTGAGCATAAACTTGCTGCAAATCCTTCCACTGCTGTAAGTGACAAGATTGGAATATCAAAAGCATCACAAAACTGTATAAATTCTGCTGCCTTATTGCATCCTCTTGTGGAAAGTCCTTTATCAAAAGTTTCCTTCTTTTCGCCATTTTCATCAAAAACAACACCGGCATTGGCAACAGCACCGATTGTCATTCCATTTAATCGAAGAAATCCTGTTACCATATTTTTAGCATAGTCCGCTTTTGTTTCTATAAAAAGATTATCATCTGCAATATTGGAAAGTACAAGACGTGGATCTTGAACGCAACCTTCCAGATTCTCGCAAACACGATTCAAATCGTCTGTACACTCTTCTTCTCTTCCACCACCTGCATTGTTTCCCGGAAGCATACACACAAGTTCTCGAATCTGTGTCAAAATCTCTACTTCTGTTCCTACGCCATCAATGCATCCATTATTTTCAAATTGATATTTGGCATTTGCGGTATCACATTTTTCAACACTGTTTCCCGGAAGTGCATTTGGTGAATTTACAAACATTCTTCCCTGTTCTTCCATGAACGCAAAATCACTTAATGCCGGTACAACTGCCAATCCTCCACCACAATTACCGAATATTGCCGAAATCTGCGGAACTACGCCACTTGCCTGCACTTGTTTCGCATAAATCTCACCAAATCCATTTAATGCATCTACGGATTCCTGTAATCGCATACCTGCACAATCAATCAATCCAATAACCGGTGCACCCATTTTCATCGCCATATCATAGATAGCTGCGACTTTTTTACTGTGCATTTCTCCAATTGTTCCATGTAATACGGATGCATCCTGACTATAAACGTACACCAAATTTCCATCAATCAGACCATAACCAGTAATTACTCCATCTGAAGGGGTTTGGGACTGTTGTAAATTAAAATCTGTGTTTCTTGCAGTCACCAGAGCACCGATTTCCATAAAGCTTTTCTCGTCAAGAAGACTGATAATCCTCTGTCTTGCTGAGTTTGTAGTATTGCTCATTCCTTAGACCTCCATGTGTATTTTTAATTTTTCTTACTTTTTATCCAATATAATTGTATATCTTTTGCACATATTTTTCAATAGACATTTTCTTATTTTTGTTTATTTTTTTGCCATTTTCCAGTATATTCCACTATTCATTTATACATAATTTTTTCACCATCCAGAATCTTTCCAGTAAATAATGTATGTACCATATTCCATCTACTTTTTTTACTGTTTTCTTTGCTCTTATGGCAAACTTTCCTATTTCTTTTTCGTCCAAATAATAGGTTACTGAACCAATCTTTTCTCCTGCTTGAACAGGTGCTTTTAATTTTTTGGGAATATCATATACGGTATGTATTTGCTCATCGCTTCGTTTTAACACACGCAATGTATTTTCCTCTAATTCTATTGGAACGGTTACTTGCTGATAAAGCTCATCATTTTGGGGAACCGCCATTTGAACAACTAGTTCTGCAAACTTCTTATCACGTTCAAATACATCTTCATAATGATAGTTTTCTAATGCATAATTCATTAATTGTTTGGTATCAGACCATTTATAAGTTTTATTGTTCGGCCATCCGCAAGCCAACAGACTTACAATAAATGTTCGGTCGTCTCGTCGTAGTGCACCTACATAACAATACCCTGCATTTCCTGTAAACCCGGTTTTTCCAGACAATGCCCCCTCCATCATTTGCAAAAATGCATTATGATTACTGCAACTATAATTTTTCGTTCCGGCAATATTAGAAAAGCTGTGATTAGGTGTTCGGGTTATCTCCAAAAATTTTTCATCTTTAATACAATAGCTCATAATTCGTGCCAAATCTGCTGCTGTTGTTCCATGGATTCCATTTTCATTCTGAGCATCCAGACCATTCGGTGTAATAAAATAGGAATCCGTACAGCCCAACTCTTTTGCTTTTCTATTCATCATATCCGCAAACCCTTCTACACTTCCACCGATATGTTCTGCAATTGCAACTGCCGAATCATTATGTGATTCCAGCATAAGGGAAAATAGCAAGTCTTTCAAATAAAAAGTATCTTCCGTAGTCACTCCCAGACGTACCTTAGGCATTGATGCCGCATAACTGCTTACTTTCACTTCATCATCTAAATTTCCATTTTCAATTGCCAGTATACAGGTCAGAATTTTCGTTGTACTGGCATTTGGCATGTGCGTATGCCCATCTTTTTCGTATAGGATTCTTCCACTATCTGCATCCATCAACACTGCACTTTTTGCATAAAGATTTAAGTTCGCCTGCTCTTGAGCACAAGTGGGAACAGATAAAAAATTGCACATTTGTAAGCTTAAGATAACAGATAAAAATATCAGCACATATTTCTTTTTTATCATTTTATCTTCTTTTCTGCTTTTTTCTTTTACTATATGCAAATTTTCTTTTCCATAGAACAAAGAGTCCGGGCAGTGTCGTTTACGACTAATTTCTTCTCCGCGAGATGCGTATCCTTAGCGGAGCGTTTTTATGCAATAGGACGTAATTTCCTATTGCATAAAAAACGTCTCTTACACGCATTGTATAAGAGACATTCTACTATCATGTTTTTAAGATTTTTTAACAAAAGTTGATAATTCATTTGCCCAGGAAACAACATCCTCTAAAGTTGAGATAATTTTATCTGTCTCTGTTGCCTGTGCTGTTGCAACTTCCGTTGCCTGTGTTACTTCATCTGTTACTTTTTTTATCGCTTCAAAGATATCTGTAAGAGATGTATCTATTTCCTTCGCAGAGCTTCCACTAACCTGTGCTAATTTTCCCATTTCATTTGCTACTACCGCGAATCCTCTTCCGGCTTCTCCTGCTCGCGCTGCTTCAATAGAAGCATTTAATGCAAGGATATTAGAACGTGATGCATTTCCCTGAATAGCACTTACTAACTTAGATGCTTTGTCTGCCTGATCTCTTACCATCTCAGATGTTGTATGTATATTACTCAGTTTTTCTGATAAATCAGTAGCACCCTGAGCTATTTCTTCTATGCTCTGTAATGACTCAATCAGATTAGAATCCAAAGAATCGGTCAATGCACCAACGCGAACTTTTTCTTTCGTAGAAACAAGGCTTGTCAATAATCCAACTACTTGTCCATCCTCGTAAATCGGAATCAGTTTTCCTCTTACCGGTATTCCAAATATTTCTTCCGGTGCCTCTTCTTCTGTTGCACTTCCATTTGCCATCGCATTGAGAACAAACTCATGTTTTGGGTTGGATGCGCTCAATGTTTCTCCCACCTGTACAAAATCAATTTGAAATCCATCTGCCTTCCATACCCCAAGAACCTCTGTTCTGCTAAATAATGCAAGATGCATATCATTTGTTGCCAACTGACGAAACAATGGCATTGTTTCCTTTAATTCCTCCAAAATTCTGCTTTCATTTCCCATTTATGAATTCCTCCTTCGTTTATCCGCTATGTAAATATCTTATGTGGCGGCAATATACTTCTATGATATTTTATACATCAAGTTTTAAATGCATTTCTTCTTCTGCCTGTTGCTTAAATTCCTCTACCTGTTCTGCATTTAACACTGGAAGTTCCTCTAATGACTGTACTCCAAAACTTCGTAAAAATTCTTCTGTTGTTCCGAAGAGTAACGGTCTTCCCGGTGCATCTAATCTTCCAAGTTCACATACCAAGTTATATTCTACTAACTTATTTACTGCATGGTCACAAGAAACACCTCGTATTTTTTCAATTTCCAATTTTGTAATTGGCTGTTTGTAAGCAATAATAGACAATGTCTCCAAGAGAACATCCGTCAGCACATGCCGTTTCGGTTGCTTGGCAATCTTGATTAAATACTCATACATTTCCTTTCTGGTACACATTTGAAATGCATCTTCTATCTCGATAATCTGAATACCACGATTCTCTTTTTCATACTTCTCCATCATGCCATAAATAATTTTTTTTGTTTCTTCTTTACTTAACTCTAATACTTCTGCTATTTTCTCAAGTTCTACTGATTCTCCCATGGAAAAAAGAACTGCTTCTATAATCGCTTCCTGTTGTTCTAATACCATTATTTTACTCCTTATATTCCTAAGCTGCAACCCTTGATTCAATAAAAATATCATCAAAAATATTTTCTTGAGATATGAAAATCTTTCCTGTTTTCATCAACTCTAAAATCGCTAAAAAAGTAACAATAATTTCCATCTTGCTGCTCTGTTCTTCAAGTAATCCGCGAAAGCTGAAATTTTTATGTTCCATAGCATACTCTTCTAAATATACCATGCGCTCCTCTAAAGACACTTCTTCCTTCTCTATCTTACCGAATTGAGAGCGAATCGGGTCAATCTTATCTACTTGTTTTTTCATTACAGATTTGAATATGGCGTTCAACTTTGTAAGAGTAATATCGGAAACCAGTTCTTCTATATCTATAGGTTCTTCATACTGTCTGACTTCGTCCGGTATCGTAGGCACTTTAAACAATACTCGTTCTGCATCCATTTGTCGGTCTTTTAGCTCATATGACATGCACTTGTACATCTTGTATTCTAATAACTTCTGTACCAATTCTGCACGAGGGTCTTCTTCCTCTTCTTCTGTCTCCTCTTTCGGCAATAACATTTTTGATTTAATATCAATCAAAGTTGCTGCCATTACCAAAAATTCGCTCATTATATTTAAATCCTGACGTTTCATTTCACCAATATATTCTAAATACTGATTTGTAATTTCTACAATTGGAATATCATAAATATTTACTTTATTCTTTTCTAACAGATGCAATAGTAAATCCAATGGACCTTCGAACACCTGCAACTTTACTGTTAATTCCATATACACGCTCCCATAATATCTAACATCCTCTATTTTACCTTCTGTTTCAAGAAAATTCAAGAAATTTTTATATGCACTCTCGTGAATTTCGAGGTACAAACCGGATGTCTAATAACTCTGCCCGATTAAATATACGAATGTGAAAGGTATGGGTTCCAAGCCCACGACTTACAATCACATTTTTATCTCCAAATTCAAATCTTCCTGCATCGTATTTCGGAAAAAAAGTGAGCTGTGGAGACAATAGGCTTCCTACTCCCGGAATTCGTATCAAGCCACCATGATTATGCCCGCAAAAAGTCACATCCGCTCCCCATGCAGCATACTGCTGCGCATAAGCCGGATTGTGCGCAAGTAAAATACCAAAAGCCTCCCCTGCCGGCTTGGGTAAAAAATCTTTCAGATCATTTTCTGCCATCGATACAATTCTTCCTTTTTCATAATACTCTATGGGAAGTTCTAATCCGGTAATGCGCACTCCCTCCCAGTCCTTTAACGAAACACTCTCATTATTTAAAACTTTTACGCCTAATTTTTCTACTTCTGACATATATGTTTCAAACGCCTTATGATTTTTTCTTTTTTCTTCACGCAAACGTGTTTCATGATTTCCGAAACTATAATATACCGGTGCAATCTGTACTAAATTCTTTAGAAATTCCAGTGCAACGTGAAATGTCTCCGAATATTTTGATACAATTAAATCCCCCGGAATAAGTATGATTTTTGGATGGCGTTTTTCTATTTGTTGCAATAAGCGTTGATTTTGTTCACCATAGGAAAACCCATGAAGGTCTGCAATTACAACTGCATGCTGTTCTTCTTTTATCTTTTCTGATTCTATCACATAATCATTTACTTCAAACTTTGTTAATTCCCATCTTTGCCAGAACACAAAGACTACCACAAGTAAAATTAAAACTATCAGTATTTTTATCATTTTACTACCTTTCTCTCTTATAATTACATACTTGTAAAAAACAAGAATAACAGACAAGTATCCTGCTTAAACTGTATTATAATATTTGGAGGTTATGCCATGCGTTGTATTTTATCGCTATTTTTATCAGCATCCATGTTGTTTACTTCTCTTTCTTTTACCGCTGAAACGCCTGCTCAGACTTCTACCGAAGAATTAAATATTTCTGCTCCCTCCGTTGTATTAATGGAATCTTCTACCGGACAAATTATCTATGAAAAAGATTCCCATACCTCTCTTCACCCAGCCAGCATTACCAAAATCATGACTATGATTCTTATCTTCGATGCATTAGAAAAAGGAACCATCACTTTAGATGATACGGTTACAGTATCTGATTACGCTGCAAGTATGGGCGGTTCCCAGGTGTTTTTAGAGCCCGGGGAAACCCAAACAGTCGATACCATGTTAAAATGTATTTCCATCGCAAGTGCTAATGATGCCTGTGTGGCTATGGCTGAATATATTTGTGGTAGTGAACAGGAATTTGTAAACCAAATGAATCAACGCGCCAAAAGTCTTGGTATGAAAGATACTACTTTCGTAAACTGCTGCGGACTTGATACCGATGGTCACATGACTACTGCCTATGATGTAGCATTAATGTCTCGTGAACTGATTACAAAATATCCCCAAATACATAATTACTGTACTGTCTGGATGGATACCATTACCCATGTAACGGCTAAAGGTTCCTCGGAGTTTGGCTTGACTAACACAAACAAACTCATTAAACAGTACGAATATGCCACCGGACTTAAAACCGGTTCCACCTCACAGGCGAAATATTGTCTTTCCGCAACTGCCAAACGGGATGATATGGAACTTATTGCTGTGGTGATGGCAGCTCCTGACTATAAAGTTCGCTTTCAGGATGCCGTATCGCTTCTAAATTATGGATTTGGAAAATGCAATATCTATCATGACGAAAATCAAGACGAATTACCGAACTTACCGGTTACCGGCGGTGTCTCTGACTCTGTGGCAATCGCCTATGAATCCGAATTTTCTTACTTGGATGTATCCGGTGCGGACCTTTCTAAAATTACGAAAGAACTAAAACTTCCTAAGACAATTTCCGCTCCTAAAAAGAAATCCTCTATTGCTGGAAAAGCAGTTTATAAGCTCAATGGAAAAGAAATCGGCTCTGTTAATATTCTCTTTCAAAGTTCTGTAAAAAAAGCTACCTTCCGTGATTACTTTAAATGGACACTGGATGCTCTTTTTATGTCTTAATTTTAAATTTTTATAATAATGGTGCAAATATTTTTAAAACACCTAACATTGTACGGATAACTGCCGGTCTTTTCCGGCAGAATTCCATGGTAATCTCTTCACACTGTTGCAAGGTATCCAATACATCTTCTTTTACCTGCATGACTGCCTTTGACTGGTACATCCATACTCCACATTCAAAATGCAAGTATAAACTCCGGTAATCCATATTAATGCTTCCAACGGTAGCAATCTCATCATCACAAACAAAGCATTTTGCATGTACAAACCCTGGTTTGTACTGATATATTTTCACGCCACATTTCAACAATTCTTCATAATAAGACTGTCCCATCCAATAGATAATTTTCTTATCCGGTATTCCCGGCATAATAATCCGCACATCCACGCCACTTTTAGCTGAGTTTTCCAAACACTTAATCATTTCATGATCCGGAATTAAATATGGCGTAAAAATATACACATAATCTTTCGCACGGCTAATCATATTCAGATAAATATTTTCACCGGAAGTTTCATGATCCAATGGACTGTCATCATATGGTTGCACATACCCATCATTCTCATTTTTTTCTTTTTGATATACCTGTGGTTTAAAACAAACAATGTCTTTTTCAATTTCTTTTGTAATATAGCTCCACATTTCTAAAAACATTACTGTAAAGCTCCAGACAGCCTCCCCTTTTAAGCGAAGTCCCGTATCTTTCCAATATCCAAATCGTTCAATGGCATTAATGTATTCATCTGCCAGATTGATTCCTCCGGTAAATCCAATTTTGCCATCTACCACTAAAATTTTACGATGATCTCTATTATTCATAATTACGGACATCACCGGATACAACGGATTAAATTTTACGCATTTTATACCAAAGGACTGCATAGTCTCATAATATCTTGCCGGCAGTGTGGTAACACAGCCGAAATCATCATAGATAAAACGCACATCTATCCCAACCGCTGCTTTTTCCTTTAAAATATCTAATATCTGATTAAACATTACGCCTTCTTCCACGATAAAATATTCCATGAAAATAAAGTGTTCTGCGCTTTTTAATGCCTCCAATATGTCAGGGAACATTTCTTCTCCAACACGATAATACTTTGTTTCTGTGTTTCCATATACCGGGAAATTTGCCCAATCACTGATATATTTTGCCTGATTATAAATACTCTTATCCTTTTGGCGTATTTCTTCCATGTATGAACCTCCATCCGGAAGTTCTTTTTCAAGTTCTCGGTTAATTATTTCCATTCTTTTTCTTGTTCTTCTAGTCATTTCAGAACGTCCAAAGATAAAATATATCAACAATCCCACAATAGGAATGGAAAGTATCACAAAACTCCAGGCAATCTTATATGAGGGATTACTTCTTTTATTTACTATGACCAAAACCACAATAACCGCAATTAATTGTACAATCGTATCTACATACGAATATTTCGCCATAACACCATTCAAAAGCGATAATAGCCATAATAACTGTATGAGAATTGCCATGGCTACAATCATAGTTCTTCCCATTAAAAGTTTCTTTATTTTCTTCACATAACCATCCTCTCATGTACATTATCTCTTCTACTTTATCACAATAATCTTCCAATGTCTACCATTCCCCACCCCTGTTTCGACGGCACCATTCCTAAGTCTAAGGCTCTTTCATAAAGTCGAAGTTTTACTTCTGCCGGGGAAAATCGCGGATATTTTGAAAGCAAAATTGCCACACAACCACTGACAATCGGTGCTGCCATAGAGGTCCCGCTTTTTTTAACATATTCCCCTGTTATAGAACAACTGATGATATTTGTTCCCGGAACCACCAATTCCGGCTTTACAACACAATGATCGGTAGGTCCTTGACCGGAATAGTCTGGTTTTAGTCTGGAAACACCAATCTGTTCTTTGGTATCATCACAACATCCTACGGTTATAATTTTTCTTGAAATTCCCGGAACCGTTACACTATTCTCTCCCGGGCCATTATTTCCGGCTGCCGCCACAACTACAATTCCATTATCCCAGGCATAATCTACTGCCTGAAGCAATCTTCTTCGTTCTGAACTTTCTGCTTCTAATACCATTCCAATGGAAATATTCACTATTCGGATTTTATATTTTACTTTTTCAGCAACCAGCCATCGAATGGATTCTACTACATTTTCGGTGTTTCCGTTTCCCTTCTGATCCAATATTTTTACAACTATAAAATGTGCTTTTGGTGCAACTCCCATATATTTTCCACCGGAAATACTACCGTTTCCGCCAATGATACCGGCAATATGAGTTCCATGTCCATTGTCATCATAGGGCTTTGTTCTTCCATTTATATAATCACGAAAACATACCACCCTTTTTTCAAAGTCCTGATGTAAAAAAATCCCCGTATCTAAAACTGCAACCCCAACACCTTCACCATAATAACCGCGACGATATGCCTGATTCGCACTGATAGTCCTTCTTACTCTGTCCATTGTTATTTTCCTTTTTCTATTACTATATGCAAAAAAGTTTACCGGGGCTATGTAAAATACATAAAAAGAGGTCTGTTTTCTATCTGAAAACAAACCTCTTACCTTTTTCCTTTTATGCTTCTGCCGGAACGTCTTTGATAGAGAAACTGATTCTTCCCATCTTATCTTTTCCAAGACAAACTACTTTTACCATGTCTCCTAATGTCAAAACATCTTCTACATGATTGATACGTTCTTTTGAAATCTTAGAAATGTGAACCATTCCTTCTTTTCCCGGAGCAAACTCAAGGAATGCACCAAATTCTTTGATACTGATGACTTTTCCTACAAAAATCTGTCCTTCTTCAAAGTCCGTAGTAATAATCTGTATCATCTTTACAGCCTTGTCCATCATTTCTTTATCTGTACCGCAAACAGAAACTGCTCCTTCATCAGAAATGTCAATCTTTACACCTGTCTGTTCGATGATTGCATTGATTGTCTTTCCACGCTGTCCAACTACATCACCAATCTTAGCCGGGTCAATCTGAATCTGAACAATTTTTGGTGCATACTTGCCAACTTCTTTTCTTGGCTCTGCGATTGCCTTAGACATTACATTATCCATAATATAAAGCCTTGCTTCTCTTGTTCTTGCGATTGCTTCTTCTACGATTGGTCTGGTTAATCCGTGAATCTTAATATCCATCTGGATAGCTGTAATACCATCATGTGTACCGGTTACCTTGAAGTCCATATCTCCAAAGAAGTCTTCTAAGCCCTGAATATCGGTAAGTACTACATAATCTTCATCTGTTTCTCCGGTTACCAAACCGCAGGAAATACCTGCTACCATCTTTTTAATCGGTACACCGGCTGCCATCAATGCCATACAAGAAGCACAGGTAGATGCCATAGAAGTAGAACCGTTGGATTCAAATGTTTCGGACACTGCACGAATTGCATATGGGAATTCTTCTTCTGTAGGAAGAACCGGTACCAATGCTCTTTCTGCTAATGCACCATGACCGATTTCACGACGTCCAGGACCCCTGCTTGGCTTTGTTTCTCCAACAGAATATGCAGGGAAATTATAGTGATGCATATAACGTTTGTTTACTTCATTTTCATCTAATCCATCAATTCTTTGTACTTCTGATAACGGCGCTAATGTTACAACATCACAAATCTGAGTCTGTCCACGGGTAAACATAGCCGAACCATGAACTCTTGGAATCAAATCTACTTCTGCTGCCAATGGACGAATCTGATTGATAGCTCGTCCATCCGGACGCTTATGATCCTTTAAAATCATCTTACGAACAGTCTTCTTCTGATACTGATAAATTGCTTCTCCTAATACAGCAAGCCATTCTTCATTATCAGCAAATGCTTCTTCTAATTGCTCTGTAATCTTTCTGATATTTTCTTCACGTTCCTGTTTTACATCTGTGAAAACAGCTTTCTCCATTGCTTCCGGAGGTACAATTTCTTTAATTGCTGCAAATAATTCTTCTGGTACTGCACAACTGGTATATTCATGCTTTTGTTTTCCAACTTCGGCTACGATTTCATTGATAAATGCAATAATCTTCTGATTGATGTCATGCGCCATATAAATAGCTTCAATCATTTTTGCTTCCGGAATCTCATTTGCCCCTGCTTCAATCATAATTACCTTTTCACCAGTAGAAGCTACCGTTAAGTTCAAATCTCCGTTCTTCCACTGTTCCTGACTTGGGTTGACGATAAATTCTCCGTCAATCATCCCCACCTGTGTCATTGCACATGGACCGGCAAATGGAATATCAGAAATACTTGTTGCAATAGCAGAACCTAACATTGCTACGATTTCTGGACGACATTCCGGGTCTACACTCATAACTAAGTTATTCAAAGTCACATCATTTCTATAATCTTTCGGGAATAATGGTCTCATAGGACGGTCAATAACACGAGAAGTTAAGATTGCATTTTCAGATGCTTTTCCTTCTCTCTTATTAAATCCTCCCGGAATCTTTCCTACTGCATATAATTTCTCTTCATATTCTACACTTAATGGGAAAAAGTCAATTCCTTCTCTTGGCTTTTCTGATGCAGTTGCAGTACTAAGTACTACAGTATCGCCATAATGCATCAAAGCAGCTCCGTTTGCCTGTGCAGCTACTCTTCCGATATCTACGCAAAGAGTTTTTCCTGCAAGTTCCATTGTAAACTGTTTAAACATTCTTCTATCTCCTTCATATATATTCTGGAAGACATTGTCCTCCGTTATGGCAGAAGAGACCGAAACTACTGAGTTACACACAAGTATTTATGTACATCTCAGTGGTCTCGGAAGTGCCTCCCGCCAATTTTTCTCCTCTACACGAGTAACGAAAAACTTCAGTGCTTGTATGAAGACTTGACAAGTACTGCGATAGCTTCTAACACTCGCAAAGTGTGTTTTTCATAGTTATGAAAATAGAGCGGAACTCCGCTCTATTTTCTATAACCGCCAGAAAATTACTTTCTGATACCTAAACGGTCAATTAATGTACGATATCTTTCGATATCAACCTTCTTCAGGTATGCAAGTAAACCACGTCTCTGACCTACCATTTTCAAAAGTCCTCTTCTGGAATGATGATCCTTTGGATTCTCTTTTAAGTGATCTGTTAACTCCTGAATTCTTGCTGTTAAAATAGCAACCTGTACTTCTGGTGAACCTGTATCTCCAGGTGTTCTTCCGTACTCAGCGATGATTGCCTGTTTCTTTTCCTTTGCTATCATAATGATAACCTCCTCTAATTCTTAAAATCGCCCTGTTACTGTGCATATTAAGTAATGGTTGGAGTGTCCGATTACTGAATATGGGCTTACTCACACCAATGCATTATAACATAGTTATTCTATGCTTGTAAAGCACTTTTAATCATTTAATAAACGAACAACACAAATCGGTGTACGATAAAAAGCATTTGAAATTTTAATTCCAGTTTTTGCTGAACTTGCATGTACAACTTGTCCACCGCCGATATACATTGCAACATGGCTGATGCTCTTACCACTTCCATAGAAGAACAAATCTCCCGGTTTTGCCTGTGAAGCATCAATTCTTGTACCGCAGTTCGCCTGTGCTTTAGATGAATGAGGTAAATAAATACCGTACTTTTCATAAATTCTCATCGTAAATCCGGAACAATCCACTCCGTTTGTAAGGCTTGTGCCGCCCCAAACATAACGGTTCCCTACGAACTGACATGCATATTGTATCATATCTACACGAACATCCGATACACCCTGTCCATACTGAAGTTCTGTTAATGTCATCGCCTTTGGCAACTCTTCTGCTAAAGTTACAAATTCTTTTGCAACATAACATTCATCACCATCTACATCTACTTTTATCCAATCACCTAAGTCTTCTAATACTTGTAATTCTTCGCCTTCAGCTATGGTTGTCCAAATACTGCATTCTGTATTGGGTTCGGTTCTTGCATTTAAAGTCATTGTATTAGAAGTTGCCATCGTAGACTTCACTTCTTCTGCCTTTTGTGCTGCCACATCTCCGGTAAATAAAAACTCACTTTTTACATATCCGGTAACATCACCTGACTGTATCTTGGTCCATTCTCCTTCGGTACCTAATATTTCACATCCGGCATCCTTTGGTAACTTTCCTACCAAATCATAATCTTCCCCGGCACCTTCACGAATATTCAAATGATTGTCAACATTTGCAATTCCAAGATTTGTATATCCACATATCGTAATTGCTGTGGCATCCGGATTTGCAGCTGTTGTATTCTGTGCCTCTACCGCAGATATTCCCACACCTGCACCACTGACAAGGCTCTCACCTAATACAGCGGTAATTCCTGCATTTACTCCATTTGCTGCTTCTGTATAAGTAGGAACTATACTACAAATTGTAACGCCTGTCATACAGGCTGCAATTATTTTTTTCACTTCATATCTCATATTTAACCTCCGTGCTGACTCTCCCGCTGGTTACTACTCAAATTTTTCGCTAATTGCGTAAACAAAAAACAGTAGAATATTTATGATACTCTACTGTTTTTCGTTGTTATTATATCAACAAAAAATTACATTGTCAAGTATTTCGTAACATTTATGTAATATTTATATGGTTGCTTCTTCTGGATCTTTCTCCAAAATAGAAAATGCAATATTGGTAGAATGATCTCCGATACGTTCCAATCCTGTCACCAGGTCTGTGAATATAATTCCTGCCATTGGAGAACATTTTCCCTTTGCCATACGTTTTACATGATTCTGCTGAAGCTCACGTTCCATACGGTCAATGCTGTTTTCTAATTCCATGATTTCATTTTGCATGTCCGCATTCTGTGTAATAAACATTTCCATGGATTCTTTGAAAATGCGCATCGCTCTTTCATGCATTTCTAAAATTTCTTTTGTTCCCTTCTTAGTAAAGGAAATTCCATCTTCGATACATTTGATTGCCGCATCTGCAATGTTTTCCGCATGATCGCCAATTCTTTCGATATCACTTACTACATGGAACAACCCGCCGATTCTTTCTGCATCTGTAACAGGAAGCTGCAACTGATTAATCTTTACCAGATAATTTGTGATTTCATGACTCAAAAAGTCAATCTGTTTTTCGGTTTCATATACCTGTTGAATCTTTTCCTGTGAACCATCAAAAAAGCCTTCCATAGAAAATTCCAAATTGTCATATGCCATCTTTGCCATACGTTCAATTTCCTGTGTTGTTTCTACTACAGCAGTAGATGGAGAGAAAATATTTTGTTTTCCAATATACATGAGTTGATAGTCCTGATTTTCTTTATCTTCTCCCGGAATAATCAGCTTTGTCAATGCCACAAATTGTGACGATAGCGGCAAGAACAAAATTGTCTGGAAAGTCTTAAACAATGTATCGGCATTTGCCACACATCTTCCTACGTCAGAACCTGATATTTTTAAAATAAACGGTTCGAAATATTGCATTCCTAACGCCAGCAGCAATCCGATAATCACCATTCCGAACACGTTAAACATTACATGGATTAACGCTGCTCGTTTTGCCTCTTTTCTTGTATCTAAGCTTGCTAAAACCGCCGGTGTACAGGAACCGATATTACATCCCAAGATTACATAGAAACAAACAGAAAGGTCTATCAATCCCTGTCCTGCCATTAATAATAAAATACTAACGGTAACGGAAGAACTTTGTACAATAACTGTAATTACAGTTCCCATTAAAATTCCAAGTAATGGATTATCAAGACTTCCTAATACATGAAGTACAGATTGATAATTTCTTAAATCTGCCATGGCATCTTTCATCATACTGATTCCCATAAACAGCGCACCAAATCCCAGAATTACCTCACCGATTTTCTTTACCATAGGCTTCTTTCCAAACATCATGAAAACGGCACCTACAAACAAAATAAACGGTGCTACTCCGGTTAAATTAAATGCAACTAACTGAGAAGTGATTGTTGTACCGATATTCGCACCAAATATAATTCCTACAGATTGTGCTAACGACATGATTCCAGCGTTAACGAAACTAACTACCATTACTGTAGTCGCACCTGACGACTGAATAATAGCCGTAAATAATGCTCCAAAAATAACTGCAACAATTTTGTTTTTGGTCATCACCTCTAAAATACTACGAAGTTTTGCTCCTGCTGCCTTTTGTAATCCCTGACTCATAAAAGTCATTCCAAATAAAAATAGTCCAAGACCACCTAACAATGTTAAAATAAGCTCCATATTTTTCACCCTTGATTTTCTCTGAAATATTGTTTTCCTAATGCAACATCATGTGACATCTGCTTTTTTAAATCCTCTAACGATTCAAACTTTTTTTCCGCCCTTATTTTTGTGATAAAGCTTACCTTTACTTCTTTTCCATAGATATCTTCATCAAAATCAAATATATGAGTTTCTACACCTACCGGATTTTTCCCTTCTACTGTGGGTTTGCACCCTATATTGGTTATTCCCGGATGTATTTTTCCATCCCATTCTGTTACAGAAAAATATACCCCAAAAGGCGGTAACAGTTTTTCATCTGGTGGAATCAGATTAATTGTGGGAATTCCAAGCACTGCTTTTCCCATTTTTTTGCCGTGAAGAATTGTTCCTTCTACGAAGTAACGATATCCCAACAATTCATTTGCCTTTTCAATATTGCCTGCTACTATCTGTTCTCTTACAAATGTGCTGCTAATATCTCTTCCATCCTCTTGCATCTTATCTACTACTTCTACTTCATATCCGTATTTAGAAGCATATTGCCGAAGCATATGATAATCTCCTCGGCGATTATGACCGAAATGAAAATCTTTTCCTACTACCATACACTTTACATTGAGTTGATTAACCATATACTCAATAAACAATTCCGGTTCCATGCACATAATCTCTTTTGTAAATGGACATTCTATAAGATAATCAACGCCAATCTTTTCAAAAAGCTGACTTTTTTCTTCGTTTGTAGTAAGTACCTTTGCCGCTACATGATTCACACTTTTTCTTGGAGGAATATCAAACGTGAAAACGACTGCTTTTAATCCCTCCTGTTTCTTTTGAAACATATAATCCATTAACAATTCATGTCCTCGATGAAGTCCATCAAATTTTCCCAAAGACAAAACCGTTGGTTCCTCTATTTTAAATGCTGTTGTTCCTTTTATGTATTCCATGATTGTGTCCTATTCCCTAAAAATCTTAATCGGTCTGATATCCTTATACTTATCGTTATATTGATAAACACCTATAAATTGATGCTTAGAATCATAAATTCGAAGTTTTTGTTGTTTTAAATCTTCCTGCCATCCCACCAGCCATTCTGCTTGCATAGCATTTCCATTATACAACATTTTGGTAAATTCTTCTCTGACACTAAGTTTTGGATATCCCTCAAAGACTTCTTCTATTTTAAGAATTACATCTCCTAAGCTTTCTGTGCTAAGTTCCTGTCCTTTTTCTTCTCGGACTTGTGCTGTAATCTGCTCTATCTGTGTTAAACGCAATGCATTTTCCAGTGTAAACCGAGATACTTTCGTACGAAGTAAGGATTCCATACATCCTCCGCACCCCAATTTTTCACCAATATCCTGACAAAGCGTACGGATATAGGTGCCCTTGGAACAGTGCACAGTTAATTTTACTTGTGGAAGCTCAATTTTTTCTATATCTATAGAAAAAATCTGCACTTCGCGCGGTTTTCTCTCTACCTCGATACCTGCCCTTGCCAAATCACAAAGCTTTTTCCCATTCACTTTCAATGCTGAATACATTGGCGGAATCTGGGCATAAGTACCTACAAATCCCGCTATTACTTCTTTTACTTGTTCTTCGGTGCAGGTAACTTCTCTTTTTTCCAGTACTGTGCCGGTGATATCCTGTGTATCTGTTTTTTCTCCTAGCAACAATACCGTCTCATATACTTTATCTTTTTCTGTAAGCATATCACATACTTTTGTTGCTTTTCCTAAGCATACAGGAAGAACCCCTTCTGCCTCCGGATCCAGCGTTCCGGTATGTCCTATTTTCTTTTGTTTGAGAATTCCACGAAGTTTTGCTACCACATCATGGGAGGTAAATCCTCTTTCCTTGTACACATTAATTATGCCATTAATCATAACGATATTACAGTTGCTCCTTTATATCTTCACACAATACACTGATGATTCGCTCCGGTGTCTCACTCATTGTAGCACCTGCTGCTCTAACATGTCCACCACCTTGATGTTTCATCGCAATTGCCGCCACATCAACCTTACCATTAGAACGCATACTTACTTTCCAGGTTCCGTCTTCATTTTCATATAAAAATATTGCCACTTCCACATCTTTTGTGATTCGTAACTGACTTACAATTCCCTCTAAATGTTTCGGTAAGACATGGTAATGTTCCATTTCTTTTTGAGAAATAGTCGTTGCAATACATGCTCCTTCTAAATACAGCATACTATTTAGTAATGCCTGACCTAATATCTTATTCTGTTCAAAGGTCTTTGTATAAAAAGTTTCATCTACAATCTTGGAAAAATCAATTCCTTTTTCCATCAATTTTCCTGCAATATTCATGGTTTTTGCCGATGTACAAGAATACTGAAATACACCTGTATCATGTACCATACCTACATAGATACATTCTGCAACCTCTTTTGTGATTTTTTCTTCCTCTAATAATTCAAAAACCAGTTCGGATGCCGAACTTGCTTCCGGAAAAATATAGTTTTCATCTGCAAAACTTGCATTACTTACATGATGGTCAATACATACTGTTTTTTTTGCAGTTTCAAAGTATTTCACTGCGTTTCCAAGTCTTCCTGTATCGCCACAATCCTGTACAATACACAAATCATACACTTGGTTTGAATCACAGTTATTTTTTATTTTCTCTGCATTTTTCAAAAACTTAAAAATATTAGGGATTGGTTCCAAATACAAATCTACTTCAATATTCGGATACCATGTTTTGATATAATTATAGGTCGCTAAACAGGAACCTACACAGTCCCCATCCGGACGTACATGTCCGGCAATGGCAACTGTTTCTACCTGTTCCAGCTGTGAAGCCAGATTCTCCATAATTTACTGCTCCTTATTTACATCATCAATCAGCTTTGACATATTTACACCATATTCAATAGACTGATCCAGTACAAACCGAATCTCCGGTGTATTTCTCAGATTAATATTCTTTGCTAATTTACTCCGAATATATCCTTCTGCACTCTTTAAACCTGCCAAAGTATCTTTTTGAGATTCTTCATCTCCCAATACACTGATATATGCTTTGCAGCTCTTTAAGTCCGGAGCAACTTCTACTGCTACCACGGAAGTTAACGGATTGATTCGTGGGTCTTTTATTTCCCCACGAATGATATTACTTAATTCTCTTAAAACTTCTCCGTTTACTCGTGTATTTTTAATACTGTTTTTTCTCATATTCTTTCCTCAAGTCCTATCGTGGAACCTCTACCATAGTATATGCTTCTACTATATCCTGTTCCTGAATATCATTAAATCCTTCAAAGACAAGACCACATTCATAGCCTGCTTTTACTTCTTTTACATCATCCTTAAATCTCTTCAAAGATGCCAAATCTCCTTCAAAAATCTGTTCACCTTCACGAGAAATACGCACTTTGCAACCTCTCTGGAATACACCGTCCAATACATAGGAACCAGCAATATTTCCAACTCCGGAAGCTTTGAATATCTGGCGCACTTCTGCATGACCCAAAACTTTTTCTTCGAATATTGGGTCTAACATGCCCTTCATAGCTGCCTGAACGTCTTCAATAGCGTTATAAATAACCTTATACAGTCTAACATCTACGCCTTCACGCTCTGCGGTTGCTTTTGCTGTTGCATCCGGACGTACATTGAATCCAATAATAATTGCATTGGATGCAGATGCAAGGCTTACATCAGATTCATTGATAGCACCAACACCACCATGAATTACCTTTACAACTACTTCTTCATTAGAAAGTTTTACAAGACTTTGTTTTACGGCTTCTACGGAACCCTGAACATCTGCCTTTACAATGATTGGAAGTTCTTTTACATTACCAGACTGAATCTGAGTGAACAAGTCATCCAGTGACATTCTGGATTTTGTTTCTTCCAACATTTTTTCTCTTCCTTCAGAAATAAAGGTATCTGCAAAACTCTTAGCTTCTTTTTCAGAATCTGTACATACAAAGATTTCCCCAGCATTTGGAACATTATTCAATCCTAATATTTCCACCGGTGTAGAAGGTCCTGCTTCTTTTACTCTTCTTCCCTTGTCATCAATCATAGCTCTGACTTTACCATAGCAGCTTCCGCATGCAATCGGCTGTCCTACTTTCAAAGTACCTTTCTGTACTAAAACAGTTGCAACAGAACCTCTTCCCTTATCAAGCTGTGCCTCGATTACAACACCTCTTGCATTTCTCTTTGGATTTGCTTTTAATTCACAGATTTCTGCTGTTAAAAGTATCATCTCTAACAACTGCTCAATACCTTCGTGTGTACGCGCAGAAACCGGTACGAAAATAGTACTTCCACCCCAGTCTTCCGGAATCAATTCATATTCTGCTAATTCCTGTTTTACACGCTCGATATTCGCACTTGGTTTATCCATTTTATTTACAGCTACAATAATTTCTACTCCTGCTGCTTTTGCATGGCTAATTGCTTCTACCGTCTGTGGCATTACACCATCATCTGCTGCTACTACAAGGATTGCAATATCTGTAGAATTAGCACCACGCATACGCATTGCAGTAAATGCTTCATGTCCCGGTGTATCTAAGAATGTAATCTTTTCTCCGTTACACTCAACCATATATGCACCAATATGCTGTGTAATTCCACCTGCTTCACGGTCAATTACATGTGTATCACGAATTGCATCCAACAGGGATGTTTTACCATGGTCTACATGCCCCATAACACATACAACCGGTGGACGTTTTACCATATTTGCTTCGTCCTCGTCATCCTCTTTCAAAAGTTCTGCAATAACATCAACTTTTTCTTCCATTTCACAAATACAGTTGAATTCTAATGCAATTTCTTCTGCTTCTTCAAATGTAATCTCACTGTTTACAGTTACCATATTTCCCTGTAAGAATAATTTCTTGATAATTACAGAAGCCTGAACTTTCATGCGATCTGCTAATTCTTTGATAGTCATCTTTTCTGGAAGTGTAATTGTTTTAATGGTATCTTCTTCCTTCTGCTGTGGTTGTGGAGCAGGTTGCTGTTTTTTCTTTTTAGTGCTCTTCTCTAAATTATCAAAACGCTCCTGCTTCTTTCCCATAATATCCTTTTCATGACGCTGGTTATTATTCTTACGGTTTTCGCGTTCGCGACTTTCTTTTCCTCTTTCCTCTACTGCCGGAACAGGAGAATTCTGATTCAACTTACTAATTTCCTGTTCAAAGCGGTTCTTGGAATTATTGGAACGGTTCTGACCATTTCGGTTATTATTTCTATCGCCTTGTGGACGTTGACGGTTTCCGTCCTGTCTTTGTCTCTGGTCGTTCTGCGGACGCTGCTGACGATTTCCGTCCTGTCTCTGTCTCTGGTCATTCTGCGGACGCTGCTGACGGTTTCCGTCCTGTCTTTGTCTCTGGTCGTTCTGTGGACGCTGCTGACGATTTCCGTCCTGTCTTTGTCTCTGGTCGTTCTGTGGACGCTGCTGACGGTTTTCATCACCATTTTGTCCCTGTGGACGCTGTTGACGATTTCCATCACCATTCTGTCCCTGTGGACGTTGCTGACGGTTTACATCCTGCTTTTGTCTTTGGTCATTCTGTGAATGTTGCTGACGATTTCCATCCTGTCTTCCACCCTGCTGTGAACGTTTTGGTGCAGTTTTGCTATTTTGTGGATTGAAAACGGCTGTGATACTGGACTTCTTCTTTGGGCGTTCTGCTGCCTTTTTGTCCTTGTTTTCCTCTTTATTTGTTTCCTTCGTTTCCTTTGTTTCTGCTGTTTTCTCTGTCTTACCGGAAAACTTCTCTTTTACCATAGAAATCACATCATCCTCAATGGAACTATTTGCTACTTTTCCGGTAATATTCTTCTCTTCAAGAAATTTTATAATATCTTTTGACTGTATATCTAATTCTTTTGCAAGTTCATGTACTCTGACTTTTGCCATACTCTTGTTACCTCCGCTATTTAGTTTTTTCCAATAATTTTAATTTTTTCTCCAGACTCTTGGCAAATCCTTCATCTAATACTGCCACTGACGCTCTGAATTGTTTACCTATTGCATGCCCTAACGCTTCTTTCTGAGCATATATATACATTGGAACCTGATAAAAGGAACACATATTGCGAAACATTTTTCTCGTATTGTCTGATGCCTCTTCTGAAACCAATACCAGAAATGCTGTGCCGCTTTTTACCGCTTTTTCTGTTGAAAACTCGCCGCTTGTCACTTTTCCTGCTTTTGCTGCTAATCCAAGCATTGACAATATTCTATCTTGCTGCAATGTTTTCCATCTCCTTTGTCAGATTCTCGATTACTTCCTGTGGTATGGCAGTTTTTAAGGAACGTTCCAGTCCTTTACTTTTAATTGCCTTTTTCAGACATTCTCCATTAGGACATATATATGCACCTCTGCCATTTTTCTTTCCAGTTGTATCTAAAAGGATTTCTTCTTCTGATGTTTTTATCACACGAAGCATTTCCTTTTTGTTTTTCATTTCACCACAGCCTACACATTGACGCATGGGAATTTTTTTATTCATTCTCCTGCTCCTCTTCATAACTTGAAGCTTCTAAATCTTCTTCAAAATCATCCTCATAGTCATTTTCATAATCCATGAAATCACCTGCTTCTCTTGCCTGTGTTTCACTCTTAATATCAATCTTGAATCCGGTTAATCTTGCTGCAAGTCTTGCATTCTGTCCTTCTTTACCAATTGCAAGTGATAACTGATAATCCGGTACGACTACTTTTGCTGTCTTTTCTTCTGCATCTGCAATAACAGAAATAACTTTTGCAGGACTTAATGCATTTTCAATAAGCATTGCTGCATTGTCACTCCAGTTAATAATGTCAATTTTTTCTCCACGAAGCTCATTTACAATCGCATTTACTCTGGCACCATTTAGTCCAACACATGCACCTACCGGATCTACATTCGGATCATTGCTCCATACTGCAATCTTAGTTCTGCTTCCTGCTTCTCTTGCAATACTCTTAATTTCTACGATACCGTCTTTTACTTCTGTTACTTCAGATTCAAATAAACGCTTTACTAATTCCGGATGTGTTCTGGAAACTAAAATCTTTGGTCCTTTGGAAGTTGATTTTACTTCTAAGATATATACCTTGATTCTTTCTGTTGGCTGGAACACTTCTCCCTTAACCTGTTCGTTTTCGCTTAAAATCGCATCTGCTTTTCCAAGGTTAATGCTGATATTCTTACCTACATAACGCTGTACCACACCGGTAACAACATCTTTTTCTTTTCCATAATATTGGTTAAATAATACTTTTCTTTCTTCTTCACGAATTTTCTGTAAAATTACGTTCTTTGCATTCATAGTAGCAATACGTCCAAATTCTTTAGACTTTACTTCTACATTTACAATATCACCCAGCTCATACTTAGAATCTATCATTTTTGCATTTCCTAAGCTGATTTCCAATGCATCATCCTGTACTTCTTCTACTACAGTTTTTTCTGCATACACATGGAATTCGCAAGTTTCCGGGTTGATATTTACCTTAATATTGTCTGATTTTCCAAAATGGTTCTTGCATGCTGTAATCAAAGAATTTTCAATTGCTTCTAATAAGGTATCTTTACTGATGTCTTTTTCCTTTTCCAGTATGTTTAACGCTTCTAATAACTCATTGTTCATTTTTTTATCCTCCTGAATATTTTCTTGTTATCGACGCATTTATGACGTATTCTAAAAATCAAAAGCTAAACGAATTAGCGCTATGTCTGACTTATTAAATATCATTTCTTCTTCATCTTCTGTTTGAATGGTAACAGTATTTTCATCATATGCTGTTAAAATACCATAAAATTCTTTTTGTTTGTTAATTGCACGGTAAGTTCTAATCTCTAATTCTTTTCCCATGCTTCTTACATAATCCTTTTCTTTTTTTAATGGTCTTCCTAACCCCGGAGAGCTCACTTCAAAAATATAGGATTCTTCAATAAAATCTGCTTCATCTAGTAAATCACTCATTTTCCTGCTTACTACCTCACAGTCATCTACAGTGATTCCGCCTTCCTTATCGATGTACGCACGAAGATACCAGTTGCCACCTTCTTTTACATATTCCACATCTACCAATTCAAAATTATTTTCTTCCATGATTGGCAGTAACAATTCTTCCGTACGTTGTTCATACGTCTCTTTTCTTGACATATTCTACACCTCTTTCCATATTCAGTTTTCTTTGCCTCACATAAAATTGAGAGTGGACCAATGCCCACTCTCAAGTCTAAGATTATCTTTGTTATCGTAAACATCATATCACTTAAATCACGGAATTGCAAGGGTTTTACTGAAATTTTACAAATTTAAGCCTATCTCTTGCTCTCTTTCCTGATTTCCAGATTCCTCCTATTGCAAAAATATTACGATTTTGTTACAATTCTTTTGTAATCAGCTGATACACACAAAAAAAAGAAATAAGGAGGACGAAACTATGTGTTTTAATTTCAATAGCTGTTCCGAGTTATTTAATGCTATCTGCAAATATTTTAACCTCGGTTGTTAATTTTATTGCCCCGACAAATGTCGGGGCTTTTTTATGCAATAGGCAATTGCGTCCTATTGCATAAAAAAGCTCCGCCAAAGTGTAAAAATCATAATTTTCCTATTATATTTCAACAAATAAAAAATGCTCAAAGTATGATATACTCAATACTTTCAGCATTTTCTACGGGTTGGGCTATTCTAAATAGCTAGCAGCTCGTAGGGGAATCGAACCCCTGATTCCGCCGTGAGAGGGCGGCGTCTTAACCGCTTGACCAACGAGCCATGTTGAAACTCAACAATAAAGATTATATATGCTGAGTTTCAAAAAGTCAAGTACTATTTTTCAAATTTTTCAAAAAATTGAAACAACTTGGAAATTAAGCTACTTTAGATTTTGCTAATTCTGCTAATGTTGCAAATCCTTCTGCATCATTTACAGCCATTTCAGCTAACATCTTACGGTTTACTTCTACACCAGCTAATTTTAAACCATGCATAAACTGGCTGTAAGAAATTCCGTTGATTCTTGCTGCTGCGTTGATACGAGCAATCCATAACTGTCTGAACTGTCTCTTTCTCTGCTTTCTACCTGCATAAGAACTTGTTAATGCTCTCATAACAGACTGTTTAGCTACTCTATACTGTTTGGAGCGTGCTCCTCTATATCCTTTTGCTAATTTTAATGTTCTATTATGTTTCTTTTTAGCATTTAATCCGCCTTTAATTCTTGCCATGACTTCTATTCCTCCTTAACTTATTCTTACAAATATGGTAAAATCTTCTTCATATTCTTAACATTAGTTGCATCTGTCATTGCTGCTTTTCTTAAGTTTCTCTTAGTCTTAGTAGACTTCTTTGTTAAGATATGTCTCTTATAAGCTTTATTTCTCTTTAACTTTCCTGTACCTGTCACTTTGAAACGTTTTGCTGCTGCTCTGCTTGTTTTAATTTTTGGCATTTTTGTTTCCTCCTTAAATCCTGTTATTTCTTTTCCGCCAGCACCAAACTGATACTGCGGCCTTCTAATTTAGGTGCCTTTTCCACTACTGCAACATCTGATAAAGCTTCTGCGAACTCATCCAGAATGTGCTTGCTGCTCTGCATATGAGCCATTTCTCTTCCGCGGAAACGCAATGTTATCTTTACTTTATTACCTTTAGCAATAAACTTTCTTGTTGCATTAATTTTTGTATTCAAATCATTGGTCTCAATGTTTGGTGATAAACGGATTTCCTTTACCTCAACAGTTTTTTGCTTTTTCTTGGCTTCTTTTTCTTTTCTAACAAGCTCGTATTTATACTTGCCATAATCGATAATCTTACATACCGGTGGCTTTGCAGTCGGGGCGATTTTTACCAAGTCAAGATCTGCCTCCTGTGCAAGCTTTAATGCCTCTCTTGCTGACATAATACCAAGCTGATCTCCGTTCTCGCCAATCAAACGAACTTCCTTATCTCTGATTTGTTCATTAATCATTAACTCGCTAATGGTTTTGCACCTCCAAAAATTAATATAAATAAAGTGGATAGGCAGACTATCCACTAATATTCAAATACTTCCGTATTTTTATCGAATATAAACCATTAGTCACTCAATTGTGCTAAGGTGAGAGTGGATACTCTACTTTGTTTTCTACTTACAACTTCATTACTTTACCACACATTTTTACTATCGTCAAGTGTTTTTTTCTATTCTTTATAAAACGATAAAAAACCTCAATTTATCTTAGTGGGAATGATGAATTATAATTGACGTATCAACATCTGTTGACGTACAATTATCTTGTATATTTTAATACAAAACATTGTACAACGCAAGGAGGAACTAGCATGGAATTTCAAAATGTATTAGAACAAAGAAGAAGTATTCGCCAATATACGGCACAACCTGTGGAAGATGAAAAACTCCACCAGATGATTCAGGCAGCAACACTTGCCCCTTCTTGGAAAAACTCACAGGTTACCCGCTATTATGTAGTAAAGGATTCAAAAAAACTTGCTGAAGTTACTGCTGCTTTGGCTGAATTTAATCAAAAAAATGTTGTAAATGCACCAGTCTTAATTATTCCTACAATCGTATTAAATCGTTCCGGTTTTGAAAGAGATGGTTCTCCAACAAATGAACTTGGAAATGGATGGGGATATTATGACTGTGGTTTGCACAACATGGCTTTGTTATTAAAAGCAACCGAACTTGGTCTTTCTACCCTTGTTATGGGAATCCGTGATGCAGAAAAAATAAAAGAGATTCTTGATATTCCAGAAAATGAATCTGTTGTCAGCGTCATCAGCGTAGGATATAGTGATGCTACACCTGATATGCCAAAAAGAAAAACCGTTGAGGAGATTGCACATTTCTTATGATTGACTTACATACACACTCCACAGAGTCTGATGGAACCCTTACTCCTCAGGAGTTAATGCAATTAGCCAGCGATATAGGGCTTTCTGCAATTGCACTCACTGACCACGATACCGTAGGTGGGCTATCCAAGGCAAAGCCTGTTGCCGAAAGTCTGGGGATTGAACTGGTACCCGGTATTGAACTTTCTACCGATTATAATGGTACGGAAGTGCACATGCTTGGTTTTTATATTGATGATACCAATCCTGCCTTTCTTAAAAAGCTACAGGAATT
The DNA here is from genome assembly GCF_018918225.1 of Roseburia sp. MSJ-14. Classification (NCBI taxonomy): domain Bacteria; kingdom Bacillati; phylum Bacillota; class Clostridia; order Lachnospirales; family Lachnospiraceae; genus Roseburia; species Roseburia sp. MSJ-14. Next base: position 544,564 of record NZ_JAHLQD010000008.1, read on the forward strand.
TATTGACAGCCGCAATCTCCGTAATGAAAAAATGGCATTTTTGCTTCAAAAAGAAGGATTCTCTATTACTTTAGAGGATTTATATCGTGAATATCCTGACAGTGTCATTACCCGTGCTCACTTTGCACGTTATTTAGTAGAACATGGCTATGTTAAAGACCGGGATACCGTTTTTCGCAAATATCTTGGTGATAACTGTCGCTGCTATGTTCCACGGGAAAAAATCACTCCATTTGAAGCAATTGACTTAATTCATCTTGGTGGTGGACTGGCATTTTTCGCTCACCCGGTACTCTGTCACATGAATCATGACAGACTACGTTTCTTTGTTCGGGATTTAAAAGAAGCCGGTCTTACCGGAATGGAAGCCGTCTATTCCATGAACTCTCCCGGAGATGAACGGAATATGAAAAAACTTGCTCAGGAGTTTGACTTACTTATCAGTGGTGGTTCTGATTTTCATGGAGAAAACAAACCTTATATCCATCTTGGAACCGGAAAAGGTAACTTAAGAATTCCCGATAGTATATTAGATGCTATCAAAGCAGAAAAAGAAAGAGTGTCCCAAAAGTCTTTATAGACTTAAGGGGCACTCCCTTTTTATATCATAGGCAATTAGTCATAAGTGACACCGCTCAGGCACGAAAGAGTCCGGCAAGTGACTCTTTTCATAATATTAATTCAAGATAAATTTTTCAATTACTTCTGCTACTGCGCCATGACAGTAATCATGTTCTGTAATGTAATCTGCCACTTGTTTTAATTCTTGCATACCATTTTTTACAGCTACTCCGACGTTCGCTTTTTGAATCATGGAGATATCATTTCTGGCATCTCCTACCGCCACTGTGTTTTCTATTGGTATATTTAAAAATTCTGCCAGGTACTGCACACCCATTCCTTTATTAACATCTTTGGGACAAAATTCTAAATATTCATCATTGGAAATAAAACAGTTGCAATATCTTTCCATGTGTGGATATTTGTTTTGTAATTTTTCTCTAAATTCCTGTAAAACATTGATTCCATCCACACTAATAGCTACTACTTTGTTCGGTTCCTTTTCCAAACAGTAAAAAACATCGGGAACTAACTTATATTCCATTTTAGTCCACTGCAAATAGAATTCAAGTTCTTCGGTATGCTCCTGGGTCAAAATATGATTGTTCTGATACGTCTGAACATAAATACTTTCTTTATCTGCTTCGTCAAAAATCTCTCTTACTACTTCTAACGGAAGTGTACGTTCCATTAAAATACGGTCTGCCGCACAATCATAAATAACCGCACCGTTGAATGCCGCCATATAGCATCCCGGCATAGTTAAACCCAAGTCTTTTATCACATTTCTCCCAACTACAATGGGCTTTCCTGTCACTGCCACAAAGTAGTGTCCCGCCTCTAGCATTTTTACAATGGCATCGCGGTTCTCCTTAGAAATTGTTTTATCTGGATTAACTAATGTATCATCTACATCAGAAAACAAAATCTTACTGTTCACTTTTTCTACCCCTCTCATTTCCTTTTTCTTTGGTTTTTATATTTTATTCTATCGGTTCCGCCGGTATAAACACTCTTTCCTGATAAATATTTTTCTGCTTTGGAATCGCCTTTTTCGCTTCTTTGCAGAATTGTTCCTGAGAATTTACCAAACGTTTACCTCTTTTATCTATTTTAGCATATTCACCATCACTTTGCAAAACATGTGCTTTGGTATTATCTTCTAACTGAGTGTTTAAAATGTGCTTAATTTCTTCCATCAAGCGTTCATTTTCCACCGGGAAAAGTATTTCAACTCTACGGTCCAAGTTACGAGGCATCCAGTCTGCACTTCCCATATAGATTTCTTCCTGTCCATCATTGTGGAAATAGAAAATTCTACTATGTTCCAAGAAATTTCCTACAATGGATTTTACTGAAATATTCTCGCTGATTCCCGGTATTCCAACTCGCAGGCAGCAAATTCCTCGTACCACCAATTCGATTTTTACTCCGGCCGCAGAAGCTTCGTATAATGCTGCAATAATTTCTCTATCACACAAGGAATTCATTTTTGCTTTGATAAATGCCTCTTTTCCTGCCAGTGCATACTTTGTTTCACGCTTTATCAATTTTAAGAACTTCTTTCTCAGCCAGATTGGAGCCAATACCAATTTATTCCAGCTCAGTGGTTCTGAATATCCTGATAACATATTAAATACGGCTGTAGCATCTTCGCCGATTGCTTCCGAGCAGGTAAACATTCCTAAGTCTGTATACAGTTTTGCTGTAGAATCATTATAATTTCCCGTTCCTAAATGTACATATCTGCGAATGCCATCTTCTTCCCGACGTACTACCAACGCAATTTTGCTATGGGTTTTAAGTCCCACTAACCCATAGATTACATGGCACCCTGCTTTTTCCAGCTTCTTTGCCCATACAATATTATTTTCCTCATCAAATCTTGCCTTTAACTCTACCAGTACGGAAACCTGTTTTCCATTTTCTGCTGCCTGAGCCAAAGATGCAATAATTGGTGAGTTACCGCTAACTCGATATAAGGTCTGTTTAATTGCAAGTACATTCGGATCAACTGATGCCTGTCTGATAAAATCTACCACCGGGTCAAATGTCTGGTAAGGATGATGCAGTAAAATATCTCCTTTACGAATTTCTTCGAAAATATCTTCTCCCGGTACAATCTGTGGTACACGCTGTGGTTTATATGGAGGATAACGTAATTCATCGCAATCTTCTAATCCATACATTTTCATTAAAAATGTTAAGTCCAGTGGACCTCCGATTTTATAGATTGCCTCCTGTTGAATATGCAGTTCTTCTTTTAATATATTAAGCAGACGCTTATCAATTCCATCTTCTACTTCCAGACGAATAACTTCGCCCCATTGACGTTTTCGAAGCTGTTTTTGAATCTCCTGCAATAAATCTTCTGCCTCGTCCTCGTCAATACTTAAGTCTGCATTTCTCATAATACGATACGGATAAGCGCATAAAACATCATAATTCAAAAACAGTTGATTGATATTTCGCTCAATTATCTGCTCCAGTAAAATAAAACTACGCATCCCTTCCTTTCCCGCCGGAATCTGAATGATTCTGGAGAGCACGGAAGGCACCTGTACGGTAGCAAATTCTACTTCTCCTTTTACATCACCTTTTTTAGAAAGTAATGCCGCTATATTCAATGTCTTATTACGAATAAGCGGGAATGGTCTGGAAGCATCTACTGCCATTGGTGTTAATACCGGATACACATTTTCTTCAAAATATCGGTCTACATACTCGCCCTGCTTTTGGGTTAAATTTTCAAACTGGTCGATAATCTCAATCCCATTTGTTTTCATCAATGGAACCAAGGAACGGTTATAGGTGGAATACTGTGTCTCCACTAATGCTCTTGTATCCTTATTAATTGCCTCCAACTGCTCTGTTGCAGTCATTCCGGCAATATCCCTTTTCTTATATCCTGCATGGACCATATCCTTTAATGATGCTACACGCACCATAAAGAATTCATCTAAATTTGAAGATGTAATACTAACAAACTTCAAACGTTCCAGTAAGGGAATTGACTTATCTCTTGCTTCATTTAATACACGCCCGTTAAATTTCAGCCAGCTTAATTCCCGGTTTTCGTAATATTCTGGTTTTAAATAGTCTTTTTCCATAATGACACCTCCCTATTGAAAAACTCTCTTTTCTTTTATCGTTGGTTTTACACTGAAAATCTCTTCAAAAGAATCTGCGTATGTAGAAAATAGTCCCTTTTCTAACACAATACTTTCCATGGTTTCTACGGTAATCACCAATTCTTTTTCCCGTAATGTAGCCCTTACATTTTTAAATTTCTGTTTATGACTTCGATCCATTGCATTGGAAATTTTCAAAATAGCTGCCAGCTTTGCCACTATCATATAACTTTCCTGATCCATTTTATCCATCATTTGTTCGTAAGGAGGTAATGGATGGGAATTGTATTTTACGGTACTAGCCACAATTTCCCGTTCCAAATGAGTCATACCTATAATTTCTGAAGCCATAATAATCTGATAGGAGCATTCTGACTGATTGACTAGGCTAATGTATCTTCCACAATCATGAAGCATTGCTGCCGCTTGCATTAGAAGTCGTTCTCTCTCCTTCATACCATGCACTTTCTTCATCGCATCGAAAATTGTTAAGGACATATTTACAACTGACTCTGTATGTTTGGAATATCCACGATAACGTTCTGCTAAATTCCTTGTAGCAGAAAGAATATCATCCTCGAAATCATGTTCAAAACGAATCATTTTATGTTTTTCGGCATAGTCATATGCAATTCCATCACTTATATTTAGTCCCGGCACCCAGATATATGGTGCACCCATTTCTTCTATCAGTCGCTTATATAAAACTACTGACGGTAAAATTAACTGATCATGCTCATTGGTAAGATTTAATTCCTTTGCAATTTCTTCCGGAGACTTTTTGCTTAACTTATTCAGTAACTTTACGAAACGCTCTGTCTCAATACTTCCGTCCGGCTCTCTTTTGGAAACTCCTTTTACAATTTCACCGATATAATCTCCCATCATAATGACATATTTAATGTCCTTTTTGGGTAAGTATAGTCGTTTAAAGATATCTAATTCTTTGTCAATTAACTCCTGTATTTGATTTTCATAATGTGATACCAAGTTTTCAATTCCGGAAAGTTTTTCACGAATACGCATAATTCCCAATACAATATGCTGTGTTGTAATCGCACTTCCCTGCCAGAACAATGTAGCCTGCATACTTCCACCGCCTACATCTACTACAGCCGCTCCCTTTTGAATCATTTCTTCAAATTCAGGCATTGCAGCAAGTGACTTATAGCCCATAAAACGATGTTCTGAATTGCTTAGTACAGTTACTTTTATTTTTGTCCGAAGACGAATTTGATCTAAAATGAACAATTCATTACTTACATCATGCAACATATTTCCTGCATAAGCTGCATAGGCATCTACTTTATATCCGTCCATAATTGTATGGAATTCTTTTAGCACATCACAAAGTTCTTCTACCAGTTCATATCCGATAATTCCCTTTGTATATGCATCTCTACCTAATTCCACTCTGCTTCTCACATAATCAACAGGGCGGATTTTCTTGCGGGCAGAAATTTCAAATATCTTTAAACTCACTTCATAAGAACCAATGTAAATTGCTGCAAATGTTGTAATTTTCATTACTTCTTCCTTTCTCTTGGTATTGCAAAATTATTGTTTGCCTAATAAATAATTGATAAACTGTTGTGCTGTTCTTCCGGACAATCCTCCATGACTTAATTCCCATTTATTTGCTTCTGCCAAAAGCTCTTCTTCCGGCATTTGTACCTGATACTTTTCAGCTAATGTCTTTACAATGTTTTGGAATTCTTTCTTATCCGGTGCTCCGAAGTAAATTGTAACACCGAATCTTGCCACTAAGGACAGCTTTTCTTGTACCGTATCGTTGGTATGTAAATCATTATTTCGTTCTTCTTTATCTTTAAAGGTTTCTCGAATCAAATGACGTCTGTTAGAGGTTGCATAAATCAGTACATTGTCTGGTTTCTTTTCCAATCCACCCTCAATAACAGCCTTCAAATACTTATACTCAATTTCAAATTCTTCAAAAGACAAATCATCCATATATATGATAAACTTATAATTTCGATTCTTAATCTGTGCAATCACAGAATTCAAATCCTGAAACTGATGCTTATAAACCTCTATCATACGAAGTCCTTTATCATAATACTGATTGATAATGGCTTTGATACTGGTGGATTTTCCTGTTCCTGCATCGCCGAACATCAAGCAGTTATTTGCCTGTTTTCCCTGTACAAATGCTTCTGTATTATCAATCAATTTCTGTTTTGCGATTTCATACCCCACTAAATCATCCAAATGTACATGAGCAATATTGGTAATTGGTACAATTTTTGCCTCCTGTTCACCGTGTTCAATTCGGAATGCCTTATGCAATCCCAGTTTTCCTACCCCGAAATCTTTGTAAAAATCTGTTACTGCATCTTTAAACTCTTCTGCACTTTCTGTTTCTTCCAAACGTCTACTTAAATTACAGATACGATCACGAATTCGATGATTGAAAATTTTTCCTGTTCCTTCTGTTCTGGTATAATTTTCTAATATAGGCATGCACTCTGTTCCAAGAACAGCTTCTACCTGATTCAAATCAAATTCAAATAATTCTCGAAAAATACTAAAATCATGTAATGCAAGCTGGTTAATGCTGCCCTCTATCTTTCCTTTAATTTCACAAGCCTTACTATAAGCATTTTCATTGTTTACCAATAGATATGTCAGATAGTTATGCCAAAGATTTCCTTCAAATCCATGACTTGCAGCTAATTCAATCAATTCGTGAAAACATTCATACCAGAGTGCTCTTACATCCTCTGTATTGTAATAGTCGTTTTCAAAGTTTTCTATTACCCATGCAACATCATAAAATACTTCTTCCTGGTCAAATTCTTTGTATAAAATCAAATCCTTTGTACTTTTCATTTTCTTACCTCTTTTAATAATTTCCTAATATTTTTACGGCACTTGCCTCTTCACTTAATCCTTTTAATGCATTCTGTACTGCTCCATCTGTAAGTTTTCCTTCAAATTCTACAAAGAATCGATATTCAAAACTCTTATCTTTAATTGGTCGTGATTCAATTTTTACCATATTAATATTATTAAAAATAAAATGTGATAACATGCGGTATAAGGAACCACTTTCATGTGGAATTTCAAAACAAATACTTATTTTTTTTGCCTCTTTGGTGTATACCTTCTTAGCAGTTACTATAATAAATCTGGTACTGTTATCTGCACTGTAATTAATATGCTCCTTTAAAATTTTAAGACCATATAATTCTGCATTTATGGAACTCGCAATTGCTGCCTGATTCTTCTTGCCTTCCATACTTACTTTTTTGGCTGATACTGCATTATTGGCTAATCTAATCTGCTCCCAATCTCTGTGCTCATTTAAGAAGTCTACACTTTGCAAAAAGGATTGTGGATGCGAATATACACAGGTAATATCTGAAATTTCTGCACCCGGTACTCCTAATAAAGCATGTTCAATTTTAATGGTCTGCTCTGCCACAATGTAATTATCATATTCTACTAGTAAATCATAGTTTTCACTTACAATTCCTGCTGAAGAATTTTCTATTGGTAGCACCGCATAATCTGCCTGTCCATTCTTGATTGCCTCCATGGCATCGCGCCAGGTATCTACATGAAAATTATCTGCATTTTTCCCAAAATAAGCCTGCATTGCAAGCTGACTGTATGCACCCTCTACGCCCTGATAAACAATTTTGGCATTTTCAAATGGAAGCTTATCCACTAATTCAAATTCGATTTTTTCTCCTAACCCCTGACTAACCAAAAGCTGATATTGGCGTTTACGGCTCATAGACATAATCTGTTCAAATAATTCCCGCACACCGTAGCGATTCTTTTCATCCTTTACCTGTGCTTCTGCTTTGTCTAATTTTTCCTTTTCACGCTGTTTGTCCAATACTTGTTTTCCGGTGGAAATCTTATATTCTGCCACTTCTGTAGTCAATCCCATTCGTTTTTCATACAACTCGATAATTTGACTATCTATATCATCAATTTCTTCTCTGATTTTTATTAAATCTTTCAATACGTCACATCCTTAAAGTGTTTTTTATTATCATATAACAACTGTAACGGAAAGGCAAGTTTTACGCTTGATTTTACATCGTTTTTACTTTGTTTTTTTGTTTCCCCAATTTCATATTGCATGTTTCTTTTTTAATCTATATAATATTTATATCAATTATTATGAAAGAGGGGGATTTTTTGAAAAAATCAACAAAACGTTTTATCCTAATAGCAATTATTGTGATTCTTGCAATTATTGTTATTTCTGTTTTTTCTTATCTGAAAAACCGTACACACTTTAATAATGCAGATGTTTCTGGAAATATCGGTGGAAATTACTACAATTCCGGTCTATTTTGTGAACATAATGATACGGTATACTTTGCAAATCCTTATGACGACTATGCTCTTTATAAAATGACTCCACAAGGAACCAATGCAGAGAAATTAAGCTCGGATAAAGTATCTTTTATCAATGCTGATAACCATTACATCTATTATGTTCGTGACAATATATCAAAATCACATTCCGGGTCCTCTTTAGGATTTATTCAGCAGGCTTCTAATGGCTTATGCAGAATCAATCACAATGGCAAGGATACGCTTCTTTTAGATGCAGACCCATCCCTTTATGCTGCTTTATCCGGAAACTACATTTATTATATTCATTATGATAAGGAAACAGCTTCTACACTTTATAAAGTAAAAATTGATGCTACGGAAAAGCAGAAAGTAGATGCTTCTCCGCTTCTACTTTCTCCAGCAGCAAATGGAACACTCTGTTACAACGGAGTATCCGGAAACCACAATATATGGTCATTTAATGCTTCAAATGATGGTTCTTCTCTCCTTTATGAAGGAAATTGTTGGAATCCAATTGATGATGGTTCTTACATTTATTTTATGGACTGTGAAAACGATTATCACCTAACTCGTATTGCTAAAAACGGACAGGAGAAAACAGACCTTTCTCAATGCCGCGTGGATTGCTATAATGTCTATGGAGATTATGTCTATTATGAAAAAAATGACATTAACAATGACATTCATATGCTTTGTCGGAAGTCCTTATCCCCTTCCGGGGAAGAAGAAGTGGTTGCCGAAGGCGTTTTTTGTGACATTAACATCACCTCTAATTATGTATACTTCCGAAACTTTAATAATCAGGATGAATTTTTCCAAACACCTACTACCGGTGCCATTGATGTTGAACCATTTTCTTTTGAAACCAAATAAGCATTATAAAACCAAACAGGAATCAAAGATTTTTTCTTTGATTCCTGTTTTTTATCTGTTTCATTATCGGTTTAAAAATCAAAAAGTGAAAGCTGATTAGATTCTGGTAAATCTCCTAAAATTCCAAGATCATCCATTAAGTCAATAACTGTCTTTGATACCTTCGTTCTTTGTCTGAAATCATCCTTTGACAGGAATTTTCCATCCTTTGCAGCCTCTACTACAGCATCTGCCGCCTTATCTCCCAATCCTTCAATAGAATCCAAGGATGGCATAAGTTTTCCATCGATAATCTGAAATGCATGTGCCTTTGCCGTAAATAAATCAACCGGCAGGAATTCAAATCCTCTTGCATACATTTCTTGTACAATTTTCATATCTTTATAGGTATCTTGCTCTTTCTTACTCAGAATATCCTTACGTCGCTCATAATCCGCCATAAAATAATTAAGTTTATCCTTACCCTGACACATCAACTCATAATTGAACGCCGTTGCACGAATACTGAAAAATGCGGCATAATAAGCAAGTGGATAATATACTTTGCAATAAGCAATACGCCAAGCCATCATTACATATGCTGCGGCATGTGCCTTTGGGAACATATATTTAATCTTTTTACAAGACCAGATATACCAATCCGGTACACCATGTTCCGTCATAATTTCTTCCCATTCCGGCTTTAATCCCTTTCCCTTTCGTACACTTTCCATAATGGTGAAGGAAAGTTCACTTTCGATTCCCATGTTAATCAGATAAATCATAATATCATCACGGGTACAAATTGCCGTAGAAATGGTTGCTTTTCCCTCTTCAATCAAGGTCTGGGCATTTCCTAACCACACATCCGTACCATGAGACAGCCCGGAAATACGAATCAAATCAGAAAAAGACTGAGGATTGGTATCAATTAACATCTGAATAACGAAATCTGTACCAAACTCCGGTATTCCCAATGAGCCCAGCGGACAACCACCAATATCTGCCGGTGCGATGCCAAGTGCTTCGGTACTTTGAAACAGTGACATAACTTTTTTATCATCTAACGGAATCTTTTGTGCATCAATTCCTGTTAAATCTTCCAACATACGAATCATGGTAGGATCATCGTGTCCAAGAATATCCAGTTTTAACAAGTTATGGTCGATGGAGTGATAATCAAAGTGTGTTGTGATAATCGGCGTTGTCATATCATTTGCCGGATGCTGCACCGGAGTAAACGTATTGATTTCCTCTCCTACCGGAAGTACAACAATTCCTCCCGGGTGCTGTCCGGTCGTTCTTCGTACTCCTACGCAACCTTGTACGATACGGTCAATCTCACAATTTCTCTTTCGTACTCCACGTTCTTCATAATAATTTTTAATATAACCAAATGCAGTTTTATCTGCCAGTGTACCAATGGTTCCAGCACGGAAGGTTTGTCCGTACCCGAAAATAACTTCACAGTAAGCATGTGCCTTACTTTGGTATTCTCCTGAAAAGTTCAAGTCGATATCAGGCTCTTTATTTCCCTTGAATCCCAAGAATGTTTCAAATGGAATATCGAACCCTTCTTTTTTGAGTTCTGCACCACATTTCGGACACTTTCGGTCTGGCATATCACATCCGGCTCTTCCGCTAAATGCTTTTACCTCTGGCGAATCAAAATCACTAAAATGACACTCCGGGCAATAATAATGCGGAGACAACGGATTTACTTCGGTAATACCGGACATGGTCGCCACAAAGGAAGAACCTACGGAACCACGGGAACCTACCAGGTATCCATCCTCGTTTGACTTCCATACCAATTTCTGGGCAATGATATACATAACGGCATATCCATTGGAAATAATGGAATTCAATTCTCTCTCCAAACGCTCATATACAATACTTGGAAGCTCTTCTCCGTATATCTCATGTGCCTTATTGTAACAAATATCTCTCAACATCTGGTCGGAATTCTCAATTACCGGAGGACACTTATCCGGACGCACCGGTGCTATCCGCTCACACATATCAGCTATCTTATTTGGATTAGTAATAACCACTTCTTCTGCCTTTTCATCTCCCAGATATGCAAATTCTGCCAACATTTCTTCTGTTGTTCTTAAAAACAACGGTGCCTGATCATCTGCATCCTTAAATCCTTTTCCCGCCATTATGATACGGCGATATACCTCATCCTCCGGATCAAGGAAATGTACGTCGCAGGTAGCCACCACTAACTTATTAAACTGCTCGCCTAACTTTACAATTTTGCGGTTAATATCTTTTAGTTCTTCTTCTGATGCTACCGTTGGACTATCTCCTCGTAACATAAATGCATTATTTCCAAGGGGCTGAATCTCCAGATAATCATAAAATCGTACCAAACGTGCAATTTCTTCTTCGGAACTTCCACGCAAAATTGCCTGATACAATTCTCCCGCCTCACATGCGGAACCTATCATTAACCCTTCTTTATATTTTAAAAACTCACTCTTTGGTATTCGCGGTTGTCTGTGGTAATACGTCAAGTGAGACTCTGATACCAAACGGTACATATTAATTCTTCCCGCATCATTCAGGGCTAAAATAATCGCATGATGTGAAGGAAGTTTTTTAATATTATCTACCGATGTATTTCCCATTTCATTGACCTGCTCCAAGGTCTCAATGCCACGCTCTTTTAACATTTCAATGAATTTTACAAAAATCTCGGCAGTACATGCAGCATCATCCACTGCTCTATGGTGATTATCCAAGGAAATTTTCAAAGCCTTAGCAACCGTATCCAGTTTAAAACGATTTAATTGAGGCATCAATACTCTTGCTAATGCCACGGTATCAATTACTGTATATTCACACTTAAGTCCCTGACGCTCACAATTTTTACTGATAAAACTCATATCAAATCCCGCATTATGCGCTACCATGATTGCACCCTCACAGAACTTCAAAAATTCCGGTAAAATCTCTTCGATTTTCGGAGCATCCAGTACCATATCATCCCGAATACCGGTCAATTCTTCAATTTTAAAAGGAATTGGTACCTCCGGATTAACAAACGTTGAAAAACGGTCTGTAATTTTTCCATTTACTACCTTTACCGCACCGATTTCTATGATTCGATTATTCAAAGGGCTAAATCCTGTGGTTTCCAAGTCAAATACCACATATGTATCATTCAGACTTTGTCCTTGAGGATTTTCAATGATACTCTTTAAATCATCTACCAAATATGCTTCTACACCATAGATAACTTTGAAATCATCATCCGGTGAAACTGCATGATTTGCATCCGGAAACGCTTGCACATCACCATGGTCTGTTATAGCGATTGCCTTATGTCCCCATTTCATTGCACGTTTAATGATGTCCTTTACTTCTGAAACACCATCCATATCACTCATTTTTGTATGACAGTGAAGTTCCACACGTTTTTGCGGACTGTTGTCCATTCTAATAGAGGTAAAGTCCGGTATCTTCTTAATTCCGGCTATGGAACCAATGGTAAGCTCACCATCAAACTTATCAATGGTCGTGACACCTTTTATCTTTAAAAACGCTCCTTTTTTCACCTCGGCAGTAATATCCGGTACAAATTCATTTTTGGAAAACATTTTCACCATAATGGTATCTGTAAAATCCGTAATAGCAAACATTATAATTGTCTTTTCGTTTCGGATTTCTCTGGTCTCTAAACTCAGAATCTGTCCACGAATTACAACTTCTCCCATTTCTCCGAGAATTTCTTTGATTTCAATAGTTTCTTCATCAAAGTCCCTGCCATATACCACATCCGGATTATCGGAACGTTTGAATCCTCCGCCATATCCACCGGAAAATCCACCTTTCTTGAATCCGCCTTTTGGCTTTTCTCCCTTTGGTGCTTCCTTCTTTTCCTCTTTTTTCTCCGGAACCGGGGCTGCTTCTAAAAGCACAGAATCCGGTGAAAAAGGTGCTGCTTCGCCCATTTCTTCACTTGGTACCACTTCCACAAATTCTGGTTCTTCTGCATTATGACCTTGTGCCAATGAGGATTTACTTACAATACTCTTTACTTCGTTTTCAATTTGAATATCACTGTTCTTCTTATATTTCTTTTCTTGAGGTTCTACATAATTAACCTGAATATTAATATCCATTCCACAACGTTCACAAATGATTTTTTCCAAAATCCGCACAATTTCTTCGGTACGCTGTCTTGCAATCACCGAATCTTCCAATGTGAGAATAAGCTTATTTTCCTCTGGAAATTCCATTTTTGCCATTCGCAGCACATTGTATTCTAAAAGACTGTATTCTCGAAATTCTTCTAAAATACTATCCTTGTATACATCCATCAGTTTTTGGGGATTATACTGCCCTGATAACTGATACTTCTCAATAATTTTTATAGAAACGTCATGATGTGGAAAAAGCTGTTTTTTGATATTATTTTCCAAGTGGAAAATATTGCTTTTCCAAATCAGTCTTGTACTAAGAAGGTACACCCGAAGTCTATCTCTTTGCCGATTGGTAGATACTTTTGTTACTTCTACATCTGCCAATAGCTTCTCCATATCCTGGTTTACCTTAAGTTCCGGAAAAACATCAAAAAACAGCTTACTCATTCTTATTCACTCCAATGTAATAACTCATATCGAAGAGCTTCTAACAGTTCTTCTTCTTTTACTTTTTTATATACTTCGCCGTGTTTGATAATCAGACCTTCGCCGATTCCACCTGCAATTCCGATATCGGCTTCCTTGGCTTCACCCGGTCCATTTACTACACATCCCATTACTGCAACTTTTATATCTAAAGGAATATCCGCTACCATATCTTCTACTTTATTTGCTAATCCGATTAAATCTATTCGGGTTCTTCCACAGGTAGGGCAAGACACTACTTCTATACCGCCTTTGCGAAGTCCCAACGTTCTTAATATAATCTTTGCAGATTTAATCTCCTCAAGGGGATCGCCTGTTAAGGACACTCGAATGGTATCTCCGATTCCTTGTCCTAAAATCATTCCCAGTCCTATAGCTGACTTAATATTTCCACTGGTAACTGTTCCTGATTCTGTAATACCTACATGTAATGGATAATTGGTTTTGTCTGCTATTAATTCATGTGCCTTTACACACATTAAAACATCCGAAGACTTAATACTAATCACCAGATTATCATATCCCATATCTTCAATGATATGTACCTTATCCAAAGCACTTTCTACAATTCCTTCTGCTGTAACTCCGTGATACTTTTCTATCAGGTCTTTCTCCAAAGAACCACTGTTTACCCCGACACGAATCGGAATATGTCGCTCCTTTGCCACATCAATCACAGCTTTTATTTTCTCTTTGGAGCCGATATTTCCCGGATTAATACGAATTTTATCTGCTCCATGTTCCATGGCTGCAATGGCCAAACGATAATCAAAATGAATATCTGCAACCAGCGGAATCGTAATTTGTTTTTTTATTTTCTCTAATACCTTTGCAGCTTCCATGGTTGGTACTGCACAGCGGATAATATCGCATCCCGCTGCCGTCAATTTTCTAATCTGCTCTACGGTTCCTTTGATGTCTTCTGTCTTTGTATTTGTCATAGACTGAATTAAAATAGGATTATTTGCTCCTATTTTTTTGTTTCCAATCTGTACTTCTTTGGTTTTCTTTCTTACTATTGTTGTTTCCATATGATATTCTCCTAAAAGATATTTCGAATGTCATTAAACATAACAAATACCATCAATGCCATCAAGGCTACAAGTCCAATAAAATGAACCATACCTTCTTTTTCTGGATTTACTCGTTTCCCACGAATCGCTTCAATAATTAAAAATACCAAGCGTCCTCCATCCAATGCCGGAATTGGTAATAAATTCATCACTCCAAGGTTGGCAGAAAGGAAAATACAAATATTCAACATACTCAAAAATACAAGATAAGCTCCTCCGGAACTTTGACTTGCATCATAAGTGTCTCCAATATTTTTTACAATTCCAACAGGTCCGCTTAAATCATTTACGCTAACTCCACCAGTTATTAAAAGTCGTAGGCTTTCCACCGTAGAATTAATCCAGTATCGTACTTCATAAAAGCTATGTGTAAAAGTCTCTACCACATTGCCACGTTCTCTTACAAGGGAACCTGTGATGCCCATCATATAGTTTCCGGTTTCTTTGTCTAACTTGGGCTGAAGTGTTACTTCATGCTTTTCTCCGTCACGTTCATATACTACTTTTACCTCTTTTCCCGGATAAAAGAAAGAATACATGCTGACCTCACGATAGAAATGAACTTTATGTCCATTTAGGGAAATGATTTCATCTCCTGCTTTAAGTCCTGCCTCTTGTGCCGGATATCCGTCCATAACATCTGTAATTACCGGTTTGTCATATCCTACACAAATCATAATAATTAAAGCAAATGCCCATGCCATAATAAAATTAAACACAGGACCTGCCGCTACAACGCTGATTCGAGCCCAGACAGACTTATTATTAAACGCTCCTTCGTCTGAGCTGTCACCGTCTTCCCCTTCCATCATGCAGGCTCCACCAAAAGGTAATAATTTAATAGAATACTTTGTTTCTCCTTTTGTAAAGCCAACTAAAGTAGGTCCTAATCCCAAGCAAAATTCATTTACCCGAATTCCATTCTTTTTCGCTAAAAGAAAGTGTCCTAATTCATGGAATAATATAATAATGCTAAAGATTAAAATTGCTATAATAATTTTCATACTACCACCTGCTCTCTATAAATGCGTATGTCTCTGCTTCTGTCTCAAGAATCTTATCTACATCAGGCTGTTGAATATATTGAATATTTTCCATAGATTCACCGATTATTTCCGGTATTTCTAAAAAAGATATCTTTCGATTTAAAAATAATGCTACTGCTTTTTCATTTGCTGCATTGAATATAGTTGGAACATTTCCACCTTGTTTCATTGCCTGAATTGCAAGTTTTAATCCTGTAAAAGTTTCTGTATCCGGTGCTTCAAAGGTCAAATTAGATAACTGATAAAAATCCAGTTTTTCGCCAGATAAATTTCTCCGGCTGGGATAGTAAAGTGCATATTGAATCGGTAATCGCATATCCGGAGTTCCCAGTTGTGCAATTACTGCTCCATCCGCATATTCTACCATGGAATGAACGACGCTCTGTGGATGTACCACTACCTGAATCTGCTCTAGCTCTACTCCAAACAGCCACTTTGCTTCCATCACTTCTAACCCTTTATTTACAAGGGTTGCTGAATCAATTGTAATTTTTCTTCCCATAGACCAATTTGGATGTTTTAATGCATCTTCTACCTGAACCTTACTAAGTTCTTCTCTTTTTTTACCACGGAAAGGTCCACCTGATGCCGTCAGTAAAATTTTATGAATCTTATTATCTGCCTTTCCCTGCAAACATTGGAAAATAGCACTATGTTCACTATCTACCGGAAGAATTGCAACTCCTTTTCGTGCTGCCAAAGGCATAATTAAGTGACCTGCTGTCACTAAAGTCTCTTTATTAGCCAGTGCAATATCCTTCCCTGCTTCAATTGCTGCAATGGTTGGTCGTATTCCCAACATTCCTACAATTGCAGTTACTAGTATCTCTGCCTCCGGTATCACTGAAACTTCCAGTAACCCTTCCATTCCATATACTACGTTGACTTCTATGTCACGCAAATTATTTCTTAAGGCATTTGCGTCTTTTTCTTCCCATACAGCCACAAGTTTTGGATGAAATTCGCGTACTTGCTTTTCCAACAGTGTAATATTTCTTCCGGCAGCCATAGCTACTACCTGAATATCCCCCTGTTCTCTTACCACATCCAACGTCTGTGTTCCTATAGAACCAGTTGAACCTAATATTGCAATTTTTTTCATATCTAAACCTCGTCTATATTAAATGCAATGCAAGATAATAAATAATCGGTGCTGTAAAAATAACACTATCAAAGCGGTCTAAAATTCCACCATGTCCCGGTATTAATTTTCCATAGTCTTTAATGTCGTAGTTACGTTTGATTGCTGACGCAGCCAAGTCTCCTACCATAGAAATCAAAGCTCCTACCGCACTAATTCCTGCCAGTACAAAAATATATTCTGTAGAAATTTCCATCTGATTCTTAAAAATAAATCCATAAATGATAGTAAGTAATGCTGCTCCAAGCACTCCGCCAACAGCACCTTCTACGGACTTCTTCGGACTTAATTTCGGTGACATTTTGTGTTTTCCGATTAATATTCCCACACAATATGCACAAGTATCACATCCCCAGGAGCACAAGAAAATCAGCCATACAATGTATGCGCCAGCCGGAAGTTCTCTTGTCTGGTAAATACAAGACAGCATTACTGCAACATAAAAAACTCCTAAGAATCCTGCAAACACCTGATCTGCCTTGAATTTTGGGAAAGAAAATACATATACTGCCATAATTACAATTAAAGTTCCCAAAACAAACATCATTGAGTCTGGTATAAATTTCCATAATAAATCAGCATAATACACAACAACAGCTATGTACCCTACTGCTCCAACCAAAGTTTTTTCTATCTGAAATACTCGGTATAGTTCAAATACTCCAATCAGTGAAACACTTGTAAGACCTGCCAGTAATACATTTCCACCGGTTATAATCAATGCAAGTGCTACTGCCACTAATACAATTCCACTTAATAAGCGTGTTTTAAACAATCTTACTCCTCCTTTATCCCACCATAGCGTCTATCTCTACTATTATAGTCTTCGATAGCTTTTACTAATTCCTTTTTCGTAAAATCCGGCCATGGTACATCTGTAAAATATAATTCTGTATATGCTAATTGCCATAACAGGTAATTTGAAATTCTCTGTTCACCACTGGTACGAATCAACAAATCCGGATCCGGTATATCTGCGGTATCTAAATAACTTTGAAATTTCTCCTCGTCCAATTCTTCTACCGGAAATGGATTTTCCTGATACTCTTTCAGCATTTTTCGCATACCGCGAAGCATCTCATCTCTACTTCCATAATTAATCGCAATTTGAAAGTTTAAACCATCTTGATCCTTTGATGCTTCTTCAAGCTTTGCGATACTTTCTTGAATATCTGCATCTAATTTTGATTTGTCACCAATAATACGAACCCGCATATGATTCTTTTCCGCTGTCTTAATGCAATTTTTCATGTAATTGCGCAATAGCTTCATTAACGCATCTACTTCTTCTTTGGGACGACTCCAATTTTCTGTGGAAAATGCATACACCGTCAAATATTTTACACCAAGGTTCCACGCTTCCCGACATATGGTTTCTACGTTTTTTGCCCCTTGTGTATGTCCGAAGTTTCTTGGCATTCCATGCTGTTTTGCCCAACGACCATTTCCATCCAGAATAATTGCTATATGCTGTGGAACATTCATACTTCCACCTCCTGTATTTTCCTACGATTCAAAAGGGACACGAACTAATGTCATGTCCCCTGAAATCTTATACGGTAAGAATTTCCTTTGTTTTTTCATCTACCGCTTTATCTACTTTGACAATATAATTATCTGTCAGTTTCTGTACATCATCTTCTAACTGTTTTACTTCATCCTCTGAAACTTCATTGGATTTTCCAAGTTTTTTCCACGCATCATTTGCATCTCTTCGGATATTTCGAATTGCTACTTTTGCATTTTCGCCCTTTTTCTTAACATCCTTTGCTAATTCTTTTCTGCGTTCCTCTGTCAGTTCCGGAAATACTAAACGAATTACTTTTCCGTCGTTTGTTGGATTGATTCCTAAATCAGAACTCATAATCGCCTTTTCGATTTCTCGTACCATGTTTGCTTCCCATGGCTGAATCTGAATCATACGAGGTTCTGGAACAGAAACATTTGCAACCTGCTGAATTCCTGTTGGAGTTCCGTAATAATCAACCTTAAGTTTATCTAAAACATGCGGATTAGCACGTCCTGCTCTGATTGAGCTATATTCTTCCAATAAGTTCTGCAATGATTTTTGCATCTTATTATCATACTGTTGTAATCTTTCATCCATAAAAAAATCCTCCAAAGATTATATTGTTATTTTAAACAGTAACTTTCGTTCCTGAAAATTCACCACTTACTGCCTTTACAATGCTATTTTCTTCATTCAATCCAAATACATACATTGGCATCTTATTTTCCATACACATAACAGAAGCAGTCAAATCTACTACCGCAAGTTTCTTGTCAATAACTTCCTGTATAGATACTTCGTCATATTTCACTGCATTTGGATTTACCTTCGGATCACTGTCATACACACCGTCAATTGCTTTTGCCAGGAAAATTCCTTCTGCTTCAATTTCAATTGCGCGCAAAACGGTTGCTGTATCGGTTGAAAAATAAGGATGACCTGTTCCGCCAGCGAAAAAGCATACCATTCCTTTGCCAAAATATTTGTTTGCTCTATCCTTAGAGAATAACTTTGTAAAAGAACCACATTCAAAAGGTGTCAGTACTTGTGTCATCATTCCAACAGAGCGGAATATTTCTGATACATAAATGCAATTCATAACTGTTGCCAACATACCTATCTGGTCTGCCTTGGTTCTGTCAATTGTCTCGCTTGTTCTTCCACGCCAGAAATTGCCGCCACCAATTACAATTCCAATCTCTGTTCCTGCATCTACAAGCTTTTTTACCTGTTTTGCCACTTCTGTAACAGTAGGCTCATCAAAACCAGTATGTTTTTCACCAGCTAAGGCTTCACCGCTTAACTTTAATAATATTCTTTTCATCCTATAAACCCTTCTTTTCATCAAAAAGGCTGTTTACATCTACATCCGCATAGCACTGAGAACAGAATCCTTCGATAACTGCTCCATTGTTAATCTGTACAGAACGAGATTTGATATTTCCCATAACAACTGCAGAAGTATCTACCACTACTGGTCCCTGTACATCGATATCACCTTTGATTGCACCTGCAATAACTGCACTGGAAGCAGAAATATTACCAATTACTACGGAACCAAGACCGATTTTTACTGTTCCAGTTGTTGTAATTTCACCCTCGATTTTTGCTGCATCTGCGAAAAATTCAGCTGCATCAGAGTTACCTTTGATGCTACCAGTTACTGTCATTTTTCCATTACAATGAACATTTCCATCAATTTTCCCGCGTAATTCAAAAGATCCTGTTGATTCCAAATTACCTGTTAAAGATGTTCCTTCGGTAATAATAGTTACTTCATCTGATACTTCTTTTGGCATATTATCTGTTGTTTCAGTATTCACAGTTTTTTCCTCCGTTTTTGTTTCTTCTACTGTTTTTGCTGCTTCTTCTTTCTGATTCTTTTCAATTACACTTTCCAATGTTTCTTCAGTTTCATCTACTTTTTCAAAAAGTCCTTCTAACTTTTCCAGTTCAGACTTTACATCTACTTCTTCTTCCAATGTATTTACACCAGTATCTGCCTGTTCCTGTTCTTCTTTTTTCTCTTCTTCTTTTACTTCTTCCCCTGGCATTAATTCATTGACTGCCTGTGAAAGGTCGTCCTTAAAATCTTTAAAAAAACTCATATATGTACCTCCATAATTTTATTTTACTTTACACTGTCAGCTGGTATATGCTGAATCAGCTTTGTATTTTCATCAATAGGCAGTAATTCAACGCCCATTGCCTGTAACTGATCTATCATCGGTCCTAACGCATCAACCGTAGTTCCTTTTGTAGCTGCATCATGCATCAAAACAATTGATGTATCATACTTTTCTACATCTGTAATAACATTCTGAACCAATTCATCTGCTGTATATGCCTGGCTGGTTGCATCTCCACTGGCTACATTCCAATCATAGTATGTAATTCCTTCCTGATTCAGATAACGAATAAATTCCGTCATATCAATATTGCTTACCTGATTGCTGCTTCCTCCAGGAAAACGCATGATATTCGGCTCTACACCTGTTATCTCCGCAAGATAACTACGCAAATGATTCACATCTTCTTCAAAAGCATCCAAAGAATCATATATTACACTATACTTATGCGTAAATGAATGCATTCCCAATGTATGTCCCTCTGCAATTATTCGCTGATACAGTGCTTTTGATTCTTCATCTTCCTTTCCTATTACAAAAAAGGTTGCTTTGACATTTTTTTCTTTTAAAATGTCCAAAATCTTAGCGGTATTTTCACTTGGCCCATCATCAAACGTAAGATATACCTTCTGAGTTTGTCCTTCTACCTTCTTATTTCCAGTGTTTGCCTGCGCCTGTATTTGCGCATCTGTATTAGCCTCCGTACTCTGAACATCCGTAGTATCTGCCCCATTCTCCTGTGGCAAAGTACTATCTTGTGTTTGCTCTTTTTCCGGAACCGATGCACTTTTTGTATCTCCGCTTTCCGCTATCTGTTCAGCTGAAATCATTGATTCCGCTATCTTATCTACTTTGCTTTCTAACGAAAATAATTTTACCAATAATGTAACAATCAATATCATTGACATTAGTACCCACAATGCCAACGTCATTACAATTGTACTTTTGATTCTATTAATTCTTCGGCGACGCAAACGTTGCTCCCGTAATCCACCAGTTGCTTTATCTTCCATGTAATGCCCTCCCAAGATATTGTAACACATTTTTTTCAAAACGCATTAAAAATATGCGAAAAAATATGTACTATTTTTTCGCTTTTTTTTCAAAATATTCTGAAAATTTATCTTTTTATAAGCGAAGCGTTTTTTTGCAATAGGATATAATTTCCTATTACATGAAAAAAGAGCACTCCACTTTATATGGAATGCTCCTTTGGGTTCATCACTAATTATTTCAACTGTGCTGCTACTTCTGCTGCGAAATCTTCTTCTTTCTTTTCAATTCCTTCGCCTGTTTCAAAACGAACAAACTTCTTAACACTAACAGTTGTTCCAACTTCTTTAGATACCTGCTCTAAGTATTTTGCAACGGACTGTTTTCCGTCTTCAGCTTTTACATAAACCTGATCTAATAAGCAGATTTCTTTAAATTCTTTATTCAAACGTCCTTTAATCATTCCATCAATAACTTTTTCTGGTTTTTGGGATTCTTTTGGATCGTTCATAATCTGAGCACGAAGAATTTCTTCTTCATGTTTCTTATATTCATCACTGATTTCATTTTCAGAAACATACTTTGGATTTAAAGCTGCAATCTGCATTGCAATGTTTGTTAAAGCTTCTTTTACTGTATCATTTACAACAGAAGTTTCTGCTTCAACAACAACGCCGATTCTACCGCCACCATGTACATAAGAAACAACGCATCCGTTTTCTGCAACAACCTTTTCAAATCTTCTGATTGTAAGATTTTCACCGATTACTGCAACTTTTTCAATCAATGCATCCTTTACAGTCTTAGAAGTATCTGCATTCCAGTTTTCTGCCATAAATGCATCAATATCTGCTGCGTCAGATTCTACTGCCTGTTTTGCAACTGCACTTACGAACTCCTGGAAAGTTTCATTTTTAGCAACGAAGTCTGTTTCGGAGTTAACTTCTACAACTGCTGCTGTCTTATCATCTTTCATTACAACTGCACAAAGACCTTCTGCTGCTACTCTACCAGCTTTCTTTTCTGCCTTTGCCTGTCCATTTTTTCTTAAGAATTCAACTGCTGCTTCCATATCTCCATTAGTTTCATTTAAAGCTTTCTTGCAATCCATCATTCCTGCGCCAGTTGCTTCTCTTAATTCTTTTACCATTGCTGCTGTAATAGCCATCTTAATCTCCTCCATAAAATCCTATCTTTTAATTGAGGACAGGCAAAGCTGTCTGTCCTCTTACATTCTAATCTAATATTACAGATTCTTATGCTTCTTCGTTTACTTCTTCTTCTGCAAAAGTTTCATCTGTTTCAATTGTTCCCTGATTTGCTTCGATAACAGCATCTGCCATTTTAGCAACGATTAATTTTACTGCACGGATAGCATCATCGTTACCTGGGATTACATAATCTAATTCTTCTGGGTCACAGTTTGTATCACAAATACCGATAAGTGGAATTCCTAATGTATGTGCTTCCTGTACGCAGATTCTTTCTTTCTTAGGGTCTACAACGAAGATAGCATCTGGAATCTTCTTCATATCCTTGATTCCACCAAGGTTCTTTTCTAACTTATCCCATTCTTTCTTTAATTCATTAACTTCTTTCTTAGGTAATACATCGAAAGTTCCGTCTTCTGCCATTGTTTCGATTGCTTTTAATCTTGCAATACGGCTCTGAATGGTCTTGAAGTTTGTTAACATGCCACCTAACCATCTCTCGTTAACATAGAACATTCCACAACGCTCTGCTTCTGCCTTAATAGCATCCTGTGCCTGTTTCTTTGTTCCAACGAAAAGAATTGTACCGCCTTCTGCTGCGATATCAGAAACTGCCTTGTAAGCTTCATCAACTTTTCCTACAGACTTCTGTAAGTCAATGATATAAATACCATTTCTTTCTGTGTAGATGTATGGAGCCATTTTAGGATTCCATCTTCTTGTCTGATGTCCGAAATGAACACCTGCCTCTAATAACTGTTTCATTGAAATAACGCCCATTTTTCTTACCTCCATTGGTTAAATTCTTCCATACGCTTCTTACCAAAAAGCTACCGATAGGGCACCGGCTTTTCAGTCCACATATGTGTTTTTTGATTAATTGCCTCAAAGATTATATCACAAAGAATTTCTTCTGACAATACTTATTGTGCTTTTTCGCTTAAAATTTTAATAATTTCGTCCTGGCTTGCTCCCATAGGAATTTGATAGGTTCCAACCATAATATTTTCATCTTGCTTTGAATCTGTTAAATACTTGTTAAATGCTGTCGCATCAGGTATTAATCCGGCTTCAAATAATTTTTGACTTACCACATCTGAATATTCTCCCGGCAATACGTCAATGGTCTTTATCTCCGGTTCTGTTGCCACCGGCTGCTGTTGTGACTCATCCGGAAGAATTTGTCCTTCGTCTTGAACTTGAGGAATTGTATTATCCTGGCTATTATTTTCTTCTGCTCCATCCTCTGTTCCATCTTCCGCTTTATCGGAAGCATTTTCTTCCTGGTCATTTGTATCATTTGGCGTTTCCTCTTGTTTTTCTTCCATAACCATACCAAGAAGTCTCGCCCGTTCTATGATTTCGGCATCTGTTAATTTTTCTTTTTCTTTTCCTGATAAAGCAATTCCCATAATAATAGCTGTGCAGATAATTCCAACACCAAGTCCGCGTAAATAATATTTCAGTTTCATAGTATTATATATCTTCCTCTCTGAACAATCCTATTATCAATTTTACTTCTCCAACTCCCATATCCAGTTCTTTTGCAATTTCCACAGCATCCATTCCATCTTTATGCATTTGTAAAATCTGTTGTTTCTGATTTTTTTCCTGTACTTGCTGTTCTGTTTTTTCCTCTATCTCTTCGATAATTTTTGCTGTTTCTTCGGACGGTTCACTTTTTTCTAATGGTTGTTCTAAAAATTCCTGTGATTTTTCAATGGTCTGTTCTATGTTTCCCTGCAATTCTTCTAAATGAATTGCTAACTGTGCCATTTTTCCGGCATATGTTGTCAACTCAGAATGTTTATCATTTAGCATGCTATACAAGAACATAACTTCATTGTGGGTTTTATTGATAGATTCCAATACTGTATCTGAGTATTCACTGATTGCTTTGATTTTCTCATTTGTTTCTTTATCTAAAGCACGTTCTACTTCTTCCTTCGACTGTTCTATAGTTTCTTCAATTACCTCGTCAATTCTATCACTAATTTTTTGTTCTGCATCTTTCATACTGCGATCCATGATACGCTGTATTTCTTCCGAACTTAGTTCAGCCATCTTGCTTACTTCTTTATTCGAGAGTTTCTCCATGACAAAAAAGCTGGCAACCATCATAATAACACCTATTACGATTAAAACAATTTCTATTGCTGTCATAACTTCTACCTATATCTTGATATCAAATCCGCTTTTTACAGACTTTTCTATCACCTTTCCGTCTTTCTTTTTTTCCTTGTTTTTCTTCTTTTGTTGGTTTACATATTCGTTACTTCCCTTTTCTTTGGCATCGTAACGCTTTTGCTGATTTTCTGCATCATCTGCATGAGTAACCTGCTTCATATGATGTATCGTTTCTTTACTAAACTGTGTCTGAATATTTTGCTGCTCCATAAAGGGTTTATTGTCCTCATTTTGTTTCAGCGTACTAACATCTTGTGTTCTTTGAATCATTCCATTAAATTCAACAGGTCTGATTGACATCTAATCAACTCCTTCTATAACGGTTTTACCACTATCTCACCTTGTTTTTTCACAAACTTTGAATGAGATACTGTGCCTTTTACATTATAGCTAACATCAGATATCGTAATGGAAGCACCTTGATAAACGCTTCCCTTTACATTTACTTTTGCATCTGTTTCTAACTGAATTTCTTCGTGAAGCTTTACAAATTCTTCACGAACCTTTACTATTTCTTCCTGTTTTTCCTTATAGGTCTTGGCTACAGTTTGTACCTGTGCGATTGTGGCAGGATTAATTTTTTCTTTTTTTGCTACTCGCTCACTGTAATTCACAAGAATCGGTTTTAGTTTTTCCAGTTCCTTATTTGTATCTAATATCTGCTTCTGTAAGAAATTATATCTTTCTTTTACCTCTGGCGCAACTCCCACTTCAATCCTTGTGATAGTTCCCATATCAGAACCGATAGTCTGTGCCTCTACTAAACTTCCCGCACGAATTACACCACCTGTAACAAATCCCTTCTTCCCGCTTACGCGTATCTCGGTGGCTGCCGAAACCTGACTATGTAAAATAGAACCAGCCTCAATAAATCCTTCTGATATAACCGTAGCATTTTCAATGAATTTTGTAATAATGTTTCCTTTTGCTTCAACTTTTCCCTTATTCATTCCATGGATTCCACGCTTTACTATGATTTGACCACCTGCAAAAAGTACTGCGCCTTCTACTACTCCATCTATAACAATATCGCCTTTTGCTTTTACAGAAAATCCACTTTTTACATTTCCCTTTATAGAAACATTTCCATCATATGTAATATCACCGGTAGTATTATCTACATCAGCCGTCACTTCAAAAACATCTGACACGAACACTTTTCCATTTACCAGGCTTGCATGTCCTGTCACTTCTGAATAAATCTCCGTTTTATCTTCTGATATGGAGATATTGTTTCCATATTCTAACTTTTTGTTTTTTTCCTGTCTTGCCGGAATTGGAGTTCCGAAAACATCCTGTCCTGCACATCCTTTGACAGCTTCATGCAGTTTTGCCAAAACTTGTCCTTTTTCTACTCTGCTAATGGTATTTAAATCATGATAATCTACGGTACCATCTTCATTTTTCTTTGGTTTCAAATTAGGATTTGTATTAAAAAAATACTCAATTGTAGCATCTGTTCCATTTACCGGTGGTTTTCCTTTTGCTAAAACATAATTGGTACAATATTTTCTTTCTTTTAGAAATTTCTTTATTTCTTCTTCCTGAATACCCACAATGATTTTTAACATTCTTAATTCACTAAGAATATCTTCTTCTGTCATGTTTTTTCCATTATTGGATGGAGGATAAAACCGACAAAATGCCATCATTTTATCACTTGAGACATTTACTTCCATTGTTTCATTTTCATAAAGCCCGTTCCATTCACCAATATAAACTTCTTCTGAATCCTTTTCGCTATTTACAGCACTATTCACTGCTTTTAAATCATACTTATCAAATTTCTTTTCATCAAGGTACGCAATGACTTCTTTAATTTCTACCGGTTTTCCCTCTTCTTCCGGGGCATATACTACGAGAAACACTCCTGTTTCTCTCATATCCAACTTGAAATATCCATTTCTACCTTCCATAATCTCCTCCACGATTTCTATTAATCCGTTAATATCTCCATATAAGGTCCCATTACTTTTTTCATTTTGGTTAGTGCCTTTGTATGAAGCTGTGAAACACGCGATTCCGACACTTCTAAAATATTGCTGATTTCCTTTAAAGTAAGATTTTCATAATAATATAGTGTGATAACCTTTTGTTCTTTCTCTGTTAATACCTCTAAGGATTGTGCTAATACCCTTTTCAATTCCTCTTCTGCGACAGCATCTTCCGGCTGTGCAAAATGTGAATTTCCTCTGGCATCCATTACCGGTTCCAATCCTTGATCTACATATTCATTTAAAGAAACAAGATTCGTTATTTTTAACTGGGATTGCCAATTATTCAGTTCTTCTTCGCTTACTCCTATCTCCCTGGCAATTTCCTCGTCTTGAGCATTTCTTCCTGTTTCTGTTTCTATTTTGCGAATCGCTTCGTCAATCTTCTTTTGTTTTTGCCTTACTGTCCTTGGAATCCAATCCATTTTACGAATTTGATCTAAAATAGAACCACGAATTCTAAGGCTTGCATATGTCTCAAATTTTACTTCTTTATTTATATCGAATTTATCAATTGCATCTATCAATCCAAAAATTCCATATCCTACTAAATCATCGTATTCCACATTATATCCTAAATACATGCTCAGTCTTCCCGCTACAATCTTTACTAACGGTGCATACTCCACGATAATTTGCTCTCGTAACTCTGCTGATGGATTTTTAAAAAACTCTTCCCATAATTTTTCTCTTTCTGTTGTTTTCATTTAAAGCCCCCAAGATTTGGTTATTTCTCGGCCTGTGCTTCTTGTGTTCCCTGTGCTTTTTCCACAGTTTCTTCACTTTCTCCAGCCGTTTCACTTTCTTCAGCCTCTGTCTCCGACCCGGCATCTTCTACCTCTTCCTTGAAGTTCTTATCTAAAATTACTTTTACAACGCAGCCCGCAATATAAAATACGATTAGGACAATCACAAGAATTTTCAAAAACTGCATTGTTTCCATATGTGTTATAACAGCAACAATACTAACTACCAAACCGGCAATCAGCATAATCATTGCTGGTACTTGCTTTGTTTTCATTTGTCATCATCCTTTAAATTGTTTTTACTGTTTTTCCTACGGACTTAATACGGAATTCTCCTGTTTCTGTATAAAGCTCTACTGTTCGACCATAATTTAATCCGGTATCTTCTGCTTTTAATGGAATTCCCATTTGTTTTAATTTTGCCTTAGATGCAAGTGCATTTCTTTCTCCAACGTTACCTATCGCAGAAAGTCCACTTACTTCAAACATTTTTGCCCCGCCTGCTATTTTAGCAACCAATCTGCTCTTACTTGCTCCCGCAGCTACCATTCTTTTCACCAGTTCTTCAATTCCTGTATCTGCAAATTTTGCAATATTGGTATTATTTCTCATCTGTGTACTATCTGGCAACATAATATGCGCAAGCCCTCCGATTTTCGTTACGGGATCATACAATGCTATTCCAATACAAGAACCAAGTCCCAGCGTTGTAATCATATCTGGCGATTTGCATATATTCAAGTCTGCCATTCCTACTTTAATTGTAGCCATATACCTGCACTCCTTATATTTGGATTCCTAAAGATGTTAATATCTTATCATATGAATCAATATCAGGTAGTAATATGAAAAATCCCTGTATTTTCACATCATCCCCAAATTCTGTTTCAATCAAAAGAGCATTATCTCCAAACTGACCAAACTGTATTGCCGGTACACTTAAAATTGCTCCAGCCATATCAATTGCAAGGTATGGTACAGATGATGTAATACACATATTTGTCATCGTAGATAACGCTGATAAATAGGAACCTGAAATGATATTTCCAATTTCCTTTAATGCCGACAAGTCAATTTCATTAAATTCTTCATTGTAATCATCCGGTCTTCCCATTAAGCGATTTACTAAATAATGGGCTGAATCCATTTTTAATAAAAACATCATACTCCCGCTGATGTCACTTTCTACTTCCAGGTAAATTCCTGCAATGGTTTCTTCTTCTGCAGAAATTGCTGCCGGAAGTTCCTGAAATGTCAAAAGTTCAACTTTCGGTACATCCATATTTACTTTTAAATTAAGCATATTGGATATTGCTGTTGTTGCGTTTCCTGCACCTATGTTTCCTATCTCTCTCAACACGTCAACGTACATGTCATTTACTTGATTCAAATCAAACTTAGCCATACTGTCTCCATTTCTACTTTATTAGGAACAGGCTGTTGCCCACGTTTTAACGCTTCTGCAACAGCCTTTCATTTTCCAAAAGCTTATTTATGAATTTTCTTTTTCATCAATAATTGCATTAATATCAAAGAGTGAAATTAATTCTTCGCCGTGTTTTCCGATTCCATTGATGAAGTTGCTCTTTTCATCTTTTGCACTGGCTACCTTGTCAATTTCATCTTCGCCTAATGTTACAACTTCCTTCACTTCATCGATGATGATTCCAAGTGAACCCTGTTGTTCAACCTTTAAAATAATGATTCTGGAAGCATCTGTGAACTGATCTGGCTCTAATCCCATCTTGGTACGGATGCTCATAACCGGGACCACTTCTCCACGCAGATTGATAATGCCCGGAAAATAATTCTGTGCCTTTGGTACTCTTGTGATTTTTTGCATTCGAACAATATTATCTACATAACTAATATCTATTCCATACTGTTCGCTTCCAATTTTTACTACAATATACTGTTTTCTATCGTTTTCTAATACTGCTACATTGCTTGCCATGTTTGCGCACCCCCTACATCAATGCATTTGCATCTAAGATTAATGCCACTTCACCATCACCAAGGATTGTTGCGCCGCTAATAATCTTATTGTTGTTAATATATTTTCCAATAGATTTGATAACAATTTCTTGCTGTCCCATCAGATTATCTACTACAAGTCCAGCGAATTTTTCACCTTTCTTAACAATAACAACTGTTAAGCTTTCTTTTTCTTCCTCTGACGGTTCCATATCCAAAATCTTTTCCAAGCGAATTAACGGAATAACAGAACCACGAATATGGATTACTTCTTTGGCTTGTACATACTTAATTTCGCTAACAGGTATATCTTCAATTGTCTGAATAGAACCTAATGCAATTGCATATTTTTCATCGTGTACTTCTACCATCAAAGCCTGAATAATCGCAAGTGTCAATGGTAATCTTACAATGAATTTTGTTCCTTCGCCTAATACACTCTTAACTTCAACATCTCCGCCTAATGCTTCGATATTTGACTTTACAACATCAAGTCCTACACCACGACCGGAAATATCTGTGATTTGTTTTGCCATGGAAAAACTTGGCATGAACAAGAAATCAATAATTTCTTTCTGGCTCAGTGCTTCTGCCTGTTCCGGTGTAACCAAACCACGTTCAACAGCTTTTGCTTTAACACGTTCTGTATCGATTCCGTTACCGTCATCACTTACTTCGATAATAACGTTATTTCCTTCCTGGAATGCATTCAGGCAGATAGTTCCTTTTTCTGGTTTTCCTCGTTTTGCACGCACATCAGCGTTCTCCAGTCCATGGTCTGCTGAATTACGAAGTAAATGCTGTAATGGATCTCCAATCTGGTCTACAACTGTTCTGTCAAGCTCTGTATCTTCACCAGTCATAACCAGTTCCATTTCTTTATTTAATTTCTTAGATAAATCACGAATCATACGAGGGAACTTATTAACTACACTTTCAATAGGTACCATTCGCACTTTCATGACAGATTCATGCAAGTTTGTTGTGATTCTTTCCAGATATTCAATCTGTTCATGGAAAGTCTGACTCTGTAAACTGCTTCCCTCTGTACTGCTGATTGATACCAATGAGTTTTTAGCAATAATCAACTCACTTACCTGATTCATTAATGCATCCAGTTTTTCAATATCTACACGCACAGTACGGTTTGTAACAGGCTTTCCTCCATTTTGCTTTTTAGCAGGTGCTGCTTTTGCTTTTTGCTGGGTTGGTGCAGGTGCTGCCTTTTCTGTAGGTGCCGGAGTCGTTTGTGCTGCCTCTGCTGTTTCCTTTTTCTCTGCAGCGGCAATTAAGTCATTATATGTTACTTTTTCTCCTACCACTTCTGCAATTTCAGAAACCGTCTTAGATACTTCTATAATTTTCTCTAATGGTGCTTCTGTTTCCAAGAAAAAGCTGAAATCATTCTCAAACTTCTCATCTTCGATATCCTGAGAGCTTGGATAATATACTAAAATATCACCATAATCTTCTACTGCTTTAAACACTAAAAATGCACGAGCCGCTTTCAGCAAGCACTCTTCCTGAATATAAACTGTGATACCATATACATTTGCGCCACGTTCTTCTGCACTTTTAATGGCATCTTTTTCCTTTTCAGATAATTCTGCATTCTGATATTTCTTTTCATATCCATTCTGTGCTGCCGGCTCTTCTTTCTTTTCTTCTGCCGGTGCAGCTTTTTCTTCCGGTGCACTTCCGGTCTCTGCTGCTAAGATATCATTCAATTCCTGAATGATTGCTTCGTTGTCTTCTGTTCCTTCATCTGAACTTTCTTTTACGTTTTCCAAATATGCATCAATTGCATCTAAGCATTGGAATAATACGTCTACCAATCCGCTGGTAACCTTCATATTTCCACTGCGCACTTCCTGGAATACATTTTCCATATCATGAGTCAAGTGCTGCATACGCTTAAATCCCATTGTACCAGCCATTCCTTTTAATGAATGTGCTGCACGGAAAATCTCATTAATCGTATCCATATTTTCCGGATCTTTTTCCAGACTCATAATGCAGTCGGATAAGTTCTGCAAATGTTCATTTGTTTCATCAATAAAAATTTCAAGATATTGGCTTACATCCATTTTAATGTACCCCCACGTTCTTAATAATTGTTGGTGCTACTTCCGTTAATGGAACCACTTCGTCTACAACGCCGGATTCTGCAATTGATTTTGGCATACCATATACTACACACGTTTCGGCATTTTGGGCTATTACATGCAATGGCTTTTGTTCTTTCAAGGAAAGAATTCCTTTTGTTCCATCTGCTCCCATTCCAGTCAACACTACACAAACAATTTTGTCAAAATCTGTTGTGCGCAATGATTCATATGTAATGTTGGCACATGGCTTTAATCCACCTATTGCAGGTTCATCATTCAAATGAATCTTGTGTTCGCTGCCTCCTGCTTTTACCACTTCCATATGCTTTCCGCCTGGTGCGATATAAACCCATCCTTTTTTCAGTATATCTCCTTCTTCTGCTTCTTTTACGGAAATTTCACTGATTTCATTCAGACGTTCTGCCATGGACTTAGTAAACCCTTTCGGCATGTGCTGTACTAAAACCATTGGAGCATCCATATTCTTTGGAAGATATGGGATTACACTTTGAAGTGCTTTCGGTCCACCTGTGGAACATGCCAGCGCTACCAGTTTCTTTCCCGCTGCTACTGCTGATTTAGATGCGGAAACACTTTTTGTTATTACTGTTTTCGCTACCGGTTTTGCTGGTGCTGTAAAACTCTTTTGTGCATTTCCACTCTTCAATACAGCTTGTAGAACACTTAACAACTTTTGTTTGAAATCTTCGCCTTTGGCCTCTATGATATTATATGGTTTGGCAACAAAATCAACCGCTCCACGTTCCATTGCAAGCATGGTCACTTCTGCATCTTCTGTCGTAGTGGTGCTTACCATAATAACGGTTGCGTTAATATGCTCTTGTTGCAATTTTTCTAGTAATTCCAGTCCATCCATTCGCGGCATATTTACATCTAAAACAACTGCATCGTATTTCGTTGTTTTTAATTTTTCGTATGCCTCCAAGCCATCTCTACATACGTCATTTGCCTGAAATATACTATCTGTGTTTATTATATCACATATAACCCTTCTCATGAGTGCAGAGTCATCGACAACCAAAATATTCTTCTTCATATTATCATCCTTTTTGCCTATTTTTGCGCTCCTGTTCAAAAATATACTTTATGATTGCTTCTCGTTTTTTCTGATCTCTTGTTAAAAATTGTACTCGGTATTCATATTTTTTCTTCCCCCTGTCTCCCTCTACTCTATTACAGGAAAGTACTCTTCCTGCAATTTCCAATAACTGATTATTATCCAAACTTCTCAATAGCATACTGATAAACAGATATTCGCCCTTTTTCCCTTCTTCTTCTGCCATAAATCGAATCCCACCACCACTTAAATCTACAGCAATCGCATGGTTTATTTCCATTTCCGGTTCATATTCTTTATGATGACGTTTTAATTCTTCTATTTCTTCTATTTTTGCTTCATCTTCTGTGATTTTATAATATTCAATATCCATGGCACATTCAAAACGAAAATACTCTCTTCGCTGGAACTTCTCTAATGGACTTTTAGGCTCCAATAAAAGCATGTACAGTCCATCCACTTTATAATGCTCCTTCACCTGAGCAACGCAGCGGTATAGTCCGTTTTTTGTATAAAAAATGCATTCATAGCGAATTCCAACAGAAAGTATTACCATCTTCCCTGCATAAATCGGCATAGATACCTCTAACAGATTATCTTTTTTGATATTCTGTACGCGGCTTTTATAAACTTTTGCCATAATACCTTCGTTCTTTTCTTTTTCTACCTGTTGTAGAATTCGAATATCAATTTTATCTCCTATGTTAATAAGATTGGAAACCATTTCACACCTCTATTTTACTTTCTTCTATGAAGCAAATTGGAAAATAATCGTGCAACTCCTTTTTTCATTTGAAATTGAACATCTTTTTCTTCCAATAAATTTTCAGTCAATACTGCAAAAGCTTTGGATACATTCGCCTCTGGATAAGAAAGAACAACAGGCTGTTGTTGCCTTACTGCTCGTTCTAACATAGCATCTTGTGGAAGTACTCCTAAATATTCTAATTTTCCATTCAAAAACTGCTCTACTACTGTATTTATCTTATTAAATATTGCAGTGCCTTCCTCAACGGAATCCACTCGATTGGAAATCACTTTAATTCTTTTTTCATTCCATTGAAATTCGGGATTTCGATACAATACCTTCAATAATGAATAAGAATCTGTCAGAGAACTTGGCTCCGGTGTTGTTACAAGTATAATCTCCGGACTTGCCAATACAAACTCCAAAACGCTATCTGAGATTCCCGCTCCTGTATCAATAATGATAACATCTGCCATTTGATCTAATTCTTTCATACTGCTAATCAAATAATCAATTTGGTCTTTTGTAAGATTATTTACCCCTGTAATTCCAGAACCCCCGGATATAAATCCAATTCCCATTGGTCCTACTGTTATAATATCACGAATATTCTTACCGTGGTAGATTAAATCTCCAAAATTATATTTAGGAATTGTTCCAAACATAACTTCTACATTTGCCAATCCAAAATCTGCATCAACAATAATTACTCGTTTTCCGGATTTTTGCATCTGAATTGCCATATTTACTGCTATGTTTGATTTTCCAACTCCCCCTTTTCCGCTGGTAACTGTAATCACTCTTGCACTAGGTACAAGCTGTTGATTTTTTTGTTTTACAATATTTCTTAGCTGCTCTGCCTGATCCATATATTATTTTCCTCCAAGCAGAATCTTTACTATTTTCTGCATATTGAAAACTTCTATATCCTCCGGCACATTCTGTCCATATGTAACATAAGATAAATCTGCCCCAGTATATAATTTCATATTCAGCATATTTCCATAGCAGTTTGTTTCATCCAGCTTTGTAAATATCAATTTGAATTTAAACTCTTTTTGATATACATCTACAATATCTTTTAAATCGCGATATTTTGTAGTAGCACTTAACACTAAATAAATTTCCTTTTCATACTCTTCTGATGCGCCTGTAATTAAATTTTTAATATCATTACGCTGTTCTTCATTCTTATGGGATAATCCTGCCGTGTCTATCAGAATCAAATCATAATCTTTCCATTCTTTTAATGTATCATTTAATTCTTCCGGAGAATAAATAACCTTAATCGGAGTATCTAGAATATTGGCATAAGTTCTAAGCTGATCAGCAGCCGCAATACGATATGTATCCGCTGTTAACAATGCTACTTTTTTCCCTTTTTCCACTTTAAATCTTGAAGCAATTTTAGCGATTGTAGTTGTCTTTCCTACTCCCGTAGGTCCTACAAAAAATACAAGTTTTGGTGCATTTTCCGCTAATTCTATTGGCTGGGGTTGCCCAAACTTTAATATCATTTTTTGATAAATGCTGGAAAGCATATGATCTACACTGGAACCTTTTTTTCTTACGGTTTCAACTTCATCTATAATCTGATTTACATATTTTTCATCTACTTCATTTTCTAACAAAACACTGTAAATCATTTTCATGAATTTAAAGCCTTCGTCTTCTGGTTCTTCCGGTAATTCTTCCTTTTTTGTCTCTTCCGGTGCCAATTTCTTTTCCAAAAAGTTCTGTAAGCTTTCTAACTTTTCTTCTAAATTATTTTCAGCTGCTACTTCCTTCTTGGTTTCATTTTTCATTTTTTCTTCTAAGGATGCCCACATATTTTCTACGGTTTGTGAGGTTTCCTTTATTTGCTCTTTAGGTTCTTCTTTTTTAACCGGTTCAGGTGCAGGAATTCGAATTGCTTCATCCGCTGAAACATCTATTTTCCCAACTTTAGGCATTTCCGGTGCCTTTACCTGAGCAGTCTTCTCATTTTCTTCTATTGCAGCCGTTACCTCGTAAGTACTGTTCTTGAATGCTTTAAAAAGCCCCTTCGGTTTTACTTCTTTTACATTCATGATAACGGTTCCTACACCTAATTCCTGTTTTGCCTTTAAGGTCGCTTCTTCTTCTGTTTTTCCCTGAAATTTCTTTATTGTCATGAAAGGCTCACCATCCCTACTGATTGTAATTCAATGTTAGACTCGACTTCATTGTAGGAAACAACTATTAAGTCTTTAAAATAATCTTCTGTTAACTTCTTAAAGTACATTCGCACAATTGGCGATGTAATAATAATGGCATTTTTTCCGAGATTTTCCAACTTTGCAATTTCTGTTTCCAGTGAAGCCATAATTGCTTTTGTCTTTTCCGGATCTAATGTCAAATATGCGCCTTGTTCTGTCTGTTTTACAGATGCCATAATTTCCTGCTCTACTTTAGGATCCAATGTAATTACACTGGTAACTTCATTTGCAGGGAAATACTTACTGGAAATTGCACGTTTCAAACTTTGTCTTGCATACTCCGTTAATACATCGGTATCTCTTGTAGTTGCAGCATGGTCTGATAAAGTTTCCAAAATTGTAAGCAAATCTCGTATTGAAATACCCTCACGCAACAAATTCTGCAAAACTTTTTGTATTTCACCAATTCCTAATAATTTTGGTATTAACTCATCGATTAATACAGGATTATTTTCTTTTACGTTATTAATCAAATTCTGTACATCCTGTTTTGTTAATAGTTCATCCACATGACTTCGGATAACTTCTGTCAAGTGAGTTGCAATAATAGATGGTGGGTCTACAACTGTATATCCCAAACTCTCCGCACGTTCTCGCTGACTTTCTGTAATCCATAATGCTGGTAAGTGGAAAGAAGGTTCAAAGGTTGGTATACCTGATATTTCTTCTTCTACAAACCCTGGATTCATAGCCATGTAGTGGTCGAAAAGAATTTCTCCTTCGGTTACCTGTATTCCCTTAATTTTAATAATATATTGATTTGGATTTAACTGAATATTATCTCGCAAACGAATAATCGGCACTACCATACCTAATTCTAAGGCTATCTGCCTTCGAATCATAACTACACGATCTAGTAAGTCTCCTCCTTGGCTAACATCTGCCAACGGAATAATACCATATCCAAATTCTAATTCGATTGGATCTACTTGTAGTAACGAGTTTACATTTTCTGGTTTTCGAATTTCTTCTGCCTGTTCTTCTGCCGTATCAACTTCCTCTTCTATAGATTCAATGGCAATATTCTTTTCTACGCTCTTACCGGTTACAATAAATGCAACACCTAATGCAAGGAATAATTTCCAATCCAATGGTGTGGTAATTCCTAAGAAAATTAAAACTGCTCCTACTATATACAATACTTTCGGTATTCCAAAGAGCTGTTTTACCAATACCTGACTGAAATCAGCTTCCTTAGATGCCTTGGTTACAAGAATACCTGTTGCTAATGAAATTAATAAAGAAGGAATCTGGCTGGATAATCCATCACCAATTGTAAGGATTCCATACTGACTTAACGCATCCCCAATTGCAAGTCCCTGACGTACCATTCCCATAGCAGTACCACCCACTAAGTTGATAAAGGTGATGATAAGACCTGCCATGGCATCTCCCTTTACATACTTAGTAGCACCGTCCATAGCTCCAAAGAAACTTGACTCCTGCTGTATCTTTTCACGTCGTTCCCTTGCTTGTTTCTCATTAATAATACCTGTATTTAAGTCTGCATCAATTGCCATCTGTTTACCTGGCATTGCATCCAATGTAAATCTTGCTGTTACTTCTGCTACTCGCTCAGAACCTTTATTAATTACTACGAACTGAATAATTAATAAGATTACAAAAATAATTGCACCGATAATTAAATCATTTCCACCTACGAACTCACCAAAAGTTCGAACGACATTTCCCGGATCTCCCGTATTTAAAATCAAACGTGTAGAGGAAACATTTAACGAAATTCTAAAAATGGTGGTAAACAACAATAGTGTTGGAAAGAACGACATGTCCAACACTTCCTTTACAAATAATGCATTTAATAATATTACTAACGCAACTGCAATATTAAAAGCCAGCATAACATCTAATAAAATAGAAGGAATGGGAACAATAAAGAAAATGACGGCTGCCAATATATATATAGCCACTCCCAAATCTGCCTTTTTCATGCTTTTTCCTCCTCTGTCTTCTTTATTAATCATTTATTCTTCAAACTGTATACAAAAGCTAACACTTCTGCTACCGCTTGATATAACTCTGGTGGAACTTCTGCTCCTATATCTACATTCGCATATAACATTCTCGCCAAAGGCTTATTTTCTACAATTTCAATATTATTTTCTCTTGCAATTTCTCGAATCTTCATTGCAAGGAAATCTTCTCCTTTTGCAATTACAATGGGGGCTGAATTTTTATCTGCATCATATTTAATTGCCACTGACAAGTGTGTCGGGTTTGTAATAACGACATCAGCTGTCGGAAGATTTTGCATCATACGTCTTTGAGAAGCTTCACGCATCTTAGAGCGTTGACGACCTTTTATTTCCGGATTTCCTTCTGTATTCTTGTATTCATCCTTTACTTCCTGCTTGGTCATCTTCATGTCTTCTTTAAACTTATGTTTTTGATATAGCCAATCCACAATACCAACCACCAAATAGACGATTGAAATTTTTAATCCTGCATCTATTACGATGCTTCCAATTAAAATAATAACCTGCATTAAAGGTATATCATATAGCAAAAATAAATCGTTCTGATGGTCTTTTACTGATGTATATGCCACATAAGCAATCAAAGCAATTTTAGCAATTGATTTTACCAATTCAAAAAGGGATTCTTTGGAAAAAATTCTTTTAAATCCACTCATAGGATTTATTTTACTAAACTTAGGTTGCATGGGCTTTCCTGTTACTTTCCACCCTACCTGCAAAATGTTAATCAAAACACAACACGTTACACCTATGGCAAATACCGGTGCTAAAATTTTCAAAATAACCAACATTACATTATTTACTACGGTTGTGACCGTGAAGACGGATAACCCACCTGCACTATTATTTATAATATCCGGCATTTTATGATAAATGACCGGGAATACACTGATAAGATTTTCACCAATGTAAGAAACAAAAATTTTTAACACTAAAAATAATGCTATCAATTCGACAGCAGCACTTAATTCCTTACTTTTTGCTACCTGTCCTTCTTTTCTGGCATCTTGTAATTTTTTTGCAGTTGCCGGTTCGGTCTTTTCCCCACCTTCACCGTCTTTTGCAAACCACTGAAGATTATATTCCAAAAAAAAATATGTTTTTTCTTCCACGCTAATACATTCCTTCAATTATTGAAACTATCATTTTTTTCATTTCTGTAAATATAAAGTTTGAAATATTAGGTAATAACCCAACCGTAACAAACATAATAGTAAGTCCCACCAAAAGCTTTAATTGTATCCCCACCGCAAACATATTCATCTGTGGTGCAACTTTTGCCATAACTCCCAAAATACAATTTAATATCATACTTGTTGCAAATACCGGTAACACGATTCGGAATCCAATAACCATTAAATGTGTCATATAATCTGTCATTGACCCCAGTAAGTGATTCCATTGAAAAACGGTTCCGTTTACAGGTATTACCTGATATGAATCTACCAATGCTCGCAAAATGTAATAATGCATATTGGTTACTATTAACAATAATAAAATCAAGTAGTTATATAACTGTGCTGTGATTGATACTTGTTGATTAGAAGATGGATCAAAAACATCTACCATAGCAAGTCCAATCTCCATATCAATCATTTTACCTGATAATAAAACAATGGAATTACAAATATTTGCTGCAAACCCAATGAGCAATCCTGTAATTCCTTCCTTCAAGACGATGATGGCGAACTCTATTACTCCGGAATATTCCAGTGGATTTTTCGGCATAATCAATTGATATATAATCAAAGATGTAAATACCGACAATCCGATTTTTATGCGGTTCGGGGTGTTATTCATTCCAAAAAACGGTGCAATAAATACGAATGATGCAACCCTTACCAATATCATCAGAAAATATTCAAATGTATATATTGAAAATCCATAGTTTACCATAACTGTCGTCAACCTATCGCAAATACAGGCTGAAGCTATTCCATAATTCTGTCATAAAGCCTGTTATATTTTCTAACATCCATCCACCTACAAGCATCATTCCTAAGAACACTGCTATAATCTTTGGCACGAATGTTAATGTTTGTTCCTGTATAGATGTAACTGTCTGAAAGATACTAACAATTAAACCTACAATCAAAGAAATTAAAAGCAGAGGTGCTGACGTTTTAATAATAAGATACAACGCCTCTTTTGCTATATCCAGAACCTGTCCTTCTGTAATCATATCTGTTCACCTCTACTTAATAAAATGTCTTTACCAGACTGCCTATTACCAAATCCCAACCATCTGCTAAAACAAATAGCAACACTTTAAACGGTAGGGAAATTGTTGTAGGCGGTAACATCATCATACCCATAGACATAAGCACTGATGCTACTACCATGTCAATCACAATGAACGGGACATATATCAAAAATCCCATAATAAATGCTGTTCGCAGTTCGCTTAAAATAAAACTCGGAATAATAATTGTCATAGAAAGTTGATCTACCTGCGCTTCATCGCTTGTATCAATATCATCGATTCCTGCGATATCGCAAAATAAATTCAAATCCTTTTGCTGTGTTTCTTTATACATAAACTTTCTTAACGGCTTTGCGCCTTCTTCCAACGCCTGCTCTTGTGTAATTTCGCCAGCATCAAATGGTTTAATTGCATTTTCATTAATCTCTGTAAAAACAGGATTCATAATGAATAATGTCAGAAATAATGCCAATCCAATCAATACTTGGTTTGGTGGGGCTGTCTGTGTACCAATTGCATTTCTCACAAAGTGTAACACGATGATAATCCTTGTAAATGAGGTCATCATAATGAGAATTGATGGTGCAAGTGATATTACAGTAAGTACTAATAAAATTTTAATATTTCCTGAAACATCCCCATTTTCATTATTCCAAGTTACATGCAGCCCATTTGTATTATCTGTAGTTGCTTCTTGGGCATGTTTTTGTGTACTGTCATCCAACTGTCCAACTTGACTTGTTGTCTGATCCGTCAAATCCTGATTAGCTCCCGTAGCATGTACACTGCGTCCAAGACACAGAACCAATGCTAAAATCAAGGTAATCGTTCCAAAGGCAAAGGAAAAGCCACAATATATTTTTTTTCCTCTATTCATCACTCTTTGCCTACTTCCTAGGGAATTTTCCCTTTAGTTTTTCCAAAATCTCCTGAAAATTCGGAGCTTTCGCAGCTGTTGTTTCATCTTCTGTTGGAAGCCATGTCAATTGCTCTTTTGTCAACTCTGTTAAAACATTAATGCTATCCTTACAAATGGAAATTGCCAAATACTTTTCTCCCACTTGAATAATCTGAATAAACTTATTATTGTTCACTCGAAAGCTTTCAATAACCTTAATGTTCTTATTCGACATTGTTCCTTTCTGGTAACCGGCAATCCACTTCGTTGTAAAATATGTGATTGCCAGTACAAACAGGAAGATAAGTAATACACCGATTAGTTGAAAAAAACTATCCCAACCAGAAGATATCTCCATTAAAATCATATTAGCCAACTACTTTTTTCACTGCTTCTAAAACACGTTCTGCCTGGAATGGTTTTACAATAAAGTCTTTTGCTCCGGACTGAATTGCTTCAATAACCATAGCCTGCTGTCCCATTGCAGAACACATAATAACTGCTGCGGATGGATCTGATACTTTAATATCTTTCAAAGCTTGAATTCCATCTTTTTCCGGCATAGTAATATCCATAAGTACAAGATCTGGTTTTGTTTCATTGTACTTTTCTACTGCCTTTACTCCATTTTCTGCTTCTCCAGCAATTTCATAACCATTTTTAGTTAAAATGTCCTTAATCATCATTCGCATAAATGCTGCATCATCACAAATTAAGATACTCTTTGCCATCTGTTTTTCTCCTTAACTTCTTTTTTCTTAGTTGTTTATTATCTCTGTAATACGGATACCAAAACTTTCTTCAATTACCACTACTTCTCCTTTGGCAATATATTTTCCGTTTACTAGCACATCAATAGGTTCCCCAGCAATCTTGTTCAATTCAATGATTGTTCCTGGTGCAAATTCCAAAATATCTTGAATGGATTTGCTTGTTCTTCCTAATTCTACAGTTACTTCCAACGGTACATCCATAATCAATCCTATATTTTCTTGTTGAGTAACTGGATTAACACCTCCAGTAAATGTCTGGAATTGTGCCGGCTGTACATTTACCGGTTGCTGTGTATACATCTGTTGTGTCATATTGTTATCCATAGGCGCTCCCATTATTGATTGTCCCATCATCGGTTGTGCTTGTACTTGTGGCTGCATCTGTGGAGCCGGTTGCGGCACCGCTCCTCTTGCAGCTTGCGAAGCTGTTTCAGTAGAAGACGCATCTTCCTCCATTGTTTTCGCAACTCCCGCGCACATTTCTTTTGCAAAAGAAAATGGGAACAACTGCATTATTTCACTGTTTACCAAATCTCCAATTTCCATTTTAAAGGAAATTTTAACGAATTCTCCTGTTAAAAACTCTGCTATATCTGCTTCATCCACAGAATCTTTTAAATCAATCAAATCCGCTGATGGCGGGCTAATGTCAATCAACTTATTCAACATTGATGACAATGATGTGGCCGCTGAACCCATCATCTGATTCATCGCCTCACTAATCGCGCTCAAGTGCAACTCGCCTAACTCTCCATCAGTATTAGTGCCATCGCCTCCCATCATCAAATCGGTAATTACCTTAACATCTCCCTCTTTTAAAACTAAGAGGTTGCTTCCATCCAACCCTGTAGTATATGCAATTCGTATAAACACACAAGGTTTTTCATAGGAATCTACAATATCTTCCCACCGTGCAAATGTGACAACCGGTGTCGAGATATCAACCTTACGATTTACTAATGAAAATAATGTTGTAGCAGCAGTACCCATGCTAATATTAGAAATTTCTCCAATAGCATCCATTTCTTCTGTTGTCAATCTTCCTTCATTATCCTCTACTGTCTTTACAGCATCTTCACTAGCATCATTCTTCAACAGCGCTTCAATTTCTTCTTGT
The DNA here is from genome assembly GCF_018918225.1 of Roseburia sp. MSJ-14. Classification (NCBI taxonomy): domain Bacteria; kingdom Bacillati; phylum Bacillota; class Clostridia; order Lachnospirales; family Lachnospiraceae; genus Roseburia; species Roseburia sp. MSJ-14. Next base: position 587,246 of record NZ_JAHLQD010000008.1, read on the forward strand.
GACAAAACACCGTCCATCTTCTCACTGCTCCTCTCTGATTACTGATGTAACTCTTACTGCGTATTGTTCTCCCGAAGCTCCGGGCAGAGCAGTAAATTTTTTGATATTACCAACATATACATCTAATTCTTGATCTACCTTCGTATCAAGCCTGATAATATCTCCTACTTGTAGATTAATGAAATCATTGACTGAAATACTACTATTTCCCAATACAGCCTTTACCGGCATTGGTGCTTTCGCTATCATGGCTTCGATTGCCGTTGTATATTCTTTTTCATCGCGCTCCTGCATTGTAGAGTACCAATACTTTGTATTTAATTTGTCCATAATATCTTCCAAAGTCATATATGGAAGACATACATTCATTAATCCTTCAACTTCTCCAATTTTTAAATTAATAGTAATAATTGCTATCATCTCACTTGGAGAAATAATTTGTGCGAACTGTGAATTTGTTTCTATTCGTTCCAATCGTGGATGAATATCTACTACATTTTCCCATGGTTCTCGTAACAAATTGATACACACATTCATGATTCTTTCAATAATCAATAACTCGATTTCTGAAAAATCTCTTGTTCTCTCCAATGGTACTCCCGTACCACCTAACATGCGGTCAACCATTGCATATCCTAAATTTGATGCCAGCTCCACAATAATATTTCCCGGCATCGGTGCAAAGTTTACTATTCCAAGAAGCACCGGATTGGATAAGGCATTTGAAAATTCCGAGTAAGTAACTGCTTCAGAATTCATCACCTCTACCTGGATATTTTTTCTCAAATACACCGGAAGATTGGTAGATAACAATCTTCCATAATGTTCAAAAATAATCTCCATGGTTCTAAGATGTTCTTTGGAAAACTTCGCAGGTCTTGCAAAATCATAATTCTTTACTTGTTTTTCCCCGGTGTCCTTCATCTCATCTACGTCCAGTTCACCAGTGCTGAGCGCATTCAGAAGACTGTCTATTTCATTTTGCGATAAGACCTCGCCCATTTTCTTTCACCACCTGACATTACACTTTTTTTCTTCTCTATTGATAATTTATATCCGAGAATACTACGCTAACAATAAAATCAGAATCATACATCTTGCGAAGGCTCTTTAAAATTTCATTTTGGATTCCTTTTGTATCATTTCTCATATCATCAATGGTATGACCTGATACAATTTTGTTAATTTCATCCTTAATAATGCCTTCTTTATCAGAAATTACAGTTGCATCTGTATAATCCTTGTTCTTAGTATCTAACGCAAGAGAAACTGACATCATTACATAATGATCTTTTCCATCTGTGTTTTTCAAGTTGATTGTCATTTTTTCTCCATCAGAAAGTTTTACTTCCTCAATCTGACTCATAGGAACATCAATAGCTCCTTCTTCTTTTCCACTCTCTAATTCCAAATCAATTGCTGAGCACACTTTTGTAATTAGCTCATTTGCTTTTTTTGACTGCGGTACTACAGAAATCATAAGAATTGCTGTTAAAATAAGATTTGCAAGTACCAATGCCAGGATTAAAACACTCATTAAATTCTTTTTCATACTGTTTGTTTCCTTTCTAATTAGAATTATAGGAATTATATATTTTAATTTCTACCCGTCGGTTTCTTGCTCTTCCTTCCGGTGTAGAATTATCTGCAATCGGATTATATTCACCACATCCAGTTGCCCGAATCTTTGAAGGATCCAAGGTTGTCTTGGACAATATATAATCTTTTACAGACTGTGCTCTATAAGACGAAAGAATATCATTGCTCTCATACTTACTATTATGTATTGGCACATTATCTGTATGCCCTTCGACATAAATGCTATTACTATTATAACTTTGTAATATGGTTGACAATTTATCTACTAACGGTATTGCATCTTCACGAATTTCTGCCTTTGCAGAATCAAACAGCAACGCTCCATTTAATGTCAGCATTACATATTGTGCATTGGAATCCACTTCTACCTGGTCACCAATTTGAAGCTGTGCTAACTGTTGTTCGATAGACTCAGCCATCTGTTCAGACTCTTTCAATGATGCTTCTTCATACTCTGCTTTCAAATCATTTTCTGTCTGTTGTTGTTCTTCCTGATCCTGATTACTTTCTTGCCCTTCTTCTTGTGAAGAGGAATTAGCACCCTCATTATAATATGTATCCAAGAATTCCAATTGGCTTACCCCAGAAGATACCATCATACCATCTCCAATAGAGGCTCCACCAGAAGGGAAAATACTAAAACTATTTTGCAATGATGCAACTAACATTTCAAACTTCTCCGCATCTACCGTAGACATAGAGAAAAGCAGTACGAAAAAGCACAATAACAAGTTCATCAAATCGGCAAAAGTATTCAGCCAGCTGGCACCACCGCCTTGTGGCTCTTCCTTTTTTCTTCTAGCCACTATGCTTCACCTCCGGCCTGTTCATCAGACATGCTTTCTCTCATTTTCGGTGAAAGGAATGACTTCAGTTTTTCTTCAATAACACGCGGATTTTCACCTGCCTGAATTGATAAAAGTCCCTCTACCGTTACTTCTTTAATCATAATTTCTACATTGTTATTTACTGTTAATTTATTTGCAACCGGACCACATAACCAGTTTGCAAGCAAAGAGCCGTATAATGTAGTAACCAACGCAACCGCCATATTCGGTCCAATGGTAGATGGGTCTGATAACTTCTGTAACATATTAATCAAACCAATCAACGTACCAATCATACCCCAGGCAGGACCTAACTCAGCCCATTTTTGCCAGAATCCAATTACTGACTTATGCCGTGATTCGATACAATTCAAATCCGTCTCCAAAATGCCCCTAACCAACTCCGGATCAGTACCATCCACAACAAGCATAACACCTTTTTTTAAGAATTCATCTTCTATACCGTTTGCTGCTTCTTCCAACGCAAGGAGACCTTCTTTTCTTGCTATATTTGATAAATCAATTATATTCTTAATCACTTCTTCAACATTCGCTTTTGGACTTTTGAAAATCATTGTAAAACTTTTGATTCCTTTCAAAAAATCCTCAAGTGTGTGTGATGCCAATACACCTGCTAATGAGCCACCAATTGTAATTAGTACGGATGCGGGATCCCAAAAGTTTCCCAACGCACTGAATCCATCATCACCACTGGCAACACCGAAAACAAACATTCCGACACCCATGATAAAACCAACTAAAGACGCTATATCCAACTTAGCCACCTGCCCTCTTCATCCATGAAATATATTTTTGTTAATGAGAAATCCGCTCCTTGACTCCTCATTCTAACTGTTCCTTATTCTGGTTTGTTTCTAACCATCCAGGTCCAGTCGTCATAAAATCTCTCTTATATAATATTACTAAATTTTTAATCTCTTGTCTACTTTCTTTTACAATTATCTTCTTTCCTGTGACAAAAGAAATGACTGTATCTGGTGTTTCCTCTACTGATTCGATTAATTCTGCGTTTATTAGCACTTTACTACCGTTTAACTTTGTTACTTCTATCATAGAGCCCACCTCTTAACATAAATTATAGCACATTTTGGGGAATAGTGTCATATAATTCCCCAAAATGTAGCATAGAATTTTAATTTTAACGTTTCAAGTTAATTAATTCTTCCAATAATGTATCGGATGTTGTAATGATTCTGGAGTTTGCCTGGAAACCTCTCTGTGTTGTAATCATTTCAGTAAACTCAGTAGAAAGGTCTACATTTGACATTTCCAAAACCCCACTGTTCATCTTACCACCATCTGCTGTGATATCCTGTCCGATTCCATCAAACTCTCCAGAGTTCAATGTCTTCTGATAACAGTTATCTCCTACTTTTTCCAGACCGGATGGGTTAGAGAATACAGCAACTGCAATCTGTCCTAACAGTACGGTATTACCATTGTCATAGCTTCCGTAAATTTCTCCGTTTTCAGCCACCTGTAATCCGGTTAAAGCACCTAACTTTTTACCTTTTCCCTGGGTACTGTCATTAACATTACCGGTATCAATATCCATGGTACACTTTCCTGCATTATCCATGTTCTTTACAGTTGTAAAGTCTACATTGATATTTTTGAAATTGCCACCTAATGCTGCCATCTTTAAGAGTACGCTTTCCCCACCTGCTGCTCCAATGTAATTGAAAAGTCCAGTATTCTCATCAAAGTCAAGCTCATAGGTATAAGCTGTTGTATCATAGCTATAAGTTGCACTGTTTGCACCAGATGCTGTAACATTTGCCGGATCAAAGTTCTGTGCTTCTGCATCACTTAATCCAAACATACTTGCAACAGTATATTCTGTACCTGTTGCTGTAGTATACTTATGGTTTACTCCATCGTATGTTAACGCGTCACCATTGGCATCTGAAAATGTAGTACCATTATAAGTAAATCCTGCTGCTAAGTTATATGTATGTGTTGTAGTAGTAGGGTTACCGAATAAATCTGTCATTGTTCCACCATTATTTAAATAATCTGTTAAGATGGAATGGTTTGTAGAATCCAAGATATCGGAAAGTTCTACTGTATATGTTTTTGTATCTGCATTTACTGTTTTTACTGCAAACTTAGCTGTATAGCTATATCCTAATGCATCATAAAAATTCAAGTTCATGGTATAACCATCTGCACTGGTAACATTGGTATTATTAGCATCCAAAATACCACCACAAGTTGCTTCTGTTGTAGCTTCCGGGGAAGATGTTAAGTTCTTCTCCTGCATAATTCTAAGTGCAGATACAGTATCTTTTTTAATTGTTCCGGTTGCCGGATCTACTTGCCATCCCATTACATTATAACCGTTTGCCTTTGTCGCAAGGTTTCCAGCTCCGTCAATATAAAATGCTCCAGCCTTTGTGAAAAGATTTTCTGTACCATTATTTACAATAAAGAAACTATCGCCTGTTATCTTTAAATCAAATGCATCTCCTGTAGTCTGAGTTGCTCCCGGAGAAGTAATGTTTACAGATGTAGATCCTGTAGTAACACCAAGACCAATCTGTTTTGCATTGATACCACCCTTTGTCTGGGTTGCACCTGATGCGCTTGAAATTGTCTGATACATAATCTCGCTGAATGTTGTTGAGGATGATTTGAAGGCAACGGTATTTACGTTTGCAATATTGTTACCAATTACATCCATTTTTGTCTGGTGTGTTTTTAATCCTGATACACCAGAATACAATGATCTCATCATAGTGAAATGACCTCCTATACTTGTGCTGTATGGTCTTATCTGTCATTCAAAGACCTTAGCTTCCTTACGGTCCGGCTATATAATTACAGCACCATCAATATTTGTGTAAATGTTTTCTTCTGATTCGCTTTGTTCCATTGCTGTTACCACTGTTTTACTTGGCACATTTACAATAAAGGAATACGAATCTACAATCACAAGGGATTCTCTCATTCCCTTCGCTTCTGCCTTTTCCGCACCTGTCTCTAAGCGTTCTTTTTGCTCATTGGATAATTCAATATTTCTACTTTGTAAACGCTGTGATGCATGTTTGGAAAATTTCAATGTAGAACTTTCATTAACAGCCTGCTTCTGTTTTAATATTTCTCCAAAAGACAAATCCGAATAATTATTAACGGAACTTCTATTGTCCTTTTTCAGATACCGGTCTGTCACCTGTTCTATGGAAGAGAACTGATTTGAAATTTTATTCATAGCAATCTCTCCATTCTATGCTTGGGTAGTATCTCCTGTTGTATCTCCAGAAGCATCGCCCTCTGTATTGTCACCACTTCCGCTGTTGGAATCAGCAAGCATTTTTTTCAATTCTGCCTCCAAAGCTTCTAATTTTTCCAGATATGCCTTATCCAGATTATTCTGAATGTATTGTTTCTGGTAATCTGTTAAACTGTCATAGTAGTTTCGAGCTGCTTCCACTTTGTCTTTGTCTGACAATGATAATCGATTTACATTTGGTAATTTTGCTATCATATACTGGAATGCTGTTGCTGCGTTAGTTGCATCCAAATAATCTGCATCTACAACTGTATCTAAGTCATCCAAAGAATACAATCCGTTATTTATAGACAGATATGTGTTTCCATTTTCTCTTACAATATAATCTACCGGACCAGTCACATAAGTAGTTTCACCGCTTGCACTGGTTACTTTCATAATAACTGTTTTTCCTACTAAATTCGTTGCCTGTGATGTTTCCATGGTAGAATTTAAGTTTTGCATTTCTTCTAATGATGAGAAAGTTGCCAACTGTGAAATATACTCTGTGTTTGAGGTAGGTTCCAATGGATCCTGATACTTCATCTGCGCTACCAATAACTGTAAAAATGCTTCTTTATCTAAGGAACTGTTATCGGATTTTGTTACATTGGATAAAGACTGACTGGAAGCTGATGTATCCACAACTTTACCATCCTGTACTGCCTGTATAATTGCCATATTTTCTCCTTTCCTATGCAGTCAAATCTACACTGTTACCGTTATCCTGCATAATTTTTGCTACTAATGATTCTTCTTCGGACATAAGCCCTTCTAATTCATCCAACTGATTTAAATTGATACTTCTTCTGGATGTTTTCTGTGCTTCTTGTTGCTGGCTAGATGCGTGTTCCTGTTTTCCTTCCAGATTCTGTTCAAACTCATGACTTGCAATGGTAACTTCAATTGCTTCCACCTTCATTCCCTGCTGATTCATATTTTCTTTCAGCACAGCTATCTGGCTTTCCAACACCTGTTTTACTGCTTCATTCTGTGCAGCTATCTGTGCAGTAATTGCTCCTTCTTTTGATACAACCTGTAAATAAACTTTACCTAGATTTTCAGGATTCAACTGCATTTCAATGGATGATTGCGCCTGAGTTACACTGATTTTTGTCATTTGACTAATCTGACGTAAAATGTTTTCCACATCCACCTGTGTCTGTGTTACAGTCTGAACTACTTCTACTGTCTGTCCATTGTTTACCGTCTGTGTAGTTGTCTGGTAACTTACCTGTGTCTGCTGCTGACTTTTTGTTTCTGTCTGGGATTTTACTTCTGCCCCCTCAGTTTTAGAAGCACCTGTTTCTTCTTTTTCCTGACCAGTACTGTCATTTGTTTGATTGTCTGTTGTCTCAGTGGCTTGCTTTACTATTGCCTCTGTATCTGTTTGCTCTGTTGTATCATTCACTTCATTTACAACGTCAGACCCATTTTTCGCTTCTGTCTTTACAGTACTTTGCGCTTCTGTTCCCTCTGTTTCTGTTAAGGCAACATTATCCTGCACTTTTACTTCCGGCTGTAGCTGATTGTCCTCTGGTATTTGCTCTGTCTGTGACTGTTCTGGATTTTCTACAGATATATTTTCTTGTAAGGTTTCCAACTGCTCAGACAATTGCTGCATCTCTTCCGGGGTCAAATTCAGTCTTTCCTCTAACTGTTGAAACAATTCTTGCACCTGATTGGTTAATGCTTGAAAATCCGGATTTAATAGCAATTCACTTCCATCCTGACTTCCGGTCAATTCCATAACCAACTGTGTTAATTTGGTCGGGTCTGTCAAATCCAGCATATTGATTCCCAACTGCTCCATTGCCTGTACCAGCTCTTCTTCCGATACATCCAACTTGTCTTTCAACACATCTTTTATTTCATTGGTGATTGTGTCTATCTGTTTGTTGGCATCTTTTGGCAATTTACTTACAATATTGGAATTACTTTGTTTTACAAAGCTGGTACCCTTGAAGTTATTTTGTGCTGTTTCTTTTTCATAAACAACCTGATTACTTCCAGTAGAAACCGTATTATTGCCAATCTGACTTGTCCATGCATATTGCTGTTCATAGCCTTTGCTGGCAGTTTGTGCTAACATTGTTCCAAATGCAGCTTCTGTTGTTTTTGAAGTCCCGTTTGTAGAGGACATCCCTTGCAATCCCTGCAACATTGCTGATAATTGTGCAACTTTCGTATCTGTCACTTCTTTTCCTCCTTTCTTCTTTATTTTATTTATTCTTAAGGTTCCATGATTTTTGTGATTCGGGCTGCTATCTCCGAATCCATGGCTCCCAGAATAGCACTTCTATCGGCAGTTTTCATATTTTGTAAAATTTTTGCTACTAACTCCAGATTATCTGTCATCTGTTCCATAATAGCTGCTGCCTGTTTTGGTTTCATTTGAGCATAAGTATCTGCATACTCCTGAATCTGGCTGTCTGCCTGTTCCTGCTCTACTACCTGTTTATACAAACTTTCCGCATTTGCCGGATCAATACTTTCGTAATAAGCTTTATACTCACTAATGTCTGGCGCTTTGTCTCCAAAAACAACTTCTTGATAAAACTTTGTTTTTTCTTCTTCAAAAGCCGCTTGCTGTTCTTCATAAGTTTTCAGTCTTGCCACTTCTGCTTCTAAATCTGCCACATTATCAGAGCTTGCATTAGTCTGTGATTGTGCATCTGCTAATTGAACTTCCAGTTCTTTAATTCTTGCGATTGCTTCATCCAATGTTGTATAAGGATATTGTGCATCCACTGTTTCTTCTTTTGCTGTATCCGGAAGAATTTTATTGATATATGGAACGTCTTTTAAAATCGGTTGCAGTACCGTAGAACCAAATCCTCCAATATCAGCCTTGATTACAAGTGCCAGAATTCCAAGCCATACAACAATGAAAGCGATTGTAGCAATAACAACTGCTATCCGACTTCCGCCACTTTCTTCTTCGCCGTCCTCTTTTTCTTTCTTTTTTGCCTTCTTTTCCTCTTTTTTTCTTGCTTTAGCGGCTTTTTTTCCTTCTTTTTTATCTACTTCTACGTTATCTTCTTCCTGTTCCATTACATCTTCTGCTGCCATGTTGCTCACCACCCTATTTATTTTCGGCATGATTATGGGTAAAACTTACCAGTTCATCCACTGCCTTGCTTTCTTCTTTTTCTATTTCTTTTTTAAATTCATCAAAAGCCTTTTCTTTTAACTTTTCATGGGTTTTTCTTTCTATCATTACTTCCTGTAAATGTTTTCTTGCACTTTCCAAATTTCTTTGTGCAATATGTACTGCAAGTGTCTGGCTTCGTATGGCCCCCTTCATATTTTCGATTGCTGCACGATTCACCTTGATTGCCTGAAAATTAAGTCTATCCTTTACCAGCTCTCGTGCTTCCTCTTCATAACTCAGTTTTCGCAAGTTTAATTCCGCCAGCTTTTCTTCTTCTTTATTTAAGTTGGCTGCTGCGATAGAAAAAGAGGTCTTTGCCTGAGTTTCCAGCTTATATTTAACATCAAGAATATTTTGCATTCTATATATAAACTTTGCCATATGTCACTTTCCTTATCATTTTTCCCATTTTAAAACAAGGCTTCTAATTGCTCCAAAATTTCTTCAAAGGAGAATTTTTCATGTGTTCGCTGTAATAAAAACTCATTTACACTATCTATTTTTTCAATAGCATAATCAATGTTGCTATTTGAGCCTTTTTTATAAGCACCAATATTGATTAAGTCTTCCGCTTCCTGATAGGTAGCCAGTACATTTTTCAATTTTCCTGCTGCTTCTTTATGTTCTGAATCTACAATAGAACTCATAACACGAGAAATACTTTGTAATACATCAATTGCCGGATAATGATTTTTATGTGCCAACTTTCTATCTAACATAATATGACCGTCCAAAATACTTCTTGCTGTATCCGTGATTGGTTCGTTAAAATCATCTCCGTCTACTAATACTGTATATAATCCGGTAATGGAACCTTTGTCCGAAGTACCGGCTCTTTCCAAAAGTTTAGGCATTTCTGAATATACACTTGGTGGATATCCTCTGGTTACCGGTGGTTCCCCGGAAGCCAACCCAATCTCTCTTTGTGCCATAGAAAAACGTGTTAAAGAGTCCATCATTAAAAGAACATCTTTTCCTTGGTCTCTGAAATATTCCGCTATGGCAGTAGCTGTTTTTGCAGCTTTGTTACGAATCAATGCCGGTCTATCCGATGTAGCAACAATTACAACGGAACGTTTCATTCCTTCTTCGCCCATATCTCTTTCGATAAATTCTCGAACTTCTCTTCCGCGTTCTCCAATCAATGCAATTACATTGATATCCGCTTTCGTATTACGAGCAAACATACCAAGCAACGTACTCTTACCTACACCAGAACCAGCAAAAATTCCTATTCTCTGCCCTTTTCCTACCGTAATAAGTCCATCTACTGCCTTTACTCCCAGTGGAAGCGCTTCATCAATAATCTTTCGTGCCATCGGGTCCGGCGGGGCAGCTTCTACCGGATATTCGCTTCTGGTAAGTAATTCATCAACATCTGTCGGTCTTCCCATACCATCAAGTGTATGTCCTAACAATTCCTCTCCTACCGGAATAGTTAAAGGATGTCCCGTATTTTCAACGATACATCCTACTCCCAGACCTTCCACATTATCATACGGCATAAGGAGTAAACGCTTATCACGAAATCCAACCACCTCTGCCATTACAGAAATATCTTTTTGTGAATCAATGATAATGCGACATAAGTCGTTTAATTTTGCGCTTGGTCCTACCGACTCTATTGTAAGACCTACAATCTTTACAACTTTTCCCAAATTTTTGTAAAACTTATTTTCTGTTAACTGATGATATTTCTCGATATTATATTCCACGCTATCTATCCTCGCAAACTTAAGCTTCGTAACGCCTTAATCAGATTTTCAAGTTGTACATCTCTTCCACAATCAAAAATGCCTGCATCTGTTTCAATGATACATTGTCCATCTTTCATATTGGCATCTGTCATAAGTTCTACTTTTACCGAAGAACCTACTTTTTCTCGAATTTCATCTATATGTTTCTCTAAAAAGTCAGCATCTTCTTCTCCAACTTTTATTCGAAATTCTTTTGCATCTTCAATCCCCAGAATAGTCTTTTGTATAAGATAAATTAAAATATCTTTCTTGTCATCAAATTGCACATGAAATACTTGTTCAAACACATCTGCAATTACATCTACCAATTTTGGTTCTAATCCCTCTAACTGGCGTTGATAATCTGCCTGCATTTCTTGTTTTTCATTTTCTATTTGGTGGCGAAGTTCGCTTAACTCTTCCTGTGCCTGTTGTCGTCCTTCCGAAAGTCCTTGTTGATGTCCTTCTTCCTGTGCTTGATTGCGAATTTCTTCTGCCTGGCTCTTAGCGGTATTTAAAATTTCTTCCGCCTGTTCATTGGCTTGTTTGAGAATTTCTTCTACTTGAACCGTTTTTTGTTCTGTCGTTTCTTCTGTAGAAGATACTTCTTCCTTCGGGACTACTTCAACCGCTTCCATGTTCAATCCTGCCACAAATCCATCATTTTCTGGCAACGGTTGGAATTCTTGCTGCTTCGCTAATTCTTCTAGTTTTTCCTCTATCAGCGCATTAGAATTAATAATTCTTGCATTTTTCTCGTCAGTCACCACATATCTTTGCTTGTACAAATTAGACAACGATTTCGTCACCTCCACCTCTGGAGATTACAATTTCTGCTGAATCTTCCAGTTTACGGATAATACCAACTATCTTCTGCTGCGCTTCTTCCACGTCTTTCATTCGTACAGGACCCATGAATTCCATATCTTCTTTAATCATAGCCGCCAAACGTTTCGACATGTTTTTAAAGATAACATTTTGTACTTCTTCATTTGCCGCCTTTAATGCAACTCCTAAATCATTGTTATCCACATCGCGAAGTACACGCTGGATTGCTCTGTCATCCAAAAGAAGAATATCTTCAAATACAAACATCTTCTTACGGATTTCATCTGCCAATTCAGGTTCTTCAATTTCCAGAGATTCCATAATGTGTTTCTCAGTTGCTCTATCTACTGTATTCAAAATACCTACAATAGCATCTACACCGCCCACAATGGTGTAATCCTGATTTACTAAAGAAGAAAGTTTTCTTTCCAACACTCTTTCCACTTCCTTGATAACATCCGGTGATGTACGATCCATCAATGCGATACGTTTTGCTACGTCCGCCTGTTTTTCCGGTGGTAACGCACCAATAATCATTGCCGCTTGTCCGGCAGAAAGGTAAGACAAAATCATTGCAATCGTCTGTGGATGTTCATCCTGAATAAAGTTCAACAATTGACTTGGTTCTGTTTTTCGAACAAACTCGAAAGGTCGTACCTGTAAAGATGCTGTCAGTTTTGAAATGACGTTTTGAGCTTTTTCTTCTCCCAACGCTTTTTCCAGTAATTCCTTCGCATAACCAATACCACCTTCTGCAATATACTGTTGCGCCAAGCATACTTGATAAAACTCATTTAAAATATCTTCTTTTGTCTGAGGAGCCACACTTCTGGTATTGGCAATTTCCAGTGTCAACTCTTCAATTTCTTCTTCCTTCAGATGCTTAAAAATAGAGGCTGACTTTTCTGGTCCTAATGTAATCAGCAATATTGCCGCTTTCTGAACTCCGTTAAATTCTTCTGATTTACCTGCCATTGCTTATTCCCACTCCTCGTTTAACCAGTTTCTAAGTAATGAAGCTGCTGCTTCCGGATTTTCATCCACAAATTTTTCTATTAAAATACGCGTTTCAGACTTTTCTGCAAATCCAATATCTTCCAGTGTATCCTGTGCTTCCTTTGTAGAAGAAAGTAATGATTCTACAGAAAGTTCCGGTTCTACTTCTTCCAGTTTTTCTTTTCTTGTACTTCTAAATACTACAAACCCAAGCATCAGCATAATTAGTGCCGCAATAATTACCGGAAGGTAATCCATGATACCTTTTCCGCTATTATCTGAATAATTAAAGAACGGTACTTCATATGCTACAATTTTAATATTATCTTCCGAAAAGCCTGTTGCTCGAGATACCATTTCAATAAAGTCCTGATCCACATCCAGTTTCTTCTTGTCACGATTCTGAGCCACAAATTCATCAAATGTCATGTTATCCAGTTCACCACTTGCTTTCAGGGCATCCTCGTCATAAACATGATACTGTGTTGCTACTAATGTCAAAGAAGAAGCATCATAATCAATATTTCCAATTGCTCCTTTGGTATCTGTGATTTTCTCACTTGTTTTATACTGTCTGGTCTGATCTGTGGTAGTTGATGATTCTACATTGTTATCTTGAATCATGTATGTTGTACCATCATTTGAATCGGTTCCAGGCACTCCACCGGAGCCACCAGTTGTCTCATTTTCATAATTACTTTCAGAATCAATCGGTCCGTGTTCCTCGCCATCTTCTGTATAGTACTGATGATCCGTTGTGTTGGTCTGATTGAAACTCATAACCAAATTTGGTGCTACTGACACATTATCATATACACTTGTTCCAAGTACAACTTCTTTTACTTTGGACTTCAGCATATTTTCTGCTTTACTCTGATAAGAAAGTTGAGAAGTAGCCGTTCCCAATGTACTACTGGAATCAGCTCCCATAAACAATGTATTTCCTGCTGTATCCATAATCGAAACATTGTTAGTGTCATCATCTCCGATTGCTGTTGCAATCCATTTTGCAAGTCCGGCTGCTGTTTCCTCATCAATTGCATTTTTATCTGTTAAAGTCAAAGTAACTGCAGCATATGTATCTTGTTCATTTGCCAAAATCGTCCCATCATCTACCGGCATATTTAATTTTACTTTTGCCGTTTTAACCGCATCCTGTGCCTCCAATTGTTCTGCAATCTGCTCTTCCAGATAAAGCTGATACTTTTTAGACTTATCCGCTTCCGTCGTACTAAAACCACCATCGAACACATTACTCAATTCGTATGTTGTTGCAGGAATTCCGTTTTCACCAAGTAAAATTGCCGCATCTGCCTGATCTTTTGAGCTGACTTTGAATATCAATCCATCATCTGATGTTTCGTAGCTAATTCCTTCATTGGACAGTAAATCTTTTACTTGTCCTGCTTCTTTTGTGTTTTCACATTCTCTGATTGTAACCATCGTAGGTGTTGTAACAACTTTTCCCACAATAACTAATCCGATAATAACAAATACTGCTATACTGGCAATCAATGTTTTTTGTTTTACTGAAAATTTGTTCCACCATTCCAATACTTTCTTTGGAATTTCTTTTATTTTATCCATTTGCTTCTCCTACTCACTTGTTGCATAATTTTATATCTGCATATTCATAATTTCCTTATATGCTTCCAACATTCTATCACGCACTGCGATTGTATAATTTAATGCAATATCTGCCTTTTCCTGAATATTCTGCAAATCATGAGTATTCGTTGCATACCCTAACATAAACTGCATCTCTGCTTCTTCTGCCTGGTTTTGTAAGCTACTCGTTTCATTCAGCATGTCCTTTGCCGACTGTAACACGCTGCTAAAGCTCGTGTCCTCTGTCTTAAGGTTTTGATTTTCAATTGCCGCATTCTTAATGTAGCTGGAATCAATTCCTGTTAATGATGCTATATCCATTTAAAACGCCTCCTAAAAATTATTTTCCAAGTTCGAGTCCCTTTAATGCGATAGCCTTACTTGTCTGGAACGCAGTCACATTTGCTTCATAAGACCGGCTTGCATCTATCATATTTGTCATTTCCGTTACAATATTTACATTCGGATATGACACATATCCGTCTTCATCCGCATCTGGATGTGACGGATCATATTTCTTTATGTAATCAGATGTTGTATCTTCTCTTACACTGGATACTTTTACACCATTTCCTAAATATGATTCTCTCGTATTATTCAGTACTTTACTGAACGGAGTTACATCCTTTTCCTGGAAAGTAACAATTTTTCTTCTGTATGGAGTTCCATCTTCTGTTCTCGTGGTATTTACATTCGCAACGTTTTCTGAAATAACATCCATTCGGAAACGTTGTGCTGTCATACCTGATGCATTAATATTAAAAGATTGAAATAATGACATTTTAAATTCCTCCTAAAACCATATCATCTTACTTATTTGCTACTTAATTACACTTTTAATTCTGGCATATTCACTAGACATACTGTTAATCAAAGCTGTATAGCGAATCTGTGTGGATGCCAACTCTGCATATTCCTGATCCGGATCTACATTGTTTTCATCCAGTCGATAAGAATAATTAGATGAATCTGTATAGGTCTCAACATTTAAATGATTCATATGTAAATTTTTAACTTTGTCATCCAAGGATGTGTATTTGGACTTATTCAATTCTCTTTCAAGAGTTCCTTCAAAATTCACATCTTGTCTTTTGTACCCCGGTGTACTCTGATTGCTTATATTATTACTAATAGCCGTCTGTCTTAACCATGTAGCATCTGCTGCTTTATCCATAACATTAATATAGTTGTAAATATCACTGCTAAACATCCCTCTTACTCCTTTCATCTTTTAGTACTATAAACCTATT
Organism: Roseburia sp. MSJ-14; assembly: GCF_018918225.1. Lineage (NCBI taxonomy): Bacteria > Bacillati > Bacillota > Clostridia > Lachnospirales > Lachnospiraceae > Roseburia > Roseburia sp. MSJ-14. The sequence continues at coordinate 602,536 of NZ_JAHLQD010000008.1, forward strand.
TTTATTATAAATTATCTATACAATTTTGCAAGTATTTTTTTCGTTCTTTTTGTTTTTTTTTACATGATATTGTAGTATTTTGTCGATTTAAACACAAGTCGCAGTAAATTATACTCCATACATTTTCTTTTATCTACTATGGAGCTCCATACATATTTATATGGAGTATGGTATGGATTGTATTATGGAGTGAGATATGGAGTATCTTTCAAAGGCTAAAGAATCCTCTTGTCAGACTCTTTTGCACCCCAGCGGTGTTATTTATGACTAATTTCTTCTCTGCGCGGTGTACTTTCTTAGGGGAACGTTTTTTATGCAATAGGACGCAATTTCCTATTGCATAAAAAAGGAGATTCACAGCTATGCCATAAATCTCCAGTCAACACTAATTATGTTTCATATTTTGCTTTTTTACTTTTTCTAATTCATCAAATACTACGTCATTCAATACCTTTATATAAGTACCTTTCATACCTGATGAACGTGATTCTATCACGCCTGCGCTTTCAAACTTACGCAATGCATTTACAATTACGCTTCGGGTAATACCTACACGGTCTGCAATTTTACTTGCTACCAATATTCCTTCCTTACCATCCATCTCGTCAAAAATATGGGTGATTGCTTCCAATTCAGAAAACGAAAGTGTACTAATAGCGGAACGTACAATCTGTACTTTTCGGCTCTCTTCTGCACTCTCTTCATTCACAGAACGCATCATTTCCAATCCCACTACTGTTGTACCATACTCACTTAAAATAATATCATCAATATCATACTGTTTTTCTAAACGATATACAAAAAGAGTTCCAAGTCGTTCTCCCGCAATATCTATCGGTGTAATAATTGCACGATATTTTTTTACATCTTCGGATACAAATCCCAAAGTCTCTAAATTTACATTTTCTTTTGTAGATAAAATTCCAAGAAGACGTTCATTTAATAACGGATCAATAAAGCCGCCTACCTCATCTGCAATCAGCTCTGTAATTTCCTCTGTTCCGTCACAGACACTGGTTCCTAACACTTTTCCTTTCTTACTTATCACTAAGATATTAGAATCCAAAATCTCTGTTAGCACTTCGCAAATATCATTAAATACCACTTTCGAGGAATTATTATTGTGCAACAGTTTATTTATCTTTCTTGTCTTGTCCAACAACTGAACGCTCATAATACACCTCCTATTTGTCATTATAAAGCTTTAGACTTTTTTGTATTTTACCACCTTTTCCGTGGAAATTCAATAAGTTTTCTAACTATTTCTGTTTTTCTTTTTCTTTTTCTTTCACAAATCCGCATTGTGCATCTGCACACACTAATTTATTTCCTTTTTCTACCATGTAGCCACCACACTCCGGACACTTTTCTTTGGATGGTTTCTGCCATGACATAAAGTCACATTCCGGATTTGCTTCACAACCGTAATATTTTCTTCCTTTTTTCGTTTTCTTCAATACTACTTCTTTTCCGCATTTCGGACAGCTTACACCGATTTTTTCTAAATACGGTTTGGTATTTTTACACTCCGGAAATCCCGGACACGCCAAGAACTTACCGTGTGGTCCATATTTTACTACCATATTTCTGCCACATAATTCGCAGATAACATCGGTTACTTCATCTTCTATTTTAACTTTTTCTAAATCTTTTTCTGCTGCCTGTACTGCATGTTCCAAATCAGGATAGAAATTGCTGACAACTGTTTTCCACGGTATCGCACCTTCTGCTACTTTATCCAATAACGACTCCATATTAGCAGTAAATCGCTCATCAACAATTTCCGGAAATGCTTCTACCATAATATTATTAACTGCCTCACCCAGCTCGGTAATATAAAGATTTTTATTTTCTTTTACAATATAACGCCTTGCCAACAATGTGGTAATGGTCGGTGCATAGGTACTTGGTCTTCCGATTCCCAGTTCTTCTAATGTTTTTACCAGAGACGCCTCTGTAAAATGTGCCGGCGGCTGTGTAAAATGCTGTTTTTCTTCTAAATCTTTTAATTCCAGCTTTGTATCAGTATCTACCGACTTCAACAACAGGTTATTTTCGCCCTTTTCGTCTTCATCACTGGTATATACTGACATAAATCCTTCAAATACGATTTTAGAAGCGGACACATGAAAACGATACTCTCCTGCTCCGATTTTAATAGATGTGGTTTCATATACGGCACTGCTCATTCTGCTTGCTGCAAATCGTTTCCAAATCAACTGATATAAACGGAACTGGTCTCGACTTAATGATTCCTTTACCATAACCGGTGTTCTTGTAATGTCAGATGGTCTGATTGCTTCATGGGCATCTTGAATCTTCGCATTGGACTTTTTCGCATTTTCTTCGTTTTTCGCAGTATACTTTTCACCATAAGCATTGGTAATGTACTCTCTTGCAGCTGCATCTGCCTCTTCTGAAATACGCACGGAATCTGTTCTTAAGTAAGTAATCAAACCTACGGTTCCCTGTCCCTTGATATCAATTCCTTCGTACAACTGCTGGGCTAAACGCATTGTTTTCTGAGTTGAAAAATTTAATGCTTTTGCTGCTTCCTGCTGTAAGGTACTGGTAGTAAATGGAAGTGGTGCTTTTTTCACACGTTCTGATTTTTTCACATCTACCACCTGATATTTTTCCTTTTTCAGGCTTTCTACAATTTTGTCCAGCTCTTCTCTTGAACTTATGTCCATTTTCCCTTTTTCATTGCCATAGAACTTGGCTGCCAACAGCTTTTTTTCTCCCGGTATTGCGAACTGTGCGTCCAAACTCCAGTACTCTTCCGGGATAAATGCATTGATTTCTTCCTCTCTATCGCAAATGATTCGAAGTGCCACTGACTGTACACGACCTGCACTTAATCCACGTTTTACTTTTGCCCATAATACCGGACTGATTCGATATCCCACCATACGGTCTAACATACGTCTTGTTTGTTGCGCATCTACCAGATTCATATCAATATCTCTTGCCTGTTTTAAAGATGTCTTTACCGCATTCTTGGTAATTTCATTAAAGCTGATACGATATACATTTTTATTTTCTTCTAATTTCAACGCCTTTGATAAATGCCATGAAATTGCTTCTCCTTCACGGTCGGGGTCCGTTGCCAGATAAATTTTATCAGCTTTTTTTACTTCTTTACGCAATTTTGCCAATATATCACCTTTTCCTCGAATGGTAATATATTTTGGTTCATAATCGTGCTCTACATCAATTCCAAGCTGACTTTTCGGTAAGTCGCGGACATGCCCGTTAGACGCTGCTACTTCATAGTTTTTTCCTAAAAATTTTTTAATAGTCTTCACCTTTGCCGGTGACTCCACAATTACAAGATATTTCGCCATGTGCCTACTCCTTTATATATTGCCCCCTTTATTTCATTCAGACTTCAATCTCGGTCCGCACAAAATAATTTTTATATACTTCTGAAATACAGCCCATTTCCCTTAATGTATTAAGAATTGTTATTAATTCTCCCAAAGGCAAGCCTGTATTTTCCATTAACGTTTCCAAACTTCTCGGGGTTAAATCCACACAACTATACACCAACCTTTCTAATTTTTCAAGTGTCTTTCCTGTTTTTTTTGCTGCATTTCCATCTTGTACTGTTAATTTTTTCACATTTTGCAGCATTTCCTGCACACTTGTAAAAATCCCTGCGCCCTGCTGAATCAAGCGATTGGTGCCCTCACTCAACTTATCTCCAACTCTACCCGGTACTGCATAAATTTCTTTTCCCTGTTCTAACGCAAAATCTGCTGTAATAAGAGAACCGCTCTTTTTTCTCGCCTCCACGATAAGCACAATATCTGCCATCCCACTGATAATCCGATTTCTATTTGGAAAAAATATAGGTCTTGGTGTTGTTTTGGGACAATATTCACTGATAATCCCTCCGCTTTGTGGTATTCTCTCATATAAATCCTGATTTTGCTTCGGATAGCAAACATCTACTCCGCACCCTAAAATTCCGTACGTTTTTCCTTGTGCTCTCAGTGCTCCCCACTGCGCCGCACCATCGATTCCCGCAGCCATTCCGCTAATCAGTTCCACTTCCATTTTTCCTAAAACATATCCTATCTGCTTTGCCACATTTCTTCCATATTCCGAGCAAACACGCGCCCCTACTATGGCAACAGCGCATTTATCTTCCTCGGGCAATCTTCCCCGATAAAACAGTCCATATGGTGCCTGATAAATATTTCTCAAACGACTTGGGTACTCCTCTTGGCGAAATGAAACGAAAGAGATTCCTTTTTCTATTTGTTTTTCCTGTTCCTCTTTGGGATTCTTCTTTTGATATTGCTCCAGAATTTCACATTCATTTTGTGTTAAAAATTTTATTTTTTCTAACTTACTTTTATTCATATAATATATTTCTTTTGCTCCGCCTACCTGTTCTTCCAAAGCTATCTTTTTCGCTGCCGATATTCCCGATATTCCTCCTAACCATCTTTTATACATCACTGCCTGTCCATCCTTTTCCATCAATATTTCGATACATAAGGCTCTCCGCAATATGAGAACTGCTAATTTTTTCTTTTCCTTCCAAATCTGCAATTGTCCTTGCTACCCGAATCACTTTATAGTAACCTCTTACACTTAGCTCTAAACTTTCAAAAGCTTCTGCCAACATGGCTTGTGCTTCTTTTTCCATTGGACAAAAATTTTCTATTTGTTCTCCGGGAATTCTACTGTTATAACGAATATTACTTTTCTCATATCGCATATCCTGTAGCCTTTGCACCTCTTTTATGCGCATACTTATTTCACGAGAGGATTCTTCTTTTCCTTTTCCTGTTAATTCTAATATTCCAGGCTTTTGTACCTCTACACATAAGTCAATTCTATCTAAAAGCGGACGACTGATTTTTTGTAAATGACGACGTATCATCGCAGGGGTGCATGTACATTTATTTCGATTGGGATAATAGCCGCAATTACATGGATTCATTGCCGCCACCAGCATAATATCCGCCGGATAACTATATGTTCCCTGGTTACGCACCAGATGTATCATGCCTTCTTCTAATGGTTGACGTAACACTTCTAATGCCGCCTTTTGAAATTCTGTCATTTCATCTAAAAACAGCACCCCATTATGTGCCAGACTGATTTCTCCGGGTTTCGGAACCTTTCCGCCTCCTGCCATACCTGCCACACTTATGGTATGATGGGGATGACAAAATGGTCTTTTTCTAAAATTTTCTTCTCTTTTTCCGAACATTCCACTTACACTATAAATTTTCGCCAGTTCCAATGCCTCTTCTTCTGAAAGTTCCGGAAGAATTCCCGGAATTGCTCTTGCTGCCGCTGTTTTTCCGCCACCCGGTGGCCCTAACATTAAAAGATTATGTCTTCCTGCTGCGGCAATTTCACAGACTCGTTTTAATACTTTCTGCCCTCGTATTTGCTGGAAATCATATCTGTTCTCTTCTTTTTTTGATTCTGTTTCTTCTATATTATTGTGGTAATTTACAGTAACTTTACAATTGTTTCTATTCTGTAATATTGGGATAAGCTGTTGTAGATTTTCCGCCGGTAATATCTGAATGTTTCCTACCATACCAGCCTCTTTGGCATTCGCCTTTGGAATGCAGATACACTTTTTTCCTGCTTCTTTTGCTGCTATGGTCATTGGTAACACCCCGTCTATGGGGTGAATATCGCCGTTTAGACTGATTTCTCCTGCAAATACAATATCTTCTAAGCTTTTACTGCTAATATGTCCATATGCGGCTAATACAGCCAATGCAATCGGTAGGTCAAATCCTGTTCCGCTTTTTCGAAGTTCTGCCGGATATAAATTAATGGTAATACGTTTAGGCGATAGTCGGATTCCTGTATTTCGAATAGCGACACGAATCCGCTCCTTCGCCTCTTTTACTTCGTTTGAAAGTTCTCCAACCATCTCAAATACAGGCATACCATCACATACGTCTGCCTCTACCTGCACTAAAACGCTTTCAATTCCGCAAACACTTGCGGTTGATACAATACTGTACACAATTCCTCCTTTTGTGCCAGCTTATGGGAATCATGGGCTGATATGCCCCAGATAAAAAGATGGATTTATCATACCATGCTTTCTCCCTTTTTGCAATGCATTTGTACCGGAATTACACTTTTTCAAAACAGACCCTTAGTTTTTCCAATGCCTTTTTTTCGATTCTGCTGACATAAGAGCGCGATATTCCCATCTTATCTGCAATTTCACGTTGGGTTATTGGCTTTCGATTATACAAGCCATAGCGCATTTCGATAATTTCACGTTCCCGTTTTCCCAGTACTTTCGGTATCATCTCATAAAGTCTCTTACTGTTTCCCTTCAACTCGATTATGTCAAAAATATCCTTTTCCTGACTTTCTACCACATCCATAAGATTAATCTGATTTCCTTCTTTATCTGTCCCAATCGGTTCATATAAGGAAACTTCTCTGGAGGTTTTCTTTTTTGCCCGAAAATACATGAGTAACTCGTTATCAATACACCTTGCAGCATAAGTAGCCAAACGATTTCCTTTTTCGTATTTAAAGGTGGATACCGCTTTTATCAGCCCTATGGTTCCTATAGAAATCAAGTCTTCTGTATCTTCCTCTGCGCTCTGATATTTTTTTGCGATATGTGCTACCAAACGTAAATTCCGTTCAATCAAAATATATTTAGCCTCAAGGTCGCCCTCTTTCATTTTTTTCAAATAATATATTTCTTCCTCTGCATTTAATGGCATTAAAAAAGTTTTCAAAAAAAGCACCTCTAAGCTGATTTATTACATTCTATGAAAAATCAAGCTTTGAAGTGCCTTTCCCATATGAAATTCTTTGCTTTTCTTGAAAACTGCCTGTATTAAGAGTATACTTATGCATACATGAAAAATCAGATACACAAGGAGGCAATTATGCAACAGATACCAAACGACCCTGTAATGCTGTTAAGCTATATTAACACCCAATTAAGAGATTTTTACCCTAGCTTAGAAGAACTTGGCAAAAGCCTTGATATTTCTGTCTCAGAGCTTACCGATAAATTAGCATCCATTGATTACTTCTATGATGCCAAGAAAAATCAATTTATATAATCAATAATCTTTTTGTTTCAACAATACGTTTTTAATATAGGAGAATGTCTTATCTTCTCCTTCTTCCGCTAACATGCGCAGGAGCTTTTCTAATAGTTTCTGCGTATCTTTATGAATCATATAGTGTCCTCTTCCTTGCGCATAATATTCCCAGGGACTGTCATCCCGATACTTTTCTTTTTGATAGTTTTTTGAAGCTGCTACTCGGTCAATAAACATTTCTACCACATATTTTAATGGCATTTTCATTCCTACCATACTTTTATCTTTCCCCACGCCATAATCAATCCAGTATTCTAAATGATGTTTATTTCTTCCTTTATGATGTAACCATGCATTAGAATATCCTTTCACTTCTCTTTCACGGTTATTTGGGCTGGCTGTTCCCTGATAATATTTACATCCCACCAAAAATTCCGTAGGGGAATATTTGGACAAATCGTGCAAAAGCCCCTGCTTATAAAGTCCTACGCGAAAGCATCCTTTCATAACCAGATACTTGTGGTGATTAATTGTCTTAAAATGTTGCCAGGCTTTCATTTATTTTCACTCCTATTTCAATACTTTAATTTCAATGCTTTATCTAATAATTAAATATAAAATTAATAAATGCACCGGGTAAAACAGGTAAAAGAAATATTTCATTTTCGGTCCCTGTTTTCCGTTATACCGTAACATTGGAATTGTCGCCAATGCTGCGTAAGCCTGCACTCCAACTCCAAAATACAGTAAATTCAATCCGGCAAAAACAACTTGCTTTAACAACCTTTGTTCACGCAAGAAATAAAAACATGCGATAATCATGATTCCACCTGCGCCATAATCTGTTTCTAACAGTTCTGCTATCATGATTGCAACGATAAATGTTCCAAAGGGAAAATTTCCTGCCTTTCCGGACTGAATGACATCTATCATCACAAGCCCTATGAAAAGTGTAAAAAATACATTTTGGTGTTCTAATGTTAATTTACCGAAGAATGCATAATCAAAGGGAATTTCAGATATTAGTGCAAACACTAACAACCGTATTTCGTACTTTCGGATATTACCGGTATGTACTGCTCCTTCTACCAATAAGAAACAAAATATGGGGAACGACATTCTTCCTATGATTCGCAAGCATGTATACTGTGGATACAAGGTGGCACCAATATGATCTATGAGCATGGTAATAATTGCAATCCATTTCAGCGTAAAACCATTAATTCCGATTCTGCTTTTTCCCATTCTTATCTGCTTTTTCCTTTCCTGTTCGTTCTTTTCCTGTCAGTAATAAAATGGTATTTTCCGCTACTTCTATTTCTCCTGTAACCTTGGACTTTTTCTGTTTTTCGCTTCCTGTATCAAATACGATTGACCATGAAATTTCTCTTGGCAGAGCCATCTTTTGAGATTCGTTTTGAAAGTTATATGCAAGATACAGATGTTCTTTTCCGCCATAGGCTCCGCAATAAAACATGCCGATAAAACCTCGATTCCTTTCAAAATCTACCTGCCATCCATCTTCCCCATGGTACGACAAATCCGGGTACCCCCGATTCTCATAATCCATCATTTGATAGGGTTTGGAACGATGCAGTATCGGATAGGATTTTCGAAGTTGTAAAAGTTCTTGCAGATACGCTACCATTTCTCGACTAAGCTTTGTATTCTTCCAATCTTTCCAACCGATTTCATTATCCTGACAGTAGGCATTATTATTTCCATTCTGAGTATTTCCACATTCGTCTCCCATCCATATCAAGGGAACTCCTTGAGAAAATACTGTTGCTGCCAAGGCATTCTTTACCTTCTGCTCGCGCTGTCGAATAATATCTCTTCGCTTTGTAACTCCTTCCTGTCCGCAATTACTACTGTAATTCCAATCATTTCCATCTCGATTGTCTTCTCTGTTTTCTTCATTATGCTTTCTTCCATAAGAAAATGCATCCCAAAGAGTAAATCCATTGTTTTCTGCCACAAAGTTTACAAATCCCTGATGTTCCTGCTGTCGCTTCATCTGGCAGGAAAATTCATAAATATTTCCTCCCTGATGATTTAGCAACCGGCGCACCTGATACATAAATGCATCATTGTAAGTATATAACTCCGGACCAAAACGCCACTTTGCAGATGCTAATTCTTCCGAAAAACCATCATAAAATATTTTACAACCGGAAAGTAATGCATCCTTTGCCACCAATTCCGCTACTGTGTAATCTCCGATAATTCGGAATCCATCAACATGATATTCCCCTTTCCAATAACGCATCGCATCAATTATTAAATATGGATTTACTTTTTTATCAAAATAGAATTCTGCCATAAATTCCATATTCAGTTGATGCATTTTATAAATCAGTCTCTTTAAATTATCCGGATTGTTTTCTTCTCCCAGATAAGACGCTTTGGGTGCAAAATAATTTCCTGTGGTATATCCCCAGTAATTCAGCATATTTACCGGATGTTCTTCCCGCTTGTCCTTATCTAATAACAAAAATTCTTCAAACTCATAGATTGGCATAAATAAAAGACTGGTAATTCCAAGTTCTTTTAGATAATCCAGCTTGCGTTCTACCATTTCAAAGGTTCCTTTTTGGGAACTTTCTGTTTTCATCCCCATAGTAAACCCTCTGGCATGCAACTTGTAAATCACCATATCTTCTTTTCTTATTTTGGGATTCTTGTCGTTTTTCCAATCAAATTCAGAAAAATAAAATCCACTTTTAATTTTCTTTTGTTCTTGTTCTCTTAACTTTTTCTGCTGTTTTTTTATTTTTTCAGGCACAAACTTCTCTGTGTATTCTTCTCTTGGCTTACGTCTTTCTTCTGCCCAGGTTTCTCGTCCAATCACTTTTTTCGCATAGGAATCTACACTTTCTATGCCATCTATCTCAAAATTATAATCATATTCTTCCCATTTAAAATTTTGCAATCCTACGGTATAAACCGTAGGGTATGCCTCATCTTGTACCATGGGAATTCGATATACCGTTTCTTTTTCTTTTTCATACAACAACAAATTACAGTTGGCTTCTTCTCCTGTTTGCAAGGAAAATGAAAGGATGTCCTTGTCTTTTGTTACGCCAAATGTTTCATATTTTCCTTTACAAATGTTAAATTCCATATACGCCTCCTGTTTTTGCTTTCCTTTCTATTATATCAATTTCCATATCAGAAAAAAAGCCTAAAAGCAAAAAAACAGGAAGATTACTCTTCCCGTTTTCCTCTTAAACTGTCATATATCCTGAAAATTCTTTCATAATATCGGAAACATGCTCTATCTTCTTAGCTCGCCATGCATTTGCACCGCAAAAGATTAGTCCCTGAGATACTTTCCCTTTTACAGCGTTAATCAAGGCATTGGTGATACAATAGGGAATATCCTTCTGCTTGCAATGTTCTAAGCACTGCAAACACTTCTTGATTTTCACAGGTTCTTTTTCAGTTTCTTCTATAAATGCATTGTGAATTGCTCTTCCCGGCATTCCTACCGGACTCTTTACAATTTGAATTTCTTCTTGTTTTGCATCAATATATGCCTGTTTATAGGCATCGCTGGCATCGCACTCATAGGTTGTTACAAAACGTGTTGCTACCTGCACTCCATCTACACCAAGCTCCATGGCATGCTTCATATCCTGAACATCGTAAATTCCACCTGCGGTTACTATGGGAATATGATAGTCATACTTTTCTCCAAAGGATTCTACAACCTGAATAATTCCCTTTATTTCGTCCTCATACTGCTCCTGTGTAATTGTCTGCAATTCTTCATAAGAAAAGCCTAAATGCCCGCCTGCTTTCGGTCCTTCAATGACAACTAAGTCCGGGCAACGTTTGTACTTTCTGTCCCACAGCTTACAAATTACATTTGCTGACTTAATGGAAGACACAATCGGTGCGATTTTTGTTTTTGACTTTTCTACTAATTCCGGTAATCGGGTTGGCAATCCTGCACCTGAAATAATCAAATCCACACCAGCTTTTACTGCTGCTTTTACATATTCCTCATACTTCTTGGTTGCCACCATAATATTTACGCCTACCACACCGCCCTGGGCAATTTCTTTTGCTCTCTTAATATGCTTTTCGATTGCCTTTAGATTGGTTTCGATAGGATGTTCCTCAAATCCTTTTTCCTGGTATCCTATCTGTGCAGTAGAAATAATGCCTACTCCACCACATTTCGCTACATTTCCAGCCAGTTTTGATAAACTTACACCGACTCCCATTCCACCCTGTATCACAGGGATTTTTGCTACTAAATCTCTAATTACTAACTTGCCCATGTCTGCTTTCCTCTCTTACATATTACGGAATCTTTCATAACGCTGATTTGCAAGTTCTTCTTTCCCCATACCCAGATATTTGTGAAGAAATCTTCGGATTTCTTCTTGCATTTTACCTGCAATATATTCTACATTTTCTGGATTTGCCGGTTCTGGCTCATATATAATTTTCTCGATAATGCCAAGTTCTTTTAAATCTTTTGCCGTTACTCGCATAACTTCTGCCGCTTTCGGTGCCTTGGAAGCATCTTTCCATAAAATAGATGCAAATCCTTCCGGTGATAAAATGGTATAGGTTGCATTTTCCATCATCCATACTTCATTACCGACAGCCAGTGCAAGCGCCCCACCGCTTCCACCTTCACCGATAACAATACTTAATATCGGCACTGTCAAATCCGACATTTCGAACAGGTTTCTTGCAATTGCTTCTCCCTGTCCCCGTTCTTCTGCTTCCATGCCACAGAAAGCCCCAGGCGTATCTACAAAGCAAATAATCGGTCGCTGAAACTTTTCTGCCTGTTTCATTAAACGTAATGCCTTACGATATCCTTCCGGTGACATCATACCGAAATTACGAATCAGATTTTCCTTGGTATTTTTTCCTTTTTGCTGTCCGATGACAGTTACCGGACAACCATCTAAATATGCAATTCCACCAACCACGGCTCCGTCATCTCCACAGTGACGATCTCCGTGAAATTCTGTAAATTCCTTGAAAATCTCCTGAATATAATCCATTGCCACAGGACGATCTGCACTTCTTGCACGAAGTACTCTATCCCACGCGGATACTTTTTCCTTTTTCTCTTCGTTTTCTACTTCTTTACAACGATTCGGTATCAGTGCTTCTTTTTTATCTACCGGACGATGCATTACAATCAGTTTTGCTAATGTATCTTTTAAATCTTCTCGTTCTACAATGCCATCTATCAATCCATGCTCTACCAAAAACTCTGCCCTTTGGAATCCTTCCGGCAATTTTTGACGAATGGTTTGTTCTATTACTCTCGGACCTGCAAATCCAACCAAAGCTCCCGGCTCCGCTAAGATAATATCACCAAGCATTGCAAAACTTGCTGTCACACCACCGGTAGTCGGATCTGTTAATACGGAAATATACAAAAGTCCTGCCTCGGAGTGACGCTTTAACGCTGCTGAAGTTTTTGCCATCTGCATCAAAGATACCATACCTTCCTGCATTCTGGCTCCACCGGAACAAGTGAAAATAATAACCGGCAACCGTTCTTTTGTTGCACGCTCTACGGCTCTTGTGATTTTTTCTCCTACAACATAACCCATGCTTCCCATTAAGAATCTTCCATCACACACACACACTACGGCTTCTTCCCCGTGAATGGTACATTTTCCGCAGGTAACCGCTTCATCAATTTTACAACGTTCCTTAAGGCTTTCTATTTTCTCCAGATAATCCGGATAATCCAGTGGATTTTCATTTTCCAGTCCCTCATCCCATTTTTCATAACTTCCCTTATCTGCTACCATTTGAAGTCTTTTTTTGGTGGTAAGGCGAAAATATTTTCCACATTTATAACAAATATAGCGGTTTGCTTTTACGTCTTCTTTATAAAGCATTTCTCCGCATGCTTCACATTTTATCCATAATCCTTCCGGTACTTGAGGTTCTTTTCCCTGTACCGCAATGTAATTGGTCTTTTTAAATTTCAGCATTTTTTCTCACCTTTCCGTCAAATCATTCAAAGTAATCCGGGATAAAATGTGTATTGGTCTTTCCCGCTACAAATACCGGATGACTTAAAATTTCATACTCAAAATCCAGATTGGTAACAATTCCTTCTACTACCACTTCTCCTAATGCACTTTGCATCTTGCGTATTGCATCCTGCCTGTTCTCACCATGTACAATCACTTTTGCCACCATGGAATCATAATATGCTGGAATGGTATAGCCATTATACAAAGCCGATTCAATTCGTACACCATTTCCTCCCGGGAAATGCAATTCTTCTACGGTTCCCGGACAAGGCATAAAGTTCTTCTCCGGATTTTCTGCATTAATACGACATTCTATCGCATGTCCCCGCAATATTACATCTTCCTGACGAATATGCAATGGTTCTCCTGCCGCAATACGAATCTGCTCTTTTACCAGATCAATTCCGGTTACCATTTCCGTCACGGGATGTTCTACCTGAATTCTGGTATTCATTTCCATGAAATAGAAATTTTTGTGCTTATCTAAGAGGAATTCTATGGTTCCGGCATTCTCATAATTTGCCGCTTTTGCTGCCCGTACCGCTGTATCACCCATACGCTTTCGTAATTCTTCATCCATTGCAGCGCAAGGGGACTCCTCAATCATCTTCTGATGTCTTCTTTGAATGGAACAATCTCTTTCCCCTAATTGAATCACATTTCCATATTTGTCTGCTAAAATCTGAAATTCGATATGTCTTGGCTCTTCAATATACTTTTCAATATACATAGTATCATCGCCAAAAGAATTGATAGACTCTTGCTGTGCCAGATTGAAATTTGCTTCAAAATTTTCCGGTTCAATTGCGATTCGCATACCTTTTCCGCCACCGCCGGAAGATGCTTTAATCATAACCGGATATCCGATTTCTGCGGCAATCTTAGCTCCTTCCTGTGCTGTGTATACAGGCTCTTTGGTTCCGGGAACTACCGGAACTCCAGCTTCCATCATTGTAGCTCTTGCATGAGATTTATTTCCCATTTTTCCAATAATTTCACCGGAAGGACCGATAAATACGATTCCGCTCTTTGCACACATTTCTGCAAAATGTTCATTTTCTGATAAAAAACCAAATCCCGGATGAATTGCCTGCGCCTTCGTTGCAATAGCTGCACTTAAAATTCTTTCCATATTCAGATAACTGTCGGAAGAAGGTGCTTTTCCGATACAGACCGCTTCATCTGCAAGCTGTGTATGAAGTGCATCACGGTCTGCTTCTGAATAAACTGCTACCGACAAAATTCCCATTTCACGACAAGCTCGAATAATTCTTACTGCAATTTCTCCTCGATTTGCAATCAATATTTTCTGAAACATAATAAAATGCTCCTTTAACTTTTACATTTTACCCAATAGCAAAGGTAAGTTCTGCCTGCGTTACCACTTTCCCGTTTACCGTTGCAGTTGCTTTTCCTATTCCAATTGGTCCTTTTTCTTTGATGATTTCAAGTTCCAGCATCAGTACATCTCCCGGTACTACTTTTTGCTTGAATTTTGCGCTATTAATTGCACCAAAATATGCTGTCTTTCCCTTGAACTCCGGTTTACTTAAAATTGCCACAGCACCTGCCTGTGCTAAAGCCTCGATAATCAGTACTCCCGGCATAACCGGTTCTTCCGGAAAATGCCCTGCAAAAAAAGGTTCATTATAGCTAACACATTTTTTTGCCACAGCTCTTTTTCCCGGCTCTAACTCCTCAATGGTATCAATCAATAAAAATGGTTGACGATGAGGAATAATCTCCATAATTTCCTTTGTTCCCATTAATGACATAAGCTTCTCCTAACCGATAACAAACATTGGCTGTCCATACTCTATCACATCTTCATTGGATACTAAAATCTTCTTTACGGTACCATCATAGTCGCTTTCAATCTCATTCATCAATTTCATTGCTTCTACAATTCCCAGTACCTGCCCCTTCTTCACGCTGTCGCCAACCTTGATAAAAGGTTCTGCATCCGGTGAAGAAGATGCATAAAAGGTTCCAACCAATGGAGAAGTCACAACGTTACCTGCCACCTTATCTGCTTCTTTTTCTGCTGTTGGTGCAGCGTTTTGTTCCATAACAACCTGAACTTCTTGTGGTACTCCATTTACAGTCACCAATTTTTCTTCTTTTTCCTTGCGCATCTGAATCACAGTCCCATTTTCTTCATAGGAAAAACGGGTAAGTTCTGAATCCGATACTGCTGTAATTAATGTAATAAGCTGTTCAAATTCCATGTTCTTACTCCTCATATTTTTTCAAAAGCAGGCTTGCGTTATGTCCGCCAAAGCCAAGTGAATTTGTTAAAGCATAATTAAACTTCTTCTCTATTCCTTTTCCTTGTACATAATCCAAATCCAGTTCATCATCGGGCTGTTCCAGTCCAACGGTCTGATGAATGTAATTGTGATTCATCTGAAGAATACATGCAATCACTTCTACGGCTCCTGCTGCTCCTAACAAATGTCCTACCATGGATTTTGTAGAATTTACTTTCATGTCATATGCATGTTTTCCAAAGGCAAGCTTAATTGCTCTGGTTTCAAATAAATCATTATGATGTGTTGCTGTTCCATGAGCATTAATATATTCTACTTCTTCCGGTGCAATTCCAGCTTCTGCTACTGCATTTTTCATAGCGGTTGCTGCTCCCATTCCATCTTCTGCCGGTGAAGTAATGTGAAATGCGTCATTGGTACATCCATATCCAACTACTTCTGCTAAAATCTTAGCTCCACGCTTTTTGGCATGTTCTAAGTCTTCCAAAATTACCACACCTGCTCCTTCACCCATGGTAAATCCACTTCTATCCTTATCAAATGGGATAGAACAACGGTGAATATCATTGCAGGTAGACAACGCTGTTAATGCGGTAAATCCACTTACTCCTACCGGTGTAATGGAACTCTCTGTTCCCCCTGCTACCATAACATCTGCTTCTCCGTGTTGAATGGAACGGTATGCTTCTCCTATAGAATTGGTTCCAGTAGCACAAGCTGTTACTACATTTAAGCTCTTTCCTTTTAATCCAAACTGAATTGCAACATTTCCTGCTGCCATGTTTGTAATCATTAATGGAACCATCAACGGATTGATTCTATTTGGTCCTTTTTCCAACAGCTTGGTATGTTCTCTTTCCATTGCCTGAAGGCTTCCGATTCCGGAACCAATGGCACAACCAAATCTATATGGCTCTTCCTCTTCCATATTGATTCCGGACTGTTCTAACGCTTCTT
Source organism: Roseburia sp. MSJ-14 (assembly GCF_018918225.1). Taxonomy (NCBI): domain Bacteria; kingdom Bacillati; phylum Bacillota; class Clostridia; order Lachnospirales; family Lachnospiraceae; genus Roseburia; species Roseburia sp. MSJ-14. The sequence continues at coordinate 618,853 of NZ_JAHLQD010000008.1, forward strand.
TGGTTGCTGCTACTGCATATTGGCAAAACAACTCCATACGTCTTGCTGATTTCGGGTCCATATAATTTTTGCCATCAAACCCTTTTACATTTCCTGCAATTTTCACTTTATAATCCGTAGTATCAAACTGGGTAATTTCACTGAAACCTATTTTTCCTTGCTGGATTCCATCCCAGAATTCTTCTACATTTAGTCCGATTGGAGTAATTGCTCCCATACCGGTTATTACAACTCTCTTCATGAAATCTCTCCTGTTCCTATTTGTTTTGCCTGAATTTTCGTCACTTTACATTCCCATACCACCATCAACATGCAATACCTGACCTGTAATATAGGATGCATCCTCTGACGCTAAAAATTTTACTGCATTCGCAACTTCCTTTGGATTTCCAAATCTTCCAAATGGAATCTGTGCCTTTCCGGCTTCCACTACAGACTCTGACAATTTTTCTGTCATATCTGTTTCGATAAATCCCGGAGCAACTGCATTCACTCGAATTTCTCTGGATGCTAATTCTCTTGCTAAAGACTTTGTAAGACCGATTACTCCGGCTTTAGATGCTGCATAGTTCGCCTGACCTGCATTTCCCATTACTCCGGAAATAGAAGAAATATTTATAATACAACCAGACTTTTGTTTTAACATTTGTCTTGCTACCTGCTTAGAAGTATTAAAGGTTCCCTTTAAGTTAATTGCAAGCACGCTGTCAAAATCTTCTTCCTTCATTTTCATAATTAAGTTGTCTTTGGTAATACCGGCATTGTTTACTAAAATATCTAATCTGCCATGTTTTCCAACAACTTCTTTTATCATTGCTTCTACCGCTGAAAAATTCGAAACATTGCATCCATAGCTTTCTGCCTTGCCACCTTGGCTTGTAATCTCTGATACCACTTGTTCTGCTGCTTCTTTAGAACCGTTATAATTTACAACTACAACAGCTCCCTCGGCAGCCAATGTCTTTGCAATTTCTTTTCCGATTCCTCTGGAAGCACCGGTTACCAATGCTATTTTTCCTTGTAAGCTCATCCCAATACCTCTACTAATTTTTCTAAATCCGCAATTGTTTCTACATTATATCCTTTTGCTTCTGGTGCTATCTTTCTTAAGAACCCTGTTAATGTCTTCTTTGGTCCAATCTCAATAAATGTATCTACACCATCTTTTACCATACGTTCTACGCTCTGCTGCCAACGCACTGAAGATGAAATCTGACGTTCCAATAAGTCTTTTACCTGATTTTTATCTGTCACATAATCAGCAGTCACATTGGTAATGTATGGAGTTTTAATTTCTTCCACTTTTACCTTTTCAAGCTCTTGCGCCAGCTTCTTTCCTGCCTCTTCTAACATCTTAGAGTGAAATGGTCCGCTGACTTTTAACGGAATACAACGCTTTGCACCTGCTTCTTTTAACTTTTCTGCTGCTTTATTCACTGCCTCAACTTCGCCGGTAATTACGGTCTGTCCCGGACAGTTATAATTTGCTACTGAAACAATTCCTTCTGCTTCGCTACAGACTTTTTCAATTACATCATTGGAAAGTCCCATAACTGCTGTCATAGCTCCTCCTGTGGGAACTGCTTCCTGCATAAACGCTCCACGCTTTACTACTAACTCTAATGCATCATGTACAGACAATACTTCAGAAGCTACTAATGCACCATATTCTCCAAGACTAAGTCCTGCATTTACTTCAGAATAGATTCCCTTTTCCTGTAACACTTTCAAGATTGCAATTTCTACTGTCAGCATTGCTACCTGTGTGTATTTTGTAATATGAAGATTCTCATTTTCCTGAAAAATCAATTCTTCCATAGACAATCCAGATACTTTGTTGGCAATTGCAAATACTTCTTTGGCTCTGTCATAATTTTCATAAAAGTCTTTTCCCATACCGGTATACTGTGCACCCTGTCCCGGAAAAACAAATGCAATTTTACTCATAACGTGTTCCTGCTTTCTGTAACAATTCTGTTGTTTCTGACATCAGTTCTTCAATCATTTCCTTACAGGTCTGTTCTTTTTTTATCATTCCTGCAATCTGACCTGCCATTACGGTTCCGTTTTTCACGTCACCTTCTACTACTGCATTTCTCAATGCACCTACTGTTAGAAGTTCTAATTCTTCAAATGGTACACCATCTTTTTCCTTCTGAAGGTATTCCTTTGTCATTTGATTTCTCAACTGACGAACCGGATGCCCATGTGTTCTTCCTGTAACAGCAGAATCAATATCTTTTGCCTTAATAATTCTGTCTTTATAGTTCTGATGACAGATAGATTCTTTTGCTACCACAAATCTAGTACCCATCTGAACGGCATCTGCGCCTAACATAAATGCTGCTGCCATTCCTCTTCCATCACCAATACCTCCGGCTGCAATTACCGGAATCTTTACTGCATCCACGACCTGAGGAACCAATGTCATTGTGGTAGATGCTCCAATATGTCCACCTGATTCTGTTCCTTCTGCGATTACTGCGTCCGCACCGCCTTTTTCCATCATTCTTGCCAGTGCCACACTTGCTACTACAGGAATCACTTTACTTCCATTACGTTTCCACATATCCATGTATTTTCCCGGATTTCCGGCACCTGTTGTAATGACCGGAATGTTTTCCTCTACTAATACCTGTGCTACTTCATCAGCATATGGGCTTAACAGCATGACATTTACACCTATAGGACGATCTGTTATTTCTCGCGCCTTATGTATTTCCTGTCTTACCCACTCTGCCGGTGCATTTGCTGCACCGATAATTCCAAGACCGCCTGCATTTGACACAGCCGCTGCCAGATTATGTTCTGCAACCCATGCCATACCGCCCTGGATAATTGGGTATTCTATTTGTAATAATTCTGTGATTCTTGTTTTCATTTTTATTCTACACCTTTGTCTTTTAAATAATTTACAACATCTCCTACTGTAAGTAACTTTTCTAAGTCTTCGGAAGGAATTTCTACAGAATATTCATCTTCTAATGCCATCACTAATTCAAATAAATCTAAGGAATCTGCTCCTAAATCTTCTTTAAAAGAAGTCTCCATTTTAATTTCTTCTGCCTCCACGCTTAACTGCTCCGCAATAATTTCTTTCATTCTTTCTAACATCTCTGTAATCTCCTTTATATTTTGATTTGCAAATAGTTTGATAGTCAAAGTATATCACAAAATACTACTTTGTCAACAAAAATATAGTATTTTTTTTTCAGTTATGATATGATAAAAACATGAACACAGATATTAAAATTTTATGAAAACGGGGTGTGTTAAAATGGTCAGAACTACTATTAGCAAATTAAAACCCGGAATGTTTACGGCAGCGCCGGTATACAGTGCTACCGGACAGTTAATTCTGCCGGAACATTCTATTTTAACAGTACAGCAAATTTCTCGTTTGGAATTTTACGGTGTAGAGTGGGTTGCTACTATTCCAGAAGAAGAATTGCGTGATTCTGCTATTGAAGAACTTTCTGAAAGTGAGCATGAGGAAATTATCTCTTACTCACAAAAGATTCGCCGTAGTAAATCTTTTCATTTATTTAAAGTTGATTACAATAAAAAATTAGCGATTTTACAACAATCTATGAATGATTTACTAAAGAAAAATGTTCCTGTTGATACTACTACACTTTTAGAGCAAGTCAGTAGTCTTTACACAAATAATCTGACGACCCTTTCTATTTTTGATATGTTACATAACATGCGTCAGATTGATGATTCTACCTACGCACACTGCCTGAATGTTTCTTTGATTGCACGCATGCTGGGAGAATGGCTTGGATTATCTGAGGATGATTTGGACATACTAACCCTTTCCGGTCTGCTTCATGACATTGGAAAATGTATGATTCCTCCGGAAATTCTAAATAAACCTGCAAAACTTACTCCTGAAGAGTATGAAGAAGTGAAAAAGCATGCTCGTTATGGTGCTGAAATTCTGGAAAAGCAGCCAATAGACAAACGTGTTATCCGGGTTGCTCTTATGCATCACGAACGTTGTGACGGAAGTGGATACCCTATGGGATTAAAGGGCGACGAAATTGATGATTTTGCTAAAATTATTGCTATTGCAGATGTCTATGATGCTATGACTGCTAATCGTTGCTATCGTAAGGGGCTTTGTCCTTTTGAAGTAATTGCAACATTTGAAAAAGAAGGTCTTGTAAAATACGATTCTAAGTATATTCTTACTTTCTTAAATCGTATTATCGATACCTATATTTGTAACAGTGTACTTTTAAATGACGGTACCTGCGGAAAAATCGTATTAATGAATCAAAAGGCTCTCTCACGTCCTGTAATTCATACGATAACTAACGAGTATATTGATTTAACCAAACATCCTGAACTTTACATTCAGGCAATCATATAACAAATTAAGAAAGAATGAGGTATTTTATATGAACGAAAATCAAACGAACACCCCTATGGAAGATGATGACGAAGATATGCGTGTTACCTTATCACTGGATGACGGTTCTGACGTAGAATGTGCAATTCTTACTATTTTCGATGTGAATGAACAAGATTATATTGCACTCCTTCCTTTAGATGAAAATGGAGAAGGAAATGAGGACGGAGAAGTATACATCTATCGCTATTTTGAAGATAATGACGGAAATCCTTCCTTAGAAAACATTCAGGATGATGATGAATATGAAGCTGTGGCAGATCGTTTTGATGAACTTTTAGACGAAGAAGCCTTTGATGACATGGAATAATCATACAATACATTTATAAAAGAACTGGCTTATCCTTATCTATAAGCCAGTTCTTTTATATTATATGAAATATCATGCTTCCTGTTTTTCAGACATTTCCCCTATAAATCGTGACAGTTCTACTTCTTTTCCATTGTATTTCTTTACACTATTAATATAAAGTGCCTCTTTTGCTCTTGTAACTCCGACATAAAACATTCTGCGTTCTTCCTGCAAGTCTGCATCTAAGACAGCCTTTTTATAAGGCATAATTTCTTCATTTACATCTATGATAAATACAACAGGATATTCTAACCCTTTGGAACTATGTAAGGTGGCAAGAGCTACACAATCCTCCATTGCCTCCTGCTGTTTCTTTTGCTCCTTTAATTCCTGGGTATATTCCTCCATATGATCAAACCATGCACCATATGTTTTAAATTCCTTTGAGGCTTCCTGAAGTTCATCTAAGACTTCAATCAAATTATCTTCACTGATTCTACGAAAGTCTGCGTATTCCTTTAGATACTCTTCATATCCGATAGAATGGCGAATATAGTTAATTGCTGCATAGGGTGAAATTCTACTGATAACGCGTAAGTCTACTTCTAACTGTTCGATGCGTTCCGCTACCCAGGGTTGTTTTTTCTCATAAAAATATTCTGCCCATGCATCAAATGCAATTACTTCCTCATCAACGCTTTCTCTGGTAATATATCGTTTTGGACGATTCATAATCTGAAGCACATCTCTTCGTTCACGTCCGCCCATTGCCAGTCTGATATACGTTAAAATATCTCTTGTAATCCAATGCTCGTAAAGATTCGGTATATTATCCTTGGTTCGGAACGGAATATTATAGGTCATCATCTGCTCCATAAGATTTCGCGGTTGTGTATTGGTACGAAATAAAACTGCAAAGTCATTATAGCTATATCCTCTTTCACAGCCATCTAAGATAGCTCTGATAATTGCCCTGCTTTCTTCTATAGGACTTTCATATACCTGATAGAACACACCCTTGGTACTAGGTCGGTTGGCATGAATCTCTTTTGGAAATCTTGCTTCATTATGGGCAATCAGCCGTAAGGAAGATGCTACAATTTCTTTTCCGGAACGATAATTCACATCCAGTAAAATTCGCTTTGCCCTGGGATATGATTTTTCAAATCCCAACATAATCTCCGGCTTTGCCCCTCGGAAACGATAAATAGACTGGTCATCATCCCCTACGATAAAAAGATTGTTTTCCGGTTCCGCTAACATTTTTATAATATCGAATTGTATCTTATTAATATCCTGAAACTCGTCAATCAAAATGTATTGAAACTTTCTCTGCCATGCCGCCAAAATATCCTTACGTTGTAAAAAAAGTTCATAACAATACACCAACATATCATCAAAGTCAATCAATCGTTTCTGTCTCATAGTGCCCTCATAACTTTGATATATCTGCTCAAACACTTCTTTTCCGCAATTCTTGGAATAATAGTGTTCTAACGGCACTCCCGAATTTTTTACCAGACTGATTTCTCCTAAAATATCGCTGATGAACTCATTTTCATCCTCATATTCTAAATGCATTTTCGTAATAATTTCCCGTATCAAGAGAAAACGCTGTTCTTCCTTTATAATATTGTCTGCCCGAAATCCATAGGCATGTTTTAAAATACTGAAAAATACTGCATGAAACGTACCAAAAGTAACCGGATATTTCTTTCCTCCCATTAATCGGAAAAAACGTTCTTTCATTTCCATTGCTGCTGCTTTGGTAAACGTAATAACAAGAATGCGAGATGGGTCTACGCCTTGACTGACAATTAAATTCTTTGTCCTTTCTGTGATAACAAGAGTCTTGCCGGACCCGGGACCTGCCAATACAAGCATTGGTCCTGTCCCATGTCCGATAGCCTCTTTCTGAGATGTATTAAAACTCATATATGATCCTTCTTATGCTGGAATCTCTGCTTCCAACTTTGCAATTGCTGCCTTGATTCGTGCAACAGATTCTTCCTTACCAAGCACCTCCATCAGTTCGGTTGCTCCACCTGGTGTCATCTGTTTTCCTGAAACTGCTGTACGCACCGGCCACATTACATAACCATTCTTGCAGCCTTTCTCTTCTACATATTTACAAAGCATTTCGTACAATGCATCATTGGAATAATCGGTCTGTGCTTCTAATCTTGGAAGTAATTCCTTTAATACTTCTAAGGAAGTTTCCGGGGTTGTCTTCATCTTCTTATGGGCATACATAGAGATATCATAATCCGGTACATTTTCAAAGAAATCAATGTGTTCTGCAATATCCGGGAAGATTTCGATTCTGGTCTTAACCATCTGTGCAATCTTCTTTAAGTCATAATCCTTTGTGATTACCTTCTTGATATAAGGCTCTGCCATCTCGTAGAACTCATCAAAATCCATTGCCTTTAAGTATTCACCATTCATCCATTTTAACTTTACAATATCGAATACTGCCGGTGATTTACTGATTCTATGATAATCAAATTCTTTAATTAACTCATCCAGTGAAAATATCTCTCGATTGTCCTCCGGGCTCCATCCCAATAATGCAATATAGTTTACAACTGCCTTAGTTAAGAATCCCTGATCAATTAAGTCTTCAAAAGAAGCATGTCCGCTTCTCTTAGAAAGCTTTTTATGATTTTCATCTGTAATAAGTGGTAAATGAATATAAACCGGTGACTCCCATCCAAAAGCATCATATAAACGCTGGTATTTCGGAGAGGAAGACAGATATTCATTTCCTCTTACCACATGTGTAATATTCATAGTATGATCATCTACTACGTTTGCAAAATTATAAGTCGGATATCCATCGGACTTAATCAGTACCATGTCGTCTAATTCTGCATTTTCTACAGTAATATCTCCGTAAAGCTCGTCATGGAAGGTAGTTGTTCCTTCGTTTGGAATATTCTGACGAATAACAAACGGCTTTCCTGCTGCCAGATTTGCCTCTATTTCCTCTTTGGAAAGACGTAAACAATGTTTGTCGTACATCATGATTTCTTTTCCGTCAATCTCGGTCTTTAAGGTCTCTAAACGTTCCTTATCACAGAAACAATAATATGCTTCACCTTTTTCTACTAATTCTTTGGCATATTTCATATAGATTCCGGTTTTCATACGCTCACTCTGAACATATGGACCATATCCACCATCCTTATCAGGACCTTCGTCATGCTTTAATCCTGTTTCTTCCAAAGTACGGTAAATAATCTCCGTAGCTCCTTCTACAAAACGTTCCTGATCTGTATCTTCTATACGAAGCATGAAATCTCCGCCTGCATGCTTTGCAATTAAAAATTCATACAAAGCAGAACGTAAATTTCCTACATGCATTCTTCCGGTTGGACTTGGTGCGTACCGTGTTCTTACTTTACTCATAACTTTTCTCCTTCTATTTCTCTTTTCCTATATTTCGGAGTAAACCGCTATGTGCTATTATATACCAGCCGATGAAATTTTACAAGATTTACCTTACTGCTACTTTACCTTATGTACCCCTCCTTAGATTGAAATTTTTTCAATCTCCGAATATTTCTCCACCAATTTTGCCAACTGCATCAGCTCACTTCCCTTTGCAGTTCGCACCATCACTTCCAAACGAATACATTCTTCTTTCCTTCTTGTCTGAAATCTTAAAATTTTGCATTTATAATTGGATTCCAATTCGTTCTTTACAATCTCCGCTATTTTCGTATTATTTGTCTCTGATGGTGTATATTCTACAGCTATCTGATATACCTGTTTCATAATATGTGAAAGTTTACCACCGCGTCCGATAAATATCTCTACCAGAACTACAATAACTGTTGTGGCAATTCCAATGACATACATTCCGGCGCCTACTGCCATCCCTACGCCAAGTGTTGCCCAAATTCCGGCAGAAGTTGTTACTCCACTTACATTTTTATTTCTGGAAAAAATAATTCCGGAGCCTAAAAATCCGATTGCAGTAACGGTCCCCGCTGCGATTCGGGAGGGGTCTACTCTGACATACTGTCCTAACACATCGTTGAAACCATATTTCGATAATACAATCATCAGTGCTGCCGATACTGCAACAATCACATGAGTACGAAGTCCTGCCGTTTTTTTCCGGCTCTCACGTTCATATCCGATGGCTCCTCCACAAACTCCGGCTAATATAATTCTCACCATGAATTCTAATTGCTGTATAACTAATGGCATATTGATATTTTTTACCATAGGCACATATCATCCAATTCTATAAAAAATGATTGGATTCTTCCTTTCTCCCAGGCTCTTCTGAGTTATTCCATTCTTATCTTATTCTATACTTTCTTTCATTATTATACGTTCTTTTCCCCCTAATGCCAAGTGCTTTGTCTGTGCATTTACAGGAACATATTCTACAAAAAACAAGAGTCCGACAAGCGGACTCTTGCACAATTTAATATAACGCAGTATTTTTTCTCTTTTTATTCTATTGCAATATATTTCTTTTCTTCCACTGCTTTTGCTTCTTTTTTCGGAATTGCCATCTTCAATACACCATTTTCAAATCCTGCTTTAATATCATTCTGAGTAATATTTTCACCTACATAGAAGCTTCGCTGACAATATCCGGTATAACGTTCCTGACGTACGAATTTTCCTTTTTCATCTTTCTCGTCATTTTCTTCCTTATGCTCTGCTGAAATGGTGAGATAGCCATCCTTCAAATCTGCCTTCAAATCTTCTTTCTGATATCCCGGCAGTTCCATTTCTAGCTGATAATAATCTCCCATATCCTGCACATCTGTACTCATTAAGCCCATTGTTTCATTCTGATTATACGGTGTACGGAACATTTCCTGAAACATATCGTCAAATGAGTTTCCAAAAAAATCATCTACAAAATTTCTTCCAAAAATACTAGGTGCTAACATAAGTCATTCCTCCTTAAATCATTCCAATGAATTTTACAATATCTTGCACTATATTATGCTATCTGAATATTTCCTTCATGCTGCTCTGTTTTCTTCGCTTTCTTAGGAATCTGAATCTTTAATACGCCAAAACGATACGTTGCTTTTAAATCTTCTTCTGAAATATCTGTTCCAATATAAAAGCTTCGCTGATAGTTACCATAATAACGTTCCTGACGAATCCATTTATGATTCTCCTTCTCTTTTCCGCGTTCACGCAAAGCCGATACAATCAAATATCCATTCTGAATATAGGCCTTTATATTTTCCTTATCAAATCCGGGAAGGTCAATTTCCAACACAAATCTATCGTCCCTTTCTCTGATATCACTTTTCATTGGATAACGTTTTCCTGTTGCCTTCATAGGTCCTTCCTCCTTTTCTTCTTCCTTTGTTCTAGTTGTACTATAACGCATATTATTAGCACTGTCAAGAGGTGAGTGCTAATTTCACAAAAAGTTCACATTTTTTTGTCAATGATTTTTCTTCCACATTGCAAGATTTTCCTGTGCAGGTCCACGCAATAACTTTCCTTCTTCCGTAAATCCCGAACCATGACAAGGGCATTCCCAGGTTCCTTCATCTGCGTTTTTTTCAAGACGGCAGCCCATATGACTACACTTGGATGGAACCTCTCCCTGACTCAATAGCTGCTTCGATAATCCTTTCACTGCTTTTGCTGTATTTTCTGCTAAATTTCCGGACATTGCTGTTACTGGAAAACGTTGCGGTGCAAAAACTTCTTCGTTTTCGTTCTCTCTTCCCAATATCATGTCTGTAATAATTTCTGCCGCTACCATAGAACTTGTCATTCCCCATTTTCCAAATCCGGTTGCCACATACCAGTTTGGAATATCCGCAGAAAAATATCCGATATACGGAATCTTATCTAATGGCATACAATCCTGCGCCGACCAGTGTGCCAGTTCTTTATGTTCTGGATAACACTGATTTGCCTTGCTTCGTAATAAATCGTATTTTCCACCCTCTATATTTTCTCCGGTACGATGACTCCCTCCCCCTAATAAAATCATATGTTTTCCTTCTTCTTCCGCTCCTCGAAAAGAATATCCTTCTTCATCTATCCCAAGATACATTCCTCCCAGTTCTTTCTTGGTTTCTAACGCAATCACATAACTTCGCTCCTGATGCATTCTAAGAAAATAATATCCCGGTGTCAGAATCCATGGATAATGGCTTGCGAATATTACATGCTCTGCTTCTATCATTCCATGTTCTGTAAATACACAGTGATCTTCTAAACGTATGACACGAGAATGTTCGTAAATCATAAGTTTCTCTGATATTTTTTTCACAAACTCCAAAGGTTGAAACTGCGCCTGCCCCTGAAATCTCACAGCCCCTTCCACCGAAAATGGCAATTCGGTTTCTTTAGTAAATTCTGCATCAATTCCACATATTCTTGCTGCCTGTACTTCGTTTTCTATTTCTGCAACACGCTCCGGCTGTTCTGTATAAAGATATGAGGAACACCGGCGAAACCGGCAATCTATGTTTTCCTTTTCCACAATTCGCTCGTATTCTCTGATTGCCTTTTCATTGGCTCTTGCATACTGTATGGCTTTTTCTTCTCCAAATTTTTCAATTAAATAGGCATAAATCAAATTATGCTGAGAAGTAATCTTCGCTGTGGTTCCTCCTGTCTGACCGGAAGCAACTGTCTCTGCTTCTAATATTGCCACTTCCTGTCCCTGCTCCTGCAACAAATAGGCAATTAGAATTCCTGCCATTCCTGCTCCAATTACTACATTTTTTATATGCACATTCTCTTCCAGTCTCTTTCGTTCCGGTAATTTTAACTCCTGTTTCCATATAGACTCCATGCTGTTTCCTCTTTTCTAATAAATTATATTTCCTATTGTATAATAAAGAGTCCGCCTGGCAGACTCTTTCGCGCCCGAGCGGTGTCATTCACCACTAATTTCTTATTACATGAAAAAGCCTCTTAATCTTTCGATTAAGAGACTTCTTTAACATTCATTATTCTGCCTTTTTGAATTTTTATTCTTATTTTGAAAACATAACTTTTTCACTATTAAACATCTTAGTTAAAACAAACACACCAATTCCTGCATAACAGAAGTTTGCAATTACCGTTACAATAATATTGGTAACATTCATATTTAAGGAGAATACCCCATTCATACTCTGTACACTGTTGTAAAGTGGAATCAAATACCAAACCGGTTCTGTCTTACACAGACTGTCAATCATAGAGGTAATACCGATTAACATGGAAATCAACATAATCGGTGTGACCCATCCGGTTGCTTCTTTCACACTTTTTGCAAAAGCTGATACAATCGCAATTACAGAAACAATTACCATAACCGTGGAAATGATAATGAAGAATAACATTACATAATCTTTTACTCCATACACATTTGCACTTATATCTCCTGCACCTCCCATTAAGTTAGGTAAGGATAACATAGTTCCAAGGAAACTGGAGCAACCACTTAAAATAGCAATCACACTAAGGCTTAAGATTTTACCAAGTGCTAAATGACTACGTTTCATTGGAGTAACAAGCAATGTAGCAATGGTTCCACGTTCCTTTTCTCCTGCAATAGATTCCGGTGCTACTGCCATACATCCACTAAACAGGAACATAATCATAAGCATTGGAATCATCATAGAAAACATTTGTGCTGTCATATCTTCCTCAGATGCAAGATCATACTCACCGTTTCCTGCATTGATATCAAATTTATTTGCCATAGCAGATTCGATTTGATCTAACACACTTGTCATTAAGTTATATGCTGTACTGGAATCTGTCTCGGTAGAATTATAATATAATTCTACATTTGGTGCCTCCTCTCCGCTCTTGGAATCATATGCTGCAATTTGAGCATCAAAATTTTCTGGAAATACTGCCAGTAAATTGTAATTTTCATCTCCATCGGATATTTTTTCTTTTACATCTTTTACATCTTTTTCATTGGAAACTTCTTTCAGCTCCATCAAATCTCCCTGAGATACCACTGTTTTTACAGACTCCGGAAGATTTTCTACATATACCGCCGGTTTAAAATCTTCTGACTGTTCCAACTGACCGGAAAGTCCACTTCCCATAAAAGTATATAACAAATAAATCATAATTCCCGGAAGAAAAATCGTAGTAAGTACCATTCTCTTATCTGTAAAAAAACGTGTAAACTCTTTCTTCATCACAGTTAATATATTATTTTTCATTGTACTCACCTACTCTTTCTGCATAAATATCAAAGAACTTATCTTCCAGACATTTGTCTTTTGTTAAATTTTCTAATGTATCACAGACTACCATATTTCCGTCAATAATAACTCCTACTCGGTCACAAATCTTTTCAATCAAGCTGAAAATATGTGTTGATACGATAATGGTCTTACCTTTTTGTTTTAACTCCAACAGGAAATCAGTTACTACCTTTGCGGTTAAAACATCCAATCCGTTCGTAGGTTCATCAAAAATAATGATGTCTGGGTCATGCACTAAGGATACCACCAGAGACACCTTCTGCTTCATTCCGGTAGACATATCTGCTACCTTTACTTCTGCAAACTTTGAAATTCCGAAACGCTCAAACATCTGTTCTTTTCTCTTTGTTGCTGTTTCCTTATCTACACCATAGAGTTCTGAAAAAAAGTCGTACAGGTAATTTGGTGTAAAGAATTCCTCTAACTTTAATTCACTGGTTAAAAACCCAATTTTACCTCGTACTACTTCCGGATTCTTCACTACACTTGTACCTGCTACTAAAATATCTCCTGCATCCGGCTTAATCAATGTTGCCATCATACGAAGTGTGGTGGTCTTTCCTGCTCCATTGGGTCCTAACAAACCAAATACCTCTCCTTCATATGCACAAAAAGATAACTGGTCTACCGCTACTTTGATCCTTTCTTTGGTTTTTTGTACTTTTTGCTGCTTCGCAGAAACTTTAAATGTCTTTCGCAAATTCTGCACTTGTAACAATTCTTTCATAACCTTTGCTTCCTTTCTTCCCGTTCTCTTGTACTATTTATTTAATACAATAATACAATTATATCTTTTTGTCAAGATATAATTTGTTGCTTTATCTTTTTTATTTTCCATGTGGTCTTTACAATTCCCACAATAAATACCATAACTATCAGATACATAATACACAATAATGCAACATCTACCTTATCACCTGCATCTTTTATAAAGAGCAGTGTATTGTTCGCCGTAAGAAAAACTTCAAAACAACCTACCCATACAAATAATTTTCGAATTCTTTTATACAGTGCAAGCTGTGATTCACAATCAGTATACAACTCAAAGGCTCCCTTGGAAGCTTCTTTGCGAAAAATTGACCACCAGAACCAATCACAGACATGTTCTGCACCAGTCTCTTCTACAAGCTCAATATATTGCTTTCTTTTCTCTTTTAGTCGTCCCTTTCCAATCTCTGCCGGCATATCAATGCGATACACATATTCTCCCGGCTGACATGGTTTAAATGTATATATACCCATGAAAAACTTCGTCATAGCCCAGCCACTTTGGCACATGTCATTTAGCCATTTTTCTTCCTTATCTTTATCAAAATAAAATCTAATCTTTTGCATGACTTCCGCCTTCCTGTTGCTGCATTTCCCTTTTTCCATTTCGAAGCAACTCTTCTAAGCGTGATATTTCCTGTTCCAATATCCTTCTACCTTCCGAGGTAATTACATACTGTTTCTTCTTTCTGGATGACTTATCCTCGCTATAAAGCTCTATCCATCCCTTATCTAACAATGTATTAATAGCTCCATAAAGTGTTCCTGCTCCGATTTCAACTCTTTCTTCCGTCATCTCCAACGTTTTTTGAATGATTCCATATCCATGATTGGGATTTAAAACAGAAAGCAAAATATAATACATACTTTCTGTTAATACAATATGCTTTTCCATTCTATCACCTCGCAATATATCGTTTGCCGATATATTCAATATATCAGATGCCGACATATCTGTCAACGTTTTTCCCTGTGTGGTTTACGCCCCCTTTCCTAATAACTAATTTTATCTCCGCGAGGCGTACTTCCTTAGCGGAGCGTTTTTATGCAATAGGACACATTTTCCTATTGCATAAAAAATAGGAACTATTACTCCAAACTTAGAATAATAGCTCCTATTTTTATCATTTATTCACTTAGTCTAACTCAATTTCTCTTAATTCTTTTGGTGGTAAAGATTTACTTGATGCCTTTACTGCCTTGTCAACTTCCTGTTTTGCTTTATTTACAGGAATATTGGTACCTGCTCCGGCAACACATCCACCCGGACATCCCATTCCTTCAATCAGACATCCATTCATCTTACCTGCCTTAGCAAGCATCAATGTTTTCTTACACTCTGCAAGTCCTTCCACATGCTCAATCTTAACTTCTACATCCGGATAGTACTCTTTTACACACTCGGTAACTGCCCTTGCGACACCGCCTGCTACTGCGTAACCACGACCTGCTCCTGTTGCATCGTGCATAGCATCCTGTGCTTCGATAGTCTGAGGATCAATATTTTTTGCCTCAAACATAGCACTTAACTCTTCAAATGTAATAACAAAATCTACATCACTTCTAACACTGGTTCTCATTGCTTCTAACTTCTTAGCTGCACATGGTCCGATAAATACAACATGTGCGTTTGGATGCTTTTTCTTAATACTTCTTGCTGTTGCAACCATCGGTGTTAGTTCTGATGATACACTCTCAATCATATCCGGAAACTGTGTCTTTGCAAGCATAGACCAAGCCGGACAACAAGAAGTCAATAAGAATGGAAGTTCTCCTGTTGCCACATGATTTGCAAAATGGTGTGCCTCTGCAACTGCTCCAATATCTGCACCTAATGCAACCTCATGAACTTCTGAAAATCCCAGTTGTTTTAATGCTGCCTTAACGCGGGCTGGAGTGGCTTCTGGACCGAACTGTCCTACATATGCCGGCGCTACTTCTGCAATAACCTCTCCGCCTTCTTTCATGCAACGAATCAACTGAAATATCTGAGATTTATCTGCAATTGCACCAAATGGACAACTTACCATACACTGACCACAAGAAACACATTTATTACTATCAATCTTAGCTCTTCCCTGATCATCGGTTCCAATTGCTTTTACACCACATGCCTTAGAACATGGACGCTCTTTCTTGGAAATTGCATCATATGGACAAGCTGCCTTACATTTACCACATTTAATACATTTACTCTGATTGATAATTGCGTGACCGTTTTCCTGAGAAATTGCTCCTCTCGGACAGACTTCCATACATGGATGAGCAATACATCCCTGGCACATATTGCTAACTTCGTATTTATTATCCTCACAGAAATTGCATGCGGATGGAATTACCTGCATTAGAGGTGGCTCATAATACTTTTCTGAAATGTTACTTTCTTCCACTCCATCTGTGATATGTACCGGCTTATCCTGCGGTCTTAAGCACATTCCCATTGCCAAACGTACTCGTTCAGATGCAACCGCACGTTCACGATAAATGCTTTCACGAAAACGCGGTTCATCTCCCGGTGTGATTTTATAAGGGATTGCTTCGATATCATTGTTTACATTATCAGACTCATACGCAACCTTTGCTACTTCTACAAAAACCTGTCTTCTTAACTGGTTTACTGGCGTATCAATTCCTCTCATCTGTAACCTCCTAAATATAAAACATATTTATCATAAAAAATTAATATTATTACACTGTTTTCGTTAATAATTTAACATAGTATATCCTCATTTACAAGGGCTTTGAACTATGTTTTCAATAATATACACATGTTTTTACACTTCCGCCATGCTCCTGCTTTCTACTTCTCAAATATTATATGATAGACGAGAATCAATATCAATAGTATTTATGTACCGATAACACATTTTTCTTTTTTTCATATTCTATAATAAATTTAACTTTTGAAAGGATTTTTCTTATGGAAAATTGCAATCATACACCCTCCAAAGAATGTGGCTGCAATACTGCTCCTTCTCGCTCTATGCCTATGCAGTCTCGTTCCATGCCCGGACATTCAACGCAATCTCGTTCCATGCAGTCTCGTTCCATGCCCGGACATTCCATGCAATCACGCCCCATGCAGCGTCCTTGTGAGCATATGAAAAACGACCCGCTTTCTAAGTTGCCAGTGGCTATGGCATATGTTCCATGGCAATATTTTGAAGAAACTTATGAACCGGATAAGGCACTTCAATACGGCACAATTTTCCCTGAATTGAACAAACCGTTTTACGGGAGAGGAGGCTGTCCGAGATGAGAGGAAATCAAATGGAACAAATTAAATTATTTCAGTGGATTAATATGGTCAGCTTTGCCGTAAATGACATTACATTGTATCTGGATACTCATCCAACAGATCAAAATGCCATTGCCTATTTTAATCATTTTCGCCAAATGCGCACCAAAGCTCTTGCAGAATATGAGCAGCTTTACGGACCTTTAACCATTGACTCTGCAATGCTGGAAGATAAATGGCTCTGGTCTACTCAGCCTATGCCATGGGAAGGAGGTTTCTGCTAATGTGGAATTACGAAAAACGTTTACAATACCCGGTAAACATCACTCAAACCAATCCCCAGATTGCTCAGGTTATCATCAGTCAGTTTGGTGGACCTGATGGAGAACTGGCAGCTTCTATGCGCTATTTATCCCAACGTTACACTATGCCTTATAAAGAAGTGTCTGGGTTGCTGACTGATATCGGGACGGAAGAGCTAGCACACCTCGAGATGGTGTCTACTATCGTCTATCAGCTAACTAAGGACCTGACTCCGGAAGAAATCAAAGCTTCCGGTTTCGATAAATACTATGTAGATCACACACTTGCCCTGTGGCCACAAGCTGCCGGTGGTATTCCTTTCAATGCATGTGAATTCCAGTCTAAAGGTGATCCAATTACAGACTTATTTGAAGACCTTGCGGCGGAACAAAAAGCCCGCAGCACCTACGATAACATTCTTCGTCTGGTAAAAGACCCTGAAGTTGCTGATCCGATTCGTTTCTTACGCGCCCGGGAAATTGTACATTTCCAACGTTTCGGAGAAGGACTGCGCATTGTACAGGATCAATTGGATTCTAAAAACTTCTATGCTGCCAATCCGGCATTCGATTGTAGATAAGAACTATATTTTTCAAAAAACAAGGAGCCCTTTCATAAGACTCCTTGTTTTTCTTAGTATTCTTTAATACTTTTTAATTGTCTGCTGTATTATCACTTTCTGTTGTTTCTCCCTGTTCCTGCTTTTGTGGCATTTCTCCGTTCTCCGGCATCTGCGGTTTTTCTCCGTCTTCCGGCATCTTTCCACCGCCATCGAAACCTCCCATATCATTAGAAGTTCCTCCGGCACTTATTACCATACCATCGGTAGTAAAGGAAATCGATTCTGTTCCTCCGGTATAAGAACCATTTTCATAATATCCATGATAACTATCACCGGTAATGGTTCCTTCGGTATAAACTGTATAATCCTGACCAGATGTAATAGTAGCTGTGGATAATAACATATTACTATAATTACCCGGTGCCTCAAATGCAAATACCGTATTACCATCGCTATCTAAGATTCCTATCATATCACCTTTGGATGCACTTCCCAGTAACACGGAGATTTGACTGCTTTCCGATTCAGAAGGTGCACTATTGGTTCCTCCGGTAGCAATCAATGTTCCGCCTGTAATCTTTATCTCATTCATATCACAGTCTGCACCACCCTCTGGCATCTGTGCACCAAAAGCTAAAATCAAACCGCCTGTAATCGTCATGCTTCCATTGGAATCTATCGCATCCCCTGCGGTCATTTCCACATATAGAATTCCTCCATTAATAGTTATGGAAGTTCTCGCATTTAGTCCATCATCATTTCCTGTAATCTCTGTAGTGCCGCCATTAATAGTAAGATCATTTTTACTTTCTAATCCTTCTTCACATTTACTAATCTGAATCGTTCCGTCATTTACTATCAGGTCCCCATATGCTGTAACACCCTTATCCTCTGCTACAATGGTTATTGTACCTCCATTAAGTGCAACAGGACCTTTACTTTGCATTCCGTCATCCGTAGCTGTAATCTGAACTTTACCGCCTTCCACGCTAATCCAGTTATTGGTATAAATTCCATCTTTGACAGCGGTAATCGTATACGTTCCACTTACTACATATACCTCATCATCACTACAAATTCCATGCTTATAGTTTCCATTTACGGTAAGACTACCTTCTCCTAATAATACCAATCTGTCATTAGAAAAAATGGTAGCTTTTTGCTTATCTTCGGTTTCAGCATAACTTTCTCCATCACTAAGTATGTTCTCGGTTCCCTCTGCTGTTTCTATATAACAAGACTTTGCCTCTTTTACATAAATTGCAGGTCCATCCTCGTTGGTAATGCTCACTCCTTGCAATATCAGCTTCACTTCTTCCTCTGTATCCACCTCAATCATTCCATCGGATAATTCTCCTGAAATCACATAGGAACCGCCTTCAGTAATAGTTACCGTATTATCATCAGACACTTCTGCTCCGGTTCCGTCTATGGAAACAGTATCCCCCAGGATAATCTTTGCCTGCTCATTCCAATCTGTTTTTAACTCCAGTGCTTCTATTTCAATGTCATCTGCCTCTTCATAGGCTTCTAATTCTTCCTGAGTTAGCTGTTGTTCCATTCCCGGTCCCTGCTGCATCCCCTGTTTTTCTCCTGATTCTTCGGTCTGTGTGTCAGATTCTGACTCCTTCGTACTACTGTTACATCCTGCCACACCCAAAACCAATGTTACACTAAGAAAAATAATTCCTAATTTTTTTATGTATTCTTTTTTCATTATAATTCCTCCTCTTCCATGTCTGTTCTTCCGAGAATCACCGTAAGATTTCCATTTCTGCACCGCAATGCATCTAAAAACTCCTTTTCTTTTGCCGCTTCTTTCAATGTGGTACGATAGCGAAGTTCATAAAGGCTTCCCATATTTGTGGTTTTTACCTGCAATAATTTATGTCCCTTGGTGTACTGTTCAAAAATCTCTTCAAAAATATTGGTGTAATCTAAATTTTCCGGAATGGTAATCCGTAAGTCCTTTTCCTCAGTACGTTTTTCTCCATAATGTGATAATTGAAGAACCACTAAAATCACACATACAAATACCGTAACGGCTGCTGCAAAAAGCAAATATCCCATACTACAGGTAAGTCCTGCGGTCATTGCAAAGAAGATAAATGCAATATCTCTGGAACTTCCCTGCAAGGAACGGAAACGAATCAGGCTAAATGCTCCCACAATCGCCACTGAAGTTCCTAAATTTCCATTTACCATAGTAATTACAACCGATACCAAAACAGGCAAAATAATCAATGTCCTTGCAAAATTTTTAGATACCTTTCCTGTTTTCATATAGGTAAGAGAAATAATTACTCCTAACACACCTGCTGCTACGGCATACACAAATGCCATCCATATTGCATCTAACATACTTTTCTTCCTCCGTTTTTCTCTAAATTTCTACGATATACATTTCCATACTTTGAAAATGAAGTACTGTGAATTTCAAGCTCCGTTAAAATTTTCACAAACCACAAAGGCATTGCATTGGATATTTTTACTTCCATAAGATAATAGCCATCCTTTAATAGCTTTGTAGTTTCCGTATCTTTTTCTAAGGTCAATGCAAAATCCCGACTTCGGATATTCTGATCAAAGGTCACACGAAATTCTGCATCTTCCTTTCCAAACAATGCAATCCTGTCATAGGCTAAGTATACCTTAGGCATAAGTTGATAATGATTCCA
Organism: Roseburia sp. MSJ-14; assembly: GCF_018918225.1. Taxonomy (NCBI): domain Bacteria; kingdom Bacillati; phylum Bacillota; class Clostridia; order Lachnospirales; family Lachnospiraceae; genus Roseburia; species Roseburia sp. MSJ-14. Next base: position 639,333 of record NZ_JAHLQD010000008.1, read on the forward strand.
CACATAATCCACTTCCCGAAAAATCTGTGATTGCTCCCTGGGCTTTTCTCCATTCTCTAAATACGCCTTTGCTTCCTGTGGTTTCATCACAATTCTTCGCTTATTTACAATGCCTTTATACTTCTTTTTGATTTCCAAAAAATAATCACTCTCTGCATTTGGTTCACCATAGCATCGTACTCGAAATTTTTCTTTGTACTTTGGTTTTTCCAATGACGTGCGTATTAATTCGTCATCCTCTGTGTCATAATAGATATTTCGAATGGTATGTAGTCCGTACTGGTCTTCTTCCATACACGGTTCCATTCTTTGCCTGATAACTTCATATTGTTGCCGGGTAAGCATATACTTTTTCTCATACCGGTTAAATACCTTTTGTATCATATTCCCAACTCCTTTTCCAATTGTAAAGTAATTGTAAAATTCTTAAGTGATGGCTATGTGATGATATTTTAAAGAATTTGAGAACTTTCAACTTTATATTGACACAATTTCCTATTGCATTAAAAAACTCCGGTAAAAAAGAAATATATGTTTTTCTTTTCTACCAGAGTCTTTTCCTTTTATTGTTATATGTAATTTCTAATTAAGACACTCCACATATCTTATCAAGAGAATTCAGTATCTCTCGAATTTCTCCCTCATGTTGACTATAATCTTTTATGAGTTTTTCTATCTCACTTTTTGCTCCCTGAATATTATCAATCTGCATATCAATTCTATCACGCAGTTTCTGTCTTCTTATCAAAAGCTCATGTTTTACTTCTACCATTTCCTTTTTATCTAGCAATGCTTTTGTCTGGTGTACCCATATTTTTGCATCATACAAATGATATGCATGCAAATCTCGTATCAATCTGCTACTAAAATACTCTAAATCTTCATTAGTACGCTGGAACTTTTCACGTTCTTTTACCGCTTCTAAATACTGTTCCCAAATATAATTTAATTCATTTGCATTGTGCACATGATATTTCTCACAGGCATAATCCACTGCATTGGTAATATTAACGTATTTTAATTTTACACCATTTAACAACGTAATTGCCCGATTGATACTTGCTTGAGATTTTTTTACCTCTCTTTCATCATTCTGCATGCGCAAAAGCACTCCGCCACATACACCGCCTGTTACTAACACTGCACCGAAAAGCCACATTTGCACATCCAATCGAATTACCTTTGAAAGTACTACAATGGCAATTACTGCTACGACAAATAATGCCACCATTCCATACAATACACGCTGCAATATCTGATACTCTTTTGAACGGCTTTCCTGATGAATATGCCATTCATTTTTTTCTCCTTCCAAATATTGCATATCCCGCTTTATAGCTGCCTGATAAGCCTCATTCGCCTTTAATCTTCCAATGGCATCGGGTATTTCATCCTGCAACTGATCCATCTGTACAAATTGTGCATCCGAAATCGTCTTTTCTTTTGCTCGATAAATATCTTTTGTTTCACTTAAATTTTGTACCTGTTGTGCAGACTCCTGTATCTTTTTCATATCCGGTTCCGGAAGTTCTTCTATCATCTGTATATCCGTCAGATAATCGGTCACAACTCGATATTCTCGCTTTGTCTCTTCTAAGTCTTTTGCTGCCTCCATAATCTGCTCGCAGTATTCCATTGCCACATGACGTGACTCCTTCTTCTCTGTTTGGACAAATTCCCCATTTTCCACCATTGCTTCTGCAATATACTTTTTTCTCTTTCTCTTAAATAATCCCATTTTCTCACTCGCTTCTCATATATTCTTCTACTAGCTGTTCTAATCTTTGATATACTTCTTTTTCATAACGCCAAATATCTTCCTGCTCCCTCACCTGCCGCAACTGTTCCTCTCGAAATGGCACACGGTTTTCTTCCAGTTTCTGTCCTTCCGCGTAAGCAGTTGCCAGCAAATACTGTTGACGACTTTCCTCATTATCCCCTAATTCATACGCTTTCTTGTAACATTGTGCCGCACGCTGAAATAAAAACTGTTTTGCATAAGCTGTTCCCATATTATGCCATAGTTTACTTTCAAACATTTTATCTGTACTCAGATTTAACAGTTGTAAGTATTCCCACATTGCTCCCTTATATCTTCCCTCTTGAAGCATCCGGTCTGCCTGTAATTTCTTACGTTCTTCCGGCTTTGCCTGTATAATTTGTGTAATAATGGTTTCTACTTTTTTCAGTTCTTCTTTGGTATAATATCCGCTTTCCCAAAGAAGAACTAACATACACCAAAATCCATCTTTACCTTGTGCTAACCCTGTTCGCAATTTCTCACACAAGTTTACAAGCCCCAGTTCCTTTTCTAACCAAAGCAATAACTTTTCATCAAAAAATGTTTCTTCTATTACCTCGGCATTTTGATATAAATAATAACACAATTCCTCTAAAGAATATACATTTATCTGCTGCTGTGTGAGATACAAAGGAATACCTGCTGTTTTATTCTGACATATCCATACTTTACTCATGGTCTTCTCCTTACCCTATTTCGTATTCCCATTCCTGATTACTTCCCGGTAAAAGTTCTCCTAAGCCAATATCTTTTATCTGAAGTTTCATGCCTTCGTCTAAAGTTCCTACTACCTGAAGCTTTAAACGACTTCTTTTTTCCTCCATTGGTTTCCATCCGGAAAGCTCCAGACTTTCAATAACAGCCTCTTTTTTCCCTAAAGGCTGTACCCATATATCCAAAGAAGGTTCTCCTTCCAATAAAATGGTACAATCCTGCTGCACCTGATGTCTGTTCTTTCCTGCCTCCACCAGCGGATACATATATTCTCGTTCCTGATGAGATGCCTTTAAAAATATATTCTTCTTTGTCTTATACTCGCAAAAATATACCGTTTCCATATCCTGGGCATGTTCGTCTAACATACCGGAATAACATGCTCCCTTGGTATAAAGATTTTTCCCTTGAAAGGCTCTGTGCCCTCGACATACCACCTGCAATGAAGTCTTCATCCAGTCCCCTTCAAAACCGTCTCCTATAAGGTATACCGAAGAAATCAGTCTTCCATTTAATGTCTTTTCCAATACTTTGGCAAATTCCAAATCTCGTTCTTCCCTTTCCTCCGGTAATTCCCCAATGTATTGCTTTGTTACCTTGGATACCTGTGGTTTCGTTTTTCGGTCATGGTTCATATTGTAATAACTAACTTCATTTTTTTCACAGGAAAACAGGGCTGCCTCATACATCCATAACTCCGGTTGCTGATTAACCGTATAGGCATAAAAGCTCTCCTTATTATCCTGAATCAGAAATTGTTCTGGCTTCATGCCCACTTCTACCGCCCATTTTGTCAGCAAGTCTACCACTTCTTTTGAAAGCTGTTCTAGGCTTAACACACACTTTGTAACTCCTGCCAATCCTTTTGTTGGTAATACCATTCGAATTACTTTTCGCAAAAACACGCTAAATAATTCTCGGGCATAATAACTTTCCTCTACTTCTACGATTTCTCCCTTTACTGCCTTATTCAATAAATCTTCCACTACAAGCTGCTTAGGTTGTTCTGTCAGATACCACTGGTTCATCCCCTCTTTTTTCCCAAGTCCTGTACTGATTCGATAACTCTGGCTTCCATTCACCAGTCCTTTCGTCTCCGGTTCTTTCATCCCTTCGGTATAGTAACTGACCATCGTCCATTTCCGTCCTATTTCAATTCCGATATACCATTCCTCTTTTAACGGTTGCATCCCTTATCACCACCTTTATATTACTATAAACTTCTCCTGTACTAACTGATTCATTTCTCCATACTGCTCTAAAAGTTTTTTCAGTGTCTTTTCATCCTTCATATGCCAACTGGTAATCATATCATTCAATAACTGATATCGATTTTCTTCCGTGGCAGGACACTGTTCGCCACCTCGTATATGACCACTTTCCGTTACTACCATTTCGCCTTTTTTCTCTTCTTTAATATAATAAGGAATTTCCTCCCCAAAAAACAGCACAAACGGTTTAACAAATATGCCACTGTACATCCTTGTCATTTCGCATTCCTGAAACTCCTCACTTTCCCATTTCCCAAAGCTGATTACCACTCTGGTATCCGGTACGGTTCGATACTCCAGGAATGTTTTATCATAATACATATACTTTTCCGCAAATTCTGCCGGCAGCTTTGTATAAAAAGGAAAATACTTCTTCTCTCCAATTGCCCATTGCAGAATCACTTCTGCCTGTTTCTTTTGTTTTTCTGTCAATGTTCCAATCTTAGCACACCATTTTAAAAATCCAAGACGACACGGTTCGTTTAATTCGTCTCCTTCTTCCAGTAACTCTAAGATTTTTTCAAATACATAATCCGAAACTTCCATATCCGTTGTCAGATACTTATGTGCCATTTGAGAAAGGTAAGCAAGCACAATTAATTTTCTTCCACCATTCTTCTCATAACTTTCAAAAATATCTTCCATACATCTTGCATAACTTCCGGTATACAAAAACTGTACTACACAACGTTCTTCCAAGTCATGGCATTCCATTTCAAAATCTTTTGCCACCTGCCAAAGTCCGGTCATTTCTTTTAAATTTCCGCAAAAATACTGGCACATGTAATGTAATACTAAATCATTGTACTTTCCTCGCAAAAATACACTTCTACACATTCCAATTAAGAAGTCATCCGGCTCCTCCTCTATTTCCCGTATTCGATTACAGATTACAGACAACAACTTCGCCGCGGAAAGGTTTTCACTTCCATATGCCAACACCAGTTCATATGCCTTATGGTAATGTCCTCTTGCTACCAAAAGTTCCATAAGTTTTCCTCTGATATTGCGTTCTAAACGTTCAAAGGACAAATTCAGCAAAAACTCGTCTAAGGTATCTCCCCGATAATTGTCATAATAATATGCAATCAACTGAAGTCGAATTTCCTCTTCATATTCCTTGCTGATTTTTTCGGACTCCATTAATTTCTTTAAATATGGTAAGTCCTCCTCTTCATAGGTCTGCCATATCTTTTTCCGGTCAAAATAACTTAACATATAGCTCAATTTATCATTGGCATATTCCATTCCTTTTCTGAGAAACGGAGCAATATTCATAAACGGCTTTATTATGATATCTTCTTTTGGCAAGAAACGATTTCCCTTTGCATCCTCTAACAGAATACTATACTCTGTTCCGTAAATATTTACATACGCACTGTGATTTATCACTGGAACTGCCTGCTCCTGTTGTAATTGATACTGTCTGACAATCACCCGCACTGCTTTTTCCTCCTTGCAAATAATCTGTTTGGAGAAAATTACATTTGAAAGCCACTGTGCCGATTCTTTATTAATCATTGCCGGTGTCAGCACTTCCTTATAAATCACTACCAGATTTTTATCTATCCTTCCGGCTCTTACCTGTTCTAAAGCAAATTCCTCAATAGCCTTTTGATATCCTTGGTATACCTGCTTCATGCTTTGCTTATTACTTATGATTGCACTATATAGCATAGCTCTCTGCTGATATGCCAAGTTACTGTGATACTGAAAATACATGGTTACTAACTTTGGAATTTTCTGCAACTGTTCCGGCTCTGCCGACAACATCCATGCCTCATAAAGCCCACCGATTCGCAACTCTTCACGAACCCCTGCATCATACCATGTGAAAAACTGTTTTCCGTAACGTCCTGCTCGTATACAGTAACTACAAATTTCCTGCAATAATTCATTAGAGGGAAACTTCTCATAACATGCTTCCATAATCCGATACCATCCTAAGTGAAAGGAATTCAACTGTGGAATTAACTGTTTCACCTGTTCTGCCATTTTTGCAGTCAAAATGTTTTTCTTAGCAGCCCATCCTAAAATCTTTCGCTCCAGCTTATCGCCCTTATGAATCAGATATGGCTCCTGACTTAACAGATAATATGCCTCAACATAGAGAATCGGACTATTGCATCCTCTCTCTATCTGTCTTGCAACGGTCTCTAATTTACGATTGCTACTATAATTTAACTCTTCATCTATGTATAGTAAAATCCACAACAATAGAGCATTTTCCTGATTGCAATGATAGATTTCTTCTATTTGGCTTGTTAATTGATTCACATACGCCGGCTCCGGGTCTGCTAAGGTACATAAATACAAATAATATGCATATAATGGCGTATCTTTTTCCTTATTTTCTCTCCGAAAGGCATCCAATAACCACTGCGCTTCCTGCTTTTGCCGATTGATTAAAAGTGCCTGCGCCTTATATAAAGCACACCACTTATTCTCCGGTTCAATATTCATCAAAAAATCTAATTCTTCACAGGTTCTTTTTGCCCATACCCCTGTTACCATTTGATTCAGGCGAAATGCCACATAACATTTTAGTAGGGATTCTCTGTGTTTTTGAATTTCTAAATAAGTTTTTTCCTTTTCTTCCTGCTTTTTGTCTTTTATAATACAAAGTTCTACGCTCTCTTGTTGAAACTGATTTTCAAAGGTGAGCCTTACATAGTTGTTCCCTGCATGTAACTTGTCCTCTAAAATTACATACTCCGCAACTGCTCTGTTTCCTATAAAATCCTCGGTAGTAATCACTTTTTTCACCGGTTCAACACACGCTGCATCGCTCTTTACTTCAATTGTGGCATAGCCCCAGTTATCCTTTTTCAGGATGATATGCTGTTTCTCATTTTGTCCAATTCCATCTATCTGTGTCTGACTTTCTTCGATGGAAAAAGTAATTCGTTTTTTCTTTTTCGTTAAAATAAGAAATTCTTCTACCTGCGCCATGGTACACGGCTTCTTTAACAAGCCTAAATATCCCAATCGCTCTTCTTGTTCTCTGTCTTTAAAAATATTGATAAATTCCGGCTTTCCAAATACCTCTACTGCCTCTTCATAAGACTTCTGGGCAAGATTGGCAAAACTAAAAATACTATCAATCATTCCCATGGAACTTTGGGGATATCCCTTAGAAACAGATACCAAAAAAGGAAGGTCATATTCTCCTTCATTACAGATAACATAAAAGTTACCCTTGGAAGAATCTCCTTCTACCATGCCTTCACTGTGAAATTCATATTCTATGGTTACTTGTGTTCCCTGAAACTGGGATTCCAGACATTCCATTCGTGGATTGGAAGAATAGATAATGCCACGCATCGGCACTTCATTCACACTTGTTATGGTAAACTTTCCATGTAACGTCTGTTCCTCTAATACGGTTACTTTTAATTCTTCTTCTGAAAATTCCACAATAGGACACTTTTTATCACATTTTCCTGCTGCCAATTCCTGTATTTTCTTTCGCAAATCGTCACCTGCTTTTAGTTGCTTTTTTGTCATTATTCGTTATAATTAAGTATAAACGATTTCCACGAAGGTGTAAATGAAAAGTTTGGAGGCATAAACATGTTACAACATAAAGATCATTTCCATGGCAGCGACCTGGAAAAAATAGAACAAATCTATGGTATTAAAAAGGAAGAAATTACAAGTTTCAGTGCAAACGTAAACCCACTTGGAGTTTCCCCTCTTTTAAAAACAACGCTTGCTAATCATATTGATGCTATTACCACATATCCTGACCGAGAGTATACTTCTCTTCGAAAGTGTATTGCAGATTACGTCAATACTGATTACGAAAACATTATTATGGGAAATGGTTCCACTGAACTGATTTCTCTCTTCATTCAGATTGAACACCCGAAAAAGGCTTTGATACTTGGTCCTACCTATTCTGAGTATGAACGCGAAATTTCTCTGGGAGGCGGCACTTGTCTCTACTACCCATTGAAGGAAGAACAGGGCTTTTGTCTGGATGTTACACACTTTACTTCTCAGTTAAATGAAAACATTGACTTATTGGTTATCTGTAATCCAAATAACCCAACTTCTACTGCCATTACCCAAAAGGATATGCGTACGATTTTAGACATCTGTAAGCAATACGACATTTTTGTCATGGTGGATGAAACCTATGTGGAATTTGCAGATAATTATGATGAAATTGATTCCATTCCGTTGACTGCTTTTTATAATAATATTGTAATCCTGCGAGGAACTTCTAAGTTTTTTGCAGCACCGGGACTGCGCCTTGGCTATGCCATCACCGGTAACCGGGATTTAATCAAGGCAATCAATACACGAAAAAATCCATGGACCATTAACTCACTTGCTGTAATTGCCGGAGAAATCATGTTCAAAGACACCGATTATATTCAAAAAACACGTCAGCTGATTTCTTCCGAACGTGCCAGAATGTATGATGCTTTTTCTAAGGATTCCAGATTTAAGGTATACAAGCCCAGTGGCAATTTTATGTTAGTACGTCTTATGGACGATACTCTTACTTCCGAACTTTTATTTGACCGTGCAATTCGTGAAAAAATGATGATTCGTGACTGTTCTACTTTCCCGTTTCTGGACAATAAATACATCCGTTTCTGTTTCATGAATCCGGAAATGAACGATAAACTTTTAGAATGCTTAATGCGATAACTTGAGAAACACGAAAAATCCTTGACTTTTTTGCCAAAAGCATTTAATGTATTACTCAGATAGTACAATAATACATTGAAAACGAGGTGATATTATGCCATGGAACTTAGATTCCGATAGACCAATTTTTATACAGATTATTGAAAAAATTCAAATGGATATTATTTCCGGTGTATACAAGCCCGGGGATAAGCTTCCCTCTGTGCGGGAGCTTGCAGCTGAGGCTTCTGTAAACCCAAACACCATGCAAAAGGCACTTTCCGAATTAGAACGGACAGGTCTTGTTTATTCCCAGCGAACCAGTGGACGATTTATTACGGAGGATACAAAGATGATTGATGATATAAAGTCAGAAATGGCACGGGAAATTATTTCTCAATTTCTTGAAAATATGCAAAAATTAGGTTTCCAGAAAGACGAAACCGTATCTCTTATGAAACAAACAATTGAGGGGGATGCAAAATGACTTTATTAGAATGTAAAAATTTGAGCAAACAATATGGACGCTACCCTGCCCTTTCCAATATCAATCTGCAAATTGATGGTGGACACATTATCGGTCTGCTTGGACCAAACGGAAGCGGAAAAACAACTTTCATAAAATTAATTGCCGGTCTTCTTACTCCTTCTTCCGGTGAAATCTATCTTAAGGAAGAACCGATTGGAATCGAAAGTAAAAAAATGATTTCTTATTTGCCGGACCATACCTACTTAAATGACTGGATGAAGGTAAAGGAAATCATTGGTTTCTTTGCTGATTTCTATGAAGATTTTGAAACCGAACGTGCTTATGACATGCTGGCTAAGTTGAATATTGATCCAAATAGCAAGTTAAAAACCCTTTCCAAAGGCACCAAAGAAAAAGTACAGCTTATTTTAGTAATGAGTCGTAAGGCAGATTTATACTTATTAGATGAACCCATTGCCGGCGTAGACCCAGCAGCCCGAGATTATATTTTAAATACGATTATCTCTAATTATGACGAAAATGCTTCCATTCTCATTTCCACTCATTTGATTTCGGATATTGAGAATATCTTAGATGAAGTCATTTTTATTCAAAATGGTCAAATCCGTATGCAAACCTCGGTAGATGACATCAGAGAAAACGAGAATAAGTCCATAGATACATTATTCCGGGAGGTATTCAAATGTTAAAAAAATTAATGAAACATGAATTTGAAGCAACTCGTAGGATTTTACTTCCACTGAATCTTACCATTGTTCTTATTACCGTTGTAGGTTGTCTTATTCTATGTACCGATATTTTGCAACGTGATACCTCACTGCCATTAGTGATTTTATTGATTATTTTATATGCACTCTCAATGATTGTACTTACACTTGCAGCCTATATTTATTCAATGGTTCGATTTTACAAAAATTTGTTTACCTCAGAAGGGTATTTAATGTTTACTCTTCCGGTTACACACACACAACTTTTAAACTCCAAATTAATTGTGGCATTTCTCTGGAATTGTTTTAATGTATTACTTACCGTAGGTTCTATCTTTGCTATAAGTTTTTCCAGTAGTTATTACGCAATTGCACATGCTGATTCTGCCAATGAAAAAAGCGCATTTCTTTCCGGTTTTGTTTCCGCCTTGTCCGACGGTGCCCAAACCACTGCTTCTTTCCAGGATATATTTGGATATGGACCATTACAACTTCTGGGGATATGTTGTCTGTCACTTATTGTTGGCAGCTTCTTTTCATTAACTATGGGATACCTTGCTATTGCACTGGGTCAGTTGATGGAACGTCATAAATTAGCATCTTCTATTGGATTTTATATTGCATTTTACATAGTTACACAAATACTTTCCAGTATTCTTATGATTGTGATTAACCTTAACACTTTGCTGGGAACAGAATTGGATTCTTTGACACTTACCCGAAGAATATACAGTTCTTTTCTCCCTGCAACCTGTATATTTAACTTAATTCTTGGTGTTATATTCTATCTTATTACGCGGTTGATTATACGCAGGAAAGTAAACCTTGAGTAATAAACAACATACAAAAAGGATGATAACTGAACGATTATCAGTTATCATCCTTTTATATCTTTTTTATCCTTTATATCTCATTTTTAGATATATCTCTAGTCTCTTCCGAACTCAGATAATTCCAGTCCTTCGTTTCTATCTAAGGTCATTCCCACACTCCAACTATTGATAAACAACAGTAATGGATTTCCCTTTAAGTCCTGAATTTTCTTCATATCAGAGGTTCCTATTAGCTTATCCATATCAATTTCTTTATTCTCAATCCAGCGAATATGCTCATATGGCAGTTTTTCTAAGCGAATTTCTACATTGTATTCATTCTCCAGACGATACTTCAATACATCAAACTGAAGTTCTCCTACCACACCTACGATAATCTCTTCCATACCGGTATTATATTCCTGGAATATCTGAATCGCACCTTCCTGTGCAATCTGGCTGATACCTTTTACGAACTGCTTACGCTTCATGGTATCTAACTGACGTACTCTTGCAAAATGTTCCGGTGCAAATGTAGGAATTCCTTCAAATGCAAACTTTTCATTGGCATTGGTAATCGTGTCACCAATAGAGAAAATACCGGGATCAAACACACCAATAATATCACCTGCATATGCTTCTTCTACAATCTTACGCTCCTGTGCCATCATCTGCTGTGGCTGAGATAAACGTATCTTTTTATTTCCACCCTGAATATGGGTTACTTCCATTCCTGCTTCAAACTTTCCGGAACATATCCGCATAAATGCGATACGGTCACGATGCGCCTTATTCATATTTGCCTGAATCTTAAATACAAATGCAGAGAAATCTTCAGAAAACGGATCAATTTCTCCAATATCAGCTTTTCTCGGCAACGGTGAAGATGTCATCTGTAAGAAATGCTGCAAGAATGTCTCTACACCAAAATTTGTCAAAGCAGAACCGAAAAACACCGGAGATAATTCTCCCTTTGATACTAATTCCATATCAAATTCAGCACTTGCTCCATCCAAAAGCTCAATTTCTTCTAAAAGCTGTGCTTTTTGGTCTTCACCTACGAATTCTCCCAATGCCGGATCATCAATATCAAAGTCACGTTCTGTTCCTTCTTTTGTTCCCTTTAAGGTATCTTCGAAGATTTTTACTTTTCTTGTATTACGATCATACACACCTTTAAAATTCTTTCCGGAGCCAATTGGCCAGTTAATTGGACAAGTTGCTATTCCCAGCTCTTTTTCAATCTCGTCTAACAAATCAAAGGTATCATTAGCATCTCTATCCATCTTATTGATAAATGTAAAAATTGGAATATGACGCATAACACATACCTTAAATAACTTTCTGGTCTGTGCCTCTACACCCTTAGAACCATCAATTACCATGACGGCAGAATCTGCTGCCATCAAGGTACGATAGGTATCCTCTGAGAAATCCTGATGTCCCGGAGTATCCAAAATATTGATACAGTATCCGCCATAATTAAACTGCAATACAGAGGAGGTGACAGAAATACCTCTCTCCTTTTCTATTTCCATCCAGTCAGATACCGCATGTCTTGCTGTGGCTTTTCCTTTTACAGAACCGGCTAAATTAATAGCTCCTCCATATAACAAAAACTTTTCTGTTAAAGTTGTTTTTCCCGCATCCGGATGAGAAATAATCGCAAACGTTCTACGCTTTTCTATTTCTTTTTGTAAATCTGCCAAAAAAATGTCCTCTCTTTCTATTCCCTTATCACTGTTCTTTCCCTACTTATGCATACATTTCATCCAGTTCTTTTATTAATTCACCGAATGTCTTAAGTGCTTCGCTAATTGGTTTCTTTGTTGTCATATCCACACCTGCACCTTTTAATAACTCAATTGGGGACTTTGTACAACCACCACTTAAGAATTCCAGGTATTTATCTACTGCCGGTTTTCCTTCTTCTAAAATCTTCTTGCTGAGTGCCATAGATGCGGAAAAACTGGTCGCATACTGATATACATAGAAATTGTAATAAAAATGTGGGATTCTTGCCCATTCAATTGCAATTTCATCATCCACTACGATATCATTTCCGTAATATTTTACATTTAAGTCATAATATACTTTTTTCAAAGCTTCTGCTGTGAGTGCTTCCCCACGCTCTACCATTTCATGAGTACGAAGTTCAAATTCTGCAAACATCGTCTGACGATACAAGGTTGTACGGAACTGCTCTAAGAAATGGTTGATTAAGTATGCTTTTTTCTTCTTGTCGTTTGTACGTTTTAACAAATAATCCATTAACAATGCTTCGTTACAGGTAGATGCTACCTCTGCCACAAATATTTTATACTCACTATCAAAAATATTATTATTCTTGGAAGAATAATAGGAATGAAGCGCATGCCCCATTTCATGTGCCAAGGTAAATTCAGAATCTAAGTTATACTGATAATTCATCAATACATATGGATGTACTCCGTAGTTTCCGGCAGAATAAGCTCCGCTTCTCTTTCCTTCGTTTTCATATTTATCAATCCAACGATTTTCAAATCCACGTTTTAATACGCTTACATAATCATCACCAAGTACCTGTAATGCTTCTGCGATTTCCTTCTGAGCCATTGGATAAGTGATTTCTTCCTCTTCCTGCTCTACCATTGGTGTATATAAGTCGTACATGTGAAGTTCTTCTACACCTAATAATTTCTTTCTCAGCTTCATATACTGATGCATATAGTCCATGTTTTCATTTACAGCTTCAATTAAGTTGTAATATACTTCCTTTGGCACATTGTTTGCATCTACTGCTGCTTCCATAGAAGCGCTGTATTTTCTTGCTTTTGCATAGAAAAAGTTAGCCTTTGCTTTTCCTTCATATAAGGATGCAAATGTATTCTTGTACTGTTCATATCTTGCATAATATGCCTGGAATGTCTCACGGCGAACACGCACGTCCTTGCTCTCTAACATTGGAACAAATCTTCCGCTGCTTACCTTCACCATTTCCCCATTTTCATCTTTTACTGTTGGATTTTCAAAATCTGCATTTTCCAATAAGCTATATACTTTATCTACTGCACTTCCCATGTCGTTAGATGCTGCTAACAAAGCTTCTGCCTCTGAAGATAACATATGTGGTTTTAATCTTCTTAAATCCTCAATGCTTACTCTATATTCTTCTAACTCCGGTACTTCTTTAAAATACTGATTTATCTTTGCATCATCCATTGCTACAATATAACTTCCAATCGTAGCAGTTACTTCTGCTAATTTATAGTACAGATTTTCTGCTTTACCTCTTAATGCCTGATAATGAGTATTTGAAGTATCTACATCTGCATTTCTTTCAGAATAATTTAATACCTTATCTAAAATCAGCATAACTTCTTCTAAATTCTTATAATACTCTAACAGATGTGCACCACTCTCATTTAAGTACTTTTCATCATACTTGGTAAGTTCTTCCTTCAGTTTCTTTTCTACACTATCTGCATCTGCTAAAAATGCTTCCTCTGTTGCATAAATATCTTCTACTGCCCAGGTATCTTCTACTGCTACCTGTTCTCTTTTTAATAATTCTTTTGCCATTATAATTCTCCTCTATCCTCTTCCTATCTTCTAGGAACACTATTTATCATTATAATTTCCTTATGGAAAAATTGCAATCCCTTTCACTATTATATAATAAAAAAACTACTGCAATAAGTGATTTCACTTAATTACAGTAGTTTTTTCTTACTGATTATACTTGCTGGTTGCCTTCAATCTTGACATTGCTCTTGCAAGAGATGCCTGGGAATGATGGAACTCTTGTATACTCTGTTTCTGACGCATCTGCTCCATAGCTCGTTCCTGAGCTTCTTTTGCTCTTCGTGCATCAATTTCTTCCGGTCTTTCTGCCGTTTCTACTAACAGTGTGACACGGTTATTGATAATCTGTACAAATCCCATACCTACAATACCAATATGTACGGTACCATCTTCTGCTGTTACACGAATCTCACCTTCGTTTACTGCGATTACCATATCTTCATGGTGTGGAAGTATTCCTTTTTCACCATCAATGGCAGGTACAATCAATGACTGGCATTTTCCTTGGAAAAAAGTATGGTCTGCCGCAATCACTTTTAAAAAAAATGTATTCATGAAACCACTCCTATTCTCCGGCGGATTCTTTCATACGCTCTGCCTTTTCTTTTACTTCGTCAATGGTTCCTACATTGAAAAATGCATTTTCCGGATACTCATCCATTTCACCATCCAAAATGGCTTTAAATCCACGGATTGTCTCCTGTACCGGTACATATTTTCCTGAAATTCCGGTAAAGTTCTCTGCAACACTAAATGGCTGTGATAAGAACTTCTGTACCTTTCTTGCACGATATACTGTAAGTTTATCTTCTTCTGATAATTCTTCCATACCGAGAATTGCGATAATATCCTGTAATTCTTTGTATTTCTGTAATACTTCCTGTACTCTTCTGGCTGTCTGGTAATGTTCTTCACCTACTACATCAGCCTCCAAAATACGGGAGTTTGACTCCAATGGGTCAACTGCCGGATAAATACCCTGTTCTACAATCTTTCTGGATAATACGGTAGTTGCATCCAAATGTGCGAATGTAGTTGCAGGTGCCGGGTCAGTTAAGTCATCGGCTGGTACATATACTGCCTGTACAGAGGTAACAGAACCATTCTTCGTAGATGCGATACGTTCCTGTAACTCACCCATTTCTGTTGCCAGTGTTGGCTGATATCCTACTGCGGAAGGCATACGTCCTAACAATGCAGATACTTCAGAACCTGCCTGTGTAAAACGGAAAATATTATCAATAAACAATAACACGTTCTGATGTTTTTCATCACGGAAATATTCTGCCATAGTAAGTCCGGTTTCTGCCACACGCATACGAGCTCCAGGTGGCTCATTCATCTGTCCAAACACTAATGCTGTTTTCTCTAATACACCTGATTCGCTCATTTCAGACCACAAATCATTACCTTCACGGGAACGCTCTCCAACTCCGGTAAAGATAGAATATCCACCATGTTCTGTAGCTATATTGTGAATCAACTCCTGAATCAATACGGTTTTACCTACTCCGGCACCACCGAACAAACCGATTTTACCACCTTTTGCATATGGAGCTAAAAGGTCAATAACCTTAATTCCTGTTTCTAACATTTCAACAACCGGACTCTGCTCCTCAAAAGTAGGTGGATCTCTATGGATAACCCAGTGTGGCTCCTGTTCCAGAGACTCTCCCTTATCCAATGTATCACCTAATACGTTAAATAAACGTCCTAATGTCTTTTCTCCAACCGGAACTTTGATACCGCTTCCTGTTGCAGTTACTACCATATCTTTATGCAGTCCTTCGCTGGAAGCCAACATAATACAACGTACGGTATTATTTCCAATATGTTGTGCCACTTCCATGACGCAACGTTTTCCATCGTTGTCTACTTCCAATGCATCTTTGATTTCCGGAAGTTCACAATTTTCAAACTCTACGTCAACTACAGGTCCCATGACCTGGACAATTCTGCCCTGTTCCATGTATCTGACCTCCTTACTTTCCACCTTGTTCTTTCTTTTTCTTCTGAGCTTTAGCTCCGGCAATTACCTCTGTAATTTCCTGTGTAATTGCTGCCTGCCTTGCTCGGTTATACAATATATCCAATTCCTTTAACATGTCTTTCGCGCTATCCGTAGCCGCCTGCATTGCCATCATTCTTGAATTCTGCTCACTAGAATAAGATTCTACCAATGCACCATATATAAATCCTACAATATAGTCCGGTACAATTCGATTCATTACCGCTTCCGGTGTAGGTAATAACGCTAATTCTTCCATTTTAACGCCAATTGGTATTGACTGGCTACTAAAATCCGCCTTCTTTAACGGAAGAAGCTGTAATACTTCTGCCTCAGCCTGAACTGCATTTACCATTCTGGTATAAATAATATACACTTCATCTAATTTTTCCTGACTATACCATTCTAATACCGTCTCTGCAATATTTCTTGCACGGTTTAATGTTGGATTCTGTACGGTATAATGAAACTGCTCTTCAATGGGAAATTTTTTATGTTCAAAGTATTGTCTTCCTAATTCTCCTAATACAAACAATACCGGATTATCACTTTGCTGCAAATGCTCTTCTGCCACTTTTAATACGTTATGGTTATAAGCACCTGCCATTCCCTTATCGGCAGTAACAACAACATATCCTGTATGCCGCTCACTTTGACTTTTATTTTCACGTTGGTCAAAATAAATGCTTTTTATGTCCGGAATATGTCTCAGAATACGGCTCATGGTTGATTGCAGTGTGTAAAAGTACGGCTCTGTATCTTCCAAACTCTTTTTTGATTTTTTCAATTTGGAAGAGGAAATCATATACATGGCATTGGTAATCTTCATCGTATCCTGAATACTCTTCATTCGGCTCTGGATTTCCTTTGTATTAGCCATTTTTCCTCACCATCCTTACATTACTGCTGTCTGCACATATTCCTTTGCAGCTGCTACAATCTTGTCTGCTGTCTCATCATTAAGCACTTTTTGCTCTTCGATTTCTTTTACCAATTCCGGATGTGCATCTGCCATATGTGCTAACAGATTCATCTGTGCTTCTTTTACTTTCGGTACCGGAACCTTATCGAAAACTCCGTTATTGGCTGCACAAAGTGTAATTACCTGCTCCGGCATACTCATTGGATGACACAATGGCTGCTTTAATAATTCCATCAAAACATTTCCGTGTGCTAACTGTTCCTTTGTACTTTCGTCCAAATCAGAACTAAACTGTGTAAACACTTCCATTTCACGGAACTGTGCCAAATCGATACGGATACTTCCGGTTGCCTTTTTCATTGCCTTTGTCTGCGCTGCTCCACCAACACGAGATACGGAAAGTCCTACGTTTACCGCCGGTCTCATACCGGAGAAGAACAAATCACTCTCTAAGAAAATCTGTCCATCTGTGATAGAAATTACATTTGTTGGAATATATGCAGATAAGTCTCCTGCCTGTGTTTCAATGATTGGTAATGCGGTAATAGAACCTCCGCCTAATTCATCACTCAAACGACTGGAACGCTCTAACAATCTGGAATGAAGATAGAATACATCTCCCGGATATGCCTCACGTCCCGGGGAACGCTCTAATAACAGAGATAATGCACGGTATGCTACTGCATGTTTTGATAAATCATCATATACAATTAATACATCTTTTCCCTTATACATAAAGTACTCTGCTAACGCAGTACCTGCATATGGTGCAATATACTGTAGTGATGCCGGATCACTTGCTGTTGATGATAATACAATTGTATAATCCATTGCATCATGCTGCTGTAATGTGGATACTAATTTTGCAACACTGGAAGCCTTCTGACCGATAGCTACATATACACAAATAACATCTTTTCCCTTTTGGTTCAAAATGGTATCTGTTGCAATTGCAGTCTTACCTGTCTGTCTATCTCCAATGATTAATTCACGCTGTCCGCGTCCGATTGGGAACATGGAATCAATTGCAAGAATTCCTGTTTCCATTGGTGTATTTACGGATTTACGATCAAGAATTCCAGGAGCATCTTCTTCGATTGGACGATAGTCCTCTGCCTTGATTTCTCCTTTTCCGTCAATCGGTTCTCCAAGAGCGTTAATAATTCTTCCTACATAGGCATCACCTACCGGAATACCTGCTTTTTTCTTTGTTCGAACAACTTTTGTTCCTTCTTTAATTCCGGTATCTTTTCCGAACAGAATACATCCGATTTCATTTCTTCTGATATCCTGTACCATACCTTTTAATCCATTCTCAAAAACGACGATTTCACCATATACAGCATGATCGATTCCGTATACAGTTGCAATTCCGTCACCTACCCAGATAACTTCACCTGTTTCCTGACCTTCTTTTTCCCAGTCATAGTGCTCGATTTCGCTTTTTAAAATGGAAATAATATCTGATGCGCTGATTGCACTCACCGCTTTCACCTCCCGGTTAATTTTAATTCCAACTGATGCAGACGTCCTTCGTAGCTATTATCATATTCCATATTTCCAGCTACGATTTTGGTTCCACCCATCAGTTTTTTCTCAATATCGTAGGATAATTGATAAGTCATATCCGGATATTGTTTCTGTAAAAACTTTTCAATTTCCTGTTTCTTTTCATCACCCAGAGGCTTTGCTGAATATATTTCAGCCTTTAAAATATGATGAATACGTCTGTATTCTATCTCATATGCCTCACAGATATTTGCAAGCTGATCTGCCCGGTCATAATCACATAAAAGTTTTACAAAGGATCTCGTCTCTTCCGGGAAAATCCGGTCTGCCACACGACGTTTTTCTTCCTTTGGGACAACCGGGGCTTCTAACACTTCACATACAGCCGGAACTGCTTCGATAATTGCTTTTATCGTCTGCATACTCTCTCTGCTGATATTTAATTCATGAAGTGCCTTCGCATAATTAATAGCTGTCTGTGTCATGGGCATCACCTGCTTCTATAATTTTTCTTGCAGCTAATACCGCAAGTTTGGCAATCTCTTCTTTTGCTTCCTGCTGTGCCTGCTCTTGCTCTGACAAAATGGCAGCCTTGGCTTTTTCTATCATCTGCTCTGACTCAGCTCTGGTCTTCTCTAAAATGCCTGTTCTTTCCTGTTCTGCCAATTCTCTTGCATTATGAACAATATTCTGTGCTTCTTCTTTTGCCACAGAAAGTTTTTCTTCATAATCAGCCTTCAGTTCTTCTGCTTCCTGCTGACTCTTTCTTGCTTCTTCCATGTTAGCTGCAATCATTTCTTTTCGCTTCTCTAGCACTGCCAGTACAGGCTTAAATAAAAACTTCTTCATTAACAGGTACAATACCAGTACGTTGATTACCGTAAACAGCAGATTCCAAACGTCTAAACTTAACATGTTACCGCCGCCTTTCTTATTGTTTTCCTGTTATTATTTTAAGAACATGATAATAAGTAATGCGATAACGAAACCGTAAATAGCGGTTGCTTCTGCAAGTGCACATCCTAATAATAATGCTTTACTAATCTTACCTTCTGCTTCTGGCTGTCTTGCAATAGCATCTGTTGCTTTAGCGGTTGCAACACCGATTCCGATTCCTGCTCCGATTCCTGTTAAAACTGCGATTCCTGCTCCAATAGCGATAATTGTATTCATAGTAATACACTCCTTTTCTTCTTATTCTTCAATAGCTTCTTTAATAAATAATGATGTAAGGAATACAAACACATATGCTTGTATTAAACCGTCAAAAATATCAAAATAGCAGCTGAACGCCACTGGTACCACAACTGGTACTAATAACTTTATCAGTTCCATAACTACGAATGCACCTAATACATTTCCGAATAGTCGCATACATAATGACAATGGTCTGATAAATACTTCCAGAATATTAATAGGAAGAATAATTGGTACTGGCTCTGCAAAACTCTTAAGCCATCCCTTCATCCCCTTCTTGCGTACGCCGGCAATTTCAATTAAAACAATACTCATAATTGCCAGTGCAGCGGTAATATTCAAGTCCTTGGTGGGAGGTTTGAACCCGATTAATCCTATCAGATTCGAAATTCCTATGTAGATAGCAACAGCACTTAAATATGGAATATATTCCTTTCCAAGTCCTCCCATGGTGTCTTCAAAGAATCCGTAGATTCCTTCCACGGCTGTTTCTACAATCAGCTGCCTTCGTCCCGGTTGTTCCACTCGCAGATTTCTGGTGAGTAAAAAGGCGGCAACAGTAAGTCCTGCCATAATAAACCAGGTAACTACCACTGCTTCAGATACGGGAATTCCACCAAATAGGGGGATGGTAAAAACTGTCTCGCAGTTTAACTCCTCCAATAGTGATTCTACGAAAGCATCCATTCTATTCACTTCCTTTCCACCTGCCGGCAGTTCTGACGGTTGACGGTATCCGTGCAAACTCACACTGCCACAGTAATTTCTTTATCTAATTTAATCCCATGTTAAAATAATGTCAATCTTTGTTTTGAGCCTCAAAGTTTACCAAAATACCCCATTTTTTTTGTGAATCACTGACACTGTTTCTTTATTATTTTTTTACTTTTTTGTAACAATTGTATATTGCTTTTTTTACTTTTTATGACCTTTTACTAAATTTCTGTTTTTTTAGGAAATTTCTCTTCAAAAAAAAAATTTTTTTGAAAGAATTGCCTATAATTTTTTCCCATTCTATTGCTAATAAACTGCTAAGTTTTTTTCATTAAAAAAAGGAATTACTGTAAAATCACAAAATCTTACAATAATTCCTCTTTTTTTCTAAAATTTAAGAAGAGTTTCCCCTGAAATTTTCTTTTTTATGCCAAAATATTCTAATATTGTTGCACCAATATCGGAAAAAGTCCGCCGTGTTCCAAAATTACCACCTGCCGGAATGTTCTTTCCGTACATCACTAATGGAGTATATTCTCTGGAATGGTCGGTGGATGGTGTGGATGGGTCGCATCCATGGTCTGCCGTAATCATGAGGATATCTTCTTCTCGCATTTTACCAAGAATTTCAGGTAACCGTTCATCAAAATACGTTAGTGCCTTTGCATATCCCTCCACATCGTTACGATGTCCGTAAAGCATATCATAATCTACCAGATTTACAAAACAAAGTCCTTCAAAATCTCTGTCCATATAGTCAAGTGTCTTATCAATGCCATCCGGATTTCCTGTAGTTCTCACATAATCTGTAATACTTTTTCCTGCAAAAATATCAAATATTTTTCCAACACCCAATACTTCATATCCAGCATCTTTTATCTGATCCAGCATGGTTACTTTGGGAGGAACTAGCGAAAAGTCATGACGTCTTACCGTTCGCACGAAAGCTCCCGGTTTTCCCTCGAAGGGACGAGCTATTACTCTTCCTACTCCATTTTTTCCTACCAGCATATCTCTGGCTATCTGGCAATATTCGTATAATTTTTCTACCGGTACAATATCTTCATGGGCTGCCACCTGAAATACGGAGTCTGCCGAAGTATATACAATTAAATCTCCGGTTTTCATATGTTGTTCTCCGTAATCTTTGATAACCTCTGTTCCGGAATATGGTTTATTGCATAGCACCCCACGTCCTGTTTTTCGAGAAAATTCCTCAATAATTTCTTTAGGAAATCCTTCCGGATAGGTAGGCAACGGAGATTCCGAAATAATACCTGCAATCTCCCAGTGTCCAATCGTAGTGTCTTTTCCCATAGACTGTTCTGTCATTCTGGCAAAAGCCCCCGTAGGATATTCTTCCTTTGCTCCAATTTCTACTCCATCAATATTAAATAGCCCCAATTTTCTCATATTAGGCATAGAAAAATATTGACTGGTAGAAGCTGCCTTCAAAGTATTGCTTCCCTCATCTCCAAATGCTGCTGCATCTGGCATTTCTCCGATTCCAACACTGTCTAATACAATTAAAAAAACCCTTTTCATAGCACAGCACCTCCTGTATTTACTTACTTTCAGCATAATATCTTTTTATTTTCTATGCAAGCCTTTTCCTTTATTTATTCCCACTTTATATTTTTAATATTGCTTCTCTTTTTATTTCTCTTTCTCTGTCTTTAAATCTCCGCAAAGTCGGTCTGTTACAATATCCTTGCATCGTTCACGATGTGCCACATGTAACGGATGGTTTTGAAATGTCTTTAATGCAGCCTCATTCTGAAGTTCTGCATAAAATACCAGATCATATTCCCCGCCTGCAATATTGTTTCCGATTTCCGCGTGCAACAATCCATCAATTTTTCCTTCCATTGTTGCCACTGAATTCTGCAAAAATTCAAGTGCTTCTTTTTCTTTCTGTTCCCCTTTTACCTTTTCTGTATACTTCCAAAATAAAATATGTCGAATCATACTATATCTCCTTTATTTTTTGTCCTTCTTAACTATATAATATACCATTCCGATTATGTCGGCAAGCAACCAGCCAATGGGAACAGACACCCAGATTCCCACTACTCCTATGGTCGGTATTGCCGATAGCAAATATGCCAATAACACTCTTGTTCCCAATGATACAATGGTAATTACTACCGACATCGCCGGGCGATTTACCGCCCGATAATAACCATATAACAGAAATAACACTCCGATTCCTATGTAACAGGCACCTTCTATTCTCAGATATTGTACTCCGACTTCTACAATGGCTTTCTCCTCCGGTGCGATAAAAATATGCATTAGTGGTTTTGCAAAACCTACCACCAAACAACTGATGATGATACAAAAAACGGCTGATGTTATAACTGCGCTGCGAATGCCTTTTCGAATCCTTTCTTTTTGATTTGCTCCATAGTTTTGCGCAACATAAGTAGAAAAAGCATTTCCAAAATCCTGCACCGGCATATAAGCAAAAGAATCGATTTTTACTGCTGCAGCAAACGCAGCCATAACTACAGTTCCAAAACTATTCACAAGTCCCTGCACCATTAAAATCCCAAAATTCATAATGGACTGCTGCACACTGGTTAGCACTGAAAGATTTAATATCTCCAACAGATTTTCTTTTTTCCAATGCATATCAGTTTTCTTTGGTATCAACTGTGGAAATTTTTTAACCATATACATTAGTATTCCAATTCCAGCAATAAACTGTGACAAAACAGTTGCACTTGCTGCTCCTGCAACACCCCAATGAAATACCATAACAAATGCCATATCCAAAATCACATTTAAAATGGAGGATACTGCCAAAAAGACCAGTGGTATCACTGAATTTCCTATCGCACGAAGTACGTTTGCAAAATAATTATAAAGAAATGTTGCTATTATTCCCATAAATATAATGATAAGATACTTTTTCATTAATGGCTGAATATCCGTGGGCACCTGAAGTATCCAAAGTATAACATCCATGCCAATGTATACAAGAATGTTTAGAATCACTGAAATTCCTGCAATGGATACAAAAGACATGAAGATACTTTGCCGCATTTTATCATATTCTCCACTTCCATACTGCATAGAGATTGCTGCACCACTTCCCATACAAAGTCCTAATATGATAGATGTCAAAAACATCATCAATGTATAAGAGGAACCCACTGCCGCTAATGCATCTGCTCCTAAATACCGTCCCACAACCCAGGTATCTGCGATATTATACATTTGTTGCAATAAGTTTCCACACATGAGCGGAAGTGCAAACAACAGAATATTAACGGTGATAGGACCCTTTGTTAAATTTCGTTGCATTCTTCTCTGCCCCTCTTATTCCTGCTTTAAATAACTTTTAATTTTATCTTCCTGCAATTTTTCACCAATTACAATCAATACCTCTTGTCCTACTTCAATGGGCTGCATAGTAATTTCATTATGCGTTGCATTCAGTTGTAACCACTTATCTTCTGCATTTTTTACAAAGCCTTTTACACGGAAAACAGAACCACATTCAGGATCATCCATTATTTTCTTTACAATCTCTTGAATGTTATCTTCCGTCACGTTTTCATTCATAAAATACAACGAATCAAAACCTTTTTGTTCCTCCATATCCATTTTCCGATAATTTTCCATTACATACCCGCAGTTCAATAATTCTTCAAAATCCGCTTGTGAAAGATTTGGCAAACTTTTACACAAAATTTCTTTTTCTAATCTTCTTTTGCATTGTATCTGTTCCAATGCTTTGTTTAAATGCTGTATGGTATGACTCTTTTGTTCTTCTGTGGCTTCATCTGCGTGACTTAAGATAATACGTCCGGCATATGCAGCTTCCGATGCCAAAAGGTAATTTGCTTCCTCTGACATCTCTTCTTCCAATTTTGCATCTACAATGGTAATTACGTTACCAATCTCATACCATTGATCCAATGGTTCATCACGAAGTACGTCAAAAAATTCATCCATATCAAAAATGCCGGATGGCTCTACAATCACTCGGTCATATCCACACATTCCCATGGAAATCAATTTTGTACGAAAACGTCTTCTATGTGTCTCTTTGTCACATCCGCCCGAAATCATTTCTAATTCGCAATTATCTCCCATGAGATTTTGCAGTAACATCATGTCCACGTTTACTGCGCCAAAATCGTTCTCAAGAATTCCTATCTGCATTCCCTTATCTAATAAATATTGGGCATACTTTTTAATAAATGTTGTTTTCCCAGCTCCTAAAAAGCCGGTAATTAAGTCTATCTTTACCACTTTGTATCTTCCTCGCTTTTATTTTTTCTTTTTCGTATTTTCTGCGCTATCTTTTTTCTTTTGTGTTACAGCACCAAATGCAGAGCCAAAACACAAACCGATTCCAAGCCCCAATGCCAGGTTATGAAAAACTATTCCATAAGCAATCCCCATACATACTCCGATACTTAAACCTGCTATTGAATATTTTTTTATCTTTTTCTCGTTTTTTTCTGTCTTTCCCATAAACATTTTCTCCTTCTACTTTTCATTCTAATTATACCAATACCACTATTACTTCTCAACCCCGGCTTTTTTATCCCCGGCTTTTTTATCCTATGATATTACAATAGAATAAAGAGTCCGCTTATGATGACCGGACTCTTTCGTGCTTTTCTCTTGCATAACCTTCCTATCAAACATTTTATTTCTCTTTTGGTTACTCTTGTGTTACTGTACCGGATGTACCTCCCTGTATTGGTGTAATAATAATATTTTCCGGATTCACATTTGTCTTACGTTTTACAATATCCTCAATCTGTGCACGTTTTGCGTCTGTTACTTCTCCCATATTCAGAACCACATCTGCATTATCATCGGTAATACTTACCACAACATCTGTAAATCCTTTTGCCTCTAACAGCATTTCTGCCGCATTTTCCCGTTCTGAAATATCTGTAATGGCAACCATTGCATCAATGGCATTTTGCTTTTGTTCCTGTGAAATATTGGTATTATTGATTACCTCTAATAACGTAGCTTTATTCTGGGAACGCATTTGCTCACGATTTAATTTTACTTCTGCCGCAAAATTTACATTTTCCACTGTATTGCTTGTAAGTACTGCTTCTCCCGGATTTTCTACTGCCTCTTTTTCCTTTGCATTCTGAGCTGCAATGTCTTCTCCTGTCTGGATTCCTAACGGTGCTTCTTCCGTCTGGGTTTCTGCCTGTGGCTGTGCTGCCGCCTCTGTCTGCGCTGTGGTTTCTTCGCCTGCTTCTGTGTCCGTAAAGATATTATCTGCGCTAAATTCTTCGTCAGAAATCTCATATGTAGTATCACTTAAATCCGCACTTGCTTCTTTTGCAATCTTATCATCACTCTGACTTCCGGTATACTGCAAATACCCTGCTACTGCAATCATCATTGCCAGAGCTGTAATAATAATCTGATTTTTCCTGAATATGTTTTTCAAAACAACACCCTCCTAAAGATTCATCTTAACTACCTTAATTTTATGTGCTTCTACTGGAAATAATGCTAAAACTGCATCTGAAATATTTTTTATCACAACGGAATTGCCACCTCCTTCTGCTACTACCAGAATTCCTTCGATTTGTGGGGTTACTTCTTTTGAAATAAAGGGTTGCTGCCCACTTCCCTGTTGCCCTGAAAACACAGTTTCTTCCTGCGACTGATTCTCTGCCGTATTTCGTGCAGAACTCCCTTCTCCCTCTTGCGTATTCTGACTACTGGTGGTTACATCCTTTTCTACTACACTTTCTCCATTGTCTTTCAGTGTAATCATTACTTCTACCTTTCCCACACCATCTATTTTTTCTAACACTTCGGTCAATCTACGTTCTAACTTTTTTTCGTAAACTCCTTCCTGGGATTCTCCTTCTGACATAGTCTGCTGCGTGGATATTTCCTGCGTTTTTTTCTTTCCACCGTCTATTGGAATGGCAATTACCAGTAATAATATTCCCACCAATCCCCCGATTAATATTTGATTTTTTGGAATTTTCTTCCACTTTTCCCGCTTCATCCTTCCACCTCTATTCCTTTACCACAATCTCTATTGCTTCTTCATCAACCTGATAAAACTTCGCCAGTTCTTTTTGCAATTCATACACCTGTGGGTATTCTGCACCTTTTGCAAACGCCGCTTTTTGTTTGGCAGAATCCTCAGATATAAATGCGGTTTCTATATAAATATGTTTTACCAGACATTCTTCCGTAAGACTTACCTCCACCTTTTTCGCCTGTAATTCCTGCCTTTTTGCCATCTGTTCTATATCCATACAAATTGCCTTTTCATATTCCTCCTGATAAATTTTCTGTTGGGATGCCTCCAGATATGCGGTGTCCAATTTCAGATTCTCCATTTTCTGAAAAAAACCCATCTGTTCTATTTTTTCAGAAAGATTCTCACGATTTCCAAACAAGGAAAGTACCGGAGTCAGTACCAATATTGCTAATAACAGTCCCTCGAAGAATCGAACGTATTTTCGATAGCTTTCTTTTGGCAACAAATGTAGTACTGCCGTTATAAAGATGTAAAAACAAACTAAATTTTTTACCCAACCGTATACTACCTCCATATGTTGCTCCTTTCCTATTTCTGCTATGTAAATTAACGTGATATGACTCACCGAAATGTAGTAGCTGCCGTTACCATTGCTATGGTTACTAAAAACATTACAACGGTTGTTACCGTTACCCTTCCAAGCAATCTTCCTCCTTCGCCTGCACCACTAATACAACCTAACATTCGTTTATCTGCAATGGGCTGCATAACCGCAGCAACCATACGATACAAAAATGTCATTACCCATACTTTTATCACCGGTCCTGCACACAATATTAATAATATTAATATGGCTGCCACTCCTACTCCGTTTTTTATTACAATTCCACTTCCAACCATGATTTCTGTAACTGCATTAATGGAAGTTCCCAATCCCGGTATCATTCCGGCTGTTCTGGATATCAGGTTAGACTTAAAACTATCAATTACCGGCGTTAAGAGATTTTGTACCACGTTAATTCCTACAACCATGGTAAATACCAGCTTTAACAGCCATTCTATTCCCTCTTTGATAAGCTCTGTCAGTTTTGACAGCATTTCTTCCTCCGTGAGATAATTCATCATTTCTACTATTACATATATCTGTATCGCCGGAACAACTAAATTATTCATCAGCCATTCAATTGCATATATTACAAAAAAAGTAAGCTCGTAAAATGCCGTTCCGATTGTCATTTGTCCGGAAAACACCATACTTAGGGAAAAGGTGGGGACTAATAATTTTAAAAATACCAGCATGTCCTCTAACACCACCAAAACCACATCTTTTAGAACGAAAAAGGATTTTAATAACAGCACCAAAAGTAACATATATACCATGTAAAAACTGATTTCTGTTACTGCCGGATTTTCAAATATATTGGTAAAATTATAAAGAATGGAAAATACCACACACAGCAGAATCATCTGCAACAGGTCATATCGAAATGCCAAAACTTCTTCAAATATTACCGTCAAAAACTTCTTTAGCAATTCTCCTTTATCTATTTCTTCTCCATTTATAATGCTTTGTACCAATCCCTCAAATGTAATTCCGGTTCCCTTTTCTGCTAACATGCTATCTACTTCATCAAAATCTAACTGTTCTAAATATTCCTCTATGGTATCCTCTTCTGATACCGACTCTGTGAAAGCTTCTTTCCTGTCCTCTTCCATTGCATATGCCTGTATGGAATTCCCGCCTAACAATACCACCAATCCTAATCCCAGCATCCATCTTTTCACGTCAAAAATTCTCCTACGGTTTCTAATAACACCAACAACACCGGCATACTAATTGCTAATATGGATAGTTTTCCAAACATTTCTATCTGACCTGCAACTGCCTGATACCCGGCATCTTTACACAAATTTGCCGAAAACTCTGCGATATATGTAATTCCTATCATTTTGAAAAGAAGTCCTACATACCCTGCATCGATTTTTACATAGTTTTGCATCTGATTTATTACGGATAGCACAATTTCTAACTTCGTAACAATAAAATAAAAAATACACAGACAAGCTCCCATGGAAATAAATAACTCATATTCTTTTTTCTGCCCTTTTAACATAATTCCAAGCAAAGTTCCTGCAAGCCCAAGGGCTGCAATTTTTATAATGTCCATTTTGCCTCCCCGGTGCTATAATGCGAAAAGATTTTTCATAGTTTCAAATAAATCATATATGTAGGGCACAATCCAAAATAATACGATCAAAAGTCCTGCCAGACTGGTAAGAAATGCATGTTCTTCCCGCCCACTATGTTTTAATACCTGACTTAGTACGGTAACTAAAATTCCTACTGCAGCAATTTTAAAGATTAAACTGATACTCATTGTTCCTCCGTGTCTATAACAGCAGAATAATCACAAATAACCCGCACATCACACTTAATGTCTGGGCAAGTTTCTGTTTCTCTTTTAACTCCTTTTGAAACTGCTCTATCATCACTTCTGCCTGTCCAATATATAACTCCAAATTTTTCAACTGCATCTGTCCATCCAGATACCCAAAATTTTCTCCTGCTCTTTTTAATAATTCCCGTTCTTCTTTGGAAAATAAAAATCGATTTTCTTCTTGTTCTACCAGACTTCTCCAATAGTCTCCCATACTTTTTCGATTTTCTAAAAGACCTTCTGCTGCCTTCTTTAAAAATCCTGCAAAGGGCTCTTTGTTTTGAGTTGCAATGCGTACAAATGCTTCTCTAAGAGGTGTTTTTGTATAAGAAATCTCCCCTTCTAACATTAAAAACATTTCTTTCATTGCCAATAACTGTTCTAAATGTTCCTGTTGCTCCATGGATAACCGCCACCCGTAAAAGGCAGCTGCCACAAGCACAATGATTCCACCTGCAATTTTTAACATAGTTGTCTCAACGCCTCATCATATACTTCAAATTCCCGTTCCCCTTCTAAAGTTCTTTTTAAAAATACAAATCGTTCAAAAACTCCTCTTTTCAACCACTCGGATAAATATACTTTTTCTTTTAACTCATCGATACTTCCTACATGCATAGTTCCAAGGATTCTACACCCACAATGCAATACTTCCTCTACTGCCTGATAATCTTCCTGTCCTCCCAATTCATCTACTGCGATAATCTGTGGAGACATACTGCGCAGCAATAACCGCATTCCCTCTGCCTTTGGACAACAATCCAATACATCGGTGCGAATTCCCAAATCGTTTTGAGGAATTCCCTGAAAAGACGCTGCTATCTCACTTCGCTCATCTACTACTCCTACTTTTTTCCCCGCTATTTTTTCATCACCGTTTGACAAGGTTCGAATACAATCTCGTAACATTGTGGTCTTTCCAATTCCCGGTGGCGACAAAATCAATGTATTATGTATCTCTTCTCCCTTTCTCATATAGGAAAGTATCTTTTTTGCACAACCTGGTTTTTCTCGTGCAACTCGTATATTCAGACCACTGATGTTACGCATGGCTGTGATTTTTCCCTGTTCACATACGGTTTTTCCTACAATTCCAATACGATGTCCTCCCTCCATGGTAAAGAATCCTCTTCGGATTTCTTCTTCTAAGGCATACATGGAATATTGACTCATATGAGAAAGCGTTTCTCGCATATCTTCTTCCTTCCAACGATAGGCGTCTTTTCCCCGCGTTTCCAGCACATTCATTTCCACATTCCAGAAATACTCCTGGGCTTTTCCGATTATCATCACGGGCTGTCCTATCCGAAGCCTTATTTCTTCCGGTTCTATTTCCTTTTGAAAACTTTTCTTACACAAATGTTGAAGTGGTTTTGGAAATACATTGATTATTTCCTCCATAAGTTGTCCTCCTTCCCTACACCTGATTTCATATATATGAGAATTTTAGAAAGAATATTCCTGAGATTTGAAAAGAAAATTTTGTTAATGAAATGATATATCCTTAGCAGAGCGTTTTTTATGCAATAGGACGCAATTTCCTATTGCATAAAAAAGACCACCACATTCCTGTGATGGTCTTTTTACACAATTAATTATATTTACGCTTTCTAGCTGCTTCGGATTTTTTCTTACGTCTTACGCTTGGTTTTTCGTAATGTTCTCTCTTACGAATTTCCTGCTGAATCCCTGCTTTCGCACAGTTTCTTTTAAATCTGCGTAAAGCGCTATCCAAAGTTTCGTTTTCTTTAACGATTACATTTGACATAGTCTCACACCTAACCTCCCTCCAGTTGCGTATTGTGCATATTCAACTGTTTGGGTAATATTTTATTGCACTAACAATTATTTTAGCAGATATTTCCCGTAAGTCAATACCTTTCATAAAAATATTTCGGAAATTATTTTATCTGTCCTTCTAATGCTGCTTTTGCCTCAGCAATAGCGTCCGGAATACCTGCCGGATTCTTACCTCCAGCCTGTGCCATGTTTGGACGTCCACCACCGCCACCGCCGACTTTTCCTGCAATGGCTTTGATTAAGTTACCTGCATGAGCACCTTTCTTCATAGCGTCATCTGTTGCCATAGCTACCAGATTTACTTTTCCTTCTAAATCAGATGCTAATACAACAACACCCTCGCCAAGTTTTTCTTTTAACTGGTCACCCAAATCACGCAGTCCATTCATATCTACACCAGATACACTTGCAGCAAGAAGTTTTACACCATTTACTTCTACAACCTGATTCATAACATCACCAAGTGCATCTTTTGCAACCTTGCTCTTTAAGGATTCATTTTCGCTCTGAAGTTCTTTCATTTCTGCTACTAAATGCTCTAATTTTTCTACCAATCCTGCTGGATTCGTCTTAGCAATCTTAGCTGCTTCATTTATTGTTTCTTCTAATTTGTCATAATATTCAAATACAGCCTTTGAAGTTAAAGCTTCAATACGTCTTACACCTGCTGCTACACCGGACTCAGAAATAATCTTAAATGCTCCGATACTTCCTGTATTTGCCACATGAGTACCACCACAAAGTTCTATGGAGAAATCACCCATTTTTACAACACGTACCTTATCTCCGTATTTTTCACCAAACAGTGCCATTGCTCCTGTTTTCTTCGCTTCCTCTAAGGACATAACCTCTGTAACAACCGGAATAGCCTCTGCAATCTTGGCATTTACAATCTTTTCTACCTGTGCAATTTCTTCTGGAGTCATTGCTGCAAAATGTGAAAAGTCGAAACGCAATCTGTCTTCGTTTACATCAGAACCATGCTGTTCTACATGACTTCCCAATACTTCACGAAGAGCACGCTGAAGTAAATGTGTTGCACTGTGGTTTCTTCCAATCAAAGCACGTTTTTCTGCATCTACGGAAAGTTCTACGCTATCTCCTACTTTAAACATTCCCTTAGTTACAGTTCCAACATGTCCGATTCTTCCACCACGCAAATGAATGGTATCTTCTACCTTAAATTCGCTTTCTCCGGCACGAATCACACCTGTATCGGCATTCTGACCACCCATGGTAGCATAGAATGGTGTCTCATCTACAATAATGGTTCCCTTATCTCCGTCAGATAAAGCCTCTGTCAACTCTGTTTCAGTTGTAAGTACACTGATTTTAGAAGTATGTGTTAATCTATCATAGCCTACAAACTCGGAAGTGATTGCTGTATCGATTTCATCGTAAACAGTTGCATCTGCTCCCATGTAGTTGGTTTCTTTTCTTGCACTTCTTGCTTTATTTCTCTGCTCGTCCATGCACTTTTGGAAACCTTCTTCATCAATGGTAAATCCTTGTTCTTCTAAGATTTCCTGTGTTAAATCCATAGGGAATCCATAAGTATCATAGAGCTTAAATGCATTTTCTCCTGACAGCACTTTTGCTCCTGTCTTTTTCAATTCTTCCTGCATTTCAGAGAGAATGGAAAGTCCCTGATCAATGGTCTTGTCAAACTTTTCTTCTTCCTGAGATAATACCTTGAAAATAAACTCTTTCTTTTCTTCTAACTCTGGATATCCGTCCTTACTTTCTGCGATAACTGTTGCACTTAAGTCTGCTAAGAATTTACCATTAATGCCCAATAATCTTCCGTGACGTGCTGCACGACGAATCAAACGACGCAGTACATATCCTCTTCCTTCATTGGATGGCATAATTCCGTCAGAAATCATAAAGGTAGTAGAACGAATATGATCTGTAATCAAACGAATGGAAACATCATCCATTGCGTCTACCTGATAAGCCTTGCCACTGATTGCACAGACTTTATCACGAATTGCCTTCATCGTATCAATATCAAAAACAGAACCAACATCCTGTACTACTACTGCAAGACGTTCCAATCCCATACCGGTATCAATATTTTTATTTGCAAGTTCTTCATAATGTCCATGACCATCACCATTAAACTGAGTAAATACGTTATTCCAAACTTCCATGAAACGGTCACATTCACAACCAACTTTACAATCCGGACTACCACAGCCGTATTTTTCTCCACGGTCATAATAAATCTCGGAACATGGACCACAAGGACCTGCACCATGCTCCCAGAAGTTATCACACTCTCCGTTTTCATCACGATAAAAACGTGTAATCTTCTCAGCTGGCACTCCGATTTCCTTTGTCCAGATTTCAAATGCTTCTTCGTCTTCTCCATAAATAGATGGATATAAACGTTCCGGCTCCATACCTACCACTTTGGTAAGGAACTCCCAAGACCATGCAATTGCCTCATGCTTAAAATAATCTCCAAAGGAAAAGTTTCCAAGCATTTCAAAGAAGGTAAGATGTCTTGCTGTCTTTCCTACATTTTCAATATCTCCGGTTCTGATACACTTCTGACATGTAGTTACACGTCTCTTTGGTGGTATCTCCTGACCTGTAAAATATGGCTTTAAAGGTGCCATTCCTGCATTAATTAATAACAAACTGTTATCATTATGCGGTACAAGTGAAAAACTTTTCATTGCGAGATGATCTTTGCTTTCAAAAAATTCCAGATACATTCTACGCAATTCATTTACTCCATATTTTTTCACAACAAATTCCTCCAACTGTCTATTCTCTTTATTTTACTTCTCGCTTAAGCCCTTTTTAGCATCGCTTCTGTCACGCAACTTCTTTCCCAAAAAGATTCCCAGTCCCGCGACTGCAACGAGAAGAACAAAAATAATTGCATACTGTAAAAAACTAGCCCAAAATGTCATATTCTGCACCTCCTATCAAAGTTTAATCATATCATATGGTTTGTTCATTTTCAAGTGTCGGAAATAGTATCTTCCAACAGATTATCCCCATCTGCCGCCGTTGTTGCTAAATAGTCACAACGCTCATTCATGACATGTCCGTCATGTCCCTTTACCCAATGAAAAACTACTTCATGCGGTTGCATTGCCTGTAATAATTCTTTCCATAAATCAATATTTTTTACAGGCTTTCCATCTGACTTTTTCCACCCCTTTTTCATCCAGCCATAAATCCATTTCTGATTAAATGCATCTACTAAATATTTGGAATCAGAATACAAGTCCACTTTGCATGCCCGATTAAGTTGCTGCAAACTTCGGATTGCTGCTAATAACTCCATTCGGTTATTCGTTGTCTTTTTATATCCTGCGGAAATTTCTTTTTTATAGATTTTTCCGCTGGCATCCATATAAGTGAGTACAGCTCCGTAACCTCCCGGTCCTTCCGGATTACCTCTTGCTGCACCATCGGTATATATCTTTACTTCCATTCTTTTAGTCCTTTTCTAACTTATTCTATATCTGCAAACATTCCTGATTTTCATGGGAAATCTCTATCACATGAGCTGCCTTTTCTTCCGGCAAGGTATCCTTATACTGACGAATACACTCATATTGCTTCCACATATGCATAGGAATCACATAATCCGCCTTCACCTGTTCTAAAAAATAATCCATTCCAAGCGTCATATCTTTGCTTTGCCTTGGATCTAATACCACAAATGCCACTTGAATATGCTTGTCCTTCAAACAATTCACCTGTTCTTTATAGGTGTGTTCCTGATATTGATTATCTTCTTCGGTCTCACCCTCCCAGTGCCACCAGTTTAAGTCTCCTGCATGATAAATTGTCTGCTCTCCATACGTTACCACAAATGCCACTCCACTGTCTGTAGACTCTAATGTTTCTACCTTGATGTCGCCAAGCACTAAGGTTTCCTGTGGCTTCATGTAATGTATGTTTTCCTTTAGCTTTGCTATGTCACTATTTGGAAGAAGCCGCTGCAATGCAGAATTTCCCAATTTCTTTTTGATTTCTTTTGCAAAAATATAATGAATGTTTGCATAGCGGCAACTCCACTTTAACACTTCCATGTCAAAATGGTCTCTGTGCCCATGGCTGGAAAACACATACATTTCGGTATCTTCCGGGAACTCCGGCATTTCTCCATAATAGATACAGTCTCCGGAACTTTTTCCATCGTAATAGTCAAATACCAATACTTTTTTATTCCATTCTACATAAAATGCACTGTGATGAATATAGGTTACCTTCATATGTTTCCTTTCTTTTGCCCATATATGTTATATTATACTAAATTTTTTCTGCCTTGTACATAAAAAGGTTAGGAAATGTTACTCCATTTCCTAACCACTATGCTTATTATATAATAATGCATACCAGACCACCATTGCTGTCGTTTACAATCTTTTGCATGGTATCTTGAAGCTTTAACTGACTTTCATCATCCATCATGGTTATCTTGCTTCGTATTCCATCCTCCACCAATTCTCCGATAGATTTGCCGAAAATATTGGTCTGCCACAAACCATCTTCCTGATCCCTTGAGGTCTTGATATATCCGATTAAATCCTGTGCCTGTTCTTCATTTCCGATAATCGGTGCAATTTCCGTTTCCACATTGGCTTTAATCATGTGAATAGACGGAGATTGTGCTTTGATTTTTACACCAAATTTATTTCCATGTTTAATAAGAACCGGTTCTTCGATTTCGATATCAGAAAGCTGTGGCGTTACCACTCCGTATCCTTTTTGTTTCACTGCTTCCATGGCACTTGCCACCTTATCATACTCTCGTTTCATTCCGGATAACTCTTTTATCATGGAAATCAACTGATACTCTCCCTGAATCGGCACACCGGTTAATTCACTCATATTTTCATAATAGTATTTTTCATCAATATCAAAAATAATCTGTACCCTTCCTTTGGATAATTCCATTTTATCCAGCTTTATTTTCTTAATATATTCTCCCTCTGGTGCAAGTGTAACATTTCTGGCATCTCTGGCATAGGTAAACTGATTTAAAATATTCTTTGCATTTTCAATTATATTTTCCTTAATCTTATGGGTGTTTTCCAGCATTTCTACCCATTTCGGCAGATAAAATTCCACACGTTCAATTGGAAATTCATAAAGAATACTTTCCAAAATTCGATAAATATCATCTTTTCTAAGTTGCTCACAATTCACCGGTAACACAGATACACTATATTTCTGCGCCAATTCTTCGGACAACTTCTGACTTTCTGCACTGTATGGCTTTTGCGTATTTAGCAACACAATAAATGGTTTTCCTAACTTTTTTAATTGCGCTACTGTCTTTTCCTCTGCGGGAATATAACTTTCCCTTGGAAGTTCTGTAATGCTCCCATCTGTGGTAAGTACAATTCCAATATTAGAATGTTCTCGAATTACCTTTTGTGTTCCGATTTCTGCCGCCTGTGTAAAAGGAATCTCATAGTCAAACCATGGGGTTTTTACCATGCGCTCGTTTCCATCTTCCTGATGTCCGGTTGCCCCTTCTACCATAAATCCTACACAGTCAATCAGCCTTACCTTTACTTCCAAATCCTCTGCCAATCGTATTTTAGCTGCCTCTTTTGGTACGAATTTCGGTTCAGTCGTCATAATAGTTTTTCCCTGTGCAGACTGTGGCAATTCATCCGTTGCCCGCTCTCTGTCATTTTCATCTTCCATTTCAGGTAATACCATCACGTCCATAAAACGTTTGATAAACGTAGACTTTCCTGTCCGCACTGGCCCTACCACACCAATATAAATATCTCCATTTGTCCTTGCGCTGATATCTTTATAAATATTATATGTACCGGCACTGATATTTTCCATAAAAAAACCTCCTGTTCTACTGTTACCAGTATATGCAGGAGATTTTTTTACAATACCTTTTTCTTATGATATGTCTGTTTTTCTATACTTATTTTGCTTCTACCGCTTTCTTTGGAGCTCGTCCATATACTTCTACATAATTGCAAACTTTTTCTGCAAGTTTATCATCTATGGCATCTTCTTTCATACGCCACTTCCAGTTACATCCTAATGTAGAAGGAATATTCATTCTTCCTTCGCTACCGATTCCCAGAATATCCTGCATAGTAACTACTGCCATATCGCCTACACTGGCCCATACACCACGCATTACGCCCCAGTGATATCCTTCTGCACGATCAAGCTTCAAATATTCTTTTGCATATTCTACACACTCTTTTGATGCAGTATCCATCCAGCCGATAATGGTATCATTATCATGTGTTCCTGCATATACGATACAATTCTGGGTATAGTTATGAGGCAGATAATCTCCATCTTCTCTGGTATCAAAAGCAAACTGTATTAATTTCATTCCCGGATATCCGGAATCTTTTAACATCTGTCTTACAGAATCTGTTAAGAAACCTAAGTCTTCTGCAATGACATTCATCTTACCAAGCTTTTTCTCCATGGTACGGAAAAGTTCAATTCCCGGACCTTCTCTCCATTCCCCATTTCGTGCAGTCTTATCGCCAAATGGAATTGCATAATAAGAGTCAAATCCACGGAAATGATCAATTCTTACTACGTCAAAAAGCTTTGTCATTTTTTCCATTCGTTTTGTCCACCAGGTAAAGTCATCTTTTTTCATAACATCCCAACGGAACAATGGATTTCCCCAAAGCTGTCCATCTTCTGAGAATGCATCTGGCGGACAACCTGCTACATCAATTGGATCTAATTTTTCATCTAAATAGAACTGTGTTGGATTTGCCCATACATCGGCACTATCCATTGCTACATAAATTGGAACATCACCAATAATCTTGATTCCGTTATCATTTGCATATGTCTTTAATGCATTCCACTGCTGATAGAATAAGTACTGAAGCATTTTCCAGAACGCTACCTCTTCTGCCAGATCTGTTGCTGCCTTATTCATAGCTTCCGGTTTACGAAGTTTTAATTCTTCTTCCCACTGGCTCCAAGCTACGCCATTATGTGCATCTTTCAATGCCATAAACAATGCATAATCTTCTAACCAATCTTCCTGTTCTTTACAGAACTGATTGTATGCTTCCGGAACTGCCTTTTTAAATCTTTCATATGCCTTGTGCAATAAAGGATAACGGCTCTCATATAAGGTTCCATAATCTACTTCCTTGGCATTATCTCCCCAAGGATAAGCTTCACATTCTTTTTTTTCTAATAAACCTTCTTCACATAAAGTATCTAAATCGATAAAATATGGGTTTCCTGCAAAACTGGAAAAAGACTGGTAAGGTGAATCTCCGTAACTTGTTGGACAAATTGGTAACACCTGCCAGTATGTTTGCGCTGATTTTACGAGAAAGTCAACAAACTCTCTTGCCTCCTTTCCCATGGTTCCAATACCATACGGGGATGGTAAAGAAGAAATATGCATTAAAATTCCACTACTACGCATGCTGCGTTCCTCCTATTATTTTTTTCACACTTTCGCCTTCAATGAGAGTAAATGGTACAATCTCATGCACCGGACTAGTGCTTAACTCAATATAATTTAACAGTATTTCTACACTTCTGGATGCCAGGGTACTGTACTGCTGCTGTATGGTGGTAAGTTTTGGGTTATAATATTTTGCCAAAGCAATTCCATCAAATCCCATGACGGAAACATCTTCCGGAACCCTTACCCTCATATCAATCAAAGCTCGAATTGCTCCAATTGCAGTGACATCACTCATTGCAAATATTGCAGTAATATCACTTGCTCTTTTATACAGACGTTGCATTGCACCATATGCACTGTCATAAGAGAATCGAGCCTTTTCATAATATACACTTTCGTCAAAAGCTACCTTATGTTTGGTAAAACTTTTCACACAGCCGGCATAACGCTGTTTACTTGTATGGGACAAACTAAAATCTCCTCCTAAGATTCCGATTTTGGTATGTCCTTGTTCAATCAGATAATCGATGGCACATTCTGCTGCCGCCGGGTCATCTGTTGCAACACTTGATAAATTATCAAATTTCAGAGCATTCCCCTGGTTGGTTACCAGTACACAAGGAACATTTACTTCCTGGAAAGATTCTTCAAATGACTTTGGATTACCTCCAAGGAATAACATTCCCATTGGTTTGCGTTCCCTGCATACAATAACCGCTTGCTCTACTTCATTATCATCCTCATCTATGTAGGTGATACTTGCTGTATATCTTGTTTTTTCTATTTTTTTCTGTATTTCTTCTACAATGCTGGCAAACAACATATTCGAAGTTCCCTTTACCAAAACCGCTATGGTCTTACTACTATTTTGCTTTAAATGCTTTGCATTATTATTTGGCACGAAATGATGTTCCGCAACAATCTCCTCTATTCTTTTTTTTGCCTCAGGGCTTACATCCCTTCGATTATTTAGCACCCTAGATACGGTACTTACCGAATATCCGGATTCCTTTGCTATGTCTTTAATCGTTATCATATCATTTCCTGCCTTTTCGTGAATTTATCCCTTTACAGCCCCTGCAACAACCCCTTCAATAATATATTTCTGGCAAGCCATATAGAATACGATAATTGGTATAATTGCTAATACCAGCATCGCCATCATAGCACCCATATCTACGGAACCATATCCACCTTTTAAGTACTGAATTGCAATTGGAATTGTCTTCCATCTCTTAATATCTAATACCAGATATGGTAACAAATAGTCGTTCCAAATCCACATTGTCTGCAAAATTGTAACTGTAATGCAGGTTGGTTTTAAAATTGGAAGTACTACTTTAAAAAATGTTTGTAATGGATTACATCCATCAATCATGGCTGCTTCTTCTATTTCAAGCGGTATGCCCTTTACAAATCCACAGAACATAAATACCGCAAGGCCTGCTCCAAAACCTAGGTACACTGGTATAATACCTACTGGGCTATATAAATGCAACATATTTGCTAATTTTGATAACGTAAACATTACCATCTGAAATGGTACAATCATTGAAAACAAGCATAGGCAATACATCCCTTTTGAAAATTTAGAATTTACCCTTGAAATATACCATGCACACATTGATGTACATAAGATAATTGCTGCTACTGAGAATACTGTAATAAACAAGGAATTCTTAAATGCATCAAAGAAATGTATTCTCTCAATACCTCTAACATAATTTTCAAACTTGACAAACATTTTATCCACCGGGATAGAAAATGGTTGTCGGCTAATATAAACCTTTTTCTTAAATGAATTGATTGCTACCAATACAATCGGAAATACCCATGCGATTGAAATCAACACGAATAATATAGTCAATATCCAACCATGTTTAGCCTTTCTTACACCCATTACTGCTGCACCTCCTTATCTCTGGTAAGTCTCATCTGAATAACTGCTATTATTGCTACCAGAATAAAGAATATAACTGCTTTCGCCTGTCCTACGCCTTCCCATCCGGTTCTGCCGTAGAATGTATTAAAGATATTCAAAGCTAACAACTCTGACATATTGGATGGTTCACCGTTGGTCAATGCCAAGTTCTGGTCAAACAACTTGAATCCATTGGTCAAGGTCAAAAATGTACAAATTGTAATAGATGGCATAACCATCGGAATTGTTACATTTTTCAAAATCTGTCCAGAAGTTGCACCGTCAATTTTAGCAGCTTCTATTAATTCTCCCGGAATATTCTGAATACCTGCAATATAGATAATCATCATATATCCAATCTGTTGCCAGCACATTAAGATAACCAATCCCCAGAAACCATATGTAGAACTATAAGTCAAAGTCTTTTGGAAATGTGCTAAAATACCATTTAATAACAACTGCCATGTATATCCCAATACAATACCACCAATTAAGTTTGGCATGAAAAATACAGTTCTAAAAACATTAGTACCACTAATTCCCTTTGTTAAAAGCATCGCAATAGCAAATGCCAATACATTGATTAACACTACTGAAACAATTGTAAATAAAGCAGTGTACCACAATGCATGTATAAATGTTTTATCCGTAAATATTTTTAAATAATTACTAATACCTACAAATTTCGCATCGGTAACCGTTGTAAACTTACAAAACGATAAATAAATACCCATAATAAAAGGAACTAAAAATCCAATTGTAAATGCTACTAAAGTTGGCAGTGCAAAAATAGGAAAGTATTTTTTTATTGATTTTTGCATACCTTTCTTCCTTTCTATTAAAAATAGGGCAGGCATTACCTGCCCTATTCACTTAAATTCTGCTAAACTATTTGCGTCTTATTTGTTTGCTGCTGCATATTCGGAAGCCCATCCGTCAACAAATGCGGTTTTAACTGCATCCCAATTGCCTGTGCCCTGTGCATATTCAAGTAATGCACTTCCTACACCATTCTTCCACTCTTCAGATGGCATTGTTGTAAAGCACCATGCAACAGATTCTTTTCCATCATCTACATATTCATTTGCAGCTTTTACTAATGGGTTCTCTGGTAAGTAATCATCCATAGATTTGAAAGGTGTTACGAACTGTAATTCGTCTCTTACAAATTCACATCCTTCATCACTTGTCATTACCCAGTTAATGAAATCTAATGTAGCTTTAATATCTTCTTCCGAAGCTTTCTTGTTTACACACCAGTAGTTTTCAGATCCGGTACAAAGTCCCTGATTCTCTTCACCGTCAACTCCAATGTAAATTGGAAGCATTCCCATATCATCATCAGCTACTTCGTTGTCTTTGATATCGTTGTATGCCCATGTACCATTCTGGTAAAATACAGCTTCACCCATTGCAAATTCTGCTGCTGCATCTTCACCGGTTGCACTAGAAAGCATTGTTGGTTCAATTGTAGAATCTGTGATATATAAATCCCAAATATTCTTGTAGTTATCAAGGTAAGTTCCTTTGATAGCATCGGTAGATTCGATTCCATCTGCTTTGTATTCATAGTAGATTGGAAGGTTTGCTAAATGAGTTTTGAATCTCCAGTCTGAGGAAGAATCCATACCAGCGGAAGTAAATGCTCCGTTGATTCCTAACTCATCCTTACGAGCCTGCATATCATCAGCTACTTCTTTTAACTTATCAAAGCTATTAATTTCAGAAGCATCTGAAATTTTAGCTCCGTCTAATGCACAATAATCAGCTACTAACGCTTTGTTGTAAATGATTCCGTATGTTTCGATAACGTATGCAATTCCCAATACCTGTCCATCATCTGATTTTAATGCGAAATCATCACTCTTTAACTGGCTGTAAAGATCGCTATCTTTTAAGTCATAGCAGTAATCTTTCCATGAAGCCAATCCAACCGGTCCATTTACCTGGAATAATGTAGGAGCTTCGTCTTTTGCCATTTCAGACTTCAAAGTAGATTCATAAGTTCCGGAAGCTGCTGTTTCAACAGTTACAGGTACTCCTGTTTCGTCTGTGTACTTTTCAGCAAGTTCCTTCCACTGATCTGCCTGTTCCGGCTTGAAATTCAAAAAGTATACGGTTCCTTCGCTGCTTGCATCTTTTTTCCCACCTGAATTACTAGTTTTCCCATTGCTATTACCGCATCCTGCAAGCATTGATACAGCCATAGCAGCCACTAACATAAGTGATACTAATTTTCTTTTCATAGTATACATCCTCCTAATATAATGATATGAATCATATTCTGAAAACGATTCCGAAAGCGTTTCCGGTAACGTTTTCATTTGATAGTATAAGTATAGTGCCTATTTCAGAAAAAATCAATAGTATTTTGTATTTCTTTTGTGACTTTGTTTCTTTTTTACAGTTTACTCATTGTTTTTTTGTGAAATACGCACAATTTATTTCCTATTGCAGCACAAAAGAGTCCGGCAAGCGGACTCTTGCGCGCCCGAGCGGTGTCGCTCACGACTAATTTCATTTTAAGAAAGATACACATACCCGTGCTGCACATAATATTCCATTCCCATTTGGAGAATTCCCATTCCCATAGAAAAGCATATCAGCAAAAATGTAATAATAATGGCTCCTTTGTCATACTTGATAATCTCTTTCTCCCAGGTAGATTGCCGTATATTTGCCACAAGCATTTCTATTCCCAATGCAATTAGAATTACAGGCCATAGCTTCATAATGATTACCAGACTTAAGGATGGAAAAATCATATGCACGAAAAACAACATTCCAAATACGATTAACAAACTCCCACAAGTAATACTTCCTACTCTTCTGGTTCTCATAAGTTTTCCTCCTTTTCCTCATCTTTATCTAATGCTGCCTTTTTTCCACGAATCATCATAATTCCTATTATAATCAAGATTACTGCTACTACAATCTGTGGAACCTGTTCGATAACCTCCAGACAAATTCCTTCCGGTAGAAAATCATATAAATAATCAGAAAACTGTCTCCACAATACTGCTGCTCCTACAAAAATCAAAACCCCTGCAACAACATTTTTCTGCTTTTTTTCCCACTTTTCTTTTTGAAATACCTGCTCTATATGAAACAGATAGTCATCTTCTACTGCATAAAACTCCTCATCCGGCAAACTTCTTAAGTTGTGTACATGGAACAAACTATAACACCATAATATCGGTAATACGAATAGCACCTGATCGATTTGCAGATAGGAAGCTACAAATATTAATCCCCAAAATGCTCCCATAATGCTTAATCCCTGTTTCATAAATCCCATATACATTTCTCCCACTCCCGGTATCAATGAAAAACAAAATGCTAAAAATCCATTTTTCTTTCCTGTCATCTCAATTCCTCCTATTTCTGTTCTTCCGGCGTTTCTCGCTCTATCTGAAAGAAGCCGCTTGTTATACTATTTAGTGCATCATTAACAAAACTACTACCTTGATTTAATCTATCTGTAATACTTTCCTTTCTCTGAACACTTTCTGTCTGTTTTGGTTGTTCTTGTGGTGCTACCGACTTCATACTTTGAAAGTTTGTTGTTATAGTTAATAAAAATATGGAAGCCACAACCGCAAGACCTACCTTCAGACTATATATCATTAATTGCATTCTCTTTGTCGTCCGCTTTACTTTGACTACCGTCTGTACATCTACCTGTCTGGTTCTCTTTATAATTTCTTCTTTTAAATAAGCAGGTGGTTCCATTAAGTCCTGTTCCATCCAGTTTCCAAATTGTTCTGCACAATAGGTGCACTTTCCTGTATGTAACAAAAAAGCTTCTTCTTCCTGACTATTCAACGTTCCCTGTTGCCAGTTTTCAAACATTTCTTTTGTAATATGTTCTTTGTTTACTTCTGTCATCTTCTGGTTGCCCTCCCTTCTATCAACTTCTTAATCATCGCTTTCGCTCGATATATTTGGGTTTGTACTGTTTTTATTCCTTTTCCCGTTTCTTCTGCTATTTCCTTTGCTGATTTTTCCCGGTAAAAATGTTCTGTCGCTACTTCTTTATATGGACTTTTCAGGCTTTGACAGATAGTAAATACATATTCTTTGGATTCTTCCTGTAAGTATGCCGCTTCCGGTCCATCTCTGTTGTCTTTTACTTCTGCAAAATAAGTATCTTCCGTAGGTTCACTTCTTCTTCCTGCTGCCTTGCAAAAGTCTAATCCTTTGTTTGTGGCAATCTTACAAATCCACGCCTTTTCATAATCCCTTTGAAATGTAGCTAAATTTTTATAGACGGATAAAAATGTATCCTGA
The DNA here is from genome assembly GCF_018918225.1 of Roseburia sp. MSJ-14. NCBI lineage: Bacteria > Bacillati > Bacillota > Clostridia > Lachnospirales > Lachnospiraceae > Roseburia > Roseburia sp. MSJ-14. The sequence goes on from NZ_JAHLQD010000008.1 coordinate 683,532, forward strand.
GTCAAATCTTCTGCATCAAACTGATTACCTGTAAATTTAAAACATATAGAATACACTAATTTCTGATACGTCTCTAACAGATAATCAAAATATTCTTCTTGATTAATTTTTATCCGCCTCCTTTCTTTTTTACTATCTGTTCATTTATTATAACGAGAGTTATCCATAAATGTCTTCAAAATAATAAATTTTTTTCATAGAATTTTTTTTCATAGAAAAAGACCAAATCTCTTTCAAGATTCGGCCTCATATACTTTTTTCTTTTATTTTGACATTCTTCTTGCGATTTCTTCTCCGGCGAGTGTTGCGGCCAAACCGCCTTCTCCTGTTTCTTTTAACGTTCCGGGCAATGCCATACCTACTGCGCGCATAGCGTCAATTACTTCATCCGGCGGAATGCGACTGACAATTCCAGCCATTGCCATATCCGCACTGGTAATCGCATTGACTGCTCCTATCACATTTCGCTTTACACAGGGAACCTCTACCAATCCCGCTACCGGATCACATACCAATCCTAACAGATTCTTCAAGGACATTGCTGCCGCATGTACAATTTCTTCTTCGGCACCCCCCTGTAGATAAGCCAATCCACCTGCTGCCATTGCACTGGCACTTCCTATCTCTGCCTGACAGCCTCCCGTTGCGCCTGCAATAAAAGCCCGCTCTGCGATTACTTCACCGATACCCGCAGCCACAAACATTGCCTCAATCATTTTTTCATCTGGCACTTTATACTTTTCCTGATAGGTTAAAAATACTGCCGGCATAACACCACAAGAGCCTGCTGTGGGTGCTGCAACAATTCGTTTCATACAGGCATTGGATTCTCCCATTTTCAATGCTTTTACCATAACATCTCCGATGAAATCTCCCGCCATGGTTTTTCCTGCCTCTACTGCCTCTTTCATTTTCTTCCCATCGCCACCTACCAGACCACTGGCAGATTTCAATTTTTCATCATACGAGGCATCCGCCATTCGCATAGTATCGTACATTCCCTGCATCGTTCCAAAAGATTCTTCTTCGGATACCATACGTTCTGACATATCCTCTTCTAAAATAACTCGCCAAAAAGGCTTCTTTTCTTTATTGGCACAATCCACGATTTCTTTTAAAGATTTAAAACTCATAATTTTCCACCAAACTCAAATATGTGACCTTTCGAATTCCTTCTAATTTTTCTAACCATTCAATAGATTCTTTTGGCAATTCTTTATCACATTCGATAATCATAACTGCATTGCCGCCTCTTCTGTCTCGATACAACTGCATGGTAGCAATATTCACAGACTTATGTGCCAACATGGAAGTAACCTCTGCTACATGTCCCGGCTGGTCTTGATTATGCACAATCAATGTAGGATAATCTCCACAGAAATTCGCCTCTAATCCATCTAATTTGCATATCTTAATTCTACCTCCACCAAGAGACGCTGCCTGAACCTCCAATTCTCTTCCGTGTTCTCCGGTAAGTTTTAATAAGACAGAATTAGGATGGGCATCCCGAAGTTCAATTCCCGCAACGGTAAACTCCATCCCGCATTCCTTTGCCACCTGAAAACTATTTGGAATTCGTTCATCCTCCGGATGCATTCCCAATAGTCCGGCAATAATGGCACGATCTGTTCCATGCCCCTTTCCTGTTGCCAGAAAAGAGCCATGGAGGTAAATCTCTGCCTTGTGTACTTTTTCATTCAATAATAAATGTGCAATATATCCAATCCGCACAGCACCTGCTGTATGGGAACTGGAAGGACCTACCATTACAGGTCCCACAATATCAAATAAATTCATTTCTTTTTCCTACTTTGTCAGTAATTCCTCTGCAAGTTCTTCCATTTGTGTTACATTTTCCGGTTTCATGGTGGACTTAATGGTAACTGTTTTCTCGCAAATTGTAATTTCCTTCATTCCTTCTAAAATTCCCTTCATGGTCTTTGCTGCCATTGGCCCCCAAGAACCATTTTCAATCAGGGCAATCTTACGTTTTTGATAATTCTTGCTCTTTAAATGATGAAGAAAATCTTCCATACACGGGAATACTCCGCCGTCATAGGTTGCTGCTGCAAGCACCACCTTATCATAACGGAATGCATCTTCTACTGCCTCTGCCATATCATCTCTTGACAAGTCTGTAATTGCAACCTTGGCAGCTCCTTTCGCTTCTAATATTTCCTTCATCTTTTCTGCTGCCTTTTTGGTATTTCCATGAATCGAAGCATATGCTACCAATACACCATCGTCTTCTGGTTCATAACTGCTCCAGGTATTATATTTTCCAATATAATATCCTAAATTTTCCTTTAAAATCGGTCCATGTAACGGGCAAATCATCGCTATATCTAATGTTGCAGCCTTTTTCAAGAGGGCTTGTACCTGTACACCGTATTTTCCAACAATATTGAAATAATAACGTCTTGCTTCACATGCCCAGTCTTCTTCTGTATCAAGTGCACCGAATTTTCCGAATCCATCTGCTGAGAATAAAATTTTCTCGCTCTTTTCATAAGTAACCATAACTTCCGGCCAATGTACCATTGGTGCCATGAAGAACTGCAATTCATGCTGTCCAAGACTTAAGGTATCGCCTTCTTTTACAACAACAGAACGCTGGGATAAATCTACATCAAAGAACTGATTAATCATTGGAAATGTTTTTGCATTTCCAACTACTTTCATATCCGGATATTTCTCTACTAACTTTTGAATATTAGAAGCATGGTCCGGTTCCATATGGGAAACCACTAAATAATCCGGTGTTTTTCCTGCTAATGCTTTTTCCAGATTAGTAAGCCATTCCTCTGTTCTTCTTGCATCTACCGTATCCATAACCGCGATTTTTTCATCCATAATAAGATAAGAGTTATAAGAAACTCCATTTGGAACCTGATATTGGCTTTCAAATAAATCAATATCTTTATCATCTGCTCCAATATACAAAATGTTTTGTGTAATTGTAGTATCCTTCATTATTCTTTCCTCCTTGATTAGCTTTCATACGTTAACGCAACATATTTCTCTATATACCAGAAAAGGGACTTACCTTTACGGCAATCCCTTTTCTTTGGTTTCTTTTATTTTACTTGTTAGAAAGATATTCGTCAATACCTTTTGCAGCAGCTTTTCCTGCTCCCATTGCAAGAATTACAGTAGCAGCTCCTGTTACTGCATCTCCTCCGGCAAAGACTCCCGGCTTGCTGGTAGCACCGTTTGCTTCTTCTGCTACGATACATTTTCTTCTATTAATTTCCAGTCCTTTTGTGGTAGAAGAAATTAATGGATTTGGTGATGTTCCAAGTGACATGATAACAGTATCTAAGTCTAATTCAAACTCAGAACCCGGAATCTCTACCGGACTTCTTCTTCCGGACTCGTCCGGCTCACCTAATTCCATACGAATACAGGTCATTCCTTTTACCCATCCATTTTCATCCACTAAAATCTCTGTCGGATTGGTCAATAAATCAAAGATAATTCCTTCTTCCTTGGCATGATGAACTTCTTCCACACGGGCTGGAAGCTCGGATTCACTTCTTCGGTATACAATATGTACCTCTGCACCAAGTCTTAATGCTGTTCTTGCAGCGTCCATAGCAACATTTCCACCGCCAACAACAGCTACTTTCTTTCCTTTCATAATCGGAGTATCATACTCTTCTTTAAAGGCTTTCATCAGGTTATTTCTGGTAAGGAACTCGTTTGCAGAAAATACTCCGTTTGCCTGTTCTCCCGGAATCCCCATAAATCTTGGAAGCCCTGCTCCGGAACCTACGAATACTGCTTCAAATCCTTCTTCTTCCATTAACTCATCAATGGTAGTAGATTTTCCGATTACAACATTTGTCTCTATTTTAACGCCAAGTGCCTTAACATTCTCGATTTCCTTGGCTACTACCTTGCTCTTTGGTAAACGGAACTCCGGAATACCATAAATCAATACTCCACCTGCTTCATGGAGTGCTTCGAAAATGGTAACATCATATCCCATCTTTGCTAAGTCTCCTGCACAGGTAAGACCTGCCGGACCAGAACCGATTACAGCTACTTTATGTCCCTTCTTCTCGGTTGCAGGCTGTGGCTTGATTCCATTTTCTCTTGCCCAGTCAGCTACAAAACGTTCCATCTTACCGATAGAAACCGCTTCTCCTTTGATACCACGAATACACTTTCCTTCACATTGGCTTTCCTGTGGGCATACACGACCACATACAGCAGGAAGTGCGCTGGACTTACTAATAATATGATATGCTTCTTCAAAGTTGCCTTCTTTTACCTGAGAAACAAATCCCGGAATATCAATGGAAACCGGACAACCTTTTACACACTGTGCATTTTTACAATTCAGGCATCTGGTAGCTTCTGCCATTGCCTCTTCTTTATTATATCCTAAACATACTTCTTCAAAATTCTTGGCACGAACCTGTGGCTCCTGCTCTCTTACTGGTACTTTCTTCATTACATCCATTATTTGTCACCTCCGCAATGTCCACAGCCACCGTGATGTGTATCACCTTCCTGTAATTTTAACATGGCTCTTCCTTCTTCTGTCTTATACATCTGCTGACGTTTCATTGCCTGATCAAAATCTACCTTATGTCCATCAAATTCCGGACCATCAACACAGGCAAACTTCACTTCTCCGCCAACAGTTACACGACATGCTCCACACATTCCGGTTCCGTCTACCATAATTGGGTTCAGGGAAACAACGGTTGGAATCTCTAATTTCTTTGTAAGCAGACAGACAAACTTCATCATAATCATAGGTCCGATTGCAATACATAAATCATATTTATTTCCTGCATTCACCAGTTCTTCTAACTGATTGGTTCCCATACCGTGGAAACCATAAGAACCGTCATCGGTTGTTACATATAGATTTCCTGCTACTTTTTCCATCTCATCTACTAAAATCAACAGGTCCTTTGTCTTAGAACCCATGATAACATCACAGTCTACACCATTTTCATGCAGCCATTTTACCTGCGGATATACCGGAGCTGTACCTACACCACCGGCAATAAATACAATTTTCTTTTTCTTTAACTCTTCAATTGGTGTCTCAGTTAACTCAGAAGCACATCCTAAAGGACCTACAAAATCCTGGAAGGCATCTCCTTCTTCTAAACTTACCATTCTCTCTGTAGAAGCACCTACTGTCTGGAATACAATAGTAATGGTTCCTGCTTCTCGATTGTAATCACAAATTGTAAGAGGGATACGTTCTCCTTCTTCATCCATTTTTACAATTACAAATTCTCCAGGCAGACAAGACTTAGCAACGCGTGGTGCCTTTACTTCCATAAGATAAATCTTATCAGCCAGTTTTTTCTTTTTTACGATTGGGTACATTCTTAAACCTCCGCAACTTAGTTTCGTACATTTTATTCAACGTTTCTATTCTAATATACTTCTACCGAAAATTCAATGAATTTATCAAAAATTCTGTAAAGCGCAACAACATTAAAGCGTTAAAGTGTGTTTTTATTCTCCTTTTTTATACCTATCATTCTTTTTGCTTATGGCAATACCCATTATGAGCAAACTAATAGCTACTACCACTCTATATCATTTTACTGTTTTAGATACTCTCTTTACACAAGAAATACAAACCGGAACAATATAGAAACATGCAGATATCCATGCTGTCTGGTCCGCAAAACAAATTGCTGTAAATCCATAAGTTGATACAAAGACCATACTTACAAATATTCGCGCTACCATCTCAGTCATTCCGGAAAAAATAGCTCTTCCTGAAAATCCAAGTCCCTGTGTTGTCATTCGACAAACATTTAAAATTCCAAGGCTCCAGAAGAAATATCCCATGCAACGTAAATATTTTGCTGAAGCGTCTAATACTGCCGTTGCGCTTGATTTTACGAAAATAAGGGATAATGTTCTACCTGCGAAAATCAAAATAATTCCTGCAATCAGTCCATAGGTAACTCCTACCATTACTCCCTGGCGGATTCCCTTCTTGATTCGTTCTATTTTTCCTGCACCCAGATTCTGTCCACAGAATACAGATACTGCTGTTGCTACCGCATCAAACGGACACATGAAGAACTGTTTGATTCGCATACCTGCTGTAAATCCGGAAACGTACACACTTCCCAAAGAATTATTGGCTGACTGCATCACCATACTTCCGATTGCCGTAATGGAATACTGCAATCCCATAGGTATCCCCATAACAATTAAATCCTTCGTAACTGCTCCGCTCATTTTGCGGTCTTCTTTTCCCAAATGCAGAATTTCAAAGCGTTTATGTATAAAAATCAAACATAAGATTCCACTTACTGCCTGTGCCGTAATGGTTGCAATTGCTGCTCCTGCACACCCCCAATGCAATACAATAATGCACAATAAGTCTAAAAAAATATTTAATACCGTAGAACACGCAAGAAATAAAAACGGGGTCTTACTGTCTCCTACACTTCGTAAGATTCCTGCCAGAAAATTATATAAAAGTGTTGCCGGAATTCCCAAGAAAATAACTAACAAATACTGGTATGCTCCGTCATATATATCTTCCGGGGTAGACAGTAAATGTAAAATCTGAGGACACAGTATTGCACAAACAGCTGTCAAAACAACTGCAATTCCAACCGTTAATATCATTGCCTGAAAAATATAATTTCGCATTCGATCATAATCTCTCGCACCAAACCATTTTGCCACCGGAACTGCAAAGCCACAACATATGCCGATGCAAAATCCTAATACCAAAAACTGCACACTACTGGAAGCTCCCACACTTGCCAATGCATCCTGCCCTAAGAATCTTCCTACAATAGCTGCGTCAATAATGTTATATGTTTGTTGTAATAAATTTCCAATAAAAAGAGGCAACGCAAACTGTAACATCAGTTTTAGCGGATTGCCCTCTGTCATACTTTTGGTCACGTTTTTCATTCCTTCCACTTTTTACTTATATCATAAGATAATGTATCGCAGTATACGTTCAAAAATCTCTGCTTTTTTAGTATACCACAAATATAAAAAAGCGGAAATCCGTAACCTATTATTTTATTTTCTTTTATTTCAGTACGCCTTTTAATTCTTCCGGCACTCTGGGATAGCTTCCGTCCTCTACCAATCCCTTTTCTACCAAAGTCTCATATACGGTAAACATTGCCGGTTTTTTCAGGTGTGCCTGTTTTAACACTTCTTTGTTTTGAAAAATCTCTAACGGTGTTCCGTCAGCAATAATCTTTCCACCGCAAAATACTACAATTCGCTCTGCCCAACGATAAGCAAAATCTACATCATGGGTAGAGATTAGCAATGTTTTTCCCTCTGCTGACATTTTTGCCAGTACTTCTTCTAACATCTCTGCACTTAGTGGGTCCAATGCAGCCGTTGGTTCATCAAACAATACTACTTCTGACTTCATCGCTATAATATCTGCAATACTGACACGCTTTTTCTCACCACCGCTTAAATAGTGAGGGGGACGGTTTCTGTATTCGTTCAGATTCATGTATTCTATTGCTTCGTCTACCCGCTTTTTTACTTCTTCTCGTGGTAACTTCAGATTCATTGGTCCAAAGGATATTTCCCCTTGTACATCTGATGCAATCATCTGACTGTCTGCATCCTGAAAAACAAATCCTACATTTTTTCGCAATTCGTTTAAATCCTTTTTTCCAATTGCTTTTCCGCGATATGCAATCGTTCCTTCGTCCGGCTGTAACACACCGTTCAGATTCAAAAAAAACGTGGATTTTCCGGCACCATTAGAACCCATTACTGCAATTTTTTCGCCTTCTCTTACAGTCATATCAATATGTGCCAATGCATGTGTTCCCGTCTGATATGCATATGCCAAATTTTCTATTTTTATAATCTCTTCTGCCATTTTTCCGCCTTTATCTTCCTATATACCAAATCAAAACTAATGCTATCAGATATGCTGCCATTCCTGCAATTTGTACAAATGTTACCTTTTTTTCTTCTTCCAGAAATCTGATTTCTCCGTCATATCCTCTTGAAATCATTGCATCATAATAAGTATCTGCCTTTTTCAGTGATAAAATAAACAGGTTTCCTGCAATTTTTCCAAAAGAGCCACAAGCGGTTTTAAAGTCAATATAGCCTAATCTTGAAACTGCTGACCGCTTCATTCTGCCTTGCACATCTGTCAAAATAAAAATAAAACGATATATCATATTCATCAATTCCACAATAAGTTTCGGCACATGAGCCTTGCGCAGTACATTAATCAATTCCCCTGCCGGGGTAGACAATGCCATAAAATACATAGCTCCTACTGCACCTAATGCCTTAAAAAATAATTCTATTGCTTTCCATATATCTGCCTTCGTCATATAGAAATAGAACCATTTTAAATAAACACGATATTCGCCCACCGGTTTTGTAGATATTCCAAATGCAATAGCGACACATCCGAGTACCAAAAACGCAATTGGAATCTTCATCAGTTCCACATATTGACGGAACGGAACCCGATTTCCAATTACGTTTAACATCCCTACTGTAACAATTACTGTTAAGGATACCCAGATATCATTTAGCCCGATACATAATATAAGAATCAAAAGGGCAGATAAAACTTTATAACTTCCATTCCATTGACGCAATCCTGACTGATATGCATAAAAGTCCATGGTTTGCACGCCGTGGGAATGATGTCTGTGTTTGTGTCTGTGTTTCTGCCCTTCCATATTCATTCCTCTTAGTTTTCCTGTTTCTTATCTTCCCATTTCTTACGTTCTACAAAACGTCCCATAAGAAATGCAATAATTCCTACACCGATTCCGGTCTGAACGCAGAACATAAGACTTTCTACTTCTCCCGGTAATTCGCCGTCAATAAGAGTTTCTAAAACCGGAGTAAACCATGGTTCATAATCACCACTGATTTCTTCTACTACCTGACTTCCTGCATCATCTGATCCACCAAATTCTGCACCTTTTAAGGCAAATAATGGTATTACAATCATCAAAAGTACAACAATTAAAATTGCTGCTATTAACTTTTTATCTTTCTTTTTCATGCCTTCTATGCCTCCTCTAAATATTTGGTATCTTTTAATTCTTTCTGTGCGTAATTTTCCAAAGTAATCATAATAATTACAGTTAAGAATCCTTCAATGATTGCCAATGGAAGCTGTGTTGGTGCAAATACGCCAAGGAACTTCACTGCTGATGCTGCAACTCCGCCTTCGGAAGAAGGATATGCCAATGCAAGCTGTACACTGGTTACACAATATGTAAATAAATCTCCTAACATTGCTGCTAAAAATACGCTGACTCTTCGATTTACTTTTAATTTCTTTAATAATACAAAAATTCCGTAGGAAACAAATGGTCCTGCAATTGCCATGGAAAATGTATTTGCTCCTAAAGTAGTTAATCCGCCATGTGCTAATAAAATTGCCTGGAAAATCAACACAATAATTCCAAGGACACTCACCGCACTTGGTCCAAATAAAATGGCACCTAATCCTGTTCCTGTCATATGGGAACAACTTCCTGTTACAGATGGAATCTTTAAGGATGAGATTACAAATACAAATGCTCCTGCCATTGCAAGAAGTGTAATATTCTTTCGATTAGCCTTTAATTTCTTCTGAATGGAAAAAAATCCGCTTAGTAAGAATGGAATACAAATTACACCCCATCCGATACAAAATCCAAGTGGCAGATATCCCTCCATGATATGCATAGCATTTACCTGTGGTACAATTCCAAATGCTGCTGCAAATGCAATGCTTAACACAATTAGTTTCTTCTGATGTTTTGTCATAAATTTCTCCTTTCCGTCCCTTCGGGCATTCCGTTGTTTTGTCATAAAAAAAGTATCACATTTCTGCTTTCCCACGCAGTAAACTGATACTTCAAATAACCGATTATCTATTTTCTTCCAAACATCACAGAATTCCATAGTAATCAGTTCTCTGCAGCCAGTCATCTCTCGTAACTTCATGCATTCCTTTACAAAAGGCAGGTCTTCTGACTCAAGTTTCTTCGCCTTATCTTCCTTCCCGGTTTCCCAGTGGTTATGCGCATGCATTAAGATAAGACTCCACTTATACAGCGGCGGGACCGTATGGGATTTTCACCCATTTCCCTATTATCCTGTGGAGAATACAGGCACCTTCTGCAATTATATTTTTATCTTAGCGTAAAAGAACCGCTTTTCCCATTCTACTTTAGGGAAAGGCGGTTGTCAATATTTTTTCTCAATAACCTATCAAATATCAAAATACTTGCTGCCTATCATTAAGTCTTCCTTCAGTTCTTCTGCAAATTCGGCAGCAATTTTCTTTTTATGCTCCCAGATTTGGCTTGCTCTTGGAGTTACCATCGGATTTGGCTCCGGCTTATTGGAACTTTCCATAATATGGGTATAAGCATTTCCATAACTATTTGCATGAGCATTTCCTAATGTCATGCAATCCCATACAATTCCCATTGCTCCTTCCTCATCTAATAAATCTGCCTCCATAAGTAGAATCAACTCTTTGGATGTTTCAGGTTTCTTTAACAATTCCTTATTAGAATGTTTTCGTATCATATCTGCTACTTTATTGGTAAATACAGTATCCATGTTTTGTTTTTTGGCATATTCTAAAAATGCATGATAACTATGCTCTGCATGATTTTCATTATCACACTCTGCATATCCTATGTCATGAAAAATAGCAGCGGTATATAATGCTTCTAAATCTACATTTTCTCCGGCATCTTCTTTCAATCGAAAACACCAATGTAACACCCGAATGGTGTGATGGTATCTGGAGCGAAACGGATGCAAAGGATTGGGAGAATTTATCCCATGATGTTCTGTTAGGTATTCTCGTACATATTTTAAATATTCTCTATAATTTTCCTTTATCATTTTTGTTCCTATTCCTTGTCCTATTATAAAAACTGAGAAATACGCAAATAAATACCAACGTATTTCTCAGTTTCACTATCTGCTTACATTATAACGTCTTCCGGTTGTACTCTTGTAACTTTCTGAATAGCTACCGGTCTTACTATAGCCGGAACTATAACTGCGGAATTTTAATTCATACAAATTATCTCTTGCATTTTTCTCCACACCGTTACTAATGTCACTTACCTTATTTGCAAAAGAGTCCGCTGTTCCGAAGAGTGATTTTATTTTCTCTAAGTCTGCTTCTCTTAATGTGGAACTCTTTACACTAAGGGTTCCATCTTTATTCTGTGTAATTCCAATCTCTTCTAAGGCTTTCGCATTCTTGGTAACCTGCCTGTCTAATTGTTGAATATAAACTTGACGTACCTGTCCTCCAAGCTTTTCCATGCTGTTTCGCATCGTATTGTAATCATCCACAAATCCTTGAATCTGTTTCACAATTTTATTTTTTTGTGTTTCCGCAGAAACTTGAGAAGTATCGCCTGTACTTTCCTCTGTCTTGCTTTCCTCAGTTTTACTCTCTTCTGTTTTACTCTCTTCTGTCTTACTCTCTTCGGCTTTACTTGTTTCCGTTCCGAACAACGTATTCTCTCCACGCTTTAAAAATGCTATTACGCGATCTTGAATACTTGCAGCCGATTCTCCCATATCTGTATAATAGCTTTTTTCTAACGCAGTATTCGTGGTACCTGATTGATATTTAGAAAGGAATGAACTATTTCCTAAAATACTATTTCGATTAACGCCTGTACTTTTGGTGGTACTATTGCTTTTTGTACTGCTCAATCGTGTACTACTTGTTCTAGAGCTTCCTATTAAAGCAGCTTTTCTTCGTGCACTCTGCAAACTTCTCTGACCGACAATTTTTGCTGCATTCATAGCTGTCCGACTAATATGTCTCATTCACCCATCCCCTTTTTATTCTATATTTTGGATTACTTCTTTTATATCGGCTCATGATAACATTTTCTTAACGTTTCAATTTCTTTTGCATATCCTTCTAATTCATTTGGTGTTTCTAAGAAAAACGGAAGTTTTCGTAATTTCGGATGATTTACTATTTTTTCAAATGCCGAAAATCCGATTTGCCCTTCTCCTATCTTTTCATGTCGGTCTTTGTGACTTCCTAATTCATTTTTGCTATCATTTAAATGAATTGCTTTTAGCCGCTCAATTCCTATCACCTTATCAAATTGTTCTAATACTCCTTCTAAGTCATTTACAATATCATACCCTGCATCAAACACATGGCAAGTATCCAAGCAAACGCCCAAATGACCGGTATCCTCTACTTTTTCTATAATGGATGCAAGTTCTTCAAAACTTCTTCCTACTTCCGTTCCTTTTCCTGCCATGGTTTCTAAGAGAATGGTAGTCTTATATTGTTTTTCATTTATACGGTTCAACATTTGCGCAATATAATCAATTCCCACTTCCACGCCCTGTTTCACATGACTTCCCGGATGGAAGTTATACATTCCATTTGGTAAATACTCCAACCTGCTTAAATCATCACACATGGTTTCATAGACAAATTCCCGCAAGTCTGCATCCTTTGCACAGGCATTCATGGTATAGGGTGCATGAGCTAAAATCTGTTTGATTTCATTTTCTGCTGCAAAAGCAAGATAAGATTCTATATCCGCTACATTTAACGCCTTCGCTTTTCCTCCTCTGGGATTCCTGGTAAAAAACTGAAAGGTATTTGCTCCTATTTTGACTGCTTCTTTCCCCATAGCAAGATAGCCCTTGGAAGAAGATAAATGACATCCGATTCTTAACATTTTTGTTTCCTCTCACTTGTATTCATTATATCATGAAGCAAAGCTTCATGACCAACATTCGTCGTTCGTCAATTATGCAAGCATGTTGACTCACTTGCACTCATTATATCATGTGCAAAATCAGCTCCGGCAAAAGCCAGAAAAACCTGCGGTTTTGCTGGCTCGCGGGCGCGTTCACATAGATTGAAGATGTTTGCTGATACAAGTATCCTCAAACATCTTCAATCTATGCTCACTTTTGCCTTCGCGTACATTATATCATATGTATCAAAGCTTCTTCTACCTGATGTTCATATATCTTGGTTACCGAAATCCGGACTTTATCTGTTTCTACCTCTATTTTACTTCCATCTCTTGGAATAGAACCATAGGTAGCAAAAACATATCCACTAAAAGTATCATATTTTTCAACCGGTAATGCAATCTCCAACATCTCAGCCACTTCATTTAATGGTAGGTTTCCATAAATTTTCCAGTTAGTATTATCTATCTGCTCCATTCCTTCTTGCTTTTCTTTTGGGGAATCTTCGTCTTCTAAATCGCCTACCAACTGTTCTAACAGGTCATTGATAGTAACAATTCCTTCTGTTCCACCATATTCATCTAATACAACAGCAAAATGATTTCTGGATTCCTTCATTTGTCGAAACAATACATCTGCCCGAATTCCCTCGGGGACAAAAAATGGTAACTGTACTGCATCTTTCATAACACTTTCACGACTTTTATCTTTTAAACGAAAATAATCCTTTACATTTAAAATTCCCACCACATTATCCACAGATTCACCACATACAGGATATCTGGTATGTCGACTTTCATGAATCAGTTTTTCCCACTGCTCCATGTTTTCTTCTTTCCATAAAATAACAATGTCCTTTCTGTGTGTGGCAAATTCTCCTACTGCTAAATCATCAAACTCAAATACATTTTGAATAAATTCCTTTTCTTCATAATCAATGATTCCTTTTCGGCTTCCCGCATCTACCATCATACGGATTTCCTCTTCACTGACCTCATCTTCTTCTGCTGACGGATCAATTCCACAAAGTCGCAATATTCCATTTGTAGATACCGTCAACACCCATACAATGGGCGCAGATAGTTGTGCTAACACAGAAATGAGATTTGCCATTCCAAGTGCAAGTTGCTCTGTCTTTTTCATTGCAAGACGTTTTGGTACCAATTCTCCAAATATCAATGTAAAATAAGAAAGAATTATGGTTATCAAAACTACGGATATTGTATCCAACGTCTTTTTCGGAATAGGCACTCCAATTCCTACAAACCATAATGTCAGACTTTCTGAAAAATTATCTGCTGCAAAGGCACTACCTAAAAATCCAGACAATGTAATTGCCACCTGTATGGTTGCTAAAAACTTTGCCGGCTGACTGGTAAGTTTGGAAAGCCTTATTGCCCGCTTGTTTCCTTGGGTGCTTAACTGTTCTAACCTGGTATCATTCATAGAAATCACGGCAATTTCTGCACAAGCAAATACTGCGTTTAATCCAATTAAAATTATTTGTAATAATATCTGTCCTATCATTTTATCCTCCAAAGCCACTTTTTATTATCGTATCCATCTACTCTTTCTCTGTTGTTATCATCTTAATAATCTTTTTAGACGCAAAAAGACATACCCATAATCCTGATAGAAGGAATATGAATATGTCCTTTTTCGATAATATGTAGCGGTATTTGAATTATCACTGTCACTATCGTCCATCTGCTGTTATACTGCTCCTTTACCATAAATTTATTACAAATCCATGATATGCTAAGGAACCATGTGTGTCAATCAATCCTTTCGTTTCTTAACAAGATATTAACAGTTTTACTGTGCTTTGTTCAATACAGCTCCTTTTGCTCCTGAAGTAACAAGACCTGCATAACGAGCCAGATATCCGGTTGTTACCTTCGGCTCTCTTGGCTGCCATTTTGCTCTTCTTGCTTCTAGTTCTTCATTTGAAACAGCTAATTCCAATGTCATTTCCGGAATGTTAATTTTAATGATATCTCCTTCTTCTACTAATGCAATCGTTCCTCCTACTGCTGCTTCCGGAGATACATGTCCGATAGATGCACCACGGCTTGCACCCGAGAAACGTCCGTCAGTAATTAATGCTACCGTAGAACCAAGTCCCATTCCTGCAATCGCTGAAGTAGGATTTAACATTTCTCTCATTCCCGGTCCCCCCTTAGGTCCTTCATAACGAATTACTACTACATCACCTTCTACAATCTTACCACCTTTGATTGCTGCAATCGCATCTTCTTCACAATCAAATACTCTTGCCGGTCCTTCGTGTACCATCATTTCAGGTGCAACCGCAGAACGTTTTACAACACTTCCGTCCGGTGCAAGATTTCCTTTTAATACTGCAAGTCCACCGGTCTGGCTATATGGATTATCTAATGGACGAATAACCTCAGGGTTCTTATTTACTGCTCCTTTGATATTTTCACCTACTGTTTTTCCGGTTACAGTCATACAATCTAAGTGAAGCAATCCTTTTTCTGCTAATTCATTCATTACGGCATATACACCACCTGCTTCGTTCAGGTCTTCCATGTAAGTTGGACCTGCCGGTGCAAGATGGCACAGGTTTGGTGTTTTCTCACTGATTTCATTTGCAAATGCAATATCAAAATCGAATCCTACTTCATGTGCGATTGCCGGTAAATGCAACATACTGTTGGTAGAACATCCCAATGCCATGTCAACAGTTAATGCGTTTAAGATAGCATCCTTGGTCATAATATCTCTTGGACGGATATTCTTTGCATACATATCCATAACTGCCATTCCTGCATGTTTTGCAAGACGAAGTCTATCAGAATATACTGCCGGAATGGTTCCGTTTCCGCCAAGTCCCATACCAAGTGCCTCTGTCAGACAGTTCATAGAGTTTGCTGTATACATACCGGAACAGGAACCACAAGTTGGACATGTCTTTTCTTCATATTCACAGACTTCTTCTTCTGTCAGTTTTCCTGCGGCATATGCTCCAACTGCTTCAAACATGGAAGACAAGCTGGTCTTATGTCCCTTTACATGACCTGCAAGCATCGGTCCACCGGATACAAATACGGTAGGGACATTGATTCTTGCTGCTGCCATCAAAAGCCCCGGTACGTTTTTATCACAGTTTGGTACCATGACTAATGCATCAAACTGATGCGCCAGTGCCATACATTCGGTAGAATCTGCAATCAAATCTCTTGTTACTAAGGAATACTTCATTCCTTCATGTCCCATGGCAATTCCATCACAGACTGCAATAGCCGGAAATACTACCGGCACACCACCTGCTTCTGCAACTCCCATTTTTACTGCATTCACAATCTTATCCAGATTCATATGTCCCGGTACAATTTCGTTGTAAGAACTTACAATACCAACCAATGGCTTTTCCATTTCTTCTTTTGTAAATCCTAATGCATTAAACAAAGAACGATGTGGTGCCTGTTGCATTCCTTTTTTTACATTATCACTTTTCATTCTTCTACCTCTTTCCTTCTCAACTTTTTATTGCCTTTATTATACTCTGACAGTTGTCTGCCGTCAATATAGTTGTATTACAATTCTCCGGGTATTATCATTCACGCTTTTTGTAGTAACATACACAGATTTCTAATTTACCGGGAACTGCCCCAGATAATGTCCATCTGTCATATCCATACTGTAATAATATACCCCATCTGTAATTAACCCTCTGGCTACCATTCCGTTCCAATGATAAAAGACCACTCTTCCATATGGGTCATATGAAAATCCATTTGTTCTAAGTGTTCCGTCACTGTTTGCCCAGCCAAAGTCTACACCGTTTGCAAACTGAAACCATCCCTCACACTCCAATTTTCCGTTCCCATTTAAGTAATAAACTTTGTCTCCCAAAAAAGTAATCTGGTCTTTATAAATATAACCCTGTGAATCAAAATAGCAGGTATATCCTACACTTGGACAATACTGGAAACGATTGAATACCTCATGCCCTTCTGTGTCAAAATAAATAATATGTTCCCCATCCGGGTGATAAGTCAGCCGGTCTGTCATTGCTGTTCCATCTGCCTGAAAATAATAAGTATAATCTCCATCAAACTTAAATTCATTTGTTACTAAACTTCTATTGGCATCATAGCAACGGGTTTTTCCATCTTTTCCTTTTACAAAGGTATACCCGCCATACTTCTTACCGGATGCGAGTTCTTCATTTGACGTTTTCTCATACCTTGTATACAGCATCGAAACAGGCAGATTCTTCACCGTACTTGTACATATTTTACCATTTTCATCCTTCCATACAAAGTTATCATTTTTTCCCAAATCAAAACTTACTTTAAAATTCGGGGCTACTTTAATACTCTTTAAATTTTCACACCATGCAATCATATTTGTTGCCTTATCTTCTGAACA